>DAOTXR010000074.1:0-2091 GCA_034435375.1 Anaerolineae bacterium
GGTGCTAATTATACTGAGTTGTCAAGTTCCGCCTTAACAACTGCATAATGACCAGGGAGATGGATTGGCTGGGACGTCGGCCACTCCACCGCCGGTATGGGCGTGTCGGACAACGGCATCTGCTGTGCCTCGATCTGACTCATCGCCTGGCGGTAATTGGCTTCAACGGTGCTGTCCGACACTCGAGCGTAGATCATGGTGGTGCCGATGTACTCATGCCCCAGTAATTTCTGAAGCCGTGTGATGTCCATGCCCACGTTCAGCAAGCGGGTGGCCAGGGTATGGCGTAGTCGGTGGGGGGTCAGCTGGGATACCCCGGCTGCCTGTCCCACGGCTCGGATATGATGGTGCAGCCAATCGTAGGTGATGGGTTTGCCATCGGGCCTGATCCACACGGGAGCCGCTGAAGTAGGTGGCTTCCCGTCCAGATAGCAGGCAATCGCCTGGGCCGTGATCTCCGAGAGGTACACGACGCGGTCTTTGTGACCTTTTCCCTGACGCACGACCAGGCGCATGCCGACCAGATCCAGGTCTTGCCCTTGCAAGGCCACACACTCGCTGGCGCGTAACCCGGTGTGAGCCAACACAAAGTAACACGCGTTTTCCAGGCGAACCAGCGGGTCCGGGCTGCCCAGCCGATGGCGCATATGCGCTTCCAATTGCTGGCTCTCGGCTTCGCCCAAGTGCCGGGGGAGGCTTTGGGCGCGGGACACAGGCCGCAGGCGAAACACACTGGCATCGACAGGCTCTCCCTGCTCTGCCAAATCACGCAACAGGCCCAGGATGCAGTGCAGCGTATTGTTGATGGTGCTGGCTTGTTTGCCTTGGGCGCTGCGCTCGGCCTGGTAGCTACGCACATCTTGCAGGGTCAGCTCGGTGGGGTGGCGCAGGGAACGCTGGTCAAGTTGCCAGTCCCAAAAGCGCTGAAAATGAGCCAACGTCTGCAGGGCGCGTTCCCGCCGATGGCGCGGCTGCCAGGTAGGCACCCGGCGCTGGACAAAGGCCAGGCTCGCCTGACGCAGCGCCGCCGGCAGATGGGGCGCCCAAGCCTCCCAATCCGGCAGCGATGGGGAGGCCATGACCTCTAAGCTGAGCGCCTGGGATGCAGACCCAGGCCGGGGAGGCGCTTCAACCTGGGGTAAGCGCTGGTCAGCTAAGCGGGCCATGGCGCTTTGGTAGGCCCGACACAACTCAGGGTCCGCGCCAGCCGTGTAGATTTGGGTGGTGCTGACCTGGGCGTGACCGAGTAATTTGCTCAGGCTGGCGATGGGCATCCCGGCTTCGGTCACCTGGCGAGCGAAGGTATGCCGTAATTGGTGAGGCGTTACGTGCGCGCCTATCTTTTGAGCGTACTGATCCAACAACCACTCAATCCCATTCGTCGTCAGGGGGTGACCACGGGCATTCAGGAAGACACACGCGGAGGGGCTTGGCGGCCGTATCTGCAACCAGGCTGTCAGGACCGCATAGGCATCGGCGGTGAGCAGCACCATCCGCTCCTTCTGGCCTTTGCCGCACACCCGCAAGCGTGCCGGTTGCGTATCGGTCGCTGGCTTGAGCACATCGTCCAGTTTGAGGCTTACCACTTCCTCTACGCGCAGGCCAGCCCGCAACATGAGCGCAAACCAAGTCTGATCCCGAGGGGACGTGATGACCGCCCAGAGTTGTTCAATCGTCTCAACACTCAGGTCGCGTGGCAAGCGGCGCCCCAGTTTCCCGGCGTGCCGCTTGAAGCGCACCGGATTGGGCCAGGACAGGTCGCCGCTTTCTTCGGCCAGAAAATCGAAGAAGACTTTGAGCGCCGCCACGCGCCGGTTGACCGTAGCCTGACTCAGACCGCTTTGTCGCTGTCGATCAACGAAGGCATCGATATCGTGCATCGTAACCTCTCGCCAAGGCTTGTCACAGAAAGCTGCAAACTGGCGTACATCACAAATGTAGTCAACTGCCGTGCGACGCCCGGGAAACCGTCGCCGCAAATGTTGTTCAAATTGTTCAATGCTTTTGGTGCAATCCATTGGTTGACCTCTTTTCTCTGGCAATCCGCTAGGGACATTATATCCCGGAGGTCAACTCAGTATAATGCTAACC
>DAOTXR010000075.1:0-24197 GCA_034435375.1 Anaerolineae bacterium
CCCGCATCACCCGCTCGACCAGCTCATCAGCCTGACGCTTCAACCGCGCTTTCAGTTCTTCTTCTGGTGACATAGGTGCTTCCCTCCTGCATCCAGTCTACTCCTCTTCTCCCCCCAAACTGAAATGCACCCTCGCTGAACTTGCGCAATTGACAGGTATGCATATTATGGAGTAGTTTTACAAGAGTATCGTAGGTGGTTAAGAGTTAGGAAGGATTAAAGGACTATGGCCAACGAGAATACCCCTCCTTCATGGGAGGACGAGGACAGCGAGTCTCAGGAAAAGCGTCCGGTGTTCCTGATCGTGCTGATCCTGGGCATTGCGTTTCTGGCGATTCTGATCGGCGGCCTGTTGTTCATCCTCAGACCGCTGGCCACATCCCCGTCAGAGACACCAGCCAACACAGCGACCGAGCCAGGCGAGCAGACTGGTCCCCAGGAAGGCGGCGGGGAGGCTACAGCTACCTCCACCCAGGAGGAACCGCCGCCAGAAGACCAGCAGCCTGGCGCGTCGGAGGGCACGTCCACCTTTACCCCAACGATGGCCTCCACGTCCACCCCGACAGCTACTTCAACTTCAACTTCAACTCCCACTGCTACCTTCACGCCCGACCAAAGATCCTTCGGCACAGGCGGGCTGGGAGGGTTCCAACAGCCCGGAGAAACCCGGGAGCGTCATGAGGTATGGTTCTGCACTCAGATTGGTGAGGACACTTTCCAGTGGTACACCGTCGACACCATCTACCAGAACGGCACCCCGGTAGCCGAAGTGATCGTGGACGGACCATTCGTCGGCCCCTGGGTGCCCGGCTGCCCGGCTACCTGCCAGTCTCCAATGTGCGGCGACGGCCTGTGCACGGCCTGCGGCGGTGAGAACTCTGCCAACTGTCTCCAGGACTGCCCGGAGTCGTGCGGCAACGGCACCTGCGCCAACGGCGAGACCAACGCTTCTTGCCCGCAGGACTGCCCACTGACCTGCAACCCCCTGGCTACGAGCGAGGCGCAGTGCGCCGCCGGCGGTGGCCATTGGACATTCGTGGCGCCGGATATCCTCGGCTGCGATTGTGTGTGCGTGCAGTATACGAGTCCGGCCACTTGTGAAGCGATACCGGCGTGTTACTGGGACGCCTATGTAAACAAGTGCTCACCGAAATTATAATAAGGGTAGGTCTATCGCGGCCCTGTTCTGACCGAATCCGTTGTCTCTGCGGGAATAGTGAGAAAGCTGACGAACGTTTTCCGACGCCTCGACGCCTGTCGAGGCGTCGGCTTTGCCGTCGGTGTGGACAAGAGAACGCACATCAGCGCCTCTTTGCAGCGAGGCAAGATACGGTTACAATCGGCCTCACGAAACCCGCACGACCAAGGATGCCCTTTTTGGATACACCACTCACCCAACCGCTCAAACGCCTTGAACACCTCATCACACGCCCTGCTGAGTCGCTGGATGACCCTGCCGAGCGGGCCATCGAGTTCCGGCGGCGGCTGGAACGCACCCGCCGTCTGATGGCTGCATTGGGCAACCCCCAGGATAGCATGGACATCATTCACATCACCGGCACGTCGGGCAAGGGGTCGATCGCAATCTTCTGCGAGGCGATCCTGCGTGCCCTGGGCCTACGGGTCGGAACACACACGTCGCCCTATCTGCAAACGCCTCTGGAAAAGGCGCGGGTTGATGGCAACCTGATGCCGCTGGAAGACGCCAGCAGGCTGTCTGACATTGTGATGCAAGCCATTGAGACGATGCAGATGGAGATAGCCGACCTGGGCAACCCGCACTACGCCGAGGCGTGGCTGGGGTTGGTGATGCGCTACTTTGCCGACCAGGGCTGTGAGGCGGGGGTGATCGAGGTGGGGATGGGCGGACGCTACGACGCGACCAACATCGTCATGCCGCGCGTCAGCGTGATCAGCACCATCCACTACGATCACACCCGCGTACTGGGCGACACCCTGGCGTCTATCGCCTTTCACAAAGCGGGCATAATCAAGGCTGGGACGCCAGTGGTGGTGGGAGAGGTGCCGGAGATCGCGCTGAAGGTGGTGGCAGACGAGGCAGCCCGGCACGACGCCTGGATGATCCAGCTGGGAAAGGATGTGCACTACCAGCCTATCGAGCTGACCGAGCGCGGCGGTCGGTTTTCTTACCAGGGCCTAGACATCTGTCTGAACGACATCACCATTGGACTGCTGGGAGCACACCAGTTTGCCAACGCGACGGTGGCCCTGGCCGCCGTGGAGGTCTTCGCCGCCGGCCTGGGTTTGCGGCTGGACGAGACTCACATCCGGGAAGGGCTGGCTCGGACTCGCTTTGCTGGGCGGCTGGAGGTGGTTCAGAAGAACCCGACGGTGGTGCTGGATGGCGCGCACAATCAGGAGAAGATTGGCGCCCTGATCCGGGCCATCCCGCAGATCTTCCGATACCGGCGGCTGATCCTGGTGTTGGGAATGCTGGAGACGAAGGCAGTCGATCCGATCATGGAGGCGCTGGGCGGGATCGCAGATGTCATCGTCACGACACGGCCTCACGTGAAAGGCAAACCGGCGCTGTCTGCTGACGACCTAGCCCGGATCGCGCAGCAGGCGGGAGTACATGAAGTGGTGGCCGAAGAAGAGCCGCTAGCAGCGCTGGAACGGGCGCTGAGATTGGCAGGGTCGGATGATCTGGTGGTGGTGACCGGATCGCTATACCTGATTGGGATGGTGCGTCCATACTGGCATCCCACCGGGAAAATCGTGGAGCAGCACACTATGTTCCCCAATGGGTTCCCCACCGACTGAGAGCATGCCACCTTCATCAAAAGCTACGTGGCTGTAAACTTATGGAGATGGAATACAACACATAATGGCGATGAATCTGTGGCTCCATTGAGAAGGTGTACACACCAGGGGCAGCCCAGAGGCTCCCCTTGTTCTGCAATGAGCCAGACGATGATCCTAACGCCCGGTGCGTCCCGTCTCTCGCCAGATACAGACCTACTCTGATCGCTTACGGCGCGGCCTGCCCTCCAAAATGCGCTACAATCAGAGGCATGCCCACATTGGTCAACCGCTTTAGGGCACGTCCCACCTTCGTTGGCAGCGCGACGCTGCTGACGTTGCTTGGCCTGCTGGCGGCGCTCTCCGTGCAGTCCATGCCTCATGGCATACCAGCGACGCTGCCGCCGACGCCCACTCCGGCTGTGCTTGCCGAACACACAACTGCCGCGCCATCTTGGCCAGCATCCTCCTCCACCACCGTCCCCGCCCCAACACCGACGCCCAACCCGGCAGATCGGCTGGCGCAGTCTCCCCCGCCAACGGCTGAGGATGTGGCGCTCTATCAGGTCCTTCTGAGCAGCCCACCGCCAGCCTACGACCGGATCGCGGCAGCGGCAGCTTTCACCGGCCTCGATGCCACAGCCCTGTCCTCCCCGGCAGCGCGATCTACCCAGGGCTACCAGCTCGGCGATCTCCGATCTTTTTGGGTTCACGACCAAGAACGCGGCGCCTATGAGCAAGTCGAGGCCAGGCTGGCCTGGATCTCCCAGCACGCCTATTTCTGGCTTGATACAGCCAGCGTGGCGACGGGCGTCACTGGCGAGCTTGTCGCGCCTGGGGATTGGCGTGCTGCTGCCGACTCGTTCGACGCCACCTACCAAGCGATCCGAGCCGTCTTCGGCTCGGAACCGTCGCCGGGAGTCGATGGGGACCTGCGCCTGCACATCTTAAATACCGACCGGCTGGTGGATGTGGGCGGAGCATTCAGCAGCGCCGATCTGCTGCCGCGCGCTGTCCAGCCCTATTCGAACGAATGCGAGATGTTCACTTTGTCGATCCCTGGCTCAGGTGGCATCGGCAGCGACTACTACAACGCGATCCTGGCTCACGAGCTTCAACACATGATCCACTTTGGCATTGACCCCAACGAAGAATTGTGGGTCAACGAAGGGTTGGCACAGTTAGCTCAGCAGATCGCCGGGATGCGGGGTGATAACAATGTAAACGACTACTTGGAAGACGTGGATCGGTCGTTGGGATTCTTCGGCAACGATCTTCACGACTACGGCCAATCCTACCTGCTGATCGACTACCTGTACGAGCGATTCGGCCCCCCATTCATCACGGCGTTGATAGCCAACCCAGACAACGGATGGGCGGGCATCGACTCGACCCTGGCCACGCTCGGTCTCGATACCACCATCGATGCACTGTACGGCGACTTCGTGGCGGCGCTCTACCTGAGCAGCCGCTATTCCCCAGCGCCCCCCTATGCCTTCGCCATCCCCTCCATCCGACGTTTCCGCTCAGCAGCCGTGCTCGACGACCTGCCCGCCAGGGCTGCGGGCGAGGTCAACCAGTACGGCCTGGACGTGATCCGCGTCCTGGGCAACGGCCAGGCTGCGATCACCTTCACCGGGGCGCAAACAGTGTCCCTTGTTCCCACCCAGTCGCCCACAGAGCAGCACATGTGGTGGTCTCAGCAGGCAGACATGAGCTTGAGCACCCTCACCCGCCTGGTTGACCTGCGCCAGGTCAGCCGCGCCACGCTGACTTTCCACGCCTGGTGGGACCTGGAGCCAGGATGGGACTACGCCTACGTGCTGATCTCGACCGACGGCGGCCAGACATGGATCCCACAGCGCAGCACCTCCAGCGTCGGCCAGAATCCCAACGGCCAGAACTACGGGCATGGCCTGACGGGTCGCAGCGGCTGGACCGACTCTGTGATCGGTCCGGCCCGCTGGGTGACGGAGACTGTCGATCTCAGCGCCTATTCTGGGCAGGCAGTCCTGTTACGCTTCGCGGTGATCACCGACGAGGGGGTGACGCACCCAGGGCTGCTCGTAGACGAGATAACAATCCCTGAGATCGGGCTTGTGGATGATGTGGAATCGCCCCAGGGATGGACTGCCGAGGGATTCGTGTGGATGCATAACCGCGTCCCCCAGCGATGGTTGGTCCAAGCGATCCTGATCGGACCGCACGGTATAACCGTCCGACCTCTTGAGGTCGTCGAGGGCGCGGCCAGGCTCGAAGTAGACCTGGACTCGCTGGAGGAGGTAGCGCTGTTGATCGCTGGCCAGACACGCTTCACCACTGCGACTGCGCCCTATCAGGTCGATGCCGCTCTGCGATGATTCAGGCACGGCACTCTGTGGAGGAAGCAACCTGTGCAGGCTCTGGAACACCTCAAAAGATGGGCTAAGAAGCACGACTCGTGGCAGGTCCGATATGCCTTGCTGCTGGTGGCCGCGCTGGCCGTCCGGCTGGCAGGAATCACCCGCCATCCTCTGTGGTATGACGAGGCTTTCTCTGCCCGTGTAGCCACCCTGCCGCCGGTACAGATCGTATGGATGGACCTGCACCCGCCACTCTGGCACCTCCTGGAGTGGTTGGTCACCCACACAGTCGGCAGCAGCGAACTGGCGTTGCGGCTGCCGGGTGCAGTGTTCGGCGCCCTGGTGGTGGCCGAGTTCTACCTGCTGGTACGGGCGCTGGCAGGGGAGCGCGAAGCACTGTGGGCCGCCGGGTTGCTCACGATCATGCCTGCTCAGATCAACTTTGCCCAGGACGCACGGATGTATAGCCTGCTGACCCTGTTCGTGGTGGTGGCTGCGCGCGCCATGCACGAAAAACGCTGGGCGCGATTCTGGTTGGCCTCCGCTCTGATGCTCTATACCCACAACATTGGCGTGATTTACCTTGCCGCCATTGGCTTGCTGGCCGTGATCAAAGACTGGCGGGCAGGAATCGCTGCACTGGTCAAGGTTGGGGTGGTCTGGTTGCCGTGGGCGGCTGTCCTTGTGATTCAGCTGGCGAATGAGGCCCACAGCCAGTGGATCATCCCTCCCGATGTGGCGCGAGTCCTGTTCTTTTACCCACTCTATACCACCTTTTTCGTCACCGTCCCGCCTGACGCTCAGTGGTTGGTGGTACCGGTGTCCTATGTCCTGACGGTGCTGTCGGTATACGGGCTTTTGCGACATGCCAGACAGCTGGCGCTGCTGTTTGCGCTGGCCTTCGGATCGCTGGTGATCTTGAGCTTAGTGTCACTGGCCTGGCGCTCGCTGATGATCCCGCGCGTGATGCTGCCGGCGGGCACGGCGTTGGCGGCGCTGTGGGGAGTGTTCCTGGCTCGCCAGGCAGGAGTGCGACGCCACTTCGCGCTGGCGCTGCTGGCCACGGCGCTGGGCGTCAGCTTGGTGGCGCTCTATTCAGCTCCAGATGAAGAACAGCAGCCTTTTGGGACCTACGCTGAGCTTGTCTCGGATGGCTACCGGGCCGGCGACGCCGTCTATGCACTGGATGCCCACAGCTACACGCTGTTCTACTACTACGATCGCGGGCGCTTTCCTTTGTATCTGTTGCCCACACCAGGGGAGACACAGGCCGACTCGGTGGCCAGCCGGGAAACCCGCCAAGCGACGCTGCGCCACCTGAGACAGGCAGGCTTCCAGCGCGTGTGGCTGCTGTGGAGCGATCGAGCTTACCCACCAGACAGCACTACACAGGCAGAATTATCTCTGGATACTGCCCGCATCCTGGGGGTTTACATGCTCACTGGGAAGTACGGCCAGACCTACCGCGTGCTGCTGATCGCTCCCTAAGGCTGGCATCCGTCTGTCACGTGGCAGGCAGCGTCAGCAGCCAGTCCCGCACGGTGACGGTCGCCCGCACGTCGTCTTCGTTGTAGTGCACAATGTGATCCAGATGCTTCTGCCTACCGGTCTGAAGCCAGCGCAAATATTCCAAGATCGAGTCGTCGGCATGTCGAGTCTCCCCCGACCACTCAAAACCCAGCCACGGCGCAATGTCCTTGAGCGAGTAGCCGCGCAGCGGCAACACCACGCTGTCACGCAACACCCGTTGCAGGTCGATCATGCGGTCGAGCAGCATCTGTCCACGAGGGTCCTGGCCATAGCGGTCCATCAGCGTCTTGACGGCGGTCCGCTCGTACCAGCCGTAGTGATACACCCACCCTTGGATGCAGTCAACACGTTGCAGAAACGACTCCCACATCGCGGCCTCGTCTTCGGGTTGTCGAGCAAGGTCATACTCAAACGTCATACGCTTGCCGCGCCGCACCAGCAGCCCCATCAGGTAGAACAGACCTTCCATCGGCACGCTCTCCACGTCAAAAAACAGCTCTGGATCGCCTGCCTCCGGCAGGTGGGGTGTGCCGATCTGGATCATACGCCCTTCGGCGAGGGCCTGGGCCTGCCAGATGATGCGTGGGGCCGTCTTCTCCCCGATGCCCCGGATGTTGATCAACTGCTCGCGGGTGGCCGAGGCAGCTGCACGCAGCGTCCCCAACCCACGCTCGTGCAGCCCACGCCACACCCGCCGTTGCAGACCCGCCACCAGCGATACATCCTGCGATTGCTCGGCCAGCGGCACACACAGGTCACGCCAGACGCACGCGCCGCACGTTGATGAGACAAAGGGCAGAGGCTCGTGCCCGGCAGCCAGCTCGCGCACGTAGGCCATCTTCTCACTGAGTGTTGGCCCGTCGAAGGCCACGTACTCCTCGCGGTAGAACTGGTCGCCAGTGCGTTGCTGGGGCGACAGCCGCAGGAACAGGCTGCCGTTGGGACGCACCCCCTGGATGGCCTCCAGCAGCGCAATGTAGGCCATCACCTGCAAACGATGCTCGACTCTGGCCTCACTCGCCAGCTTGATATCGATGGGGCGGTAATGGTAGCCTCCCAACCGCGACCCGCCTTCGACACGTTCCATCAGGTCGGGCACTCCCACCATGTCGCCGTCGATCAACACGCCCTGGTAGATGGGCGACACACCTCGACGCATCAGGCCCAGTGTGGCCTGGAACCCGGCATCCAGGTCGCCGAGGCGGTACTTAGGCTCGTAGACCTTGAACTGCGCCACCACTTGCGACTCGAATTCCTCGCCCTGCTGGGCAACCCACGCCTGGTAGGCCGGTGGCTCCACCCGCTCACGTGGGTCGCCGTGGTAATTCAGGTACACCAACCGGTCGCATTCGACCAACGAGGCCAGATCGGTGGCTGTGATATATTTTTTCATGGCTGTTGGGCGGCGGAGAGGCTTCCCAGTAAAGGAGAAAACAAGCCGCCTGTTCTCCTTGAACATTCCGTCAGTGTGCGCTGCACGTATGACTCGCGCCAGCATTGTACACCGTCCTGTTTTGAATTGGGAAGTGGGATCATCTGTACCTTACAATGCTGGCCTGTCATCCGATGTCACAGCAACAGAGACCGCTGCTTGTGACGACACGAACTTGCCCCGTGAGCGCGGCGATCTATACTGGGAGTATGCAGCACAGATGCACCTCGATAGCGATACGCCGCACGGTCGCCCGGCGGCTGGGTCTGCTGATTGGTCTCGCGTTCCTGCTGGCTGGGTGCCGAGGACGGCTCGGCAAGCCCGACCTCCAGGGCGGGGCCTCGTTTTACTGCACGGCGCTGGGCTACACACTCGATCAGCGCGAGGATGCCGAGGGCCGCAAGATCAGCATATGTCGGTTCTACGACGGCTATGAGTGCGAGGAAGAGGCCTTTTTGACCGGCGACTGCGGGCTTCAGTACACGTTCTGCGCCCGTCATGGCCTGGTGGCCGAGCGACAGGAAAGCCCTAACAATGGTCCACCCTACGTCCTCTGCCGTTTCCCTGATGGATCGTCCTGCCTGGAGTTCGATTACGCCTTCACCCGAGACAAGTGCACACGAGCCTCCACGGCGCTGTCATGCAGCCAGCAGCCGGGCCGCCTGTGCCAACCAACAGTGACCCCGCTCCAGCCCACGGCGACTCCGTTCCTGCCGTAACTCTGTCAAGGACGCTGTGCTGGCCTTTTTAAGGCTGCTCCACCTGTGTCAGCAATGCCTGTACTGCCGTCTCAAGCACCACGTCTCGCCCCTCGCCGATCTCGGCCAGCACATTCTCCGCAGTGCGCGGCACGATCACGTCTGGTGCCACGCCTGCGCCCTCGATCAGGACATTGCCGTCCATGTCGCGCCACAGGCCCGTGGGAGTGCGGAACCCGAACCCGCCCGGCAGTACATACTGCCCGCGCGATACCTCACCTGCCATCCCAGCAGTGGGTTCGTAGCCAACCAACATGACCTGCGGCAGAGTGTTCAGCGTGTAAGCCATGAACTCGCACACACTTTTGCAGGCGCTGCTTACCAGCACCGCGATTGGTCCCTGGTAGGCCAGCTCAGGATGTGGATCGACGCTCGCCGGCGGCCCAAACGTCTCGAACTTCCCGGTCCGCTCGCTGAAATAGTAGGTTCGCCACAGGTCTGTGGACTGAGTTACAAATGGGCTGGTCAGTTCTGCTGCGATTGTTGCGCCACCGGGATTCTGGCGCAGATCGATGACAATGCCTGGCACCTGGGCCTCGATCAACCGCTGGATGGCACGCTCCCACAGACGGAAGATCAGATGGATGTCGTCGGCAAAGGTCGTCACCTTCACATACCCCAGACCACTGTCTAGGATACGGTACTGCACCGGCAGGCCCACGGCGTCATAGCCGCGATAGCGGTCGGTCAGGCCAAGCATGTCGATCCCCCCCTCTACCGCCACGAGGGTGGCCGTGATCGGCCCTCCACCGGGATTGCGAAACGTGACCGTCACCTGCGTCCCAACCGGGTCCACGACCAGGAAGCGCAACTGCTCGTTGCGCCTGCTGTGAGCGGTGGATGAATTTCCCCACACGGCGGTCGCCGCCAGCGCCTCCTGGATAGGCTGGCCGTTCCACGCGACTATCTCCGCCCCCACCCGCACTCCAGCCTGGGCCGCCGGGCTGCCCTCTAGCACGATATGAGCTATCACGCGCCCGTCGTCAAGCTGCGCAATGCCCAGGCCATACATGCCGCCGTTCTCCTCCCGGAGCACTTCCGGCAGCGGCTGGATGTCGACGTGGCCATCCGGGATCGAGAAGGCGAAGTCGCGGACGGCTTTGTAAAAAGCCAGCATATCTCCAGCAGCTTCAGCATCGGCGACGCGCGGGGCAAATTCGTCGTGAAGGGCCTGCCAGTCCACCTGGTGGAGTTCGGTGAAGGGGTACTCGCGCGACATTTTCGCAAACAGCGCTTCAAACGCCTCCGACCAGCCCATCGTGCTCAGGTCGTTCAGCGCCACCTCCCCCTCGAACAGCGGCATGTCGAGGCTCAGCGACCGGCTCACTGTGAACGGATCGGTGTCCAGGCTGACCCGCGAGTAACCCGCCGGGACCGGGGCCACCGGATCGTCGGCTGTGAACAGCAGCCCGTCTTCGCCAAAGCCGGTGGGGAAGGACTGTGCAGCGTCCGGCGACCAGATCAGCAGCGCGCCGCCGACAATCTCGTTCCCGTTCACAGCATCGATACGGGTGGACGTGTATGCTGTCGACCATCCCCCCAGCTCGATGTCGGTCAGAAACACATCACCCGTGATATTGCCCCTCATCGCAACCTGATACACCTGCACTCCGGCAGCATCAGGATCGCTGGGATCCACGTCGTTCAGCGGGGCGCGGGGCGCTTGGGGCAGAGTAAGTGTATAGCTGAATTGGCCTGCCTCGTCTACAGTGATCGGCCCCAATACCTGGGTTTCTGTCGGCTGATCGTAAGTGTAGTCGCGCCGCACGAAGCCGCTCAAGTCCTCCAGCAGGACAAACCGCTCGGCGTAAAACAGGTCGACGATCAGCCCAGAGGACACCTGGATCGACCCACTGACCTCCACCGGCTCCTCGCCAGAGGCAGTCGGCGCTTGACAGCGGATCGGCTCCTCCGCTGTTGTAGGCAGGGCAGTCAGTGAGGGCATCGCTGTCAGTGAAGGCGGCGTGGCGATGCCGCACGCCGCAAGTACGACTAGCATGATCGCTGTCGCCGGGACGAGAACTCTGAGCTTCATAGCCGCTCCTTCCAGGCGCTTGCCGAAACACTTTCGATCAAACCTGAGCTATCATCAAAAGGGTTCTCAGCGCTTTTCTGTTCGTCGATACACTTGGCTGCAACATCGTTGCAGGTTTGCTCATCATAGATGGTCTGGGAGCCTTTGCCAAATCCGGCTCTTCTGGCCCTTCCCAAGTACGGCTTCTGCGTCGATAATAGAGAATGTCTGGCACACTTCACAAAGGATAATAACCAGGATGATCTACCACGTTGGGTTGGAGAATGGCGCAGAGGGACGCACAATTGCATGGGTGCTCGGCCATCCAGGCTGCTTTGCCTACGGCGCTAATGCCGAGCAGGCGCTCACCAGCCTGCCCGCCGCCATCCGTGACTACGTCGCCTGGGTCGACGCACATACCGATCGGGGCTGGCTACCTGCCGATGAGATCGAGATTCAGTTGGATGAGTCGTTTCAGGTCTACACCATCGACAGCAACTACGATCTGGCGGAAGATGGCTATGAGGTCGGAGCCTGGTTCCGCCACGATTGGAGGCCACTGACTGCCGAGGACATCGCGCATGGCCTGGCCCTGCTCGAATGGTCACGTGCTGACCTGCTGGCGACCCTGGAGGGCCTGAGCGACGAGATGCTCAACGTCAAAAAGCCCACTGAGCGCTGGAGCATCGGCGGGATCGTCAAGCACATCGGCGGCGCTGAGTGGTGGTACCTGGATCGGTTGGGCCTGGCCTTCCCACGTGATGAGGTGCCCGACGATCCCTTCGAGCGGCTGCGCGTGGTCCGTGTGTGGTTGCTTGAGACCCTGCCCGCGCTGGGAGGCTCGCGCCAGGTCGTCGGAATGGAGGGCGAGTTCTGGAGCCCGCGCAAAATGCTGCGCCGCGCCGTGTGGCACGAGCGCGACCATACCCAGCACATCGCCAAGTTGATCGGCGCCTAGGGGTGTCTATGTCTCGGCTGTTTCCTGGCTACCAGAAGGGATACCTGAGCGCCTCTGATGGAGCGCAAGTTTCTTGTGTCGTGGTCGGCGCCGACCTCATCTCCTCTCGCACGGCAACGATCAGGCAAACCCAGCCTGCGAGGTTGAACTTGAGCGCTTTGTGCTCGATACGTCTAGCGCCACGAGTTAGAAAGGCACCATGGACCCATGTTTGTTGGCCTAGATGGATGTAAATCCGGCTGGTTCGCTGTCCAGATTGCAGGCCATCAAGCCTGGAGCATCGATGTTCTGCCCAATGTAGAGTCGGCATGGGAAGCGTATGGCAGGGCATCCCTGATTCTGATCGACGTTCCGATTGGCCTGCGCGAGAGCGGCCTGGGAGAGCGACAATGCGATCTCGAGGCGCGCCAGTTGCTTGGCCCCCGGGCCTCAAGCGTCTTTCCTGCCCCCTGTCGTCAGGCGGTTTATGCCTCGTCTTATGAGGTGGCCGCCGACACCCATGCCGTGATCATGGGCCAAAAGCTCTTGCGTCAGTCATGGGCCATCGCAACGCGCATCCGTGACGTGGACTACTTGATGCGCCGTCACATCCCGGCCCGGGGACGTATTCGCGAGATGCACCCCGAAGTGTGCTTCTGGGCGCTGGCCGGTGGCCACCCGATGCAGTACAGCAAGAAATCCAAGCAGGGCCGCGCTGAGCGTCTTGATCTGCTCCAGAAGTTCTTCCCTCCTGCCCCTGAGGTGGTTGACCAGGCGCTGAGCCGCTTCAGGCGCAGCGATGTGCGGCCTGATGATGTGCTCGACGCACTGGTCGGCGCGGTGACGGGCTGGGCTTCGAATGGCCATGTCGCTTCAATCCCTGCCAACCCAGAGATCGACCCACAGGGATTGCCTATGGAGATGGTCTACCGTCCATTCTAGCCAGTGGACTCATGGAGAAGACTATGATCAGACATCCTCGACTAGCAACCTGGTTTGTCCTCAGTGTGCTGTTCTTCGTAAGCCTGGCCTGCGGCCCGACCACTCAGCCGTCACCGTTCCCTACTAACCCCATGACACTGGCCATCGAGCTGACTGCTGAGGCGCAGCCCATCCCCACCAGCGAGCCAACCCAGCCACCTGCTTCTCAGCCCACCTCCCTGCCCACGAACATGCCCACCCGCGTCGTGGCTGACGGCGGCTGGCTGCTGTTCTCAAGCTCCACCGACGGGGTGACTATCGACAGCCTATGGCTGGCGAGCGCCGATGGTTCCCAGGTACGCCCCCTCGTCACCGGCCAAGCGATTGTCGTTCCCTGGGATTGGAACTTGAGCCAGGCTGTCTCGCCGGATGGGCGCTATCTGGCCTTCATCACCACCTCCGACTACGCTACGCTGCACGGTCTGACTCTCCAACTGGTCAGCCTACCTGATGGCGCTGCCACAATAGTCACCCGGCTGACCTCCGACCAGACTGAACCGCGCAGCGAGCAGCCCATGGACGATCCAAATGTCGAGATCGTGCGTGCCCTAACGGAGGTCAATAGCCTGGCCTGGTCGCCAGATGGGCAGCAACTGGCCTTTATGGGAGCCATGAGCGGCCCTAGCTCCGATCTGTACGTTTACTCCCTGTCCGACGGCTCGATCCGCCAGCTCACCAATGGTCCCAGCCAGGGCATCCGGCCTCTCTGGTCTCCGGATGGTCAGTGGATTATCCATGCCGGGGTGTCTAGCCTGGGCAGCGGGGCAGGTTATAGCATGGAGGGCGTGTGGGCTGCCGCCGCCGATGGCTCGGAAGTCAAAACTCTCTACACTCCCACCGGAGGCGACGAACAGTGGGTCGGTTGGATGACTTCCCAAGCGCTGTTGGTTTACACCTGGCGTCCGTCGTGTGGCCCGATGGAGTTGCGCCAGATCGACATCGTGACCGGTGAGGTGACCTCGCTGTGGGATCAGTGCTTTACCGACGTGGCCTACGACCCCGCTAGTGGCGCCACCCTCCTGGTTGTAGATGAGTACATTGCCGAATGGAACGAAGATCAATCTGCGGGCGTTTTCCGGATGAATGTCGGCGAGCTGGGCGCCGTCTCGCTGTGGGATGGCCCAGCCTACGATGTGTGGTGGGATGCCAACGCGAGCCTGTTTTTTGCCCGCATTTCTGAAGGGGCGTTGTTAGCCATCACCCCTGCCGGTGAGGTGCGTCGCCTCTCTGGCCCCCGCGATGCCCGTGTCGTCGTCGCGCCGGATGGGCAGACGGCAGCCTGGGTTGGTTTTGGCTGGAACGAGGCCGCCCCTTGGGGGCTGTGGGTCGGGCCGCTGGATGGTGAGCCGCAGCAGTTCTCCGATCAGCCGTTTAACTTCGCCGCTTGGAGCCTCGACGGCAGCCATCTGCTCGTGCTTGATGAGAGTGCGCTGTACGTCGCAACGCCGCCTGATTATGCGCCGCGGCAGGTTGCCACGGGTTTCACGCCTCGCAACTGGCAACCTCTATGGATTGCTCCATAGAGGTTGCCCGACTGGCTGGCGCAAAGTTACAAAACTATCTCAGGCTCGGCTCAGGTAGCCGAGTCTGCTTGTTCCGAGGGCTGTTCTGGTGCATGATGGGCCTTTAAGAGTTGCTCCAGCCTGCGTCCGAGATCCAACGAGGTCCTCATGTACACCACCCGCCCCCGCTCCGTGAAAGTGCCCCTGACTTGGCCCGTAATCGGGATGTTGGCCAGGGCCATCGGCGGCATCGTCATTGTGGCCTTCAGCACGGCCTGGATTCTGTTTATCACTCCCGTTGAGCGGGCGGCGGAAGAGACGCTTGTGGCCGAGGCCAGCCGCGAGTTTCCTCCCACGGTCTCACCTCCCACCGCCTCACCACCGACCCCAACCCTAGCCCCGACTCTGCCGCCCACCCCTGAGGCCACTGCCACCCCCACTGAGGCCCTGCCTGTGGCCTTACGAGTGGTCGCGGTGGGCGATATGATGCTGGGCCGCATGGTGAACATTGGCAGCTTGCGCCGCAACGACTTTACCTGGCCGTTTCAGCAGACAGCGGCGGTTTTGCAGGATGCCGATCTAACCCTCGGCAACCTGGAGGGCGCAATTGTGGAGGGCTGCCCGCTTGATGAGACGGCCAACGTGTTTTGCGCCGACCCCCGCGCCGTCGAGGGGCTGGTGTGGGCTGGTTTCGACGGCGTGAGCTTGGCCAACAACCATGCCCACGATCGAGGCGATGAGGGCTTTTCTGCTACGATAGCCTCCCTGGAAGAGGCAGGGATCGCCGCCATCGACGACAGCGCCATCATGATCCGAGACGTGCAGAGCATCCGTGTCGGCGTGATAGGGCTGAACGATGTCAGTGCTCCGCTCGATCTGCCCACGGTGCTCTCGTCAGTTGAGGATGTGGCCCACATAGTCGATGTGTTGATCGGCTTGGTGCATTGGGGAGACGAGTACGTCGCCGAACCGACAGCCCGCCAGCGCGAGGTCGGGCAGGCATTGATCGACGCCGGGATGCATGTCGTGATCGGGTCGCATCCGCACTGGGTGCAGCCCGCCGAGTCATACCGCGATGGTGTGATCTTCTACTCACTGGGCAACTTCATCTTCGACCAGATGTGGTCCGAGGCAACCTGTCAGGGCGAGATAGTGCGCCTGACGCTGATCGTGGAGGGCAAACAGGTCAGAATCGATTACCAGCAAATCCCGGTCGAGATACTGAACTTCGGCCAGCCCAGGCTGGTGACCGACTGAGGCCGCCCTCCGCGCTCCAGCAGGGCATTTCTCCAGCCGTTCCCCTTTCAATTTGCATTATTTGTACAACTTTTGTATAATAAACATCCAGAGTAAGTTGGGCGCCCCTCGTAGCGTCTGATCTAGCAAGTGTGCCTGATCTGGAAATGGGTTGAAACCGGCTGCATCCTCGCCAATGAGGGGCAGCTCGATCACGAGCCGCAAGGGATATGGCGGGATAGAAATCAGGTCGACTTGCACACTGAGAAACGTGAGACTACTGGTGAAGGGATACTGAAACATGGCTACCGCAACACACGAGGGCAATCACACACTGAATAATCATCGCAATGGCAATGGCAATGGCAACAGCCGGATTATCTATCCCGCTGAGGTGACGACGCGGCCTGCGCTTGTCGTCATCGATCACAGGGCAGCGATTGAGGAGGCTGTCCGCACCATCCTGCTCCATGTGGGCGAAGACCCGCAGCGCGACGGCCTGCTGCGGACGCCGCACCGCGTGGCCAAGATGTATGGCGAGCTGCTTGACGGTTATCACCAAGACCCGGAAACAATCGTCAACGGCGCGCTGTTCGAGGTGGACTACGATGAGAACGAGATGGTGGTCGTGGCCGACATCGAGTATAACTCGCTGTGCGAGCACCATATGCTGCCCTTCGTCGGCAAGGTGCATGTCGCCTATATCCCGCGCGACAGAATCGTTGGCCTGAGCAAGATTCCGCGCCTTGTGGATATGTTCGCGCACCGGCTCCAGGTTCAGGAGCGCCTGACCAACCAGATTGCTGACGCGCTGGTTGAGACCCTCGATCCCCTGGGCGTGATGGTGGTGGTCGAAGGACAACACATGTGTGGGTCGCTGCGGGGCGTTAAGAAGCACGGCGTCAACATGGTCACCACAGCCAAACGCGGCGAGTTCCGCACCAGCCGCGAGTTGCAGGACGAGTTCTACCGACTGATGGGTAGATAGAGGGCTATTCACCTGCTCCCACTTTGACGGTACGCCGTCAGGAGGTCGCGCAATGGACTTGCGGCATAAGGTCGCCCTGGTCACGGGCAGCGCCCATCGTGTAGGCCGGGCGGCGGCGCTGGCGCTGGCTCGCGAGGGCGCACACATCGTGATCCACTACGGGCAGTCGGATCAGGCCGCCACTCAGACCGCCGCTGAGATCGCTGCATTGGGCGTGGAGACCCTGACGTTCTCAGCGGACCTGGCCGATCCGGCCCAGATCGCAGCACTGTTTGAGGCAGTGCAGACCCGCTTTGGCAGGCTGGACGTGCTGGTCAACAGCGCCGCCAGTTTCCAGAAGCAGCCCTTCGATGCCATCACACCCGACGATTGGGATCGGGTGATGGCCGTCAACCTGCGTGCGCCATTTTTGTGCAGCCAACACGCAGCCCATCTGATGCGCGTCTCAGCCCGCCAAGCCCCGGCGCTGATCGTCAACATTGGCGACCTGAGTGGCGTGTATGCCTGGCGGGAGTTTGTCCAGCATGGCGTCAGCAAGGCCGCCCTACGCCACCTGACCCATATCACGGCCCGCGAACTGGCCCCTGACGTGCGAGTGAACACCCTGATCCTGGGACCGGTCCTGCCGCCGCCTGGCATGGACCCCTCGAGCGAGCGCTGGCGGCACATGACGTCCAACCTCCCACTGGGACGCTCCGCCGATCCCGAAGAGGTGGGACATGCCGTTGTCTCGCTGGCCCACAATGACTATATCACCGGCGCAGAGCTGTTCCTTGATGGCGGTGAGCATCTGCTTGGACCGGGCAGCCACTAGGAGGGCGCGACTTGGCTCAGGATCGCATTATAATCACCAACCTGCTGTTGCGTGGGTACCTGGGCTTTCAGGCATGGGAACGCGAGAAGAAGCAGGACATCCTGATCAACCTTGTCCTGGACACCGACATGCGCCGCGCAGGGGAGACCGACTCCGTCGCTGACGCGCTCGACTACAAGGCCATCACTAAAGCCATCATCGCCCACGTTGAGTCTGACCAGACTCGCTACGATCTGATCGAGGCGCTGGCTACGGCCATCGCGCGCATCTGCCTCGAACATGGCGCCGAGCGCGTCGTTGTGCGTGTTGAGAAACCCGGCGCGTTGCGCTTCGCGCAATCAGTCGGCGTTGAGATCGAGCGCACCCGCGCCGATTTGGGACTGTAGCCGTCGTCCTGGTATACTCCCCCTGAGATCGCCCATCGGCCTGCGCCATTACAGGAGAATATGGTTTCTCGCCGCGCTATCCTCACATCCCTCGGTCTGATCGGTCTGGGAGCTGCCGTGGCCCGTGTACCTGGCTTACGCCGCGCCTATGCTCAGGCTGGCGTCGCTTTCCCGCCGCGTTGGAACGGCGAGCCATTGGCGCGCATTGCACAGGCCTACCAACCTGCCCGCGCCGAGCCGAACACCACCTCTGAAGTAGTGGCCGAGTTCACGCGCGACGACGTGGTGCGCGTGCGGCGTGTCGTCGAGGGCGAGTGGGTCTTTGCCAACAGCAACCTGTGGCTTGAGACCAAGTACGGCTACCTCTATGCCTCCCTTGTCCAGCCGATGCATGCTCATCTGCCGGCTCCTCCGCAGGCCAACCTGGGCGATGGTCGTTGGGCGCAGTTGATCGTCCCCTACTCCGACACTTACAAAACCCCCGGCCCCTCTGGCCACGCCGAGGACTTCAAAGGGCGCGTTCACTACGGCAGCATCTTCCGCGTCGTTGAGCTGGTCACAGGCTCTGATGGCAGGTCATGGTACCGTGTGCGCGAGATGTACCGCCAGATTTACATTCGCGCCACACACCTTCGTCTGATCCCCGATGAAGACCTTGCGCCGATCTCTCCACACGTGCCGCCAGAATACAAAACCATCGATGTGAACCTGACCGACCAGACTCTGGTTGCCTATGAGTACGGTGTGCCGGTGTGGGGACACACCATCTCCAGCGGCGTCCGCGACCATCCTACACCGGAGGGCATCCACTACATATGGGACAAGCGCATCAGCGAGCACATGGTCGCCGACACGGCTTCCGACGATCCGGACTATTATGATCTGCCCGGTGTGCCGTTTGTGTGCTACTTCACCGACGACTGGGTTGCCACGCATGGCACCTACTGGCACAACGATTACGGTCGTCCGCGCAGCCACGGGTGCGTCAACTTACCCCCCGACGCCGCCCGCTGGCTGTGGCGCTGGACGACGCCCAGGGGATCGTTGACGGAGTTCTACACGCGGTCTGAAAACCGCCTGGAGGGAACAAAGGTCTCCGTGCACTATTGACCATCCAGCCGGTACGAATGTCTATGCTCCCTTGATACTGTGGACGGCGCGTATGCAGGCTCTTCTCAAGCGTTACAGGATCATCTTGCCCTCTGAACACGGCTCGTGGTCACTGACATTGGTCCCCTTCGTGATGGGGGCCGGAGTAGCGGCAGTGACAGGCCCGGCTGCCCCCAGATCATCCCTGGCCGTGTTGCTGTGCCTGCTGGCCGTGATGGCCCTCTTTCTGGCCCGCCAGCCAGCGACGCTGTGGCTCCGCATCCGGCGTGGCCGGGGACCACGCGCCGAGTTTCCGGCAGTTCGCTTCTGGGCGTTGGGCTTGACGGCCATGGCAGCGCTGGCTGGGATCGGCCTGTTGGCGCTGGGTCGTTGGCCGATGGCCTGGCTGGCGCTGCCTGCGCTGGCCATCCTGGCGCTGACTCTCGTCCTGACCACAGAAAGAGGGCCTCGACAGCTCACCACCGAACTGATCGGCGTGGTGGGCTTAGCCTTGAGTGCTCCAGCAGCCTACGTCAGCGTTGTCGCCGAGCTTAACGCCACTGCCTGGCTGGTGTGGGCAGTCAGCGCCGTGCACAGCCTGATCAGCGTGCTGTACGTCCGCCTGCGCATCGACGAGCGGCATAGGCGCGCCTCGCAGGTGGAAAGGGTGAGCGTGGTCGTTGCTCACTTGGCCAGCCTGCTGGCGATCAGTGCGGCGGCGCTGGTCGGTTGGCTACCGTGGGCCGTGACTCTGGCCACTGCGGCGCTGCTTGTGCGTGCGCTGATCGTGGCCTGGCGCCGGCCCTCACTTGACAACGTGAGGCGCTTTGGATTTGTCGAGATCGGTGTGGCGCTGGCCTTCTCGCTGTTGGTGATCCTGGGCTTTATGCTGGCCCGTTCCTAAATCGACTGTGCTTGGCAGGAGTGCGACCATGGAACACGCCCGCGTGCGGCGAATTGCTGCTCTCCCTTACACTGTGATGCTCGTCGTGCTCTTGGGTGCAACCACGCTGCGCGCCCTTCGCTTTGACCAGTGGCCGCCCGGCCTGTCGTATGACGAGGCAGTGAACGGCATCGATGCCGTGAACCTTGGCAGCCTCACACTCATGCCGCCCCGTATCACAGACAATGGCCGCTCTGAACTGCTGTTCAGCTTTCTCCTGATTCCCACTGTCCACCTGATCGGCCCGACACGCTTTGGACTGCGCATTGCCTCGCTGTTCCTCGGCGTGTTGGCCGTCGCAGCGGCGTATCGGGCTGGCCGTCACGCCGCTCCCCTGGGCAGCCCAGCCCGACCCTGGGCCGGGGTGCTGGCTGCCGGCGTGCTGGCCGTGATGGTGGGGCATATCCACCTCAGCCGGGTGTCCTATCGCGGTATCCTTCTACCGTTCATCCTGCTGCTGTTCGTCGATGCCTTCATAGCAGCCTGGGAGCATGGCAGACGGCGCGACTTTGCCCTGGCTGGGATGTGGCTGGGACTATGCATCATGAGCTATGCGCCTGGGCTGGTTGCTCCGATCATTGCGGCTGTGGCCACCTTACATCAGGCGATCCTGCGCCGTCGCCAGCTTCGCGACCGCTGGCGCGGACTGCTGGCTTTCGGGCTGGTCTGCGCCCTGATCTTCGGGGCGCAGGCCGTGTTGCTGATCGTACAACCCTCCCTCTACCATCGCGTCGGCGAGATGAACCGCTTCTCGCTGCCGCTTGGTGAACAGATCGCAGCTTACCTGCGGGGTATGAGCAGTGCGTGGTCAGTGATGGGACGCTCCGGCGACGTCAATCCCCAATATAACGTCGCTGAGACTCCCCTCCTGCACACGGCCTTCCTCTATGGCCTGTTGCTGATAGGGATGGCTGCCTGTGTGCTGCGTCCACGTCGTGCTTTCAGCGTGCTCGGTCTGGGTTTGCTGTTCGGGATGCTGCTGCCCAATGCCATGGCCGGCGAGATGCGACACGGGCTGCGCATCGTCGGCGAATACGCAGCAGTGCCGCTCGTCGTTGCTGCCTCACTCGATGCGCTGACCTGGCCGCTGATTCGCTTTCCAGCTCAACCGCGCCTGCAGCTTGCCCAGATGTGGCTGCTTGGCCTATTTCTGGCATCGTGCGTGATCTGGGGGGGCGCACGGAGCTGGCAAATCTACGCCGATTACTTCCGCTCCGATGTGCGCTGGGGACAGGGCGGAGCGATCTCGGCCTTTAGCTGGTTCTTCGAGACCCGCCGCCTGGCTATGGCCGAGTTTGCCGCACAGCATGAGGGCGTGGTGTACGTCCCGCTCACCGAAGCCCGTCACCCCTCGATGCGCTACTTCACGCTGCGTCAGTTCCCGCGCGTGACGACCTTCGCTGCATACTTTCCATCTGGAGGCCCACTGACACTGCGCCCTGGCGTGTTTTTGATCCCGCCCGACGCCGAGGACCTGGCAACTTTCGTGGCCTTCATGCCCGATGGCACGCTGGTGCTCCTTCCTCGTCTGGAGGAGGATACAGTGGTTGCGCTGCGCGAGGCAGCCGCCTCGTCTAACTGGGTGCTGCGCGATGCCTATGGCGAAGTCGCGGCAGCCCTGGTCGAATTTCCGCCGAACGGCAATCCTCTCGTGCTGGAACGACCGGTAGCACATCCTCTGCCCGCCAACTTTGGCAACCAGGTCAGCCTAGTGGGATGGGATGCGCCGCTCGTGCTGCCAGATGACGACTACATACACGTCACGCTCTACTTTGCTCCGGGCGATGTGCAGCGTCACAACGTGTTCGCGTTCATCCAGCTCTGGGATCACGGCTTCGGATGGCTTGCCTCCGGCGAGGAGATCATTCCCAACCGATGGCTGTATACTCCTGAGCAGTGGAAGCCGCAGGACGTAGTCCCCGTGGTTCTCTATCTGCCAGTGCCAGAAGGTCTGGAATGGGGAGCTTACGACCTGGCCATTGGCGTGAGCGACTTTCGACATCACCCGATTCCTATTCTGACAGACTCAGGCGAAGCCTCAGAAGTTGCGGTAGCGACTGCCTTCAAGGTGCCCCAGCCGCCTCCGCCTTTCGCGTATGGTGCGTGGAACATCGCCTTCGGCGAGACCGCCTTCCAAAATGTCCTTGCGCTGATGAGTTACGAGGTGCTCGATCAGGCAGGCAAACCCATCGACACAGTGCAGCCAGGCCAGCCCCTATCGGTAGTGTTGCACTGGAAGGCATTTCTCCGCCCCGATGCCGATTACACGCTGTTTGTACACGTGGTAGACAGCGCTGGCACCTTGATTGCCCAGAATGACTCCCAGCCCCTAGGAGGGCGCTACCCGACCAGCGTCTGGAGTCCCGGCGAAGCCGTCATCACAACCCATCCCATTGACCTGCCGGCGCAGATCGACGGGCCGATCACGCTGTACGCGGGAATGTACCTGTGGCCCACCATGGAGCATCCGATTGCGTGGCAGGCAGGAGGCAGCGTCTGGCAGGATGGGCGTGCGCCACTGACTCAGTTGCCTGTCAGTAATCAACAGTAAGATGCCTTGGACTTGCCTCGACCTCAATCCTTGCCGGGCGCACCATGCTGTGTGGAGGGCTGCTACGAGGATGACATTTGCCCCTAGCCCTGCACACGAGTACACTGAGCGCACTATCCAACCCTAGGTGACGAGGGAGGCCGTGCAATGCCCGCTGCCAGAGTGGTTCAGGCGACCATCATTTACCGTGTCTGGAAACCTGACGGGGAGTTGACTGAGGACGAGAAATCCTTTACGTCGCTCGACGAGCTGTTCGCCCTGTGCCTGCACGCTGGCGATCCCCCGCTGGTGGACCGCATCACACTGCGTGGCATCGACGAAGATGGCGACACCCGCACGCTGACCCTCGCCTTCCGGTCGCTGACCCGCGTCGAGTAGCCTGGCTGACCTGTCGGGCTTACAGGTCGTCGAGAGGGCCGGTACCTTGCAGCTTGGACGTGTCGAGCTTGCTTGTAGTCTTTTCTTTGGGAAGCGGCAACACCAACGTAAAGCGACTGCCCTCATTGGGGCCAGGGCTTTCTGCCCAGATGCGTCCGCCGTGTCGCTCAACGATGGCCTTAGCGATGCTCAGCCCCAGCCCTAGCCCACCATGTCGCCGCGTCATAGGGTCTTCAACCTGGTAGAACTGGTTGAAAATCCGCTCCAGCTCGTCGCGCGGGATCCCATAGCCGTTGTCACGCACGCTGATCCACACTTCGCGGGAGTGCGCTTCTGCCGACAGGATGATCGCGCCGCCTGGCGGCGTGAACTTGACCGCGTTGTTGAGCACGTTGGTCAGCGCCATCAACAGCTTACTCCGGTCGGCTCGAATGACCACTGGTTCGGGCAACTCCTCGATTTCAAAGAGCTGGTTTTTCGCCTCAGCCAGCGGCAGCGTGTCCTTGTAGGCAGCCTGCACGACTTCGTTGACTGACACTTCCTCTATCATCAGTTCCGACTCGTCGATCTGCACATAGCGCAGGTTGGTCATGCCCTCGATCAAGCTGCGCATCTGCAGGGCGCTGTTCAGCACAACTTCGGCGTGCTCGCTCAACTCGCCCTGAGCGTCCTCTCTCAAAAACGTGGCATAGCCCAGGATCACGCCCAGGGGAGTCCGTAGCTCGTGCGAAGCGATGGCGATAAAGTCGGTTTTCATCTGATTCAGCCGGTTGAGGTCTTCGTAGGCTTTCTCAAGCGAGCGCACCAGTTGAGCGTTGTCGATAGCCACCGCCGCCTGCGAGGCCAGAATGGTGATGTGCAGCACATCTTCCTCAGTGAAGCGGCCTTCCTTCTTGTTGAGCACCTCCAGCACCCCAACCAGCTTCTCGCGGATGCGCATCGGCACACCCATGATCGAGCGTGTCTGGAATTCGATCTGCTGGTCCACCTGCCGGAAGTGACGAGGGTCCTGCGCGGCATCATCGATGATCAACGCATGGTCCTCAGCAATGATCGACCCAGCGATGCTGCCTTCAATAGGGACAATCATGCCGATCAGGTTCTGTGACGATGAACCACAGGCAGCGGCAAAGCGCAGGTCTCCCGTGTGTTTATCTACCAGAAGGATCGATGCGGCCTCTGAGTCGGTGATCGCGGTCGCCTCTTGCATGATGTAGTCGAGCAGCGCTTTTAGCTCCAGTGTCGAATTCATGATCAGGCTGACCTCGACCAACCGAGCCAGGGCGTCGAGTTTGCGTTGTAGGCTCTCTACGTTCGTTGGCGGTGTACTGGACTGATCAGGCACCTGCCGCCCCTCTCATAGCACCTGTGTGACCCCTGAGGACAGGTGCAACTGTACACTACAACCACCTAAGCTGCAAGGGTGCATCCCACTTTGGGGGCAAAGGGAGTAAACTATGAGGCCAGGACAGACAGGAGGGGAGCTGATGGGTGTCACAGACGAAGAACTAAAGGCACGCATGATGGCGGAAGCCGAAGCAGCGATAGATAAG
>DAOTXR010000076.1:0-2255 GCA_034435375.1 Anaerolineae bacterium
TCCCAATTTGCCGCAGGCGACGCAAAAGAAGGTGAAAGGCAGAATCAGGAAACCCCCAGATATAGGTACTTCTGCCTGAAAAAGGCTTTTACGCCAAAATATAGTCCTGTCCCCACGCACGTGGGGATGAACCTATTATTGATTTTACAATTGGCAATGCTTATGCCCTGTCCCCACGCACGTGGGGATGAACCGCGGTCTACCCCAGGGCTTGCGAAAATACTCGACCTGTCCCCACGCACGTGGGGATGAACCGTTTTGCATCCTGAACGTGCTTCCAAATTTCGTCCTGTCCCCACGCACGTGGGGATGAACCTCTCATCGGCGTACAAACTTTTCACACCCCACACCTGTCCCCACGCACGTGGGGATGAACCGTCGAAGAGCAAGACGATTCATCTGTCGATCAGAGCCTGTCCCCACGCACGTGGGGATGAACCTCGTTTTGCGATTGATTGCTTGATACTCTGCCCCTGTCCCCACGCACGTGGGGATGAACCTTTACACTTGAAGGTTTTGACAGTCCCAAAGCACCTGTCCCCACGCACGTGGGGATGAACCTACGCCAACCACTCTCCGTATCCATAAACTGCAACCTGTCCCCACGCACGTGGGGATGAACCTACGTCAACCTGGTCGCCAAGTGTCTGGACGCACCTGTCCCCACGCACGTGGGGATGAACCTGTATATCTCTCCGGCGACAGCAGATATACGGCCCTGTCCCCACGCACGTGGGGATGAACCGAGACTTTGCTGTAAAGCCGCTTGCTTTATGCGCCTGTCCCCACGCACGTGGGGATGAACCTATGACGAGAGGCGGCGATACTGGAAAAAATCACCTGTCCCCACGCACGTGGGGATGAACCGCAAGGAGCAAACCCGCAAATTGATCTATGATACCTGTCCCCACGCACGTGGGGATGAACCTCCTGTACCAGCCACTGCTGGAAAAAACATCCACCCTGTCCCCACGCACGTGGGGATGAACCTTCGTCCCTGGTCTGACAACCCGCGCTACTCTACCTGTCCCCACGCACGTGGGGATGAACCTTTCATCATAATGCAAAAATTCCTGGGAGCAAACCTGTCCCCACGCACGTGGGGATGAACCTCGCTGATGGTAAGCGAGTTGATGGCGAAAGACCCTGTCCCCACGCACGTGGGGATGAACCTGCGTGTGGTTGGCGGCTCTCCTGGTGAGACACCCTGTCCCCACGCACGTGGGGATGAACCGGGAGTAAAAATGCGACTATTTTTTGACCCTAACCTGTCCCCACGCACGTGGGGATGAACCGATTTCATCCGCAGGATGGTGGAGGCGAATGCACCTGTCCCCACGCACGTGGGGATGAACCGAGCCTAAAAGCGCTTCTTGAAAAAGGTTGAAACCTGTCCCCACGCACGTGGGGATGAACCGCATGTTCGTTTTTATGGTGGCGGTCAAGCGTTCCTGTCCCCACGCACGTGGGGATGAACCTTACGCTTGTGGTAGTTGTGTTCATTCCGACCCCTGTCCCCACGCACGTGGGGATGAACCTCAGCACCATTTTATTCTGCACCACCGCCAGCGACCTGTCCCCACGCACGTGGGGATGAACCTGTCGGCGCGGCTGATCTGGACCTGATCGCTGCCCTGTCCCCACGCACGTGGGGATGAACCTTGTCGAGGAGGCGTACAACCAGGTGCGCCAACCCTGTCCCCACGCACGTGGGGATGAACCGATGGCCGCTTTTTTCGGCCTCTCAGTCCGATTCCTGTCCCCACGCACGTGGGGATGAACCTTTGTCTGTTCATCGGAAGAATGGCAAGTCCGGCCTGTCCCCACGCACGTGGGGATGAACCGTATCGCTGCGAACGAGCGCTTTTTGCGAGTGACCTGTCCCCACGCACGTGGGGATGAACCTCGTGCGGCCAGCGACAACGTCTTCATGGTAGCCCTGTCCCCACGCACGTGGGGATGAACCTCACCGAGTTTTCGTTGGCAACCATGAATTTCCACCTGTCCCCACGCACGTGGGGATGAACCTTGCTCTGTTGATGATTGATGGGGCGAGCGTGGCCTGTCCCCACGCACGTGGGGATGAACCTTGAATATGCACGAGCAGACCCGTTCGCAACACCCTGTCCCCACGCACGTGGGGATGAACCCCATTACCAAAACCAAGCGGCTTGAATGTCACCTGCCCCTCCACACGCAACGGCGAACCGACCTTCGCGTCATTCGATGCCTATACGGGCATTCAGCGTTTCCTT
>DAOTXR010000077.1:0-185869 GCA_034435375.1 Anaerolineae bacterium
TCATGCCCGGTGACAACGTCAACCTGGCGGTCGAACTGATCACCCCCGTCGCGCTCGAAAAGGGGTCCAAGTTCGCCATCCGGGAGGGCGGCCTCACCGTCGGCGCAGGCGTTATCACCGAGATCTTGGAATAAATCATTTGTGAGATGGCTGGGCATTGGCGTGCGCATAGAGTTCGATGTCCAGCCGCTTGAGGATTGCCGATGGCAAAACAAAAGATTCGCATTCGACTGAAAGCATATGATCACCGTGTCCTGGACGAGTCTGCCCGGCGAATCGTCGAGGCTGCGGAACGTACCGGTGCGCGTGTGGTAGGCCCGGTCCCACTGCCGACCCGGATCGAGCGCTGGACGGTCCGTCGCTCGACGTTCATCGACAAAGACTCGCACGAACATTTCGAGATGCGCACCCACAAGCGGCTGATCGACGTGCTTGACCCTGATGCAAAGACGATTGACACCCTGACGCGCCTGAACCTGCCGGCGGGTGTAGACATCGAGATCAAGATTTAACAACACGCTCCGCCGTTGCCGGGTGGACCGGCCAACAGGATCGATGATCAACTGTGGAGGAATGCGAGAGGTGTCCGCGCGTGTGACTCTTCCGTTACGCAATCCTCCTGGAGGCAGTGCCATCATGATAAAGGGTATCATTGGCAAGAAAATCGGCATGACCCAGGTCTTTGATGAGGATGGAACCGTCATTCCGGTGACGGTCATCCAGGCAGGGCCCTGCTGGGTGACGCAGATCAAGACCCCGGATAGGGATGGCTATAGCGCCGTACAGCTTGGCTTCGAGGAAATCGGAGCAGACCAAGCGGATGAGAAGGCTCGCCGGCACAAGGTGGAGCGTCGCCTGAGCAAGCCGGAGCGTGGTCACTTGGGGCTCCTTGAGACAGACGATAAGCATCCGAAGCGCAAAGTGTTGGCTCACGCTATCCCTGCACTGCGCTATCTGCGCGAGTTTCGCACTGACGACACCTCGAACATTGTGGAAGGACAACAGATCACAGTGGAGGTCTTCGAGGCGGGGGATCGTGTAGATGTGATTGGCACCAGCAAAGGACGTGGTTTTGCCGGCACTGTCAAGCGGCACCACTTCAATCGCCAGCCCAAGACCCACGGCCAGTCTGACCGTGAACGCGCTCCGGGTTCGGTAGGGACGACCAGCACGCCGGGTCGCACGTTGAAAGGTCAGCGGATGGCAGGGCACATGGGTCACGAGCGTGTGACCTCGCTGAACATGGAGGTGGTGCTGGTCGATGCCGAACGGAATCTGCTGGCTGTGCGGGGCAGCGTGCCCGGTGCAAAGGGCGGCTTGGTGATGGTTCGCCGGTCGGTCAAGCAGAGACAGTAGAGGGAATCACATGGCGATCAAGCTCCCTGTTCTGGACATGAGCGGGCGTGAAGTGGGCGAGCGGGAACTTCCCGCCGACATCTTCGAAGCGCCGATCAATGTGGGGCTAATGCACCAGGCCTATGTGCGCCAGATGGCGAACGCGCGCCTGGGTACCCACAAGACGAAGACGCGCGGTGAAGTCAACCGGACCACGAAGAAGTGGTACCGTCAGAAAGGCACGGGCCGTGCCCGTCACGGCAGCCGAAAGGCTCCGATCTTTGTTGGCGGTGGCATTGCCCATGGCCCTCGTCCGCGCAAGTACACTAAGGACATGCCCAAAAAGATGCGACGTGCGGCCCTGCGCTCGGCGTTGTCTGCCAAGGCGGCAGATAACGGCATTGTCCTGGTAGACAGGATTGAGATGGCCGCTCCCAAGACGCGCGAGATGGTGGATGTGCTTTACAATCTGGCTGGGGAGAGTTCTGCGCTGGTGCTGCTAACCGAGGCTAACGAGAATGTACAACTCTCGATGCGCAACCTGCCGGATGCACGCTATCTGCGGGCTAGTTATCTCAACATCCGCGATCTGCTGAAGTATGATAAGGTGATCATGCCCCTGGATGCGCTGGAACTGATCACCCGATGGCTGGGAAAGCAGCCCAGGAGCGAGTGACATGAGCGGCGAGCTGCATCTGTATGACGTGATCCGTCGCCCGGTCGTGACGGAAAAGAGCGAGCGTCTGACAGACGAGAACAATGTCTACGTGTTCGAAGTAGACATGCGTGCCAACAAACCCATGATCAAGCAGGCTGTTGAGACCATCTTTGATGTGGACGTGGTCGCGGTCAGGACTGCCGTCATGCCCGCCAAGCTGGGACGCCGTCTGCGCAAGACTTATATTCGCAAAAAGCAATGGAAGAAGGCCTACGTGACAGTTGCGCCGGGCCAGCAGATTGATCTGTTCGGCATCTAAGCGCCGATGGAGTAGTCGGACGTACTGAGCGGAGTCTGAAAAACCGATGGCGATCAAAACATACAAGCCTACCTCCCCCGGTCGTCGGGGGGCAAGCGGGCACACTTTTGAGGAGATCACAAAGGGCACGCCAGAGAAGTCTCTGACCGAGGCCATACACCGCCGTGCAGGTCGCAACAACCAGGGACGCATCACGGTGCGTCATCGTGGTGGTGGCCACCGTCGGCGCTATCGCGTGATTGACTTCCGACGTGACAAGGTAGGGATTCCTGGCCGTGTAGCTGCGATTGAGTACGATCCCAACCGATCGGCGCGCATTGCGTTGATTGTGTACGTGGACGGCGAGAAACGTTACATGATTGCACCGCTGGGTCTCCAAGTCGGCGACACGGTCCTGAGTGGCCTGCAGGCTGAGATCAGACCGGGCAATGCGCTCCCGTTGCGTAACATCCCCATAGGCTCGGTGGTCCATAACATTGAGCTGTATGCAGGTCGAGGGGGGCAGCTAGTACGCGCGGCAGGCACGTCGGCGCAGCTGCTGGCCAAGGAAGGAGAGTACGCTACGCTGCGCCTGCCCAGCGGGGAGATGCGCTATGTGCGCCAGGAGTGCATGGCGACGATCGGGCAGGTTGGCAACGCCGAACACGGCAACATCAGCCTGGGCAAGGCTGGCCGCAAGCGGTGGCTGGGTTGGCGACCCACTGTGCGCGGCAGTGCGATGGATCCATCGTCGCACCCCCACGGAGGTGGCGAGGGCCGCTCACCGATTGGTATGCCTGGCCCCAAGACTCCGTGGGGTAAACCAGCGCTGGGCAAGAAGACTCGTCGTAACAAGCGCACTGACAAGTACATTGTGCGTCGGCGTGCCAAGAAGCGCTGATCGTGATGGGAGACCGGAGGACAAGCAATGTCACGCAGTCTTAAAAAGGGGCCATTTGTCGACCCTAAGCTGATGAGGAAGATCGAGGAACTGAACGCCAGCGGAGAGAAAAGGGTGATCCGCACTTGGAGCCGTGCGTCTACTATCTTCCCAGAGTTTGTCGGGCACACTATTGCGGTTCATGATGGACGCCGCCATGTGCCGATCTACATTACCGAGAACATGGTCGGCCACCGTTTGGGTGAGTTTGCCCCTACGCGCACTTTCCGCGGTCACATGAGTAAGGAAAAGAAGGGGCACTAGCCATGGATGTCCGGGCCACTGCCAGATACCTGCCCGTCTCGCCGCAGAAGATTCGCTTGGTGTGTGATCGTGTGCGCGGGATGGGTGTTTACCAGGCTGTTGATGTGCTGCGCCACATGCCTCAGAAAGGCGCCGAGTTCGTGTTGAAGACATTGCGGAGCGCGGCAGCCAACGCCGAAAACAACTTCGAGCTGAACGCGAGCGAGATGTTTATCTCCGAGATCTTCGCCAACGAGGGTCCCCGCCGTCCGTGGCGGCGTTTTGGGGCGCGTGGGCGTTTCAAACCCTGGATTCGCCGCACAGCGCACCTGACGGTGGTTCTGAGCGAGCTTGAGGCGGCGTCCGAAGAGGCGGAAGGCGGCGAGGAGGAATAGATATATGGGACGTAAGGTACACCCACTAGGTATGCGCCTGCGTATCCACAAGGATTGGAATGCCCGTTGGTATGCCGAAGGTCGCCGCTATGCTGAGTTGCTGCATGAGGATTTTGCGATTCGTGAGCTGGTGAGCAAGGAACACGCTGGAGCAGGCGTCTCCAAGGTTGAAATCGAGCGTTATCCGAACCAGGTGCTTGTGACGGTGCACACGGCTCGCCCCGGCATTGTGATTGGGCGCAAGGGACAGATGGTGAAGGACCTACGTCAGAAACTCGAGGACCTGACAGGCAAGAAGGTCAAGATCGAGATCGAGGAGGTACCCTCACCTGACCTGGATGCCAAACTGGTGGCGGAGAACGTGGCCGGGCAGCTTGAGCGGCGCATTTCGCATGCCCGCGCCATGAAGCGCGCAGCCTCGCAGGCCATGCGCCAGGGAGCACAGGGTGTCAAGATCATGGTTGCCGGGCGTCTATCGGGTGCAGAGATGGCACGTCGTGAGTGGGTCCGTGAGGGCCGCGTGCCATTGCATACGCTGCGGGCAGACATTGATTATGGTTTTGCCGAGGCACTGACGACCTTTGGGCGAATTGGTGTCAAGGTATGGATTTATAAGGGTGATGTGCTGGGCGAAGAACAGCCCGAACCGGAAGGGGTATACGTCAGCCAGTAGGCTGGCTTCGCAGTGTGCCTGCCGGGAGACCGGATGATTAGTCTCGGCGGAGGTGGCCTGAACAGTGGAAGGCCGCGCTGCTGTGTGGAGATTGCGACATGTTGATGCCAAAGCGTGTAAAGTATCGCAAGCAGTTTCGCGGACGCCGAAAAGGCCAGGCGGTGCGCGGCAACAAGGTGGACTTTGGTGAGATCGGTCTGATCTCACTCGAAGCGGCTTGGATCACCAGCCGCCAGATTGAGGCTGCCCGACGGTCCATCGTGCGTCGCCTGAAGCGTCGCGGCAAGGTTTACATCCGTATCTTCCCTGACAAGCCGGTCACCAAAAAGCCGGCAGAAACCCGCATGGGCAAGGGCAAAGGAGCGGTCGATCACTGGGTGGCAGTGGTGAAGCCTGGTCGCGTGATGTTTGAGGTGACGGGCGTGGACGAAGAGACTGCTGTAGAAGCGCTGCGTCTGGCCGCCTACAAAATGCCGGTGCGGTGTAAGATCGTCAGGCGCATTGACCCCGTCTCTGGGGTGGAGGTGGCACTCGGATGAAAGCGTCGGAGCTACGTCAACTTACTCAAGCGGAGTTACAGGCTCGTCTTGACGAGGCCAAGGAAGAATACTTTAATCTGCGCTTCCAGCGCGCCTCCGGCCAGCTTGAGGACTTCAATCGCCTGCACATCACCCGCCGCAACATTGCACGTATCCTGACGGTGATGCGTGAGAAGCAACTGGAGGGTGAAAATGCCTAACCGCAGACGCCGCCTGATCGGACGTGTGGTCAGCGCTAAGATGCAGAAGACCGTCGTGGTCCAGGTAGAGCGCAGCTATCGGCACCCGCTCTATGGGAAGGTGATCAAGTCCAGCCGACGCTACATGGCCCACGATGAAAACAATGCTTGCCAAGTGGGCGACGAAGTCGTGATCGTGGAGTCGCGTCCGCTCAGCAAGAACAAGCGTTGGGCTGTTCAGTCCATCCTGCGTGAGGATATGAGCGCACGCGTGGCCGAGTCGGACAAATTGGCTGAGGAGACGGTTGTCTCGTCCCAGGTCCAGCCGACGACTGCTGCCGAAGGCAGCGAAGAGTAGAGTTGGTGAGGGTACAGCCATGATTCAGCAGGAGAGTCGGCTGAAAATAGCCGACAACAGTGGAGCGCGCGAGATCCTAGTCATCCGCGTGATGGGCGGTTCCAAACGCCGGTATGGCAGCATTGGAGATGTTGTAGTAGGGACAGTGAAAAGCGCTCAACCTAACGCCAACATCAAGAAGAGTGACATTGTGCGTGCAGTGATCGTGCGCACGACCAAAGAGTATCGCCGCGAAGATGGCTCGTACATCCGATTTGACGATAATGCTGCAGTCATCCTGGATGGCGAGACAAAGAATCCAAAGGGAACGCGCATCTTCGGGCCGGTGGCGCGCGAACTGCGTGAGGCGGGCTTCATGAAGATCGTCTCCCTTGCGCCAGAAGTGCTCTAGGCGCAGGAGTGTAGAGCCATGGCGACGAACAATATGCGAATCAAGAGAAACGACACGGTAGAGGTGATCGCGGGGAATGACCGGGGGGTACGGGGCCGCGTGCTGCGGGCATATCCTAAAGAAGGTCGTGTGGTGGTCGAGTCGGTCAACATCCGTAAGAAGCACCAGCGACCCACGCAGGCTGGTCGCGGCCAGGTGCAGCCCGGCATCATCCAATTTGAGGCTCCCATTCACGTTTCGAATGTGATGTTGGTGTGCCCCAAGTGCGACAAGCCTACCCGTGTGTCCATTCGCCGTGATGAAGGGGTGCGTGTCCGCGTGTGCAAAAAGTGTGGCAAGGACATTGACTGATGCACAGGTTAAAGACGTACTACGAAACAAATGTCCGTCCTGCGCTGATGAAGCGCTTCGGATACAAGAATATCATGCAGACACCACGCATTGTGAAAGTGGTGGTGAACGTGGGAGTCGGTGAAGCGCTGGATAACGCGCGCGCATTGGATGCTACAGTTGAGGACATTGCCACCATTACTGGACAGCGGCCTGTGGTCACCAAAGCGCGTCGGAGCATCGCTGCCTTCAAGCTGCGGGAGGGACGCTCCATCGGCGTGAAAGTCACGCTGCGGGGGGAGCGGATGTGGGCTTTCCTAGATCGCTTGATGAGCGTGGCGCTGCCCCGCACCCGCGACTTTCGCGGTGTATCGGCCACAGGGTTCGATGGACGCGGCAACTACACGTTAGGGCTGCGTGAGCAAATCCTCTTCCCCGAAATCTCGTATGAGAAGATCGACAAGATTCGCGGGATGGAGATCAGCATTGTCACGACGGCTAACACGGACGAGGAAGGCCGTGAGTTGTTGCGGCTGATGGGGATGCCATTCCAGGGCCTCGAAGTTGTGTCCCTGCCGCGTGCTGGTTGAGCGAAGATCGGGGGAGCGATCGAATGTCTAAGAAGTGTATGCCGTATCGAGAAATACGCCGCAAATACGCTGTGCGGGTTCACAACCGCTGCCAGCGTTGTGGACGCCCACGCGGATACATCCGCAGATTCGCGCTGTGCCGCATTTGCTTTCGCGAGCTGGTGCTTAGGGGTGATATTCCCGGCGTATCCAAAGCAAGCTGGTAGCTGAGCAGGAGAGACTGGAATGTATGTCAATGATCCGATTGCGGACATGCTCACACGCATCCGCAATGCCCACATGGCCCGTCAGACCCGGGTTACGCTCCCCTACTCGCAGATGAAGGAGCAGCTGGCTCGCCTCCTGCGCGACGAGGGGTACGTCACAGACTACGAAGTTGAAGAGGGGACGCCGTACCGCTGGCTGCATATCACGTTGAAGTATGTGGGTGTGCGCCGTGCTCGCAGGCCGGTGATCTCTGGCCTGGAGCGTGTTAGCAAGCCAGGAAGGCGTATCTATGCCAGTTACCGGAATATTCCATGGGTGAAGAGTGGGATGGGGATCGCCATCCTGACCACACCCAAAGGAATGATGACTGATCGCCAGGCTCGTCGTGAACGGGTTGGCGGCGAGATTCTGTGTTATGTCTGGTAGAGGTTGGACGCCAGACGTCAGATCACAGGCCTCCCCAAAGTACGATGAGGGCAAGATCGACCGCTGACTGGGTATCTGACGTCTGGAGTCTGAACGGAGTGAGTGATGTCTCGCATTGGGAAAAAACCTATACCCATTCCGGATGATGTTACCGTTGCCATTGAGGGCAATCAGGTGACCGTCAAGGGGCCGAAGGGCACGCTGACCCGACGTTTCGACCCAGAGATGCGCATCGAGCAACAAGATCGGCAGATCGTAGTGCAGCGTCCGACCGACAGCCGCCAGCACCGTGCGCTGCATGGTCTAACACGCGCCTTGATCGACAACATGGTGACAGGCGTCAGTCAAGGCTACGAGATCCGGTTGCGGATCATCGGCACGGGTTACAGGGCCGAAATGAGCGGCCAAGACCTGCGGCTGAGTCTGGGCTACTCGCACGACGTGTTGGTGGTGGCTCCACCCACTGTTTCATTTCAGGTGGAGGAGCGCGGCGCGCTGATCATCATTACGTCGATTGACAAAGCGCTGATTGGCCAGGTTGCCGCCGATATCCGTAAGTTGCGCCCGCCAGAGCCATACCTGGGCAAGGGCATCCGTTATGAAGGCGAACTGGTTCGCCAGAAGGCTGGCAAGGCTGGTAAGGTCGGTGCTTAGGCTGTCGCCGAGCGTCCGAGATGGAGTGAGTAGAGATGGACATTGCGAAGGAACGAGCCATAGCGCGTAAGCGCCGCCATATTCGTGTGAGGCAGAAAATCAGCGGCACGCCGGAGCGTCCACGCCTGAATGTCTTCCGCAGCGATAAGCACATCTACGCGCAGGTGATCGATGATGTGCTCGGCCATACGCTGGTATCGGCATCCACTATTGATCCAGAGATCCGAGGCCAGATGGCAGGCAAGACTAAAACCCAGCAGGCAGCCCTGGTTGGAAAGCTGATTGCTGAGCGTGCGCTGGATGCAGGCATCCTAACAGTGGTGTTTGACCGTGGGGGCTTCGACTATCATGGTCGCGTCAAGGCGCTGGCTGAAGCTGCCCGCGAGGCAGGGTTGAAGTTCTAGTCAGGTAGGCTGTGAGGCCCCCAGGGGATCCCCGGCGGCTGGACCACAGGCTTGGAGAGAGACATGGGACGACGTTTTGAACCTCGTATCCAGGAAGAGCGCGAAGAATTTGACGAGCGCGTCCTTGACATTGAACGTGTTGCCAAGGTCATCAAAGGTGGTCGCCGATTTGCCTTCCGTACGGTGGTCATCGTAGGCGACAACCGAGGCAGAGTTGGGGTAGGTGTGGGCAAAGCGCGCGCAGTTCCTGATGCAATCCGCAAAGGGACTGAGCATGCACGGCGCAACATGGTTCGTGTGCCGATCGTCGGCACGACTATCCCACACCCCGTTGAGGCCAAGTATGGCGGCGCTACGGTGATGCTGCGGCCTGCCTCACCGGGCACTGGCGTGATCGCAGGCGGCGCGGTGCGCGCTGTGGTCGAGGCTGCCGGGATCAGGGACATCCTGACCAAGTCGAAAGGCAGCTCAAATATGCTCAATGTGGCGCGGGCGACGTGGTATGGCCTCCAGCAACTCATGGACACCAAAGAACTGGCCGAAGTCCGCGGCAAGGACCCGGAAGAAGTTCTGCCGTTCTGGTTGCGCCGTTCGCATGGGGAAAAGTAGCACATGGCAAAAAAGAAACATAAGCTGCTGCGCATCAAGCTCACTAAAAGTCCCATTGGCTATACACAGAAGCAGAAGGACACTGTTCGTTCGCTGGGTTTGAAACGAATGAACCAGGTGGTCGAGAGACCCGATTCACCTGATGTGCGTGGGATGATTGCGGCAGTCACTCATCTGGTGACTGTAGAGGAAGTGGAGCAGGAACGATGAAACTACACGACCTGCGTCCTGACAAAGGTGCAACTAAAAAGCGCAAGCGAGTAGGTCGTGGTATTGCGGCTGGCCAGGGCAAATCGGCTGGGCGCGGTACCAAAGGCCAAGGTGCACGCACGGGGCGGAACAAACGCGCCTACTTCGAGGGCGGGCAATTGCCTCTTGTAAGACGTCTGCCGTTCAAGCGCGGCTTTTCGAATATCTTCCGCGTTGAGTATCAGGAAGTTAATGTTGACCAGCTTGATGAGCGTTTTAAGAAGGGGGCCGCTGTAACGCCCGCGACGCTGGCTCAGGCGGGCTTGGTTCACGATGCGGGCAAGCCAGTTGTGCTGCTGGGACGCGGTGAGGTCAAGGCGGCTTACCAGGTGCAAGTACACCGGGTCACCCGAAATGCTCGCCAAAAGATCGAGGCTGCGGGGGGATCAGTCGAAGTTCTGCCTCTGGAGGTCGCCGGAGCGCGTGCGACGGTCAAGCTGCTGCGCAAAGGACAGCTTGAGGCCCTGCGGAGGAAACGCGTCGCAGACGCTTCTTAGTCGTAAAGAGAGGGCAGAATGTCCATCATTGAGGGGTTGCGTGAATCGTTTCGTCTGCCGGACCTGCGGCGGCGCATCCTGATCACTCTCTTGCTGCTGGTGATCTATCGATTCGCGGCCAACGTGCCGGTGCCCGGTGTCGATCGCGAAGTGCTGCGTCAAGTGCTCTCACCGGAGAGCGGCATCAGCTCGTTTGCACAGGTGCTTGACCTGCTGTCAGGTGGGGCGGTGTCGAACTTCAGCGTGCTGGCTATGGGCGTGTATCCCTATATCACGGCCCAGATCATCTTGCAGATCCTAACCCCCGTCATTCCGGCGCTTGAGGAGATGACCAAGGAAGGGCAGGCTGGGCGCGACAAGTTCAACCGTCTGACATACTACCTGGCGATCCCCATGGCGGCTTTCCAGGCGGTTGCCCAGCTCAACATCTTTGGGCAAGGCACAGCCAGCCAGATCATCCCTGGCTTTGGTTTTTCAGGTGAGGGGAGCAATCCACTGCTGACTATCACCGTGGTGGGGGTCATGACCGCTGGCACGATGTTTGCCATCTGGCTGGGTGAGTTGATCACCGAGGATGGGATCGGCAATGGCCTGAGTCTGATTATCTTTACGGGCATTGTGGCACGGGTTCCATTCAACCTGACCCGACTAGTAAGCTCCGAGGCTAGCGCCACGATCCGCAACTCTGTGATCTTCGTGGTGCTCATGGTTCTGACTTTGGGTGTGATTGTGGCTGTGCAGGAAGGGCAGCGACGCATCCCGGTCAAGTATGGCAAGCGCGTACGTGGGATGAAGATGTACGGTGGCGGCTCGACCTATTTGCCTCTGCGGGTCAACACGGCGGGCATGATCCCACTCATCTTCGCGCAGTCGTTTCTGGCGCTTCCGGCTGTCGTGGCGGCGTTCTTCCAGGGCAGCAACGTGACGTGGATTGCCAATACGGCCAATGCTATCAGCGACATCTTTGGTAGCCGGGGGGTGGCAAGCCGGGGCGGCGAGATCGTGTATTGGACGATCTACTTTGCCATGGTAGTCGGTTTTACCTTCCTGTATACCGACATCATGATCAAGAACCAGAACCTGGCCGAGAACATCCAGCATAATGGAGGGTTCATCCCCGGCATACGGCCCGGCAAGCGGACTGAGGAGTTCATCAACCGGGTGGTGACTCGCATCACGTTGGTGGGTGCGCTGTTCCTGGGGTTTATTGCCGTGCTGCCGGGTATCGTAATGATCGTCATGGACCTGATCCAACGTGGTTCTGGCGTTGAGGTGCGCAATGCCCTGTATGTGATCAGCGGCGGCGGCCTGATCATTATCGTTGGCGTGGTGCTTGATACCATGCGCCAGCTTGAGGCGCAGCTTGTGATGCGTCACCGCGACACCTTCATCCGCTAATCGATGGAGACGAGGATAGATGGCGACGTTTGTCGTGCTGTTGGGGCCGCCAGGCAGTGGCAAGGGCACACAGGCCAAGCGTCTCGTCAAGGCGATAGGTGTTCCACAGGTATCTACGGGCGACCTGTTCCGGGCGATGAAAGCCCAGAACACGCCGCTAGCACGCGAGATCCAAGACATCATGGCTAGGGGAGAACTGGTGCCCGACGAAACGACCATCAAAGTGCTGGAGCAGCGTCTGCGAGAGGAAGACTGTCAGGAGAGAGGCGCTCTGCTGGACGGCTTTCCACGCACAGTGCCCCAGGCGGATGCACTAGATCGCCTGCTGGATGAGTTCGGGGCGCGTGTAGCGGCGGTCCTACTACTGAACATTAGTGAGGATGAGGCGGTCCGGCGCATTAGTGGGCGGCGAAGTTGTCCGGTGTGTGAACGGATTTACCATCTTGAGTTCGATCCGCCCGCCAGGCCGGGCGTGTGCGACGCCGATGGCGCCCTGTTGGTCCAGCGGGACGACGACAGACCCGACGTGGTACGAGAACGTTATCAACTGTATCTCAAAAAGACGGCGCCATTGGTGGATCACTATCGGCGGAATGGGCTGTTGATTGAAATTGACGCCACACGGCCTATTGACGAGATCACGCCAGCGATGGTTGCCGCACTTGAGCGTGCAGCGTCCAAATAGCCTGAGGGATGTCTGTGGCCATCATCATCAAGAGCCGACGTGACATCCAGACCATGCGCGATTCGGCGCGGATTAACGACGAGGCGTTGCGAAAGGTTGCCGACGCGATCTGTCCCGGCGTATCCACGGCAGAATTGGACCGGATTGCCTATGAAGTGATCACTCGGCGTGGTGGAGTCCCTGCCTTCCTAGGATATCCGCCGGGCGGCTCTTATCCGTTTCCGGGGACGATCTGTGCTTCGATCAACGAGGAGCTGGTGCACGGCATTCCGAGTGAACGACGCATCTTGCAGGAAGGCGACATCGTTAGCATCGACTGCGGGACCGTCTACAAGGGTTTCGTCAGCGACGCGGCATTCACGCTGCCGGTGGGCGAGGTGGACGCCGAGGCTCGCAGGTTGCTGGAGGTAACTGAGCGCTCGCTCTACGTGGGCATCGAGCAGTGTGTGCCTGGACAGCATTTTGGGGACATCTCACATGCCATCCAGACCTACGTGGAAAGCCGTGGCTACAATGTGGTCCGCGAATACGGTGGACATGGCGTGGGGCGCTCAATGCATGAAGAGCCGCATATCCCTAACTGGGGGAAAAAGGGGCATGGCCGCCGCCTCCAGCCGGGCATGACTTTTGCGCTGGAACCGATGGTGATGATAGGCAGCCCGGCTACCCGTGTGCTGGACGACCATTGGACGGTGGTGACGGCTGATGGAAAACTGTGTGCACACTTTGAACACACAATAGCCGTTACGGAAAATGGGCCGGAGATACTGACAAAGTTTGAGTAATGTGCTATAATAATAACTTGCCCTGGTGATGGAATTCAAACCTGGGGAAGAGGGACTGATCATGAAGATCCGTGCATCGGTGAAGCGCCGCTGCCCTAAGTGCAAGATTATTAAGCGGCACGGCATTGTGATGGTTATCTGCGATAATCCCAAGCACAAGCAGCGTCAGGGCTAGGGTCGTCCTGTGTGTGGATGGCCTGTAGCCCGGAGGTCCGGGTTGTGGAGCAGCCTGGAAAGTCTGGCGGAGAAGAACGATGGCACGTATTGAAGGTGTAGACCTACCGCGCGACAAAAGAGTCGAGATTGGCCTGACGTACATCTACGGCATCGGGCGCAGGCGTAGCAATGAGATCCTGGCGCAGACCGGCATCAATCCAGATACCCGCGTCAAAGATCTGACCGAGGGCGAGGTCCAGGCGCTGCGTGACTGCATCGCCGCCAACTACCGGGTGGAAGGCGACCTGCGCCGTGAGGTGCAGCTGAACATCAAGCGCCTGGTCGAGATCGGATGTTACCGTGGTCTGCGGCACCGTCGCAACCTGCCCGTCCGTGGCCAGCGGACACGGACCAATGCACGCACCCGCCGGGGTGTCCGCAAGACGGTGCCAGGGCGTGGCCGTCGACGTGGCGCAAAGAAGAAGTAGTTGCTGGGTATTGTGGAGGACGAATGGAACGACGTAGAACACGTGGTGTTCGCAAGACGCGCAAAAATGTACCCTACGGGCGGGCGCATATCCATGCGACGTTCAATAATACCATCGTAACCATGACAGACCAGCAAGGCAGCGCAATTACGTGGGCCAGCGCAGGGACGTCAGGGTTCAAAGGGTCGCGTAAGAGCACGCCCTTCGCAGCGCAGATGGCGGGGCAGCGGGCTGCCAGCCAAGCAGTCGAGCACGGCATGCGCGAAGTGGATGTGTTTGTAAAAGGGCCAGGACCTGGCCGCGAAGCGGCTTTGCGGGCCATCGCCAGTGCGGGCTTGAAGATCCGGTCGATCACGGACATCACGCCGGTCCCGCACAACGGCTGTCGTCCGCGCAAGAAGCGTCGCGTCTAGGTTGCTGTGTCTGATTGGAAGACAGCACACACATGGGGGCACGCGCGCAATTGGCGCGCGCGCCTTGTGTGACCTGATGGTGCTGTCGAGTTGATGAGTTCACCGCTACGACAGGCGAAGGAAGACGCACAATACCTATGGCAAGATATACTGGACCTGTGTGTAAACTTTGTCGGCGTGAAGGTGAGAAGCTGTTCCTAAAAGGAGCACGCTGCCTCTCACCCAAGTGCGCCATTGAGAAGCGCGGCTATCCTCCTGGCCAACATGGCCATGAGACGCAGTACCGGCGTGGGCGCGCTTCTGACTACGCCATGCAGCTGCGCGAGAAACAGAAGGTACGCCACATCTACGGTGTGCTAGAGGCTCAGTTCCGACGTTACTATCGCGTTGCGCTGCGTCGCCCCGGCATGACTGGCTCGAACCTGATGGGGATCCTGGAGAGCCGTCTGGACAACGTGATCTACCGCATGGGGTTTGCAGAGTCGCGCTCGAATGCCCGCCAACTTGTGGCTCACGGGCACTTTAACGTGAATGGACGCCGAACGAACATCCCATCATACCTGGTCCGCCCAGGGGACCGGATCGAAGTTCGGGAGGGCAGTAGCAGGCGCCCTTACTTTAAGCAGGTGCGCGACTTGGCGCAGGACATCACGCCGCCGGAATGGCTGAGTCGCGATCTGTCGACGCTCAGTGGCAGCATGTTGCGAATGCCTGAGCGCAGGGATGTGGAGTACTCCATCAATGAGCAGCTGATCGTTGAATATTACAGCCGCTAAGAGATGGGTTGCTTGTTGTCGCTGTGTGGTTAAGTGTTCTGTGGAAAGGGTCTCAGGCTGCTTTTTGCACAACCTGAGGCTTTCCTGAGAGTTTTAAAGAGAAACTTTCAGAGGAAAATTGTCAACTACTGCGCGTGACCCCGCTGATCAGCGACACTACCAGCTGCTGGGGGATGAATGCCATCCAGGCTCAGTTGAGCTTGGATGGCCTCCATCCAGCGCCAAGGGATGATGGACGACAGTCTATGGGTGGAATTAAGAAGCAAACGCAGGAGGCCGGTGCGCTGACGCCGAACACCATGGTGTTGCCGAAGATCGAGCGCGATGCCATGTCTCGCAATTACGGCCGATTTGTCATCAGTCCATTGGAGCGGGGCTTCGGCACGACGTTGGGCAACGCCCTGCGGCGGGTCATGATCTCGTCTCTGCCTGGCGCAGCGGTGACCTCGATCAGGGTGGCGAACGTTCATCACGAGTTCGCACCGATCCCACACGTGCGTGAGGATATGACGCAGCTGCTGTTGAACATTAAGCAGTTGCGGATGGTGCTGCATAATACCGAGTCGGCCCGGCTTCGATTGGATGTGCAGGGCAGTGGCGTGGTGACGGCGGCTGACTTGATCTGCCCGCCTGAGGTCGATATCAAGAATCCTGACCTTTATCTGTTCGCTGTCGATGATGACCAGGCTCGGATCGAGATGGAATTGACCGTTGGGGTCGGACGTGGCTATTCGCCGGCAGAGGAGCGGGGTCGCCTGCCTATTGGCGAGGTGCCCGTCGATGCAATCTACAGTCCGATCCGGCGCGTCGCGTTCGATGTAGAGCGAGCCCGTGTGGGCCAGAGGACCAACTATGACAAGTTGATCCTGGAAGTATGGACTGACGGCACGATCCAGCCTGAGCATGCCATGAGTGAGGCGGCCACTATCCTGATGCAACACCTGGGCATTGTCGCCAATGTCGATCCCAGCATGTTCACGCAAGGCGCTGAACCTGCCGAGCCTGAAGAACCTGCACGACCCGACTACTACGACCTGCCCATTGAGGGGTTGGATCTGAGCGTGCGCGTGTTCAACTCGCTTAAGCGTACGGGGATCACGACCGTGGGCGAAGTGCTTGAGATTCTGGATAAGGGCGAAGATGCCATGTTGGCGATTCGCAACTTCGGCGACAAGTCGCTCGACGAGTTGCTGGCACGCCTGCGTGAGAAGGGCTACCTGGCTAACGAGGACGTGGTCGCTCGTGCTGAGTAGGCCCAGGCTCCGACGAGTGGCACATCACATCTGCGAGGATAGTGAGGAATCATGCGGCACAGAATAGCTGGTCGCCACCTTGGGCGCAATCACAACCAACGGAAAGCGCTGCGGCGGACGTTGATCCGTCAGCTGTTTGAGTACGGGCGCATCAAGACCACGGAGGCCAAGGCTAAAGCGATCCGCGGTCAGGCGGAGAAGATGATCACGCTGGCTCGTAATCGTGGCGATTACGAACGCCTGATCGAGTTGGCGGAGGATCGTGACGAGGCCATGCTGAAACGCCTGGTCACTGCGGCCCAGGCCCGCCGCTTGCTGAGATTAGCTGAGGCAGGTGATGTCGATGGGCTGGAGCGCGAGGCGCGTGCAATCAGTGCGCACGCGCAGCGGCTGGTAGCGCGAGACATCCCCGACCGTGAAGCTGTGCATAGGCTGTTTCACGACATCGCGCCGCGTTACATCAACCGCCCTGGCGGCTATACACGCATTGTGCGGATCGGTCAGCGCGTGGGCGATGCTGCTGAGATGGTGTACCTGATGCTGGTCGAGGGAGAAGAGAGCTAGGGAGCTGTCCGCGAATGACTTTGCTCACAGCTCTCGCGATGTGCCCTCATGCGTCTGATGGGCCTGGAACGTTGCTCTTGAGCAGACTCTGACCTGGCATGGTGCGGAGGACGGGATGCGCTATCGGGCGATCCTGGCCTACGACGGTACGGCCTATCACGGCTTTCAGCGACAGGCAAACGCCTTACCGACCATTCAAGGTGAGGTCGAGGCAGCCCTGGAGCGTATCAGCGGTCAGCCAGTCGGCGTTATGGGGGCAGGGCGCACCGATGCTGGCGTCCATGCCACGGGGCAGGTCATTGCGTTCGATTTGGAGTGGCGTCACGGCCCTCAGGCGCTGCGCGATGCGCTCAACGCCAACCTTCCCGACGATATCGCCGTGTGGGTTGTGACAGAGACGCGGCCTGACTTTCACCCGCGCTACGATGCGCTGAGCCGGACCTACGTGTACCGACTGTACTGTGCGCCGGTTCGCGATCCGCTGCTGCGCTGGCGTGCGTGGCATCTGTCTCAGCCTGTCGATGTGGCTGACATTCAGGCAGTGTTGGAAGGTCTGATCGGCCGGCAGGATTTCAGCGCGTTTGGGACACCGCCCGAGGGCGAGAACGCGGTCAGAGTGGTGTATGAAGCGCGTTGGGAGACAGGTCCGGCAGGGCAGCATACCTTTACAGTCACTGCTAATGCGTTCCTGTATCGGATGGTCCGATCGATAGTTGGGACGCTAGTCCTGGTCGGGCAAGGGCGGATGCCAGCCGAAGCTTTTCGCGATATGCTCGCAGACCGCAAGCGCGGTCTGGCCACTGTGCTGGCTCCGCCACATGGTCTGACCCTGGCTGCGGTACGGTACATGGACTGAATGTTTGGCCGGATGCGCCTTCGGTCAAGCCTGAGGGTTTCATCAAAGCAGTTTCTCTTGAAGCCCTTTCGGTGAAACATTTGACGCCCGTCATTGGCGCTGCGCTCTCGGCGTGGAGGGTTGGCGGGCACGTGAGGAGTTCTGAGCGTGAAAACTTTTTCGGCAAATCCAGACCAGATCGAGCGCAAATGGTATGTGGTCGATGCCACAGGACAGACCCTGGGGCGGTTGGCAACTCGGATCGCGGTGATTCTGCGCGGGAAACACAAGCCCACCTTCACCCCGCACGTCGATTGCGGTGATTACGTGATCGTGGTCAACGCGGAGAAGATCAGCGTTACTGGGAACCGGATGGAAGAGAAGTTTTACTACCGTCACTCATGGTATCCCGGCGGGCTGCGCCAGACGAGTCTCCGGGTGATGCTGAAGAAACACCCTGAGCGAGTCATCATCGAGGCGGTGCGGCGTATGCTGCCCAAGACCAACCTGTCCCGTCACGTGCTGAAGAAACTGAAAGTGTACGCTGGGCCAGAGCATCCGCACCAAGCTCAGAAGCCGGAGTTGCTGGCACTATAGACAACCGGTCCGTATGTGATCGGGTACTGGGATGGCTACAGATCAGGAGAAGGGCAACGGAATGTCTGAACAGCGCTACTTCGAAGGTGTTGGACGTCGTAAGTCCGCAACGGCGCGGGTGCGTATCTACCCCGGTGGAACGGGCAACTTCACCGTCAATGACAAACCGGCGGTTGAATATTTTCCCCGCGTGGGGGATATGAACGAGACAATGAAACCGCTGTTGGTGAGTGGTCTGGCCGGCAAGGTCGATGTGACTGTGGTGGTCAAAGGGGGTGGTATCACAGGCCAGACGGACGCGGTGCAGCTCGGCATGGCGCGTGCGCTGATCAAGTATGATGAAGGGCTGCGCTCGCAGCTTCGCAAAGCTGGCCTTCTGACTCGCGATGCGCGTGAGAAGGAACGCAAAAAGCCGGGTCTCAAGCGCGCTCGCAAGGCCCCGACCTACACCAAGCGTTAGGCGTGGGAGAAATTGCCCCCTGCCGATATGTTGATGGATATGGCGGCTGTCGAGCGGGGTCGAAGCGCCCGGCAAGTGCGCCCTATGTCCGCATCTCTGGCCTGACCCAGAGATTGATTCCACAGACCGCGCAAGCGGTCTCTTTTGTCCCTGGGAGAGACGGTCGACATGCAGCACGAAATCACAGTTCCTTCCCAGCTGCTTGACGAGCACGGACGGCTGATCCAGCAGGGGTGGGCACGTCAGCCGCTGCTCGATTGCAACTTGGAAAATGTGTCGTTCTACGCGGTCAAGCCGCTCCAATTTCTGCGTGTCAAGCGGTGGGACTACTATGCTGCGTTCACTCCCACACACTTCTTTTCGGCCACGGTAGCTGATATTGGCTATGTAGGCAACGTGTTTGTCTACCTGATCGAGTTTGAGTCGAAATGGTTTCACGAAGAATCGCTGTTGATCCCGCTGGCCAGAGGAGTCAGCTTGCCACGCAACAGTACCGAGGGTGATGTAGTCTTCGATAACGGCCAGGCGCGCCTCGAGTTCCTGCTTGGTGAGGATACTCGCCGCGTCGTCGTGAACTGGCCTGCTTTCGACCACGGAAAGGGCATCACCGCGGATGTGGTCTTACACTGCCCGCCAGATCATGAGTCGATGGTCAGTGCTCTGCCGTTCAGCGATAAGCGTTTCTTCTACACCCGCAAAACCAACAGCCTGCCTGCTGAAGGCTGGATCACGCATGGAGATCGCCGTATCGAGGTCGCACGCGAGGTGTCGTTAGGCGGTATGGATTGGGGGCGGGGAGTGTGGGAGTACACGAGCTTCTGGAACTGGGCAAGCACATCGGCCTACCTGCCGGATGGGCGCCGGTTCGGTTTGAATCTGGGCAACGAAGTCGGCGATCCGTGCCCTGCTACGGACAATGCATTCTTTCTCGATGGTCGCATCCACAAACTGGGGCGCGTTCCGTTCGAGTATGATCCCAGCGATTACATGAAACCGTGGCGATTCGTGGCAGAGGATGGGCGAATCGAGCTGGAGTTTGTGCCGTTTCTGGAGCGGATCGCCAAGACCAACCTGGTGATTTTGAGCAGTGAAGTGCATCAGATGTTTGGCCAGTACTCAGGCACAGTCGTGACCGACCAGGGTGAGAAGATCGCCATCAAAAACGTGATCGGCTTTGCTGAAGAGCACCACGCACGCTGGTAGCGTGCATCAGGACCATGGTTGTGCTGTCTCATTACCAGGTGAGGCCGCTGGTGGCTGCCCGCCAGGCGGGTGAGGCGACAGCCACCATCTCTCCCGATCTGAACCTGACGGTTGCCGTGGTGAAGCTCGACGGTGAGGGTGCGCTATTCCCTGCCGGGGAACGCCTGCGCTGGGCCGATGCCGAGGAGATCGCTGTCTCTGAGAACAAGTGCTACCTGCTCGAAATGGAAGGTGTACGCGAGATTCGCACGTTCTCAGAGGTCATGGGATGGGTGCGCAGCCTGTACCCGACGCCCGGTGCGCCGTCGATGTTGGTGGCGGGTATGGTGATGCACCGCATCGAGGGCATTGACCCACACCGCGATACGCTAAACAAGATTGGGGCGATTGCGCCTGTAGTCGGCTGGGTGCTGGATACGGCCACCGGGCTGGGCTACACGGCCATTGAGGCGGCGCGAACTGCCGAGCACGTCGTCACGGTTGAGATCGACCCGGCCAGTCTGGAGATCGCCCGCCTGAACCCCTGGTCGCAGCCGCTGTTTGACCACTCCAAGATCGAGCAGATTGTGGGCGACGTGTGGGACGTGGTCGAAGGTGCAGAAGACGCAACTTTCTCGCGCGTCATTCATGATCCACCGACATTTAGCTTGGCCGGTGACCTGTATTCTGCCGACTTTTATGCCGAGCTGCACCGGGTGCTGCGACGGAGGGGGCGTCTATTTCACTATGTGGGCGACCCGGCCAGCAAGTCAGTGCAGCGAGTACAGCATGGCGTCATTGAGCGGTTGAAAAAGGCCGGGTTCAGCCGGGTGGTGGCTGCGCCACGCGCGTTTGGTGTGGTCGCGTACTGGTGAGAGGACATAGTGAGCAGCAATGCAAAGAATCTCAGACAGGATGAAAGACCCGTGGCAGTGACTATTGTCGGGCTGGGCCCTGGTGACCCAGGGCAGCTCACGCGGCAGGCGTGGGAGGTTCTGTCGCAAGCAGGCGAAGTGCACTTGAGGACGCGCATCCATCCGACGGTGCCGTACCTCCCAGCAGGACCGGTCTATCACAGCTTTGACGATCTGTACGAAACGGCAGAGGACTTTGACGCGGTATACGATACCATCGTGCACCGGCTGGTCGAGTGTGCGTCGAAGGGCGGTGAGGTGATCTACGCCGTGCCCGGCGATCCGATGGTGGCCGAAGGTTCGGTCACACGCCTGCTTGGGGTATGTGGAGAGAATGGGCTGTCGGTCAGGATCGTGAGCGGGGTCAGCTTCATCGAGCCAACGCTGGCTGCGCTGGGCGTCGATGCTCTTCCGGGCCTGCAATTGGTCGACGGGACTGACTTGGCTGCTGCTCACCACCCCCCGATCAATCCAGACTACCCGGCGTTGGTGGCGCAGGTCTACAGCCGCGATCTGGCTGCTGAAGTTAAGCTAACCCTGATGAATCAATACGCAGACGAACATCCTGTCAGGCTGGTCCATGCTGCTGGAACGCCCGATCAGCGTGTGGAGGACCTGCCCCTGTATGAGCTTGGCTGGCAGGCCGTCAGCCACCTGACCTCGCTGTACATACCTCGCTTCGACCCGACGGCGGATACAGTGACAGGCTTTGAGGGTTTCCAGGAGACTATCGCTCATCTGCGGGCGCCAGACGGCTGTCCCTGGGATCGTGAGCAGACGCATCAGACGCTCCGCAAGAACCTGCTTGAAGAGGCTTACGAAGTGCTCGATGCCATCGACGCCGATGATGCTGAACGTCTCTTGGAGGAGTTGGGCGACCTGTTGCTCCAGGTCGTGCTACATAGCCAGATCGCGGTCGACGAGGGTGAGTTTCACATGGCAGAGGTGATCCGCCACATCGATGCCAAGATCAAGCGCCGACACCCCCATGTATGGGGAGAGGTAGACGTAAATGGCAGCGCCGCGCAGGTGACGATCAACTGGGAGCAGATCAAGGCCCAGGAGCGCGCTGAAAACGGTCAACAGGAGCGTAGCCTGCTCGACGGTGTGCCGAAAACGCTGCCCGCGCTGGCCCAGGCTCACGAATATGACTCGCGGGCGGCGCGTGTAGGCTTTGACTGGCCGGACGAAGCCGGTGTAGCCGAGAAGTTCCATGAGGAAGTTGACGAGCTGCGCGAGGCGAAGACCGGCTCTGAGCGTTTCCACGAGATAGGTGATGTGCTGTTCGTGACGGCGGTGTGGGCGCGGTGGATGGGCATCAACCCGGAGGATGCACTACGCGCTGCCAACCGACGCTTCTACGATCGTTTCACGTACATCGAGCGTAGGGCGCGTGAGCAAGGTCGTGCGCTGCGCGACATGACGCTGGCAGAGATGGACGCCCTGTGGAACGAGGGTAAGAAGCAGAGGCGGGGCGCTGATGGGGCGAGGTAGCGAAACAGAGGGGGGAATCTAAAAGGATGGATCCGCATCAGACCCATCCTCAAGCGAAAGTCGGGGCGGGCGGATTTGAACCGCCGACCTCATGGACCCGAACCATGCGCGCTATCCAAACTGCGCTACGCCCCGCTCAGACGGCGGCAGGTAGTATAGCGCACTCCAGAGTGCAAGCCAAAAAGTGATGACGATCAGACGAGGTTAGGATTTAAGGTCGAGGCGTTCTCATCTCGGAAGCAAGAGCTGACTCAACCTAGGCGGAGCTAAATGTCTCAAACTGCCAACACGCAACCTCCTCAACGCAGGAACCTGACCGACATCCTGCGGCAGGTGTTCGGACCGCTGGTCAATTGGCTGGCCGGCGGACTGGTGGGGCTGGGGTTAGGGCCAGATGTATTGACGGTGATCGGCCTGATCCTGTCAGCCGTGGCGGGCTACTTTGCAGCTTGTGGCCTGTACGAGCCTGCTGCTGTGATGATCCTGGTGGGAGGGGCCTTTGATGCGCTGGATGGGGCAGTAGCTCGTCTGAGCAACAGAGTCAGCCGCTTTGGGGCGCTGCTTGACTCGACCCTGGATCGCTATGGGGAGGCGCTGATCTTCATGGGTCTGGGCTATGACCTTGGCCGCCGGGCGCAGTGGGTGGGTGTGCTCTTGGCATCCATTGCATTATTCGGTTCGGTAATGGTCAGCTACACTCGCGCTCGATCAGAAGGATTGGGTATTGACAATAAGGTGGGTGTGCTATCGCGCGTGGAACGACTGATCATCCTGGTTCTGGCCTTGCTCACTCGCCAAATGATGATTGGCCTGTGGGTGCTGGCCATCCTGACTCATGTGACGGTCGTGCAGCGTATGTGGAATGCTTTTTGGCAGACCCGTTCCAAGCATGAAGAGAAACCATGACCTTCACGCGCTATGGAATCGACCTAGGGGCGGTGAAGATCAGTTTCTTCGGCCTGATCGTCCTCTTTGGGATAGCTGTCGGCGGTGTCGTGGCAGGCTACGCTGCACGCCGACGTGGTGAGGACGCTAGCGTGGTGCCTGATCTGCTAGCCTGGGGGTTGGTGAGCGGCCTCGTGGTCGGGCGGCTTTTCTACATTGTAAACCCACCTCCCTCGGTCACGATCTACTACAATCGGCAGTGGTATCTGACTCATTTCTTTGACTTGCAGGCTGGCCCGTTGGCGATCTGGAGCGGTGGATTGGGCATGGCAGGGGTCATGGTCGGGGCGACCCTGGCTGTAGTGATTGCGCTCTGGCGTCGTCGCTTGCGTCTCACTCTCTGGGCTGACATCCTCAGCCCAGCACTCATGGCCTTGCTGGCCATCACTGGCTGGGCGAATGTCGTTGATGAACACCTCTGTGGGCCACCGACTCGGCTGCCGTGGGGGATGGCGCTGGGACGCCGCGTGCCACCCTACGACGATCTCACGCTCTATCCCCCCTCAACACGCTTCCACCCGACGCCTGCCTATGTGGCGCTGTGGGCGCTCGTGGCGCTGGCGGTGGTGTGGCTCATCCAGCGCCGGGCGGGCAATCCCCTGTGCGAGGGCGATGTGGCGCTGCTGACCCTGGCCGTGTACCTGCCCGGCCTGTTCCTGGCGGACTTTCTACGGGTTGATCTGAGCCTCTCGGTAGCTGGATTGTCAGGCGTGCAGGTGTTGGCAGCACTCATCTATGGGGTTGTCGTGGCCGTGGGGGTCAGACGTCTGACGATCCGGAAGTCGATGAGAGCAACGTCCTAGAGGCATGTCCCTGTTGATCCAGCTATAATCTTTTAAGATGCTGTCTGCGCATGACTGCCAGGCAATGAACTGGTTTAGTCTGTTGGACTTTTGGCTGTCTGAACTGCCTACAACCTTACTCTCTTTCCATTCGAGAGAGAGGAAGGAGCGAGTGAGATCGGGGATCGGGCAGGCCAGAGTAAGGTGAGCAGACGAGAAAAACCTGGACCACTGCAATGATGACGATTGTGGGTGTGGGTAGAGATCGCATGGGCTGAGCCAGAATGTAACCAGTCTTGGATCGGTGGTGGGGCTTCGACAGCAGAAAAGCGGTGGGCTAATGATTGAGACGCAGGAACTGACCAAACACTTCGAAGATGTTGTGGCCGTTACAGGAGTTAGCCTTGTTGTGCACCCAGGCGAAGTATTGGCGCTGCTGGGGCCGAATGGCGCAGGCAAGACGACGACCGTCCGTATGCTGACCTCGATCCTGGCGCCGACATCGGGCACAGCGCGCGTGGCAGGCTATGATGTGGTGACTCAACCTGAGCAGGTCCGCGCCAGTATTGGTGTGCTCACCGAACATCATGGTCTATACCTGCGCATGAACGGTATGGAGTACCTGGACTTCTTTGGCAAGCTGTACGGACTCGACAGCCACATGCGGCGCAAACGTAGCCTGTCGCTGGCCGAGCGTTTCGGCTTGCTTGGAGCGCTGGATCGTCGAATTGGCGAGTATTCCAAGGGAATGCGCCAGAAGCTTGCTCTCGTGCGTGCTATGCTGCACGATCCTGCCGTTCTGCTGCTCGACGAACCGACCTCAGCCATGGACCCGCACAGTGCGCGTTTAGTTCGCGACGCCATTAAAGACCTGCGTGGGGATGGCCGGACGATCATTCTATGCACGCACAACCTGCCCGAAGCCGAGGAACTGGCCGACTGTATTGCCATCATCAGGCGTGGCGAGATCATCGCACGGGGCACGGTGCTTGAGCTCAAAGCCAATTTGCTGGGTCCTCCCCTGCTGGAGCTTCGCTTGGCCACCAGCGTCAATGGGTTGATCGAGAACCTCTCGGATCTGGTCAGCATTGACAGCCATGGGCATAACTGGGTGCGCTATCGAACGCCAGAGCCGTCGCTGGTTAATCCGAGGATTTTGCGCCAGCTTGTTGAACATGGGATTGAGGTCGTGACGCTCAGCGAAGTGCCGCAGAGTCTGGAAGAGGTCTATCTGCGAGTTGTAAGCCAGAGTTAAAATGGGTTCCGTCTGGCAGAGGCGGGGTGGGTTTGTAGTTTTGTTCACAGACTAGCATTTGCCCTTGCCCTGGCTGGTTGTTTGGTTTAAGGCCTGGGATCGAGGGGCTTATCGGTAGACAGGATTGGCAATGACAACACTGACTCCTCCGATAGAACAGACAGGTCATGGCATACGTCGCTGGTTGGCGCTGGCATGGTGGAATCTTGATCGTGCTCTGATCGTCACTCGGCGCGAAGTCCTTGACATGTTTCGTGACTGGCGCATCCTTGGCCCCATTTTTTTTCTAACGCTTGTCTTCCCCTCGATTGCCAACTGGGGAGCCGGGCGCATGGTGGGCTGGATGCAGCAGTATGGTGCCGCGATCCTGGGCGAGCGCCTGATTCCTTTCCTGCTGATGGTGGTCGGCTTCTTTCCCATCTCGTTCTCGCTGATCATTGCTCTTGAGAGCTTTGTCGGTGAGAAGGAACGGTATAGTCTGGAACCGTTACTCTCATCACCGCTGACCAATGTACAGCTCTATCTTGGCAAGACGCTCAGCTCAACCATCCCGCCGCTGATTGGCAGCTTGCTGGGAATCACGGTGTACCTGGTCGGTGTATATTTCAACGTGGACTACAGGCCGCCGTTGGTCCTGCTGGTGCAGATCCTGGTGCTGACGGTCATTCAGGCGCTGGTGATGGTATCCGGAGCGGTGGTGGTGTCAAGCCAGGCGACCAGCGTCCGAGCCGCCAACTTGCTTGCCAGTTTCATCATTATCCCCATGGCATTTTTGATCCAGCTCGAAGCGATGATCATGTTCTGGGCACAGTACGGTGTGCTGTGGGTGGTGATATTTGGCATGGTCGTGATCGATGTGGTGCTGGTCCGCATGGGAGTGCGCACCTTCAACCGTGAAGAGCTACTGGGCCGCGAGATGGACGAGTTAAACCTGATGGCGGGCATTAAAAAGTGGTGGCGATTGACGCTTGCACGCCGTACAGAAGGCCCTCGTCGATCCATCTGGCGCTGGTATTGCGAAGAGGTTTTTCCTGTGATATGGCGTGCTCGTTTTGCCATTGTGCTGCTCGTGGTGACTATGGCCGGGGGGTATGTGATCGGAGTGCGCTATGCAGGCATCTACGCGATACCAGCCGAGGTCTTCATTGTAGATAACTGGTATCAGCGCTTCGCCGAGATCCTGATCGAGACTGGCCTGCATGGACCAACTGGTATATTATTGGTTCTGGGTCAGAACCTGCGCACCCTGGCCATTGCCTCGGTGCTGGCTACATTCACCCTGGGCATGCTGGCAGTGCTGATCCTGATGATCCCGCCTGTGTTGGTGGGATACCTGGTCACGCAGATGGTGGCAGCCGGGATGGAACCAGCGGTGCTGTGGGCGGCGCTTCTGCCCCATAGCATGATCGAAATTCCGGCGGCGATTCTGGCCGGTGCAGTGGCAGTCCGGCTGGGGGCGAGTGTGCTTGCACCACCCCAAGGCAAGACCCTTGGGGAAGGATGGATGGCAGCGCTGAGTGATGCCACGCGCCTGTGGGTGGCGCTGATCCTGCCGCTTCTGGTCGTGGCCGCTATCATCGAAGTGTACATTACACCGTTTGTCGTCTTGAAGATCGGAGGCGGATAGCGGCGGCAGATGAGGGGACAATAACGTATGCCAAAACTCATCATTCTTGGTTCAGCATCTGCCGTTCCGGATGCGGAGCACGAGAATACACACATGGTGCTGCAGGGTGCAGATAGCCTCCTGATGATCGATTGCACCGGACGTCCGTTGGTAGACCTCAAGAAGGTGGGGATCGGGGTCGAGGGAGTAACTGATCTGATTCTGACCCACTTCCACCCCGATCACGTTGGCTCGGTGCCCAACCTGCTCATGTCGGCGTGGCTGGTGGGGCGGAAAGGCCCGCTACGCATCTATGGGCTGCATCACTGTCTCCAACGTATCGAGGACCTGATGATGGCCTTCCACTGGGACGAGTGGCCGGGGTTCTTCCCAGTGGCTTTTCACCATCTGCCTGAGCGTGAGGGCATTCTGGTGCTTGACAACAAAGATTTTCACATCACCGCTTCTCCAGTCCGTCACTACGTGCCGACCATCGGGTTGCGGATCGTTGTCAAAGAGACCGGCTTTGTCTTTGCCTATTCCTCTGATACAGTGCCGTGTCCTGAGACAGTCCGTCTATCGCAAGGCGTCGACTTGCTGATTCACGAGGCGACAGGAGATGAACCGCTCGGGCACTCCAGCGCAGCTCAGGCAGGGGCAATTGCTCAAGAGGCAGGGGCGAAAAAGCTGGGGTTGATTCACTACAATGTGTGGAACGCCGATCCGAGTCATTTGGTGCCTGAGGCACACAGCACATTCGATGGCCCGGTCTTTCTGTGCTCAGACTTCATGACGATCGATCTAAGGCCATGATCGACTTGAGGCCATTAGGTGGGAATCGGGAAGACCAGCGAACCTCTTGCTGTACCACGCCTAGCCATACACTCGATTGTCTCGTCAACGATCTGATATCTTAAGGATGGCAATTCTCTTGTTCAGAACGTCGCAGGGCCAGAGCCTAAGATGCGCTGCGCCTCCTGGTATAGCCAGGCCAGCCCTTCATCCTCATGCGTAAACTGGCGAATCACTTGCGGCAACTCGCCGTCACTCCTTGTCAGACCCAGGATCAGGCTGAGCAGTCCACCTCTGCCCACTATTGCCATACGGGACTGTTTGACATGGCTGGCGGCGAAATCAGGCAAGGGCATTTCATCCAAATCATGCGGCAACCCTGAAAGTCCGCGCATCAGGTTGAACTCGCGGATGTCGAGCAGGATAAACAGTGGGGCAGGGGGATCGAGCAGGGCACGTAGTCTCTGGCTCAGCGCGTTGACATCCTCCGTCTGAAGTGGCTCGAACAGACGTATGGTCACAATGCGCAAATGCTCATCCTGCAGGTTGAAGCCATAGGGCATGAGCGTCCTATTCCTCACCCTCCGACTTGATCAGCTGGCAGGTGGCGTGCAGAAAGGCGAACCCTCCACGCGGCGGCATCAGCTCGACCACGTCTAGGATCTCGAACTCCTGACGACCGAGCTTCACACGGTCACCAACGCGGGGCGGCTCCTCGACGTTCATGATCGCGCCCGGATGCTCGCCTCCCACCACAACGTAGCTCACTTTGTAGATCATTGGTGTTCCTTTCCTCATTGGGCGAACAGCGGCAGGCGTTGCACTGCCTACTCTCAGGAGCGGCCAAGGTCACGGTGACGGAGCCGGAAGGAAAGATCGGCGGCAATGTTGTGCATGGTACGGTAGCCGATCTCAGTGTTTTCCTCGCACAGTTTCTCGAAGTCATCACGCAAAACGACGGCCACAACAGTGCCGTCGGCAGTAGCTCTCACCGTCGCTGAGCGGGGACCACGGTCGATCAGCGCCATCTCACCGACCGACTGACCCGGTCCCAGGTTGACAATGGTGCGTCCACCAGGGGCGCTTTCTGATTCGACGACGACCTCGACGAAGCCCTCACGAATCAGGCACATGCTGTCTCCCTCATCACCCTGCCGGAACAGCACCTCATTCTCCTTCAGAACACGCTCTTTGAAAATGTTTGCCAGTAGGGCCAGTTGACTGTCATTCAGCCCTGCAAACATTTCTACACTGCGCAGCAACTTGACCAGCTCCACGATGGCCTCCATTTCTGAGTGTTCACTCAATCGATAGGAGTTAAACACCCGACGATACGGCTTCGACATGCCCAGGCAACTCTTGCATCCCTCTGATGATGTTACGCTTCGTCAGGTAAGCCATGCAACCAGAATTTGTATATATGCTGTGCTGTTGTAACATCATGAATGGGCCTGTCTGCAACACCTTGCAGCCCATTTTACTCTCGAATGTCTGGCTTGGGCAAGCCTGGCAAGGGGACTCGAGGGTTCTTGCCTGGCAGGGTATATCGATGGTTTATTGTGTATCTGGAACGACGAGTCATTGGAGTCGAGAGGGGATCAGATCAGAGCTTGACTTGCTTAAAAGGGCATGATACAATTTCCCGGACAGTGTTGAACAAATGTTCTAATGGTAGCTCAATGTAGGAAATCCAGTGAAACGACACAGCACACTCAAACCCAAACAGCCAACTCGTCAAAGCAGGAATACAACTCGCAATCCAGATAAGGAGCAGCATGTACCACGCCGTTGGCTTGTCATTGAGTTGCTTTTTTTCTTTGCCCTGGCCGTATTTGCCTTTAGTGCTGTAAGCTATTGGCTGGGCAGCGACTCTAACGTCGTCGTGCGCTTTGCCCCTGGAGGCCGTGAGGAAGAACCACAGGCAGCCATGCTGTACGAGGCTCCCAGCCACCGTGTGTTGCCCGAACCTGCCCTGTCATCGATCTTTACCCCCTCTGTACAGCACTGGGAGAGAGACATCCTGACCTGGGCTGAGGAACAAAGTCTCGATCCCAACCTGATAGCGACCGTTATGCAGATCGAATCGTGTGGCAATCCCGAAGCCAAATCCCCTGTTGGGGCGATGGGTCTGTTCCAGGTAATGCCTTTCCATTTTGAGGAGGGCGAGGACGGATTTGACACTGACACAAATGCGCTTCGTGGCTTGGGCTATCTTAAGCAGTGTCTGGAGACCTCAGGAGGGCATGCCGGCTTGGCGCTGGCAGGCTACAATGGTGGCCAGACTGTAATCGGCCGCAGCTACGAAGACTGGCCTCGTGAAACACAACGTTATTACCGTTGGGGAAGCGGGATATATCGCGAAGCCTCTGCCGGTTGGGACAGCAGCCCCACCCTTGCTGCATGGCTGGCTGCTGGTGGGCAATCTCTTTGCGACGAAGCTGAAGCCTACCTGGGCATAGTTGCAGAGATCGACATGAATATTCCTTAAAGCCTGACGCCTTTCTTCTCTCCTCAGGTTGGGTCTGTATCCTGGCGTGTGGTACAATCGATATGGCCTATGCCGACAAGTTGAGCAGACTGTCGGATGGTCCCGATTTTGCGTTTAGTGAGGGGCAGAAAGGGTGTGAGCTGCTTTTCTGGGGAGAGGCTCATGTCACGGCGAAGAGACGATGTTGCCGAGTCGCGCAGTGTGGGCGATCAAGGGGCGCATTATCACGTCATCGTTGGCCGTCAGCAGTTTCTCGTCGTTCGCCATTCGCATGTGTGGCGGCCACCTACAGATGTTGTAGAAGAAGATAACCGGCTAACTGTGTTTGTCGAAATTGCCGGAATGCAGCATGGGGAATTCCAGGTGGCGATCGGTGCGCGGCATTTATCGATCAGCGGTGTACGACCCGCCCTCAGCATGACCTATACTGCGTATCACCAACTTGAGATTCGCTATGGCGAATTTCGCACTGATGTAGCCCTGCCTTGGCCTGTTGACGAAGACGGCATCGTAGCACGCTACGAGGATGGTTTTTTGCGTGTTGATCTACCCCGTGCGCTGCCAGAGCGCGTGAAAGTGATCTCGGTTGACAAGCCAAGCAGTACATCAGAATAATTCCCTGGAAGAGACTCGAAATGGAGCGATTGCATGTCGCTTAATGACAAGGCTAATGAGGAGAATCGACCCGAAAACCAAGAGTCCGAGCTACCTGTTGTAGTGACTCGGGTGGAACCTAGCGAGGCTGAAAGCAAGACAGAAGGAGAATTCAACATTCCCTCTGAGCTTCCGATCTTGCCCCTGCGTGGAATGGTCGTCTATCCCCAAACCGCGGTTCCACTGGTCGTTGGGCAGCCGCGTTCAATCCGGTTGGTCGATGCTGTCGTAGCCGGAGAACGTATCATTGGGTTGGTAGCCAGCCGTGACCCGGAGATAGAAGAGCCAGATGCGGATCATATCCACACGATCGGGACCATAGCAGCTCTGCATCGGCTGTTCCGTGCTCCTGATGGCACTATCCGTCTGCTGGTGCAAGGGCTGGCCCGTATCCGGATCGATGAATATACGGCCACCGAACCGTTTCTGAAGGCGCGTGTGACGGCGATCCCTGAGGTAGTTGAGACGGGAATCGAGGTTGAGGCGCTAACGCTCAACATCCGCGATCAGTTTCGTCAGATAGGCGAGCTGGCTCCCAGTATCCCCGGCGAACTGCTTGCCTCCACTTTAAGCATTGAGGACCCGCTCCAGCTTGTCTACACTGTTGCCACCTATACGCGGATCGATCTTGAGGACGCGCAGCATCTGCTTGAGATCGACAGCATTGCAGCCAAGATGCGCAAACTGACAGGGCTGCTGGCCAAAGAGATCAACGTGCTGGAGCTTGGCCGGAAGATTCAGCAAGATGCACAATCCGAGATCGACAAGGTTCAGCGCGAATTCTTGCTACGTGAGCAGCTCAAGGCCATCCAGCGAGAGTTGGGTGAAGCCGATGAGCAGCAAATTGAGGTCGAGGAGTTCCGCAAGAAAATAGAGCAGTCAGGTATGCCGGAAGAGGCGGAGCGCGAGGCGCGGCGCGAGCTGGATCGGCTTTCCAAACTGCCGACAGCGGCTGCCGAATATGGTGTAATCCGTACTTACCTGGACTGGTTGACATCTTTGCCCTGGAGTACATCGACCCAAGATAACCTCGATATTGCTCACGCTCGGCAGGTGCTCGATGAAGATCACTATGGGCTTGAGGATGTCAAGGAACGCATCCTTGAGTTTCTGGCAGTGCGCAAGCTGCGTCACGACCGCGCCGGCGAGGCGGGCTTGCAGACTGAGGAGACTACCGACTTTATCCGCCGCCAGCGCGAGGGCGTGATTCTGTGTTTCGTAGGGCCGCCCGGTGTGGGGAAAACCTCGCTGGGGGCATCGATTGCGCGAGCGATGGGCCGCAAGTTTATGCGTATGAGCCTGGGCGGTGTGCGTGACGAGGCTGAGATTCGAGGCCACCGCCGCACCTATATCGGTGCCATGCCGGGCCGCATCATCCAAACCATGCAGCGTGTCGGCACCCGCAACCCAGTGATCATGCTTGATGAGATTGACAAGCTGGGCATGGACTTCCGAGGGGATCCGTCTTCGGCTCTGCTCGAGGTGCTTGACCCGGAGCAAAATGCCGAGTTCCGGGATCATTACCTCGATGTGCCTTTTGATCTGTCGCAGGTGATCTTCATTACCACCGCGAATATGTTGGAGCCGATCCCCGGCCCGCTGCGTGATCGCATGGAGATTCTTCAACTTTCAGGCTACACTGAGAGAGAAAAGATTCACATTGCACAGCGATATCTGATCCCACGCCAGCTTAAGGAAAATGGCCTGCGGCCTGGTGAGGTGACCTTCACTGACAAGGCTCTTCAGGCTATTATCCGCGACCACACGCGAGAGGCAGGTGTCCGCAACCTGGAGCGCGAGATTGGTGCTGTGTGTCGGAAAGTGGTGACGCGCATCGCTGAGGGCGAAGTGGAGGCAGTCGAGATCACAGACGATCTAGTTCGCGAGTATCTTGGCAAGCCTAAGTTCTACTATGCCACCGAGATTGAGGAACGCACGAATCTGCCCGGTGTGTCGACGGGGTTGGTGTGGACTCCAGTCGGTGGTGATGTGGTGTTTGTTGAGGCCACACGGATGCCGGGGGGCAAGGGTTTCACATTGACTGGTCAGCTTGGCGATGTGATGCAGGAGAGCGCCCGCGCAGCATTGAGCTATATTCGCTCACGCGCCCCCGAGTTGAACATCGAGGAGAACTGGTTCGACAAGAACGACATTCACCTGCATGTTCCGGCAGGCGCGGTGCCCAAAGATGGCCCCTCCGCCGGGATCACGATGGCTACAGCCCTGGCCTCGCTGCTCACAGGACGACCGGTGCGTAGCGATGTGGCCATGACTGGTGAGATCACATTGCGAGGACAGGTGTTGCCAGTCGGGGGCATCAAGGAGAAGGTGCTTGCTGCTCATCGTTTTGGGCTGAATACGGTGATCCTGCCCCGGCGTAACGAGAAGGACCTGGATGACATCCCTGACGAAGTCCGTGAGCAGATGAAGTTTATGTTGGTAGATCGTGTAGAGCAGGTGCTTGAGGCTGCACTGGGCGAGCCAGTGCTCTCAGAACAGAATAATGCAGTCGGGGGGCCGAAAACGGAGACCATACAGCATTCCCCAACATCTATGGACGAGGACAAGAAGGAGATCGCGAGTGCCCAAAGTAATGATTGTTGACGATGATCGCATCACAGTGAGTCTGCTGCGAACACTGCTGGAGCTGGATGGATTTGATGTGATTCAGTCGCCGGATGGGGCTTCGGCTTTCAACAAGGCGCTGGAGGTCAAACCCGATGCTTTTCTGGTGGACTTCCACTTGGCAGACTGTGAGGGCACGGATTTCGTTAAACGGGTGCGGGCGGAGGCTCACTTCGCACGGACGCCTGTGATCATGGCCTCTGGGTCAGAGCGCGAGGACGAAGCACGGGCCGCAGGAGCTAACTACTTCCTGATCAAACCTTTCGACCCCGGTGATCTGGTCGATATTTTGAAAAGGTTGTTGAGCGCTCAAGTCTGATGGTTCCTTGTGACTGCTTCGACATCGACTATGGACTCTTTAAACGCGTTGCCCATGGCCAGGCTTGGCGACTCCAGCGATTGGGCATAGGCGTGCTGGCCTGTGTATAAGAAAGGAAAGTAGCTTGGTCTGTGAGTAAAGATAAACGTTCACGTAAACACTGGTATCGGATGGATTTGCATGTTCATACACCGGCCTCCAAAGACTTCGAGCAGCCAGACGTTACCTATTTAGACATTCTCCAGCAGGCTGAACGCCGTGGACTGGACATTTTGAGCTTCACCGATCACAACACAGTGCGTGGTTACCGTGAGATGCTCGACGAGGTTGCCCAACTTGAGTGGCTGGAGCAAACACGCCGCTTCACATCCGATGAACAGCACCGCCTGACTGAATACCGACGCCTGTTTGGCAAAATCTTGATCCTGCCCGGCTTTGAGTTTACAGCCGCTTTTGGTTTCCATGTGCTCGGCATTTTCTCGCCGGATACAGATGTCCGCTACCTGGAACACCTGTTGCTTGATCTGAAGGTCCCCCCCAACGCCCTGGACGGGGGTGAGACGAATGTCGGTGCGACGAGCGATGTGCTGACGGCTTATGCGGCGATCCGGCAGACCGGTGGGATCGTCATTGCCGCCCATGCCAATTCGAGCAACGGTGTTGCCATGCGCGGCATGACGTTTGGCGGACAGACGCGCATTGCATACACTCAGGATCCCAACCTGTTTGCGCTTGAAGTCACCGACATGGACCGGCGCGGGCGGCACACGACAGCCCGCTTCTTCGATGGCTCCAAGCCAGAGTACTCACGACCGATGCGTTGCATCCAGGGATCAGACTCCCACCGTCTGGAACGGGATCCGCGCAACCCCAAACATCTCGGTGTTGGCGATCGGGTGACCGAGATTCTGCTGTCTGAATTAACCTTTCAGGCAGTGTATGAGGTGTTTGCAGGCAACGACCTGGCGCTGACGCGGCCTTACCACGGCAGCACGACGCCCTATGATCACGTGCTGGCCGCTCGGCAGGAAGGCCCATCGATTGTGCAGGACTTCCACGAAAGCATGGCGGTGCGTGGAGGCCAGCTATATGCCGTCATCGCTGACATCTGCGCCTTCGCTAACACCAACGGTGGTACTCTGTACATTGGCGTGGCGCCCGATCCGAAAGTGAAGCCAACTGGTGTACAGGACATCCAGCGGGCAGTTGAGCAGTTGAAGGCGGAGATTCAGCGCAAGATCACCCCCCCGATTGGGGCAGAGGTTGATGTGATGCAGACCGAGGGTGTGTCTGTTATTCGTGTGCAAGTGCCAGCCGGTGACGATCCGCCCTATGCGATCGACGACAACAAGATCTACGTGCGGGATGATACCGAGACGAGCCTGGCTGTGCGCGATGAGATCGTGCAGATGGTGCTGCGAGGGCGGCGCACTTGGCAGGCCAGCGAAGCTTCTCCGCCGCCTCCATTGACAGAGGAGCTAGGACTAGAGGAGACCACAGCAGTCAGCAGCAAGATTGAGCCGCCGCACACCGGTGTGGAAATTGTCGCCACAGAGAAACGCAACGATACTTACTACCATCATCTACGGGATCTACGCAACGGCAATATCGTGCGCAATGTGACACGCCAGTCGGCCCGAAAACTATGGCACTACGCCATTACCTGTGTTGAGGAAAACACTATTGATCTGAACAAGGTTGAGTGGCATGGTGACATTGCATTGATCCAGACATACACACGCGGCGGCAAAACACGTTACGACCTTGCCCAGCGCACCAACGGCGCGACGCGCGTCTACTATGGCGTCACTGATGACGGCATACAGGGCAGCGCCCACGCGGCGTGGCGTGAGTTGCTTGGGCTGGATGACGAGGATTGAAGTGGTTAGGCAAGTCGGTATACTCACGGTGAGCGATCGAGCCTACACTCAGAAGTACGAGGATCGGTCTGGCCCGCTGATCCAGCAGGTTGTGGAAGAGCGCCTGGGCTGGCAGGTGACTCAGCGGGCGACCGTACCAGATGAGCGTGAGTACATCAAGAGTGAATTGATACGTTGGGCCGATCATCTGGGCTTGGACCTGATTCTCACCACAGGTGGCACTGGCTTTGCCCCACGTGACGTGACCCCCGAGGCCACCCGCGAGATTATCCAGCGAGAAGCCCCCGGCCTGGGCGAGGCCATGCGGGCTGCTAGTCGGCAGGTTACACCTCATGCTATGTTGTCGCGCGGTGTGTGCGGCATCCGGGGGCGCACGCTGGTTGTCAACTTGCCGGGCAGCCCCCGAAGTGCAAAAGAAAACTTGGAGGTGATCCTGCCTGCACTGCCCCACGCGCTGGACCTGCTCACTGCGACGCCTGGCTCGGAGGCCGGACACGAGTTTAAGAACCAGGCCTGAACTTCTCGCTTCTAAGAGGCGCGGGAGTCAGGTCTGGTTCTCGATCTGCGCCAGCGCTTTCTCTCGTTCAGAGATGGCATCCTGAAGCTCCTCGATGCGTATCAGCTGGGTGGGTGGAACAGAGTGCCTGGGCAGGTTGCGTTCAAGCTCCTCAAGCTGCTGGCGCAGCACAACCAGCTCTTGCCTGAGGTCCTCTATCTGGCGCTTCATGGTCATGGATGTGATTCATAGCCTCCTCTACCGGTGGTCCATAATACTGAGATGCTTCCGCCTATTAATTCGTTTCGCCTTTTCGGCGGGCGTGATTTGTATAATGCCCATATTTAGCCTACTATAGCTACCTATCTGTCCACATCACGTGCTTCCACCTCACCAGGAGGCTGCGATCCCCATGAAGCGATGGCGCATGATCGCGTACTCTGTCGGGGCGCTTGGCTCCGCGCTGGCCTACAATGCGTTCAACAACCGCATCCAATTCTTCTACATTGTCGAACGACGACTCGATCCGGCCTGGATCGGCGCTGTATGGTTCATCTTTGGCCTGTGGAATGCGCTCAACGATCCATTGATGGGGCAGCTCAGCGACAATACGCGCTCGCGCTTTGGGCGGCGTATTCCATACGTGGCCTTTGCCACGTTGCCCATGGCAATTTTCTTTGTGCTAATGTGGCTGGCTCCGCGTGGGGCTGGCACCTGGGGGTTATTCGCCTACTTCACTATCACTGTGTTTGCGTTCGACACGTTATGGACTCTGGTCGTCATTGCTTGGACAGCGCTTTTCCCGGAGATGATCTCTGATCTGAAAGAACGGGCCACCGTGTCTGGCTGGCGACAGATCTTCAGCATCGTCGGGGTGATCCTAGCGCTAGCACTGACCCCCATCATCATTGATCGGGTGGGCTGGGCAGGTATGGCGCTGACGTTCGGCATGGCCACAGCGGCAGCCTTCTTCATCTCGCTGCTCGGCAGCCACGAAAGACCTGAACTTTACCACGACGAGGAAGCAGTTTCGTTAGGACAGGCGCTCAAGGCTGGATTCAGCAGCCGCAGTTTTCGGTGGTTCATGCTGGCCAACCTGGCCAAGGAGTTCATCTTTAATGTGATGGTCGCGGCGCTGCCATTCTATGCCAGATATGTGCTCCAGCTTCGAGATATTCCCGGTGGGTTGGATGCTGCCACCCAGGAAGCGCTCCTGCTGGGTGTGCCTTTTATTCTATCGGTGCCGGGCATGTTTGTGTGGACCAAGATCATTCACCGCGTGGGTTCCCGGCGGGCGTGGATCTACGCTTCGCTGGCCTTCCTTCCCGGACTGATCGTGATTTTTCTGGCCCAGACCTATCCGATGGCTCTGGTGGGTTCAGTGTTGTTGGTATTGGGGTTTCCCGGCCTGTTGATGTTGGCCGACCTTGTCATCTCAGACGTGATCGACGAAGACGAGTTGAATACCGGGCGCCGCCGTGAGGGGTTGTTCTTTGGTGTGAATGGGGCAGTGATCCGGCTGGCTTTCTCAGCGGAGGCGATCTTGATCGGTACGATCCCTAAGCTGACCGGTTTTGATGCAGCAGTGGCTGTGCAACCGGCTGCCGCCGTGTGGGGCTTCCGCTTCTTGGTGGCCGGAGGTCCGGTTCTAGGCATTTTAGTGGCGATCTTTGCGCTGACTCGTTACCCGCTCGATGGCCAGCGACTGCTCGAAATGCGATCTGCCATCGACGAGCTGCACCGCAAGAAAGCCGAGAGGCTGTTGGGGAGTAGGGACTCAGACTCGCTTTTGGCGTGATGGGAACATCGAGCCATAAGTTTAAGGAAGTGACGACCTGCAACTCGCACAAGAAACTCATTACAGGAGGAAAGCATGAAACCCTTGTCCAGACACCGTTGGTTCGCAATAGCCATTTTCTTTGCTTTCATGCTGCTTCACCAGTCCGACAAGTTCCTGATCGGGCCACTCACATCGCCTATTATGGAGACCTTCGGCATCAACGAGGCCCAGATGGGAGCAGTATCAACCGGAGCTTTGCTGGTGGGAGCCGTGCTCTATCCTGTGTGGGGCTACCTGTACGACCGTTATGCGCGGTCAAAGCTGCTGGCGCTCGCCTCGTTGATCTGGGGTGGAACGACCATGCTGAATGCCAGCGCTCCATCCTATCCGATCTTCCTGATCACACGGGCCTCCACCGGCATTGATGACTCGAGTTATCCCGGCATCGACAGTATGGTGGCCGACTTTTTCGGCCCACAGGTGCGAGGGAAAATCTATGGCCTGCTCCAACTCACTGGACCACTCGGCTATCTGATTGCCATGGTGCTGGCGCTGATCCTGGGCGGCGTGATCGGCTGGCGGAACGTGTACTACATCACGGGAGGGCTGGGAATACTCCTCGCCGTCGTCATCTTCATTGGGTTGAAGGAGCCGACGCGCGGGCAGGGCGAACCGGAATTGGCCGAGTTGGAGCACATAGGAGCCTACAAATTTGAATGGTCGAAAGCGGGCGGCCTGTTTCGCAAGCCGACGATGATCCTGCTGTTTATCCAGGGCTTTTTTGGCGTCTTCCCGTGGCAGGTGATCACCTTCTGGATCTTCCGCTACCTTGAGACCGAGCGTGGCTACTCGTCTAACGAGATTCTGATCACGATGTCGATTGTGATCCTGATACTGGCCTCCGGGTACTTTATCGGTGGGGCGGCGGGGGACTATGCCTTCAAGCGCACTGTGCGAGGGCGGCTGATCGTATCGTCGATTGCGGTGCTGTTGGGGGCGATCTTCCTGGTCTTTGCCCTCAACGTGCCGCTGGAGAACCGATTGCTCTTTGCGGTGGGGCTTGGCCTGACAGCCATATTTATGCCGTTTGCCGCTCCGAACATGATTTCTTCGGTGTACGACATCACCCTGCCAGAGGTGCGCAGTACGGCCCTGGCGATCCAGTTGTTCATCGAGAACGCCGGTGCTGCGACGGCCCCGCTGCTGGCAGGGATCATTGCAGTGCAGGTGGGCAACCTGAAGACGCCGATGTTGCTGATCTGTACCACGGCCTGGGTGTTGTGTGCGATCTTCTACGCCATAGGCGCTGTTCTGATCCCACGAGACATCGCGGTGTTGCGCGCACAGATGCGTGAGCGAGCGGAGCAGGAAAGAGCAGGCCAAGCAGCGTGAAACCTAGGTCGGCTCATCCTCACCTGCTGCTCGTCGTCTTGCCTGTCTCTCTATAGGCACCCCAAAATTGGGACTTCCCTGTGACCGAGGGCTGAAATATGCTAGGAGGGAGAAAAGGGAGAAACGGAGTGCGAGCAATGGAGTCGACTGAGCATCAAGTGTTGGAGTGGATACAACCGAGCGGCTGGCGGCGATTTTTCGAACTGCGGGCCGGAGACGAGGTGATCGCGACGATGGTCTGGCCCAAGGCCCTGTCGGACTCGGCGGTGGTCGAGTCGATGCATGGCCGGTGGCGCATTGTCTGCCGAGGGTTCTTCAAGCGCAGGATCATAGTCAGCCAGACAGATGGGGGTGTGGAGATCGCCACTTATGAAGCCAACTGGAGAGATGAAGGCCGGTTGACCTTCAGCGATGGGCGCACCTTCCTCTGGCGGCCCATGAACTTCTGGCGGACGCGCTGGGTGCTGCTGATCGAGCCTCAGGTGATGATGTACGAGATGAGAGCAGCTGACCGATGGTTCAAGTATGGCGCTGAAGTTGAGCTTCATTCGACGCCAACAGATACAGGCGATCTGATATTGCTCCTGGCAATTGGCTGGTACGTGGCCTATATGTCGCAACAGACTGCTGTTGTTGTGGCTTCCAGCTAGCGTAGGCCAGACGCCGATCGGCGCTGGCGTCAGCAAAGGTTGAGGGGAAGCGCCTCTGCACTTCCCCTCTTTGTGGAGCTTAGTTGCCTATCACCTGCCGGGCAATCACCATGCGCAGGATCTCGTTGGCTCCCTCGCCGATGGTCATCAACCGCTGATCGCGATAGATGCGCTCAACCGGAAACTCGGTGCTGTAGCCATAACCGCCGTGCACCTGGATAGCTTCGTAGGCAATGAACTCGGACGCCTCAGAGGCGATCAGCTTGGCGATGCCTGCTTGTTTGGTGAAACTGCGTCCCTGATCTTTGAGCCAAGCGGCGTAGTAGGTCATCATGCGGGCCGATTCGAGCCGCGCGGCCATGTCGGCGACCTTAAATTGCACGGCCTGATGGTCGGCCAGCCTCTTGCCGAACGTTTTGCGCTCCTTGATATAGGCCAACGTCGCATCAAGCGCTGCCTGGCCCAGACCCACGCAGCACGCCGCGATGCTGATCCGTCCTCCGTCCAGCGTCTGAAGTGTCTGATGCAGGCCATGCCCCTCCTCACCGAGCAGGTTGCTCAAGGGCACACGTACACCATCATAAGTGATGGGGCAGCTGTGCGACCCACGCACCCCCAATTTAGGGATGGGCGGCTCGACAGAGAGGCCGGATGTCTCACGCTCAACGATGATGTGGCTCATCCCATGTGAGGGTCGGTCGGCGTGCGGGTTGGAGCGCACCAGCGTAATGATGATCGGGGTGCAGTTGGCGTTGGTGATCCATGTCTTGCTGCCATCGATGATCCAACTATCCCCCTCCTTAACAGCAACCGTCCGCACCCCGCCCACCAAGTCCGATCCAGCGTCCGGTTCGGTGAGGGCCAGTGCTCCCAGCACCCGGCCACTGGTTAGGGTAGGGAGGTATTTCTCCTTCTGCTCTTTGGTGCCCCACTTGGCCAAGGGGAAGCAGCACAGGCCGTTGTGGGCTGCCATCGCCAGCCCGGTGCTGCCACATGCCCGTGAGATCTCCTCGATAGCAATCGCTGCACTCACGCTATCTAGAGCTGCGCCACCGTATTCCTCCGGAACTTGGAGACCAGTCAACCCCAAGGTGGGCATTTTGGCGATAGCTTCCCAGCGAAGCTCCTGCCTGTGATCGACCTCAGCAGCATATGGTGCGAGTTCCTTGTTGACGAAATCTCGCACTGCCCCGCGAAACATACGCTGCTCGTCACTCAGTTCGAAGTTCATGGCTGCTCCTCGTAGGTGTTTAGTGACCTGGTTACATATCCTCATTATATAGCAGGATTATTGCAGGATTATTCGGCGGAGATTTGTAAAGTATACTTTACAAAACGAAAGTTATGATGTACTATATGTAAGGCAAGCATTTCATTCTGGCGATTCGATCTTGGGCGGGCAGGGGAACCGGAGCCGAACATGAGAAATGAGGGAGGCCAATGAAAAGCGCCAATACATCATCTATCTCACGATTCATCGGAGCAATGGTCGCTCATGTGATATTGCTAGTAGCCGTATTAGTTGGGACAGCCTTTTTGGCAGGTAACCCAGCCACCAGGATCATCGTTGACAGTTCGTGGCGTTACCTCATTATCCCCCTGCCGGTGATCCCGGTCATCTATGGGGTCCTGGTGTTTGTCCGTGCATGTGGAGATCTGGACGAGCTGCAGCGGCGCATCCAACTGGAAGCATTTGCCCTCGCGCTAGGAGCGACTGGCATCCTGACGTTCACCTATGGCTACCTGGAATTGGCTGGCTTGCCGCACATCAACCCGATTGTCATATTGCCACTGATGGCATTCCTGTGGGGAGTGGGAATGGTGGTGGCCGGGCGGAGGTACCGATGAAGAACCGCCTCAAGGTGTTGCGGGCTGAGCGCGACTGGACCCAGGCTGACTTAGCCAAGCGGCTAGGCGTCTCGCGCCAGACGGTCAATGCCATTGAGACCGGCAAATACGATCCTAGCCTACCGTTGGCATTCAAGATCGCGCGGCTGTTTGGGTTGTCCATCGAGGGTGTCTTCCAGCCAGACGAGGGGGGCATAGAGCCAGACTGACGGCTTGAGAGACAAAAGGTGTATACGGTTTTGATCGGGAGACGCGGCTCTCTGTCTCCTGATCCTCAGGTTCTAGGGATGGTCTTGCTCTGGGACGATCTGCGCTATCTCTGCCAGCAACTTTGTGACATGATCTGCGTATAAGATCGATGAACTGCGAGAGAGGCGAGGAGTAATGATGTGAGCGACAAAGATCAGAGCAAAATGAGCAATTTAGGGCCAACCCCCTGGGGATCTGATCCGATCCGAGGGCTGAACTATGACTACCTAGACATTGACAAGCCACCGTCCGTGGAGCCTAAGCCAGTCGTGCCACAGATCGTTGAGTATAACTCATCACAAGCGCAGGACTTCTACCAGCGCGTCCGGAGCAAGATTGTACGGTGGGCGCAGGGCGCGGGGGCGGGCAAAGAAGTCACCAAGTACATTCTGCTTGTGCCCGACATCATGGCGCTGTTTGTGCGCCTGATGGGCGATCCGCGCGTCTCGACGGCGCTGAAGGCCGAGATTGCAGCGGCATCTGCCTACATCATCATCCCTGTTGACCTGATGCCTGAAGCTGCTCTAGGGCCGGCAGGGCTGATCGATGATGCCATCGTTGGGATGCTGGCGCTCAATCGCGTGGTCAAGATGATGGGCAGCGCGGGTGAGGATGTGCTGCGTCAGAATTGGGATGGCGACCAAGACGTGCTGGACACCATGCATGAACTCCTTGGCAAGGCAGAGCATTTTGTCACTGGCACGGTCTGGAATGGCATCAAGAAGTTCATGGCAAGTGCTGCTCAGGAAATCCAAAGCTCGACGAGCGGTTCTCGTAAGCCAAGTGGCCCGGTCGTCGAAGGCTCGTATCGGCCTCTGCTCCCCCCCAATGAGCAGGGCGGCCAGTCTGGGCATGCAGAGGATGATCGAGACCAGTGGATCATCCCACCGAACGAACGTCGCAAGCCATAGGGCCAGGTTGGATCAACAGGAAGGGACGCGGACTTTCATCTGCGTCCCTGGTGTAGGTTCAGCGTAACTTTGGCCATCGTCACAGGGGGATTGCCGAAGGCCTGCCGGGCAGATGGCCATTGGTTTGTGGCCAGATCCTCCTCGCTGAACAACCTAGCCCTGAACGGCGGTCTCCACCAGCGGCGCATCTAGGGGATAAAGGTTCCAGATGTTCTGGCTGCTGCGCCAGAACGCGAACACGGCGTTGATCTCCGGCAGGTAGACCATCTCCCCGAATTGGTATAGTTGCATCTCCGCCTTAACACGTGTTTCTGGTTGTGTGCCGAATCCGATCTGCTCGATCAGTCCCGGAATGATCCTCCATACCTTGCCTAGACTCTCTCGCGGCTGATACAACCCATCAGGGGCAGGCGGGCCACCCTCGCTGCGATCCACGCCTTCGATGTATGTGTCGTCGTAGCGAGTGTAGGTCTGATCGGACAGCATGACATAGATCGCGTGTCCTTCGTACCATCCCACGTTGGACAGCCACAGCATGTGCCCTCGCTCCATGGGCTGGTATTGCACTTCGACGGTCCACACCTGAGGCTGTGTCCGGGTATCAGGGGTGATCACGCAGCCAATGGCCACACGCAGTGCCAGGTCGCGCTCATAGACTTCGCGAATTGGCCCGGTTGGCTGGGCCAGGCAGCGCGGCTCTGCAGGTGTGGGAGTCTTGGTGAGCGTGCTGGTGGGAGTCTCGGTCAGCGTTGGTGATGCTCCCTCGGTTGGCGTGGGGGTGAAGGTCGGTGTGTAGGTTGGTGTGGGAGTGTGAGTGGGAGTGGGTGTCGCCGCCGTTGGGCTGGGGCGGGGTGTGGCTGTGACGAACGGGTAAGGTGTATTAGTTGGCACGACCGGCAGGGGAGATGGGGGTGAAACTCGGCATGCGGCGAGCAAAGCAAGCACAGCCAAGAGCGGCCCAGCGCGGTTGGGAGAGCGCATTGAAGCCCTTACCCTTAGATCAGATCTCGGCGCGGATGGTCCCGTCCGTCTGCACATAGGCGCGTGCCATGTAGGGAGTGTTGTAGGCAAATCCCACACGTCCGAGACAATCCACAACGATCACGCCGCCGGTTCCCTGGACACGCTCGCTGCCCAACAGCCGGATTGCCTCTTCGGCGGCTGCCTGTGCATCTCGACCACTGGCGATCAGATCACAGGTTGTCTTGCTGATCACGATCTTCATCAGCCCTTCGCCGATCCCTGTGGCTGATACACCACCAGTCAGGTTGTCGGCATACCCTCCACAGCCAATCAGCGGTGAGTCGCCGACGCGCCCAGCCAGTTTGTTGCGTGTTCCACCTGTTGAGGTGGCTGCGGCGATGTTGCCATCGCAGTCACGCGCCACGGCACCAACTGTGCCATGTCCTGACCGGTTGGACTCTGAGAACAGTCCGATGTCCTGGGTGCGTTTCCACTCCAGCCAGCGCTCCAGCTCACGCCGGACAAGCAGCTCCTCTTCCGGCAGGCGGCGGATGCCCATCCTGTCGGCGAATGCCTGCGCCCCATTGCCGACCAACAGAGCGTGATTGGTATGGATCATCACTAGGCGGGCCAGCGAGACCGGATTGGCGATACACTGCACCGCTGCCACTGCGCCGCTTCGCAGTGTGCTGCCATCCATGATCAGTGCATCCATCTCAATGTGCCCGGCGGAGTTCAGGTAGCTGCCGCGTCCGGCATCGAAGGTGGGATCGTCTTCCATCAGACGGACGGCCTGCTCCACAGTGTCAAGAGCAGAGCGACCATTCTGAAGCATCGCCCAACCTAGCTGTGCAGCACGGCGCACACCGTCGAGGTAGGCGGAGTGTTCGTCGGGGAGAATGGTTCCGGCGCCGCCATGTACGATGAGCGAAGGGGTCACAGCCATACAAGCTCCCTAGTGAAGCTGGTAGCGACAGTAAGGGGTATCATACCGCAGAATCGCCTATCAGGCAGTGGAATCTGTCCGTGTTTGACCTGAGAGACATCACCTGGGGCAGCAGGCGACACTTGCTCGCTGCCCCAGATCGACACGACCAGCAGGTAACTACTCTATCGGTAAGAAGTAGATGTCTGTTGGGGCGATCTTGCTATTACGGCGGTACTGTGCTCGAACCTTCATGCCGATCCAGTCTAAGGAAGCTTCCAAAGGATCGATCCCCATCAGCCGTGCCAGGAACAACGTGTTGACGCCCTCGTACTCGATCAGCGCTAGCACAAACGGCGTCTCTTTCAAGAAAGCCTCTGAGCCGAAGTGGCATACTGTGAAGGCATGTACAACGCCGATCTCAGGCAGCACTACCCACTCAGTTTCGTTGCCGGTGTACATATCGTGGCCGCGCGGCGTGCCGTAAGTATAGCCCGTCTCGGGGTCACGGTTGCCAAGCTGCACCCGGTTGGTCAACCCGGCAAAGAACGGCGAGTCCTGACCGTAGGAGTGCAGGTACTCGATGTGATATGGCTGGCGCACGCGCAGGGGCTTCATCTTTTTGAGCGAGGCCAGCCCTTCCGCATCCAGCACAAGCGGGAATGGAAGGTCCCATACAATGGTGCCGTCCAACGTCTCCTCAAACTGATCTGGTAACCTGGTCATGGCTACCCCTCCACTTCCAGAATTGATACTGTGACGTAGGTCCCTGTGCCAGCGTGTGAGTGGATTGCACCGCGTCTGGCGTTCTTCACCTGGAGCTTCGAGTCGCCGAAGTGCTGATCGATGGTTCCCTGGAGCTGCCAGATGGCAAATACGCCTTGCATCAGCCCAGTAGCGCCCACGGGATGACCACATGCGATCAACCCGCCTGATGGATTGACTGGACACACCGGTTGTTCCGGCAAGTCGAGGCCGTAGTCAATACCGGGCATGAAAGCCTTGCCGCTCACAGCGAATGGACCGCCCTCGCCGTAGCGGCACAACCCCATGTCTTCGTAGGTCTGGATCTCGGACGAGGTGTAAGCGTCGTGTAACTCTACGAAGTCGATCTCTTTGAGCGGGTCGTAAATGCCAGCGTTTTGATAGGCTTGCAGGCTGGCCATGCGACCGGCCCGGAAGGAGTGGATGCCAGGATAGCGAAAACCGCGCTTCCACAGGTCACGGTAGTAGGCGATGGTATCGTCGTTGTCCTTCTCGTGCGGCAGAGCGTTGTAAGCCATGAAGTCGTCCAACGACTGATGTGGGCGGTCAGCCATACGCATGGCATCAGTGCCGCGCCCAATGCCTGTCACGCGCACACGGGGGTAACGCCTGCCGCTGGCCCGCTCGAGCTTGTTGATTCCCTCTTCGGAAGCCAGGATCACCGCTGCTGCGCCATCGCTCATCACGCAGATGTCAAGCCGGGTGAGCGGCCAGGCAACCATTGGCGCATTGCGCACATCTTGAATGGTGTAGCGGTTGCGCTTCTGGGCATAAGGGTTGTAGTAGGCGTTGATGTGATTCTTCACCGAGACAGCGGCCATCTGTTCAACCGTCGTCCCGAACTCTTTCATGTGGCGCGTGACCATCATGGCGTAGTAGCCGGAATAGAACCCACCGACCGGGTAGTCAAAACTCGCATCTGAGGCCAGCGCGATAAACTCGTTGCCTTTCCACGTCTCGACGTGGCTCATGGTCTCAAAGCCATAGGCCACACAGATGTCCATGTAGCCGCTGGCGACCGCCTTCCACGCCTCTTGCAGGCAGATACCCCCTGTCGCGCCACCGCCCTCAACACGGTGGCCGGGCTTGGGACACAGACCGAGATAGTCCTGGACCATGATCCCAGCCATGAGCTGCCGCGCAAAGTGGTCGGAGAAGTAGCTGGCGACCGAGCCGTCGACCAGCTCGTTGAACTGGCGGAATTCCAGGCCCAGGTCGGCGATGGCATAGTCGTAAGCTTCTTTGACAACCGCCTGGAAAGTCTTGTCAGGTCGGGTTTTGGCGAACTTGCTCACACCGCCCGACACAGCGTATACGGTTCGCATAACCTCCTCCTTGACTGATTGAGGACTCGAATCGCTTCCGAATCACCTGCCTGCAGGATGGGCTTCCGGCTTGCTGAAGCACAACCCCCGGCGTCTCCATTCCGGTTCACAATACCTTCAGCTCTCAGTAAGGTGCCCCTGGGCGATTAATGTGACGGTGTTTCGATGGGTGGATTGACGGGTTGATCCCTCCTCTGCCTCAATGACAATGGCGTGAACGGCAGGCACAGTCTTAAGTAGTGAAAAGCCAGCCAGGCTGCATCCCCAAGCTTGCCTGTCCACCAAAAGGGGCACAAGCGACGCAACACATGGTCGTTGACCAGCAGCATGACCACAGCAGCTGTTGTTACTTGATGGGCGAGGCTGGCCAGCTATTGCCAATTAGTGTGGCCCTTGATACGGCTGCATGTCAAAAGCGCTGTCGAAGAAAGCAGGGATGCGCTGCTCGTACTCATCTGGCTTGGCCGCCCGATAGCCAGCGTGCCCGGCGTTGGGAACGATCCACAAGTCCTTAGGTTCGCTTGCTGCGGCGTAAAGGGCGAGACCGTCGCCCTGCTCATACTCCCCATAGATTAAGAATACTGGACGTGGGCCGATTCGTCCGATCACGTCCACAGGGCTGGCCTCGCCTACAGGGATGCCTTCAGCCAGCATTGTCCACAGCACAAAGCGCCGTATCAGTTGGTCGTACCAACCCTGTGGAGGATCGCCGAGGTTCAGGATATCGGCGCGCAGGCTGGCGTATCCCCCAATGGCTACGACGGCCTCAATCGCCTCGTCTCTGGCCGCGGCCAGCAGAGCAGCCGTGCCCCCTTCAGAGAAGCCCATCACGCCCACATGCTTGATGTCCGGTTGCATTTTGAGATAGTCCACCGCACCTGACAGATCGCTGGCCTCAAACACGCCAGTACTGGCGGCCAGTTCCGGGTTGGCACACGAGCGATGCTCGTAGATCAGCGTACTATAGCCAGCCCGAGTGAGCATCAGCGCATCGTCTAGCGCGAAGCGCGAGTTTCCGGCGTGGCCCGGCAATACGACAAGGACAACCTCCGGGTGGGCCAGGCCGCGCGTGAGCCAGCCGTGCAGCACTGGCCCATCGCGAGAAGGAAACTCAACCGGTTCAGCCTCATAGCCATACTCAGCCAGGCTGGCACGATCTCCCTGGCAGCCGGGGTAAAGGACAGCCTGTGTATAGAGGTATGCAAGGGAAGCAGTCCAGACGAGGAAGAACACCGGAATCGCGGCCAGTCCAGCGGTTCCCAGCTTAGCGACGCGTTTCCAATCGAGGGTGAGATTCACCACAATGTATACGTCCTCAGGCGCCTGGGTGCTCTTTGACTTGATTATAGACGAGTTCGCGCAAGGCCAAAGCTCAGCTGGGGCGACCCTGGGAGCTGCCCCTCCATTGCATGTCAAACTCCTGCTACGAGCCTGCCACAGAGCCAAGCTGCGCTGCCAGGACAGCTCCAAGGGTTGCCTCTCTACTTCCCGAATTTCTGCACGAGCAGGTCTCTGAGCGTCGGTGTGCCGATCACCTGGAGTTCGTAGCGCACTCGCTCCATGGGTAGCCGCACGTTGATCACGCGCCTGAGGTCGATAGGCGTTGCTACAATGACCAGGTCGGCATCCGAGCCATTGATCGTTTCCTCCAGATCAGCCACCTGATCGCCACCATAGCCCATCGCAGGCAACACGTGCCCAGTATTGGGGTACTTGGCGTATGTGGCAGCAATCGAGCGCACAGCGAATGGCCGTGGATCGACGATCTCCGCTGCACCAAAGCGCTGTGCAGCAACCACACCCGCGCCATAGGTCATCTCGCCGTGGGTCAAGGTAGGACCATCCTCGATGACCAGCACCCGCTTACCCCGGATCGCCTCAGGTTTGTCGACGAAGATCGGCGATGCGGCCTGTACGATCGCTGCACCAGGGTTAACCTCTCGGATGTTCGCCAGAACTGTCAGCAGGTTGTCATAATCTGCCGTATCGATCTTGTTGATCACAACTACATCAGCCAAGCGCAGGTTAGTCTCTCCAGGATGGTATGCCAGTTCGTGGCCGGGTCGGTGCGGATCGGTGACAACGATGTTCAGGTCGGAGACGTAGAACGGGAAGTCATTGTTGCCTCCATCCCATACGATGATGTCGGCTTCCTTTTCAGCCTCGCGCAGGATCGCGCCGTAATCCACACCAGCGTAGATCACGGCGCCCAGGTTGATGTGAGGCTCGTACTCCTCGCGCTCCTCGATGGTGCATTCATGCTTGTCCAAGTCGCTGTAGTCGGCGAAACGCTGAACTACCTGGTTGGCAATGTCGCCATAAGGCATAGGGTGGCGAATTGAGACCACCTTAAGGCCCATCTCGCGCAACACAGAAACCACGTGGCGAGTGGTCTGGCTTTTGCCGCAGCCAGTCCGCACGGCGCAGATCGACACCACCGGTTTGTTGCTCTTGATCTGCGTGCTCCTGGTTCCCAACAACCAATAGTCAGCGCCGGCAGCCAGTACCTGTGAGGCTTTGTGCATCACGTACTGGTGGGTGACATCGCTATACGAGAATACGACCGTGTCGATCCTCTGCTCCCGGATGAGCCGGGTCAGGTTCTTCTCATCGTAGATTGGGATGCCGTTCGGATAGAGCTTGCCAGACACTTCAGGAGGGTAGCGGCGGCTCTCAATGCCGGGGATCTGAGTGGCTGTGAATGCGACTACCTCATATTCCTCCCGGTCGCGAAAGAAGACGTTGAAGTTGTGAAAGTCACGTCCCGCAGCTCCCATAATCATGATGCGCTTACGAGGCATAAGTAGTGTCCTCTCCTGTGTTTTGTGAAGCTTGGTTCTATAGGTTACAACTGGCTCAAGACAATCGACGGTCGTTATTTTCGTGGTCGAGCGAAAAGCGTCAAGACGATACTGAGCAGGTAAAGCAACACCAACGGGGCTGCCACGATGCCCATATTCACGGGATCCGGTGTAGGTGTGACAACAGCAGCCAGGATTGCAATCAAAACCACAGCGATGCGCCAGTTCTGCGCCAACATCTTGGTATTGACAATGCCCAGCTTGGCGAGCACGAACAGAATCATTGGCATCTCGAAGCTGATGCCAACCCACAATAGCACGTTGGTCACGAAGCTGACGTAGTCTTGAAGCGTAGGTGTGGCTTCAATACCCATAAAGGTGACCAGGAAAGGCACAGCCACGGGCAACATAGCAACGTAGGCAAAAGCCACACCCGCCAGGAACAAGGCCACCGCAAACGGCACGAAAAGGTAAAACGCACGGCGCTCGTTAGCTCGCAGCCCGGCAGCGATGAATATCCACAGTTGGGCAATCACGTAGGGTGCTGCCAGGATGATGCCAACTGTCAGCGCCACCCGAAAGAACACACCGAAAGGCTCCGTAACTCGAATGGCCTGTAGGGCATCCAGACCGCCAATGGGCTGGGCCAGCAATTTGAGGATGTGCTCGCTTAGCACAGTGGCAACGATTGTCCCAACCACAATGGCGATCAGACTGTTGATCAACCGAGTCCTTAACTCAAGGATGTGGGGTAGGAGAGAAGCAGGATTCTCAAAAATCACCCCTAGGTCACCGTCATCTGGCGGGTCGGACCGCATCAAGCGGCGGTTGCGGACCAGGGTATAGATAGCCGTAGCCAGGCTGATCACCAGAGCTGAGAGCAGTACTCCCGCCTCCGGCGTGATCGGCAGCTGGGGTAGGATACCGAGCAGGTCAAGCACTCTGGCTATCATTGCTCACCTGTGGCGTGGTTGGATGGGGGTCCTCGGAGGGGGGTGGTGCAGGTGCAGGGGAGATTGCAGTTCTGCCGACGTTGCGGATACCCCATGGATCGATAGTCGTTTGAGTCTGTGAGGCGCTGTCAGGCTCGGCTCGTGGCAGATGAAAGTCGACCTGGCTGCCCTCCTCGATGTCGCGCAGAGTCTGCTGAAGCTCAGCCTGCGCCTGTTCCAGCTCAGCCATCCGAACCAGAGTGTTGGGCAGGTCACGCAACGAGGCAGTGATCTGAGTGACATCCTTCCACCAGCCCGACCGCATGGCGCTGCCCAGCCAACGCCCCACAGTCAGCGCTACGTCTTTGGAGCGCTCAGGGCCGATCAACACGAAGGCCAGCAGGGCCAGGAAAATCAGCTCAGGTAGGCCAATGCCGCACAGGGTATCCATGATCTTGGGTTTTCTCCGCTCTGCGGCGCGAGTCGTCTGGCAGCTGGCTCGCTCAGCTTGAGCTAGCTGGCCTCGCGCTCGTCCTTGCTCTTAAATGTTGCAACCAGCTGGTCGTGTTTGGCAGCAAGTGTGCCCAACACCCCGTTGACGAAGCGTGGTGCACTGTCGCTGCCGAATATCTTGGCTAGCTCTACCGCCTCGTTGATGGCGACCTTGAGTGGCGTGTGTTGGCTGAAAATCAGCTCATAGATGGCGATCCGCAAAATGTTGCGGTCAACTACTGCCATCTGGTCAACAGGCCATTCTGGGGCATGCTCGTGGATCAGCGCATCCAGTGTCTGTCGGTGTTCTAATACTCCACCAACGAGGCTGCATAGGAACGTCTCCGTGGGCTGGTCGAGCGGATCATCGCCCAGACGTTGCCGCAACACCTCTTCTACGGGGTGAGATGTGCAGTCGATTTCATATAGGGCCTGCAGAGCCATACTGCGAGCTTTGCGACGCAATTGCAAGGTTCAGTTCCTCAGGGTCGGGATCCCCTGGCTAGGTCTCAGGGTTTGGTGACATTCGGCGTGTCAACATCCTCGATGTGCACGTTGACTGCCGTGACTCTCATGCCGACCAAGTCTTCAATCGCACGCTTGACCGCGCGTTGTACCTCTCGGCTGACGCTCTTCATGCTGACACTGGGGTTGACGATCAGGTATAGCTCGACCCCGACTGACTGGTCTTCGATATCCAGAACGACGCCCGATCCTATCGCGGCACCTCGCAACAGTCGGCTGACGTCGACTGGAACCTGCCCCATCCTGGCCACCCCCTCAACCTGCTCAGCGGCGTGCCTCGCAATAGTAACCAGGACAGAGGGAGCAATGGTAATAGTGTCCTCAGATTTCATATCCATAGAGCCTCTCTGATCTGGGAGACTGGCGGCACCAGGGCACCGTCGAGCGGCGCTGCTGTATGATTGCCGGACAGGCTCTCAGCCCATGACCATACCACCATCGATGGACAATACCTGCCCAGTGATGTACGAAGCTTCATCGGAGGCCAAAAAAGCCACCGCATAAGCTACTTCCTCTGGGGTGCCCCAGCGTCCCAACGGGATTGCCTTGAGCGAGGCGTCCTTGATCTCCTGAGGAACGCTCTCTGTCAGGTCGGTGGGGATAAAACCGGGCGCTACGGCGTTCACAGTGATGCTACGTGCGGCCACCTCGCGGGCCAAAGCCTTTGTAAATCCGATTAGCCCGGCTTTGCTGGCACTGTAGTTAGTCTGACCAGCATTTCCGGCGATACCCGCCACTGAGGCAACATTGATGATTCGCCCGTAGCGCTTGCGCATCATGAGCTTGACGGCTGCTTTTGAACAGTTGTAGGCGCTCTTTAGGTTGGTCGTGATGACTACGTCCCAATCTTCTTCGGGCATCATCATGATCACCATGTCTCGGGTTGTGCCAGCGTTATTGACCAGGATGTCCAGCCCTCCGAATGCCGCAGCCGTGTCTTTGATCAGTTTCTCGGCCTGCGCGTAGTTGCTCACATCGGCCTGGATCGCCAATGCCCTACCGCCCTGGGTCTCAATGGTCTGGACGATCTCGGCGGCAGCCTGAGAGCTGCGGTTGTAGTTCACCACCACCGCTGCGCCGCGCCTGGCCAGCTCCAGTGCAATCGCCCGTCCAATTCCACGCGACCCCCCTGTGACTACGGCCACTCGCTCGTTCAGATGGCTCATCATCGCCTCACATTGACTGGAGCGTGCCTGGACCCTCACACTCCGGCTTTGGGTTTGCCCAGAGACAGTCTTGTTGTGTGTGGAGCTGCGAAAGACAAACTCTGATCATGGTCCGCAAAGAATTCATAGTCGAGACTTCAGTGCTGGGAAGTGGCTTGGCTGGAAATGTGCTCGGTCAAACATTGAATCCTGAAAAACGGCCATAGGGCAATCTGTGCCTACTCCTCAGACTGGAAGATGCAGGCGATTGTACCACCCCCTTGAACAGAGTTCAACCGGCGCAGAGGATGGTAGGAAGAAAACGCTATTTGCGCTGATCCTCACGATACGTACAATGACCAAAGGGTAAATATGCGGCTGTGATTCATATATGCGCCCAGGTGGAGGAAATTTGGGATGGATAGCGTAGATCAGATTGAACAGATGGAGGACAAGACGCCACCTGAGCGCCGCCGCGGCCTGTCGATCGCTATCGTAGTAGTTGCAATGCTGCTGCTGGTGGTGTGCATGGCGCTGGCGCTGATCGGATGGCAGCTTGTGTCAGCAGCAGCCCCAACCGAGATGCCTGTTTCCACGGCCACCTCGACGCTCACGCCGGAGCCGTTGCCAGCGCCGACTGCAACTCCCCCTCCGACCGAGCCTCCTGGATACGTCCAGGCCGTAAACGCAGGGGCATGTGGCGCGGTAACCTGGGCAGGGATGTTGTGGGAGGCAGATCGAGAGTATAGCTCTGGCAGTTGGGGCCATGTGGGCAGCGATTACCATCCTGTGTCGGATGGAGTTGCTCCGCCTGTGCTGGACGAGGCCGGCGTAGCCTATGGGGCAGATGGCCAGTACCTGCACCGTTGCCAGGTTTATGGCCAGGCATTTGGCTATCGCTTCGACCTGTCTGACGGTGAGTATCTTGTGCGCCTGCGCTTTGCCGAGCCGATTCACACGGCTGGTGAGCGCTGGTTCGATGTGGTTATTGAAGGGCAGACGGTGCTCGACGACTTTGACGTTGCAGCCCAGGCAGGTGGGACCGGGATCGCGCTGGAGCGTGACGTTTTGGTCACGGTCATCGACGGGCAGCTACAGATCGACTTTGTCGGCAGCCAGCCAGGATCGGCAGATCCCAATGCCTTTGTGCAAGCCATCGGTGTTGTGACGCAGGGCTTTGAGCCGCCCCCCGCGCCGGTCATTCTGCCACCTGTGCTATCCCCTACGGTCACATCGACATCCACGCCCACAGTCACGCCGACCCCTGCGCCGCTCGTCGATTGCAGAAGCTTTCGCGCCACCTCACCGCTGGATGGCATAGCTTATGGCCAGCAAACGTTCTACTGGGATCCTGCGCCTGGGGCTACAGGCTATCGCCTGCTGATCTTTACCAATTCAGGCGCGAAGGCTTTTGAGGGTAAGACGACCGAGACCAATCTCACCGTGAGCACCATTACGGAAGCCTTGGGCGATGTCAACGTGATGCCTTTCTCGTGGAAGGTTGAGGCGTTGGTTGATGAGGTGGTCATCTGCACCACCGAGACGGTGACGCTGCTACGTGCTGCAGCGCCGACCTCAGAGCCGCCGCCAGCAAGCGGCATCCACGGTAACCTGTCTGCACGCTGGTACTGTTATCCCTCTGTGGCGGGAAAGGTCGAGGTGGAGTGGAGTGGGGCTGTGCCTGGCGAGAATGTCTCTATTGTCTTCACCGACTCGGTAGGCAATTCATACAGCTATGTCGGCAAGGGGCCTTCGGGATCGGTGGGGTTCATGATCGGCACCACCAACACGGTCAGGGATGGTATGGTATCCACCGTCTTGAGCGGCTCAGTGACGCTTCCGGGCGGTTTTGGCTGCCCTTAGAGTTGTGGCTCCCATGTGAGGCTTTGTGCTCAGCCTGGCCTCAACTGCTCTGGGTGTGCCCGATCAACGCCATAATGCCCTCTGGCGAGTCCACCACGTGGCGCACCGTGTCACGTCCGATGCGCTTCACCAGGCCAACCAGCACGTCTTTACTGCCCAGCTCCACAAAGGTCGAGAGGCCAGCGTTGAGTAGTGCTTGGATGCTTTCCGTCCAGCGCACACGTGACGTGAGTTGGGCGCCCAGTTCATCCCGTATGGTCTCCACGGTGGTGAGTGGCTTGGCCTGTGTGTTGCCCATGATGGGGATCATGGGGGGGTGAAAAGGTGTGGCGTCCAAGGCCTGGCGGAATTCAGCAGCCGCTTGCGCCATCAGCGGAGAGTGAGCGGCAATGCTGACTGGCAGTCGCACGGTGCGCTTTGCTCCTGCGGTCTGGGCTAAGTCCATCGCTCGGTTGAGGGTGCTCTCGTCTCCTGCGATCACGATCTGTCCAGGGCAGTTGTCGTTGGCGATGACCACTATCCCCCTGGTTTCTGCACAGGCTTGGGCGCAAATCTCCTCCAGTGCTGGGATCTCCAGCCCCAGAATGGCCGCCATGCCCCCCGGACTGCGTTCACCTGCCTCTTTCATCAGTTCCCCACGACGCCGAACCAGTTTCACGCCGTCGGGAAAACTCAATGCACCGGCTGCCGTCAGTGCGGTTAGCTCTCCCAGGCTGTGGCCAGCCACATAGGCTGGTTGGAAGGGTTGGCCGAGCGCCTCATATAGGGTACGCAGGGCAGCGATGCCTGCCACGTAGAGGGCTGGCTGCGCGTTGATCGTACTGGTCAGGGTATCGTCTGGGCCTTCGAAACACAGCCGCGAGAGTGCGAAATCCAGCAGATCATCGGCTTCCTCGAATGTCTGGCGGGCGACCTGATACTGTGCAGCCAGGGCTGCACCCATCCCCACATACTGTGATCCCTGGCCGGGGAATAGAAAGGCGGTAGTCGTCTGATCTAGCATGGTCAACCTCCTCCGAACCGAAAACTGCCCTTCAGAAACAAAAAGACCGCGCTCTCACGCAGAGTCACGGTCTCAGGTGATCACAGGACCGGCTCCCAGATTCGACAGGTTTATTCTTCAACCTCGACGATCTCACGGCCCCGGTAGTGGCCGCATTCTTTGCAGATTGTGTGCGGGCGCTTCATTGCGCCACAGTTCTCACAGGCCACCAGCGCCACGGGCTGCAGCTGCTGATGCTGGCGGCGGCGGCCACGCCGCCCCTTAGAGAGTTTACGTTTGGGTAGTGCGCCCATATCAACTTGACTCCTGAACTTTCCTGTGATCGGACATTACCCCGGTTCGTGCCGGAGCGCAAGGGAGGATTATAACGGGCAATGGCAGACACTTCAAGGCGCAGTTGGCCAGGCTGAGCTTTGTCACAAGAAGACCTGCACAGCAAACAGGCGTGCAGGTCAACAGTGCAAACAGACATACTCATGCGAGATGACTCACAGGGCAAAAGCGGAGGGCCTTGCACTCCCTCACTGGCTAGTCGCGCCGTGAAGACACCCGCTCAATCCGCATCGGCTCATCAGATGTCTCAAGCGTCGACGGTGTCTCAATCTGTGTCGGCATGCTGCCTGGCGGGCTGATCTTCTGGCGAGTCCTGACGTCATCCTGAACATGCGTGATCCCATTGCGCACGACAGACAAGGTGCGCTTGAGTGCGTCCTCCAGGTCTGAAAGCACATCGATCACGTACTGATCTGCCTCCTGACGGATCGCGTTGGCCTCCTGCCTGCTCTGTTCGATGATGCTGGCAGCGCGCGCCTGTGCGGCCTGCGTGATGCTGTCACGTTGGATCAGCGTCTCGCTCTTCTCACGGGCCAGGTCTCGGATGCGTGCAGCTTCCTCATTGGCCTGGGCCATGATGCGGTCCCGCTCCCGTATGACGCGCTTGGCCTTCTCGATCTCCTCCGGGACCGAGATGCGCATCTGGTCGATCAGTTCCAGTGCACGCTGCTCGTCGATGACGGTCAGAGTCGAAAACGGGATGTGGCGGCCATTGTTTAGAAGCTCTTCAAGGCGGTCTACTAAGTGCTGAATATCCAAGGCTCGCCTCCTCACAATCTCGGAGTGCTGTATACCTCTTGCCTGCTGGGTCAGTCTCGCATAGACACCATATCTACAGATCCAGGTGCATCATCGCCCAATTTTTCAAAATGCGCAACTATGGCCTCGGCCACATTGGGCGGCACCATGCTGCTCACATCACCCCCCAGTGATGCGATCTCGCGAATGGTACTGCTGGCCAGGTGCATGTGCTGTTCGCTGGCGATCAAACACACCGTGTCGATCTCAGGCCCCAGGCGATTGTTGGCCAGCGCCATACGGAATTCTAGCTCAAAATCGGAAAACACGCGCAACCCTCGCACGATGGCCTGTGCGCCAACCTCGCGGGCGAAATCGACCGTCAGGCCGGTATATGACATGACGCGGATGCCAGGCACGTCTCTCAGGGCCTCGCGGGCAAGGGCAACCCGTTGCTCGCATGTAAACATCAGATTCTTAAGCGGACGATCATAGATGGCAACGATCAGTTCGTCGAACAGTTTGCTCGCCCGAACGGCAATGTCAATGTGGCCCAGATGGATTGGGTCAAAGGTTGCTGGGAAGATAGCTCGACGTATCACGATGTTTCTCTTTTCTGAGCAGACAACAGGCTGGACAGCTTTGTTGTTCCCCTGAAGCGGATCAATTCGCAAACCCTTAGCTGATGTCCCCCTCGATAGGCGAGGCGTCGGCCACTAGTCGCGCCAGATACTGGACTTCTGGAGCTTGGAGGAGAGGGTCGCTCTCGAACAAGGCTCTGGCTTCACGCTGGACCTCATCTACCAGCTGCGTATCCATAAGGTTGGCGAAGCGCAACATCCTACTGCCGCTCTGGCGGGTGCCTAGCAAATCCCCGGCTCCCCGCATCTGCCAGTCAATCTCAGCCAGACGGAAGCCATCAGTTGTCTCCTCTACCGCTCTCAACCGTTCGTCGCTGTCGAGAAAGGCCTTGTCCGACAGCAGCAGGCAGTATCCCTGATCTCGGCCACGCCCCACACGCCCACGAAGCTGGTGGAGCTGGGCCAGCCCGAAGCGGTTGGCATTCTCAACGAGTATGACGGTGGCGCTGGGTACGTCGATACCTACCTCGATCACCGTCGTGCTGACGAGCACCTGCGTCTCGCCGTGATAAAAGGCTTCCATCACAGCTTCCTTCTCGTCGCTGCTCAAACGACCATGTATCAGCCCTAACTTGAGATCGGGGAAGACGGTGTTCTGTAGGCGTTCATATTCCGCTACTGCCGAACGAGCATCGAGCTTGTCGCTTTCCTCGATCAGGGGGCAGATGATATAAGCCTGGTGACCTTTCTCAACCTGGGCGCGGATGAAGCTGTAGGCTCGCTCACGTTCCCTGGGTTGGATCACGCGCGTCTGGACCGGCGTGCGGCCCAGGGGCATCTCGTCGAGCACCGTCAGGTCGAGGTCGGCGTGCAGCGTCAAGGCTAGGGTGCGTGGGATCGGTGTTGCGGTCATGACCAGCAGGTGGGGATTGCCGCCGTCGGCTTTATCACGTAGCGCACCACGCTGTGTCACGCCAAACCGGTGCTGCTCATCGATCACGGCTATGCCGAGATGTCTGAATGCGACGCCCTGCTGAATCAGTGCGTGGGTCCCGATCACGACCTGGATGCTGCCGTCGGCCAAGCCAGCGTAGACTGCCTCGCGCTCATTCTGGCCAATATGGCTTGTGAGTAGTGCGATCGTGGCAGGTTTCTCTAAAGGAGCCAATCCCAGCAGTGAGCACAGGTTGGTGTAATGTTGTTCGGCCAAAATGCTGGTCGGGGCCATGATGGCAGCCTGGACCCCGTTGGCCACCGCTATGGCGGCAGCGATGGCTGCCACGACCGTCTTGCCGCTGCCGACGTCACCTTGCAGCAGGCGGTTCATTGGCACGCCGCTCTCCATGTCTCGCCGGATGTCCTCAATTGCCCGCCGTTGGGCGTTGGTGAGCTGATAAGGCAGGGCAGCTCTGTAGGTCTCCAGCCACTCGTCGTCGACTGCCAGGCTGATACTGGGGCGACTCTGCCAGAGATGCCGTCTTTGAAGCATCACCAACTGCATCAGGAACAGCTCGTCGAACGCTAGGCGGCGAAGCGCCGCTTGCATATCCTCCCATGTGTCGGGGAAATGCGCCTGGGCCACCGCGTCACCGTAGTCCATCAGATCGGCGTGTTCGCGCACAGTCAGCGGCAGGGGATCGGGCAGACGCGCTGCCCATTCGTCAACCACCTGCTTGGTCAAGCGACGCATGATGCGCCCTGAAAGTCCCTGCGTGAGAGGGTAGACAGGTACAACACGCCCTGTGTTCAGGGACTCGCGCTCCAGCGGTTCGATCTCCGGGCTGTTCATCACTAGACGGCCCAGATACTGCTCGACCTTACCACTGACAACGTAGGCTTCACCGTTTTCGAGCTGCTTCTCCATCCAGGGCTGGTTGAACCAGTTAAGCCGTATCTGACTGCTGCCATCGCTGAGGTAGGCCTCAACGCGCATACCGCCGCGTTTCATCGGAATCGTCTGGAGGCGGTCCAGAACGCCGATCACGCTCACATCTTCACCCACATGAAGCTTATTGATAGGCTTCATGCGGCTGTAGTCATCGTAGCGGCGTGGCAGAAAGAACAACAGATCGCGAACCGTCCGCACACCGAGCCGTTCAAGCAGTTCTGCACGCGCGCGGCCTACTCCACTGACCGTTTCGATGGGGGCATCCAGCTCGGCCAGCATCTCCGGCGGGGTGAGCTGGCTCTGCTTCCAGGCATAGCCTCGACGCTCTCGCACACGGGCAGGCGGCACCGACTCCAGCTTCGGCTCGATGGCCTCAATCTCAAAATCCTCAAACAACTCAAGGTCATCACCGGCCACCACCCGCTCAGCGCTCTCTTCGTCCTGTAGGGCCGTGTTCTCTCTCTCGTCTGGAGTTGGCTCTAGGGCTACGTCCTTGTCGGCGAGAGCGCTCGATGCGAACTCTGGGGCAGGGGGGGCAGGCGGGGAGAGGGGAAGCTCGGCAAGTTCTCCGGCAGCTTCAACCTGGGATTCGCCGGTAGCCAAGGCAATGATCTCCTCGATCTTAGCTGGACGCTCGTCGGGGTGAGTGTGATCGTACTCGCGGAGTAGCTTCACAATCTCATCGACCAAGGCGTGATGAGGGTCGGTCTTGGCTTGGCTGTGGGCCTCACGCGACCAGTGGTAAGCAAAGCGTGCAAACCCGCCGATGACGGCTTTGTTCTGATAGCCTTTCTGCTGCTCAAGCCGCAGGATTTTAATCAGTGTCTGCAACGAAGATGCCATGGCTTCTACTTGCCTGGGTTCCCAACCACCGCGGCCACGCCCAGGGCATGTGGCCCAACATGGGTGCCGATCACGGTCGTGACATTGGTGATCAAAGCTCCCGCCTTCAACGGCACTATCTCTTTCACTCGCCCAATGAAATCGCTGGCGCAGTCAAAACAGTTGCTATGCATCACTGCCAGACGTTCTAGTGCGCCCAACTGCCGAACTCGCTCGGCCAGCTCGCCTACCGCCTTGGACCACGTGCGGACACGCGCCACGGTGGACACCACACCATCACGCAGCTCGACCATCGGTTTCACATTGAGTAGGCTGGCCAATCCGGCCTGGACCATGTTGATCCGCCCGCTCTTGGACAGATAGTCCAGGGTGTTCAGAATCGCGTACAGCTTGACGCGCCGAATGGTATCTTCTACAGAGTGTAACACGCCTTCCAGCGACTCGCTCTTGCGGATCGCTTCGGCAGCGGACAGCGCAGCCCAACCCAGACCCATGCTGACCAAGCCCGTGTCAACCAGGTGGATGCGATCCGGGGCTACTTCCTGGGCAGCCAGCCGGGCTGCGTTGTAGATGCCGCTCAGTCTGCTGGCCACGTGGATCGAGACCACTTGGCTAGCTCTGTGTAAAGCCTGCTCATACACATGGATAAAGTCATTGGGGCTAGGCGCAGATGTGGTGGGCAGCTTGGGTAGGCTGGGGAGCATCTCGTAGAAGGCATCGCGGGTCAGGTCGATTCCATCGCGCAGCGTCTTCTGCCCAATATTGATCAGAGCAGGGATGACGTGAATCCGCTCCTGTTCAATTAACTCCTGGGGTATGTCACAGGTGCTATCTGTCACAAGTGCAATCATGTGGCCTCGTCTTCTGGTGAAAGACAGGCAGACAACTCTTTGCCGCTCAGTCGTAGTCGTTATCTTCTTCGACGCCTTCGAGGATGTCCATGCCTATGGCATCTGGTCCCACCTTGGCAGCGATCAGGGGGGAATAGAGCATCAGAGGTGTCTGCAAACGTGAAAACTCCAGCGCCAGTCGATCCTGAAGCATGCGGGTGCGGTCGGTGACGCGCAACGTGCTCTGGAGGATGCACAGTCTCTCAATGTGGGTGAACTCCATCACGAATTCTGTCATCTTATCAATGGCCTGGGCGTGTGTGCGAGCCTTCTCCATTGACATGAGCTTGCCGTCTTCAATGGTCAACAATGGCTTGATCTGGAGCATGTCACCCAGGATAGCCTGTGTGGTACCGATCAGGCCAGCCTGTTGGATATAGTCCAGCCGATCGACATACATCACGGAGTACAATCGCGGCACCACCGATCGGGCGATGTGCACGATGTCATCCAGCGACTCGCCGGCGTCCGCCGCCTGTGCCACAATCTCGACCAGGTACCCCAGACCGGCGGAAGTCGTGCGGGAGTCAATCACCGCGATCTCACACCGACCCAGCAAGCCTGCCCGCGCGCTCTGAGCATTCGCATAGGCTTCCGTAAAATGCTGTGAATGCAGGACTACGCAGATTTGATCGGTGGTCTTGCTGAGTCTCTGGTAGATTTCCTCAAACTGCTTCACGGAGGGTGCTGTCAATCGGGGGGCTGAGTTGGCTCGCCTGAGGCGCTGGAACACCTGTTCGGCAGTGATATCCAACCCATCTCGGTACACCTGATCGCCGAAGTGGATCATCAGTGGCACAACCGTCACCTGATAGTCATCGACGAAGTGATCATCCTCAAAGGTGGCGGTGCTGTCTGTGATCACGCGGACTCTGGACAATCGTTTCTGCTCCCTATGGCCTACTCAGCGCTGAGGATGTAGTAATAGTGCGGTTGTCCACCCTCGCGCAGCTCGATCTCGTGACTGGGATACAGATCAGTCAACTGTTGAATCAGCGCCTGCGCGTCGCGCGGGTTGACGTCTGCCCCATAATATACTGTGATCAACTCCAGCTCTTCGGCTCCCATGTGCTTGAGCAGGTCCAACACGACAGTGTGGATATCGTCGCCTGCCACGCAGAGTCGATCATTGTGCAGGCCGATCACCTGCCCCTGTCTGACCTTAATCCCATCGATCTTGGCATTGCGTGTCGAGGTTGTGACCTCGCCTGTCTCCACCAACGAGGTGGCCGCCTGCATGGCAGTTACAACTTCGTCCAGATCGCCATGCGGATCCAGCGATAGCAGGGCCGAAACGCCCTGAGGAATGGTCTGTGTCTCTACCACCCGCACTTCTTTGCCGTTGACGGCCTGAGCGGCCTGTTTGGCAGCCATGAAGATATTCTTGTTGTTGGGCAGGATCACGATCTTGTCAGTTGGCAGGCTGTGGATGGCTTCAATGAAATCCTGAGTGCTGGGATTCATCGTCTGCCCCCCCGAGACTACACGGCCTGCCCCTAGGCTGTAAAAAATCCGCATTAGACCATCGCCAGGCGCGACTGTAATAGCGGCAATAGAGCCTTCCGCAATTTCCGGCATTTTGAATGGCAAGGGGGCGGGCATCTGCGGGCCGCCACGCTCGGTGACAAACTCTTCGTATTGCTCCTGCATGTTCTCGACTACTACGTCCAACAGCGTGCCCTGCTCGGCACCGTACTGGAGGGGCACACCGGGATTATGGACATGCACATGCACCTTGACCACGTTACTGTCGCCCACCACCAGCACGGACCAGCCTATGGCCTCAAGGTCGGCGCGGATACGATTCACGTCTAGGTTCTCGCCCTTGAGCAGGTACTGCACATCGTACCCATAGCCCTCCTCGTCCTCAGGGGTTAAGGCACTCTGCAATCCCCGTGCTCCAGCGGCAGATGCAGCGATCGTCAGCGGCTCGCCGCGCACCAGCTTGAGCATACCCTCCAGGATGTAAGCCAGACCCATCCCGCCCGAGTCTACTACTCCAGCTTCGGCCAGCACACTGAGCAGCTCGGGTGTACGCTGCACCGATTGGTGGCAACGTGTCACGACGCGGTCCAGAATGTAGAGCAGATCTCGGCTTTCGGCAGCAGCGGCTTCAGCCTCTTCAGCGCCTTCGCGGGCCACGGTGAGCATTGTCCCCTCGACCGGCTCCTGGACGGCCTGGTATGCCATGCGAACCGCTTCCTGAAAGCTGTGCACCAACCCGGTGGCGTCAATGGCTTTTTCCTTTTCAACCCCGCGTGCGAAGCCGCGCCACAACTGCGAGAGGATCACGCCGGAGTTGCCGCGTGCGCCCATGAGTGCGCCGTTGTAGATCTTCTGTGCTACATGCCCAATGTGGGAGTCATCAAGATCGGCGATTTCCTTGAGGGCACTGCGCATGGTCAGCAGCATGTTCGTGCCGGTATCGCCATCTGGCACGGGGAAGACGTTCAGCGCATTGACAGCCTCGTAGTTCTGCTCCAGCCAGGCCATGCCGGCTTGGGCTAACTGCTTGAGATGTCTCCCGTCGCAGGAAAAAATCTCCTGCCTAGAGGTAGTGGACTGTGACTTCATCACATGCCTTCCTTTGGCTTCCCCGGCAGTGCTTGGCCAAAGGTGTTTTCGGCCAAACCTGGGGTTTCATCGAAAGAGTTTCCAAGACTCCTTCAGTGAAACGCCTAGTCTGACGATTCAGATGCCATGCGCAGCCCCTGCACATGGATGTTAACCTGGTGAACGGGGATGCCGACAGCTTTCTCTACCTGGAAGCGAACGGCGTTGATCACACTGTTTGCTACAGACGAGATACGTGTGCCGTGCTGAATGATGACGTACACGTCGATAGTCAGCTTACCGCTCTTGTATGTGACATCGATACCATGATGTGGATCGCGCGTCAGGGTGGCCGCCAATTCCCCAAAGGCATTTTTCGAAGCCATACCTACCACGCCATAGCTCGTCAGAAGCGCCTGGCTGGCTATCGTCGCCACAGCCGTGGGTGAAACGTGAATCGTTCCCAGGTTTTCGTCTTTTTGCTCACCCATACCTGTTTACCCTGTTCGCCTTGTCAAAATCGAGCCGCTGCGGTATGCTCTCTCTCCGTCAATATACAGTAATTAGGCTTGGCAATAGTATTAACACCTATCTCCACAGAGGTGATGTGAGATTATGGCAGTTTGTGAGATGTGTGGCAAGAAACCCCAGTTTGGTCATAATGTCAGCTTTTCTGAGCGCAGAACCCGCCGCATGTTCAGGCCAAACATTCAGAAGACCAAGATTATGCGCAATGGTCGTCTGGTGACGGTGAGAGTATGCGCCAAATGCCTGAAGACCATGAGCAAGGATGTCAAGGTCCGTTAGGCTCTGCGTGCTCTACAACCACAATGTTGCTGAAAGGGCCTTGACGGCTCTTTTAGTTTATCACCGATCTGGTCTGAGCAGCCTGCCGCAGGTTGGCGATAGCTGCACCGATTCCGGCTGGTGCGGTGAAAACAGCAGTGCCTGCGATCAGAATGTTAGCGCCTGCCGCCGCCATGCGTCCAGCATTTGAGACCTCAATGCCACCGTCAACCGCGATGTCTGCGACAGGGTTTACCTGGTCAAGCAGGCCACGCACCTGGACAACCTTGTCCAACGTGCGTTCGATCAGCGTTTGCCCGCCAAAGCCAGGATTGACGGTCATCACCAGTACGCTGTCTATGTCGGCCAGAATCTCGCTGAGCGCAGCCGCCGGCGTGCCTGGATTCAGGGCTACCCCTGCCCGCAGCCCCAGACGATGGATGCTGTCCAGTGTGCGGTGGATATGTAGGCAAGCCTCCACGTGAACAATCAGCTCATCGACCCCAGTCTCGGCAAAAGACTCGAGGTAGCGGTCGGCGTCGCTGATCATCAAGTGGGCCACCAGCGGGACTGTGACCACGCGCCGGATCGACTTGATGACGACCGGACCTACGGTTATATTGGGCACGTAGTGTCCATCCATCACATCCACATGGATTTCGTCGGCTCCGCCCTGCTGAGCGGCCTCGATCTGCTCTCCCAGCCGCGCGAAGTCAGCAGACAAGATGGATGGTGCAATTTTGATTGCCTTTGCCATAGGGGCAGAGTGTAACATGCCTGCGGGTTCTGGTGCAATAGAAGTGCTAGAACTCGAATCGGACCCAACCAATGCAGTTTCCAGGATGTCCTGATCCAGCGAAGTCTTTTATGACCAGTGATCGACCTCATGTGACGATTTACACCGATGGTGGGGCAGACCCCAATCCCGGCCCCGGCGGGTGGGCGGCGATCCTGATCCACGAGTCAACCAGGCGCGTCAGAGAACTCTCCGGCAGCGAGCCATTCACTACCAACAATCGTATGGAACTGACGGCGGCCATTAGGGGGCTCTCGGCGCTGAAGCAATCCTGTGCGGTGCGGCTCTACACCGACTCAGAGTACTTACAGCAGGGCGTGACTGAGTGGATCAAAAAGTGGGCCAGGAGCGGCTGGAAGCGGGGCCGGAAAAAGGAACCGGTCGAAAACGCTGATCTGTGGCAGCAGCTCCACGTGTTGACCAAACAGCACAAGATCGTCTGGCAGTGGATCAAAGGGCATGCCGGGGATCGATTCAACGAACGCGCCGATTTTCTGGCCAGGCGTGAGATCCGCAAGTTGTATGTGGATTCAGGGGCCTCTCAGCCTGCCGATGCTGAAGTCTTTCTGCTGGTCTCAGCGCGCCCTCGTGTGGGCCTGTGGGCAGCGTCGGTCCGCTACCGAGGTGAGGAGTGGATGCTGGTTGGGCAGCGGGAAGGTGTTACCTCTAACCAGTTGGACCTGCTCAGTGCAACTGCAGCGCTGAGCGCCCTGCCGCCGGGCATATCGGTGCGGGTGTTCAGCCTCTCGGACTACCTACGAAACGGTGCTTCGCAGTGGATCAAGGGCTGGAAACTGCGCGGCTGGCAAACCAGGGATGGCAAGCCGGTGAAGAATGTCGATCTGTGGCAGCAGCTTGATGCTGAACTGAGCACCCGTCGGGTTGAGTGGCCGCCTGCCAAAGGCGATCAGGTGCTTGAGGCAACGTTTGAGGACCTGGCCTACCGGGCGCAGGAAGAATTCGAGCAGCGCGGATGGGGTAGAGATCGACGAAGGAATGAGGGGATGGACGGCGGCGGGGCCGACTACGACTCGGACTGAGCTGCGTGGATCACGGCTGCCTTCAACTGGCCGCATCCGGCGTTCACGTCGATCCCACGCCGCACTCGCACTGTAGCCGTGAGGCCATAGGCTTCCAGAGCTTGCACGAAAGCAGCTACCCGCCGCCTGTCAGAGGGCTGGCCTCTGTAGCCGTCGGTTGGATTGAGCGGGATGACATTCACGTGGCACAACAGGCCATGCAGCAGCCTGCCCAGTGCGTGAGCCTGCTCCGGGGTGTCGTTCTCGTGCGCGATCAGCGTCCACTCGAACGTCACGCGCCGCCCAGTCCGGCTGACATAATACCGTACTGCATCGAGCAGGTCGGTGAGGGGGTAACGCCGATTGACGGGCAGCAGCGCCGAGCGCTCCTCGTCGGTGGCGGCGTGCAGCGAGATTGCCAGGCGGACCTGTAAATCCTCGTGGGCAAAACGGCGGATGGCTGGAGCCAGTCCCACCGTGCTCACGGTGATATGTCGCTGCCCAATCCCTAGCCCCTGCTCGTCGGTCAACTGGCGGATAGCTATGAGGGTGTTCTCGTAGTTGTGGAACGGTTCACCCATGCCCATCAGCACTACATTGCTGAGTCGATCCCCCTCGGCTTCAAGCACGCGGGCTACGTGAATTGCCTGCTCAACGATCTCACCCGCTGTCAGGTGGCGCGCAAAGCCCATCTGACCCGTCGCACAGAACACACACCCCATGGCGCAGCCTGCCTGAGTCGAGATGCAGGCGGTGCGCCGAGCGTCGTAATGCATGAGCACCGTCTCAATGATCTGCCCGTCCGGCAGGCTGAGAGCGAACTTGCGCGTCTCTCCGTCTGTCGAGCGAATCTCCCGCCTTACTTCGAGGCTGCCGATGCGTGTCTCAGCTTGGAGCCTGGCCCGCAAATCGGCGGGAAGATTGGTCATGGCCTCAAACATGGTGGCTTTCTGCTGATATAGCCATCTCCACACTTGCCCGGCGCGATAGCGCGGGTAACCCCAGCCAGTGATCAGATCGATGAGATGGCTGAGGGGAAGATCGTACAGATTGATCGCATCAGGCATGTTCAAGGGCGTCCGCCAATTCTGCGATGCTGTCGAAGACGAGGTCGGGGATGACATCGCTTGCTTGCAGGTCAGCCTGCGTGGAGACGCCGCTCAGCACCAGGATGGTCCCGATTCCGGCCCGTTGCCCACCCATCACATCGGTTTCTAGCCGATCGCCGAGCATAGCGGTGGTCGCTGGGATGGCTTTGAAGCGCCTCATAGCTGTCTCAAAGATAGGCGTGTTAGGTTTGCCGATCACCTGTGGCTCCCTGTCAGTGGCAGCCGCCAGTGCAGCGACGATGCTGCCTGCGCCGGGTATCAGCCCCTGAGGCGTAGGGAAGGTCTTGTCGGCGTTGGTAGCAATGAAGGCTGCGCCGGCCCGGATCAGCCGCGAGCCAACGGTCAACTTGGCGTAGCTGATTTGACGGTCCATGCCGACCACCACAGCTACAACCTGATCCGGCTGATTCTCGCCGTCGAGGACTGTGAACCCGGCTTCGGCTAGTGTGTCCTTTACGCCAGATTCGCCGATCACGTAGACGGGAGAACCCAGTGCAAAACGCTCGCGCATGATCGTCGCGGTAACGGTTGAACTGGTGAAGACCTGATCCGGCGTGGCCTCGGTGATGCCGAACCCCTGTAGCTTGTGGACGTAAGCTCTGACAGTGGTGGTCGAGTTGTTAGTCAGCAGCGCCCAATCGATGCCGCGTGCTTTCAGGACGTTGAAGAAGCGGCGAAGGCCAAATATCGGCTCGCTGGCGCGCCACAGCACACCATCACCGTCGATGAGCAGGGTCTTGAGATGTGCCAGTTCCATGGTGTGAATTATACCACGCGAGCGTTCCCCATCTCATGTGTGACAGGATGGTCGTGCGGTCCACGGAGGTCAGGAGTCGATAAACCGTTTGGCGGGGCAAAGTAGTGTTCGTTATACTACTCCCTACCTGGACCACCCCCGGCGACAGGCCACACTCTGGAAGGCGAGAGGGTCGCTTTGAAGCTTTCAGTCATCATGCCAGTATACAACGAGCGGGACACACTCGAAGAGATTGTTAGGCAGGTGTTGGCAACCGGTATGGCGCACGAGATTGTCATGGTAGATGACGGCTCGACAGACGGCAGCCGTGAGATCATGCAGCAGTGGCAAAACCATGACGTGATCCGTGTGATTCTCCACGAGAAAAACAGCGGCAAGGGCAGTGCTGTGCGCACCGGCTTTAAGGCCGCCACAGGCGACATCCTGATCATCCAAGATGCCGACCTGGAGTACGATCCTCGCGATTACAGAGATGTGATCCGCCCCATCGAAGAAGGGCGGGCAGATGTGGTCTATGGCTCGCGCTTCCTGGGCAAACCGGCCCGCCGCATGAACTTCTGGCATCGGGTGGGCAACTTCATCCTGACGATGCTCACCAACGTTTTGTATAACCTTGACCTGAGTGACATGGAAACCTGCTACAAGGCTTTCCGTTCCGATGTAGTCCGTGATATTCCCTTGCGCTCGCGGCGCTTCGAATTTGAGCCAGAGATTACGGCCAAGGTAGCCAAACGTGGGTGTCGCATTGTTGAAGTGGCCATTGCGTATTACGGTCGCGACTTCGACGAAGGCAAGAAAATCACTGGTTGGGATGCATTCCCGGCCATCTGGACGCTGATCAAGTACCGCTTCGTTGACTGACAGGGGGACAATGCAGGTACATGATCGCGGGACAGTGTCGAGAGGTGGAGCGGCATTACCTCTTTCGATGGGCCGGGTGAGCCGTGTCTGGCTGCTAACACTGATGGTGTTGATCGGCGCGGCCCTCCGCATCGCGCCGCTCACTGATAACCGCTTCCATCCTGACGAGGCGCTGTTTGCCACGCTTGGCCGGTTGATCGTCACCGGGCGCGATCTGCTGCTGGCGCACACTCCCCTTCTGGTCGACAAACCTCCATTCTTCTATTACCAGCTTGCGGCTGGCATAACGCTGTCATGGGGTAGCGAGGTCAGTGCGCGGTTGCCAGGACTGTTTGCTGGCGTGATCAGCATTGGGTTGGCTGCGCGCTTAGCTTGGCAGCTGTGGCGATCCGATGTGGCGGCCATCCTCACGGCGCTTGTATGTGCGCTGTCGCCGTTCAACATTCTCTTCTCCCCGACTGCCTTCGCTGATCCCCTGATGGTGCTGTGGATTCTTGCAGCGCTAGTTGCAATAACCGCCCGTCGGTGGGGCCTGGCGGGAGGGCTGTTTGGTCTGGCGCTGGCAACCAAACCAAACGCATTGTTCTTTTCTCCTCTGGTCATCGGCTTGGGGACTACTTGCAGTGTCGACGCCCACACGGGCTGGCGCGATGTTGCACGCTGGACGCTGCGTTTTGTGGGTGGACTGTCGATGGTTGTAGGGCTGATCGCAGTGTGGGATATGGCGCGCGCCCCAGCGATCAGCTTCTGGGCGGCGGGAGTGGCTGCTAATAACCCAGGCCGCCTGGCCCGTAGCAATGAGGTGTGGCTGCGGGCCAGCAGCTGGCTGAATTGGTTGTACTATGTGACAGCCTCGCCGGGGCTAAACGTGGCCCTGCTGGGCTTGATCGCCGTGTTGGCGCCTATTGAAATTACGCTCTGCCGAGGTACACGGGGTGCTACCCACACGCTGGTACTGCTGTCGTTTGATGCCGGATATGCTGCTGCCCACTGGCTGGTAGCCTTTCCGGTGCTAGATCGCTACCTGCTACCCCTGGTGCCGCTGATCGCACTGCTCGCTGCACGAGCGGTTGAGTGTCTGGTGTCCCAGCTTTCCAGATGGGCGGACAGGCTCCCTACCCTAGCCTGTCTGGCTGGCTTGCTCATTGCAGCTCTGTTAGCCCGCCCTGCCGCTTTTGCCTCTCGCAGTGCCTATCCCGTTGGAGGCGATCACGGTGCCTACGATGGAATCGACCAGATAGCTGCCTACCTGCGTGCCCTGCCAGAGGGCAGTGTGGTGTACTACAGCTCGCTGGGTTGGTCGCTGACCTACTACCTCTTCGATGCCTACATATACCTGGCGCCCTATGCCAGCCTTGCTGCGCTGCGTGAAGACCTGACGGCGTTTGGTCGGGACGGGCCGACACGTTACCTGGTGCTCCCGGCCTGGGAAAGCCATATCGAAGTATTAGACGCCGCAGCACAGGCCGGTTTTCATGCAGAGGTTGTATTCCAGACGGTAGATCGTCGTGGTATCCCCTCGCTGATGATATACCATCTCACTGCGGCTGTTCCTTAAATAGCCTCTCATATACAATTCAGACTAAAATTATCTTGATTTGTGCTTTGTCCTGACATAGATAGACTGGGTGCTCATAAGTTGGTCTGTCTATAGATGAGGAGATTGTGCGATGGCTGAGATCCTGCACGGTTCCGGCTTCCTGGGCACGAGCGCAAACTTTGCCGCGGACATGACGCTGGCTGTGATGCTCGTGGCTGCAATGCTGTTCACCGTAGGGCTGGTTGTGGCACGGCTTAGACGCTACGAGACGCATCGCTGGATTCAGACTGCGGCGGCAATCATCAATGGCATCATGGTGCTGTGGATGATGCTTCTGCCTTTCCGCGACTTCGTTATCCGGGATGTAGGCGGGCCTCGTCCATCGACCTTCTACGTGATCACTACGCTACACGCCACAGTTGGGCTATGTGCGTTCGTGTTCGGCTGGTTTGTGGTGCTGCGTGGCAACAATCTGATGATCGAGCCGCTACGGTTTAAGAAGTATCGACCCTTCATGCGTGCAGCTTATGTGCTTTACATGCTGGCAACGCTGCTAGGCGTGTGGGTGTATTTCACCTGGTTTGTGACCATCCCTAGCCCACCTGTGTATTGAAGTTAGGACTTATGCAGTCGACTGCGGTGAGACCCACTCTGACGCTTCCACTGCATCACTCCTGAAAGTGTCAGACGGTTGTTTTCTGCAACGTGGGCGGTTGCCTGCCCTTGCTATGTCTCTGGTCTGCATTTTGATCCCGTGGGGGCTTTGGGCTATCCTAAAGCTGTTCCCCTTGTTCTGGACATAGCTCAGGAGAAACCTATGCTTCCAAATGCATTAGACCATGCACATGCTAACCGCGATCGATACGTTGAGCAGCTTTTCGATCTGCTACGCATCCCTAGCATTAGCACGCTATCTGAGCACAAGCCTGACATCGCACGGGCGGCACAATGGTTGGCTGATGATATGGCCCGCGCCGGGTTTCAGAATGCGCGGGTGATTTCGACCGCTGGAAACCCAGTTGTATACGGTGAGTGGCTAGGGGCAGGCAAGGAGGCTCCCACTGTCCTGATCTATGGCCACTATGACGTGCAGCCGGTCGATCCACTTGAGCTGTGGCAGACCCCGCCATTCGAGCCGCAGGTCCGTGACGGCGAGATCTATGCACGCGGCGCATCTGATGACAAGGGGCAGGCGTTTGTCCATATCAAGGCAGTCGAGTCGATGTTGGCGGCCAACGGCAGGCTGCCGGTCAACGTCAAGATCCTCCTCGAAGGCGAGGAGGAAGTTGGCTCACCAAGCCTGACGCCTTTTGTGCTGGCGAACAAGGACCTGCTGGCAGCCACCAGTGGGCTGATCTCGGATGGGCGCATCATCAGTTCTGATCAGCCTTCCATCGTATATGCGCTGCGTGGTATGGCATATATGGAGATCCGCGTCCGGGGACCCAGGCGCGATCTGCACTCTGGCAGTTATGGTGGGTCGGTTCACAACCCAGCTCAGGTAGTCGCTGAGATCATCGCTGCTCTGCACGACGTGAACGGCACGATCACTATCCCTGGTTTTTACGACCGTGTGCGCCCGCTATCTGCCCAAGAACGGGCAGCGTTGGCGAAGGTGCCATATACCACAGCCCAGTGGCAGGAGGAGACAGGCCTCACTGATCCATGGGGAGAGCCTGATTTCACACTGTTGGAGCGCATCTCGGCACGGCCCACTTGTGAGGTGAATGGGATGTGGGGAGGCTTCCAGGGCGAGGGAGGCAAGACCATCATCCCGGCGGAGGCTGGAGCCAAAATCAGCATGAGGTTGGTACCCGACCAGGATCCCGACGAGATCGCCCGCTTGTTTGCGGACTACGTGAAGAAGCTGGCGGGGAACCATGTCCAGGTTGAGGTAATCCAGCATCACGGAGCCTGGCCCGCGATCACACCCATCCACTCTCCGGAGATGACGGCGGCTTCGAAAGCCTATGAGACAGTGTGGGGCGTTCCGCCCGTGTTTACACGTGAGGGCGGCTCGATTCCCATCGTGGCGACTTTTCAGCAGGAGCTAGGTATACCGGTCGTGCTGATGTGCTTCGGCCTGGACGACAACGTCCATTCGCCCAACGAGCACTTCAAGCTCGACCATTTCATCAAGGGAATCGACACAGCCATTCACTACTTCTATAACCTGGCAGGCCAGTCATGACACGCGAAGCGGCCATCCAACACGCTCATGCTCACCGCGAGGACTATCTCCGGCAGCTTTTGGATCTGCTCCGCATACCGAGCATCAGCACACTCTCTGAGCACAAGGCCGATGTTGAACGGGCTGCCCAGTGGCTCGCTGTTGAGCTGAGGCGTGTAGGTCTCAGCAATGTCCAGGTGATGCCCACTGGTGGGCACCCGGTAGTATATGCCGATTGGCTGGGCGCTGGACCTACTGCCCCCACGGTGCTGGTCTATGGCCACTATGATGTGCAGCCGGTCGATCCGCTGGAGCTGTGGCATATCCCCCCATTTGAACCGCAGGTCCGGGATGGCCTCATCTATGCGCGGGGTGCATCCGACGATAAGGGTCAGGTATACCTTCAGATCAAGGCCATCGAGTCGATGCTGGCGGCGGAGGGCAGGCTGCCGGTCAACATCAGGCTGTTATTTGAAGGCGAGGAGGAGAGTGGCTCGAAGAACTTAGCAGCATTCGTGATCGCACACAGAGACCAACTGGCTGCCGACTCAGTGCTGGTCTCCGACACGGGCTTTATCCGCGCCGATCTCCCGACCATTGTCTACAGCTTGCGGGGTATCGTAGGCGCGGAGGTTCGCGTCACTGGTCCCAAGCGCGACCTGCATTCTGGCGGGTATGGGGGTACTGTTCACAACCCCGTCCTGGCGTTGGTCGAGATGCTTGTCAGGTTGCACAACCCGGATGGCAGTGTTGCCATCCCCGGTTTCTACGACGATGTGCGCCCCATGACTGACGCCGAGCGGGAGGCGCTACAGCGCTTTCCCTACACGCTTGAGCAGTGGCAAGAGGAAACCGGCCTGGTCAAACCGTGGGGCGAGCCTGGCTACTCGCTGATCGAGCGTATGGGCAGGCGGCCCACGTGTGAGATCAATGGCATCTTTGGTGGCTTTCAAGGCGAGGGGACCAAGACCATCATCCCAGCCTCGGCAGGGGCGAAGATCACTATGCGCTTGGTATCCGATCAATCACCGGAGCGTATAGGGCAGCTTTTCAAGGACTATGTGCTCAGCATTGCGCCAGATGACGTGAAAGTGGAAGTTCAGATCACCGAAGGTGGCTGGCCGCTTGTCACTCCGATCGAGTCGCCGCAGATTGAGGCTGCGGCGCGTGCCTGCCAGGCTGTGTGGGGTGTCCGGCCTGTGTTTATGCCGGGTGGCGGTTCGATCGCCGTCATGGCTGTGATGCAACAGGAACTGCACATCCCCATTGTGTTAATGGGCTTTGGCGTGCCGGACAGCAACGCTCACGCGCCCAACGAGTTTTTTCCGGTTGAGCAGTTCTATCGAGGCATCGATGCCGTGATCCACTATTGCCACAACCTGGCTTTATGAACAATGCGCGGCGGTATGGTGAGATAAGATGGCATACGACGGTTCGGACGAGGACCTGACGGTCGAAGTATTGGAAGAGCTAGTGGCTGACAATCCACCAGACCTGCACGATATTTTGATCGAGGCAGTCGAGCATCCTGACCGCCATGTGCGCATCTTCGCCGCGTTGAAGCTGGCCGAGTTGTATCAGGACGTGGATGCGCTGCCAGGTCTTTACGAGGCGCTCAATCTGGGTTCACGAGCACAGCGGCGAGCCGCAGCGGAGGCGGTATGGGAGATCGGCGACGCCGATGCAGCGGGGTTGATCCGGGCACTCCATTTCACACGTGGCAACGTGCGTGAGGCTGTCGCTGCCGCCTTGGAGTTGGTCGGCTGGCTTCCAGACAATGTGAGCTGCGAAATCTCCTACCGCATTGCGACTCGGAACTGGCGAGAGCTTATCCCATTGGGAGCTGAGGCCGTATCGGGACTGGTGAGTGCGCTCAGCGATCCGGATGGCAACATACGACGGGGCGCGGCTTGGACGCTGGGCCAGATCGGAGACCCGCGCGCTGTGCCCTTCCTGATCGACCTGCTGCACGATGCGGCGGGCGACATGTTCGACATTGGCACGCGGGTGTGCGACATCGCCGCCGAGGCGCTGATACGCATCGGCACAGCAGATGCGCTGGCGGCAGTTGAAGTGTGGCGAGCAGGACAAACGGGATAGAGAAGGTGACACTACAGCGATCGTGAATCTGTGGGTTCAGTGACGACGTTGAGGCCATTTGATCGCTGTGCCAGTGGCCACAGCCAACAGGCACACTCCACTGATCACAGCCCCGACCGTGAACAGGCGGCAACGATAGGTAAACACGACTTCGTGCTCGCCTGCTGGCATGCGCACCGCGCGGAACAGCCCGTTGGCTTGCGCAATCGGTGCGGGTTGACCGTCTACTGTTGCCTCCCAACCTGGATACCAGGCATCTGATAGGAAGAGGTAGAGGCCCTCACCTTGAGCATTCACCCATACGTTGACTCGTTCCGCCTCATAAGCTGTGATGATGGCCTGCCCTGGTGCGTCGGGACGGCAGGTGATCGTGTCGGAGGTACCCCGTGCATCCGACACAATCACCTGCGTTGTCGGGTCTGAGGCAAGCTGCTCATAGGCTGTGGCTGCACTGCTGACCGACTGGGGTCCGCACACCAGGTAGGCGCGCGGCAGTGCGCCATCGTAGGCGTAGACCTTCACATCACCGGAGTTTATCAGCCGCAGTGTGCCGTCATCGGAGATGGTTGTCGTTGCGAATGCGCTGCTTCGCTCGTCGATCAGGCTGATGCCCTGCACGACCAGCGTGCCAGGGAAGGTAGTAACAACTGAAACTTCAATGTGCTCCATGGGCACTGGGCTATTCCAACGGATCAGTGCCCGTTGTCGGCTGTCTGGCGTCCCTGCTGTGAAATCGCGTCCCACTAGCAATGGTTGCACCAGCGGAAACTCTCCGCCCTCGTAGAAGACGGCCACAGAGCCAATCTGAGCGCCATCTGGCACGGCTGCGGCGTTCTCAATGTAGCCCACGATGCCGACCGTCGTTGCCTGAAAAGGCTGCACAGGAAATGCCTGAATGGGCGGCGGCGAACTGAGGTCAGGTGGAACTGAGCGGCTGGCCGGGAACTGCAGATCGTAGTATACCCCCTCAATCCAGGCGTCGCGCACTTTGTCGGTGATGATAAATCCCACATTAGCCATTCGCAGCCAGGCGAGGTCGGGCACGCGGTCCAGATTCTCGCGCAATCTTCCATCCGGATTCCACGTGTCAGGCGGCAAGAACAGCCCTGTGAAATGTGTGTACTCACGGGTAGGCAGGATGCCGCCATCGAATCCATCCATCGAGGGGATGCCCCACACCATCGAGAGGTTGGGGGCGAGGATCTCTTTGTGCTTGGTGGCGACGATATAGTCGTAAATGGCCTTCTCGGATAGATAGGGGCGGTAAACGGTCTCGATCTCGCGGAGGTCGCCGGGATCAAAAAGCGTGTCGGAAAGCGAAAGGAGACGCGGTGGCGGTTGCTCCTGTGCAGCGGCCAGCAGGGTGCTGATCGCTGGACGCTGGCTCGACCAGGCTTCTGGCGCGCTGAGATCGTTGTAGGGCAGCCTCCGCGACGCGACGAACAGCTCGATAATCACCAGGGCCACTAATGCTGGCCGCCCAAAGCGCTGGGCGAACGGAGATCCGCGCCGTAACAGCGCACATGTGCTCAGTGCCAGTAGCATCGTTCCCGTCCAGAGGGCGACCTCGACCATGCTGGGACGGGTGACACCGCCAGGAATGTCCTCGGCGGACAGCGGTGCAAGGAAGCTCAACCCAGTCAGGGCGGTGACGATCACCGCGGGTAGTGCTAGCGACCACGGGTGCGGTTTTTCGAGTGGCTCGGAGTGCAGGGTGAGGCTGTCCAGGCCGATGCCGGCCAGTGCGGCCATCGAAAAGGTGTACAGGGCCAGCCAGCGGGCCGGGGCACGAAACAGGTTAAAGCCCGGCATGAACTTCACCAGCAGCCAGTACACCGGGTTGTAAGCGCCCAGCGCCAGAAACAGCCCCAGCGCTGCCAGCACCCCTAGCCCCAGCACAGACCACTTGTGCCGCCGATGCCACAGTCCCAAGATGGCCAGCACCAGCCCAGCCACGCCGAGGTAAGCCACGTACTCGCTGAACAGCGGCGTCGGAGCATAGGAGGGCAACAGCGCCCGGCCGATAATTTGTGGGCGCAGTGAGAAGGACAGAGCTTCGAGTATCGGCAGGCCCCCACCGCGATTGCTCAGGCTTGTCAGTTCCAGCGTTGGAAGGACCTGTGCCGCGGCAAGGCCCAGCGCAAGGATCGCGGCTAGGCCAACCATGCCGACGGGCCACAACACCCTGTGGTCGACGGGCAACCATCTTCTGGATTCCGGTGCTTTGTCTGGGTGAGAGCGGTTGAGAGCGAGGGTAAACCATAATGCCCACACGCCAAGCCCTGTCCCACTGATAAATGCTGTCTGGCTGTGTCCTGCCAGGAGTTGCATGGCGAACGCTGCCCCAAGCCATAACACCGCCTTGTGTTGCCTGCTGATGATGGCCTCGCTCCACAGCCAGAACAGCCAGGGCATCCAAGCCAGCCCCTGGAGCTGGTTCACATGCTCGACCTGGGCGCTAAGGTAGCCGCCCAACGCAAACGCTGCGGCGGTCAGTATCGACGCAAGTGTGCTCAGGCGTAGTGAGCGACGTGCGAAGAGGAGCATTCCGGCGGCTGCCCAGACTGTATGGGTGATGATTGCCACCTTGACAGCCGTCGGCGCATCCAGGCCGATCAGGAGCCAGTTGGGAGGATAGAGTACTCCGACCTGGCTGTTGGCGAGCAGCGGTGCGCCCATGAAGAGGTAGGGGTTCCACAGCGGGAGATGGCCGGTCTGCATCACCGCATTGCGATAGGCCCAGTAGGGGTAGAAGTACAGGAACATGTCGCCGCGCGGCAGTATCAGGTTGGTAAAAGCCATTCTCCAGAAGAAGGCCACAGTGATCACAGCCAGGGCGGCGATGGCGGCACCATCGCTCAGGTGCAGGCGTGGAGGTGCAGATTGAGGTTGGGCTGAATTCATCATGGCTGGTTTGCAAAGGTTTTGATCGCTGAGGCCCACAGTGGGGTAAACGGGCCGGGTACATACGGCAGGTAGAAAGTAATGCGGTCAACCAGACCCGTATAGCGATCCAGTGCAGCGTGCCCAACTTCATCCGGTGGTGCAACAATGGCAAATGTGTCGATCATGTCGTCGGTGATCAATGAGGGCATGTCTCCCCACTGCTTACGCGCTGCCAGACGTGACAGTTGTTCGGCAGTCTCTGTCCAGCCGTGCACCTCGAAAACGGTCCGGTACGAAGGAGTGCTGGCATAGAAGCTGATCTGCTGGCGGACCATCTCGCGCAGCGCCTGGGTCTGATTTGCATCGCTGCCAGTGACGACAAATACCGAGGCGCTGATCTCCACCTCTTCAATACTGCGCTGTGCACTCCTAGCCCCTGCTTCAATTGCTGGACGCACAATTTCGCTGAGGTATTTCACCGAGTGCAGGGGGTGGACATGAAAGCCGTCGCATATCTCACCGGCCAGCCTGCAAAGGCCAGTGTTGACACCGGCGATGAAGATGGGGATGGAGTAGCTGTGGCGCGGCGGGGTGAAGAAGGGTGTCATCAGGGTGAATTGGTAGTACTCGCCCCGAAAATTGAGCTTCTCGCCGCTACGCCAGGAATCCCAGATCGCACGCAATCCAGCGATCACCTCGCGTAGGCGTGGCACGGGTGCATCCCACGGCACGCTGAAACGCCGCTCGTTGTGCGCTTTCACCTGAGTGCCCAGGCCCAGGATAAAGCGCCCTTTTGTCAAGGCTGCCAGGTCCCAGCAGGTATAAGCTAACGTCATCGGGCTGCGGGTGAAGCTGAGTGCGATGGCTGTACCCAGCGCGATCCGCGTAGTCCGCGGGGCAGCCAGCGCAAGCTGGATGAAGGGATCATGGTTAACCTCAGATGTCCATAGCCCGTCAAAACCGGCGATTTCAGCCGATTCGGCAATGCCAGGGATCGCCAGGAGATCGTCAATGGACTGAAGCGCAGCATCAAACCGGAGTCTGTGTTTCATGGTTTACCTCATCTATCTGGGAGAAAACCAGTCAGAAGGCACTGTACCACCTGCGTCGATAACCTGCTTCGCTTTGCCCCTGCCCCAAAGGGTCAGCGTGCCCAGACCAGCAGCCCGCCACCCGCCGAGACCGATGACCAGGGCCGCCTGGGCATCGATGCCGACGAAGCATGTAGCAGGGGCGCAGAGGGCCTCTATCTTTTCCACGATCTGTGGTTGAAGCCAGTTGAAATAAGGCAAGACGACCATGTTGGGTAGCAGCCCCAGACCGTCTACTGGCTCGAATGCCAGATTGACCAGCGCCTGGGGGAAGGGCCTGACGGGGGCAAAAGCCGGGTTGCCCAGCGCTGAGGCCGCTCCACCCATTGCGATCAGCAGTAGTCCCTGGGCCTGCCGCTCTTGCATCGTATCCCAGGCCAGACTGCTGCGCAACACCTCGATCAGGATACGCGGTTCACCACCCGCTAAGATGGTGAAATCTGCTGCCTTCAGGCGAGCTACATGGGCTGGGTCGTTGGCCTGGGCACACGTCAAAATGGGCAATATCTCGGCGACGATGCCCCAGGCGGCAAGCGTCTCGGCGACCAGCCTGGCCCGGTGCTCTGCCGCGCCGACCTTTTGTGCGGGTAGCATGGCAGGCACAATCACACCATGAGACATGCTCCCACTGGCTGTGGCTGCCATGATCTGCCGCCACAGCTCGCCCGACTCAGCCCGCAGCCCTTCGCCGCCGAGCAGCACCAGCAGTCCAGTTGCTTCTGGGGTCATGTGCGCCATGGAGACCATTATAGCGATGGATAGATGCTCTGGCCCAACCCTGCGCATGTCCCTGGTCGCCTGGAACTGGCAGACACGCTATAATCGCTAGTGCCATCGAAGAGTTGGCTGTGGGGAGTGTGTAAGCTCGCTCTCAGGGTCTATCTATGTAGAACCGGTGCAGAGCGCATGGTTGCCGTCGGGTGAACCCTACGGCATGATCACGCCATTGATAGTGAGCTGTCCATCGGAGATGTGGATTGCCTCCAGCGTGATGTCGAAGGGAGAGGCGTTGATCGGTGCGTTGATGCTCTGCTCGAATGTGGCCACCATCGCATCCAACACCGACTCATTGAACTGGAGTGGGCCGAACTCGATCTGGTTGACCACGATCTCCACCTGGCCGTCAGTCCCGACTCTGGGTACCACAACGATCAGGCCATTCACGGTGAGCGGATCGAGCCGTGCCAGCGCATAGACGTTGATCACATCGTTGATCAGCTCGACCTGGACATTCTCAAGGGGAATATCTTGCCCGTTCTCAGTCTCGGCCCGAATGATGGCAGCGTCAACTGCTGAGGTCAGCTCCTCCTCGGTGAAGGTCACGCTGAATGGGCCGTCAGGTGTGGCGAGGTTCAGGTTGTGCCACTTGCTGTTGAATGACTCCAACGCCTCGGCGGATGGCTGGATCGTCCTGGCGGGCGCTGGACCTGCCAATCGGGGTGTAGGTGCATTGCAGGCCAGACTGGCTGAGATCAGGAGCAGTAAGGCCAGCGCAGTGTGCCAGATTTTATCGGAAATCTGCATAGTTTCCCTCAGGTTGGGGTGGTATTATAGCGTGCTGTGAGGGCTAAGCAAGGGCTGCCAGCCGATGATTGGCTGACGGAGAGGTTGCATTGGTGGAAGAACGGCTGCAAAAACTGCTGGCGCGTGCTGGGTATGGGTCACGGCGTGCGTGCGAGGAGATCATCGGGCAGCAGCGCGTCACGGTCAACGGGCGCATTGCCACGCTGGGGGTGAAGGCCGATCCGGCGGTTGACACCATCCAGGTCGATGGTGTGCGGCTGCGTCTGCCGGAGACGTTTGATTACATCATGCTTAATAAACCCCGTGGCGTGATCTCGGACGAAAGTGCCACGGGCAATTGGCCACGGGCACGCGATCTGATTCCTGTTGGAGGGCACCTGTATCCGGTGGGACGTTTGGATGTGCAGAGCGAAGGACTGATGTTGTTCACCAATGATGGCAATCTGGCTCACATCCTAACCCACCCCCGCTATGAGCATCCCAAGACTTATCGTGTGCTGGTTGAAGGCTCACCGACCGAGAAGACGCTCGACGTGTGGCGACGTGGCATTGTGATCGACGGCGAGCGAACCGGCCCGGCTGATATCACCAGACTGCGCAAAAGCCGTGAAGGTGCTCTATTGGAGGTCACAGTACGCGAGGGGCGCAAGCGGCAGCTTCGTCGTGTGGCAGGAGCGCTGGGACACCCGGTGCTGCGCCTCGAACGCATTCGGCTTGGGCCGCTTGAGCTGGGCGATCTGCCCAGCGGGGCATGGCGTCGCCTGACGAGCGAAGAGGTTGCCGCTTTGCAAGCGGTGCGTCGATCCTCACGGCCACGCCGCCTGCCTTCGCCCAGAGAACAGCCGTCCCCCCGTGACCGCCAGCGTCGTTCCGGCGTTGACCGTCAGCCTTCGAGAACTAGGCGTTCGTCTCGACGGGGGTCTCGTGTGCGATGAGTATGCCGTCTGTCATCGCCATTGACGGCCCGTCGGCGGCTGGCAAGACGACGCTGGCACTCCAGCTTGCGCGTCACCTGGGATATCTTTACTTCGACACTGGGGTGCTGTACCGTGCTGTGACGCTGGCAGCCTTGTGCCGTGGTATCGACTTGGCAGATGAGGCAGCTGTGGTAGCCATAGCTCAACAGCTTGACATCGATGTAGTGCCGCCGACAATAGCCGATGGGCGACCAGCCACTGTTTATATCGATGGTGAGGATGTGACCTGGCAAATTCGCGAGGCTGAGGTGGATGCCTACGTCTCGATCCCGTCGGCCTATGCCGGGGTGCGTGAGGCGCTGATGCATCAGCAGCGCCGAATTGCTGCCCGTGGGCGTGTGGTGATGGTCGGACGTGACATTGGGACGGTTGTGCTGCCCCGTGCTGACCTCAAATTATATCTGGTAGCTTCGGACCAGACACGCGCCCGTAGACGCTGGCAGGAATATCAGGCAGGCGGTATCACTGACAGCTATGAGGAAGTTCTGGCGGCCATGCGTGCCCGTGATGCGAAAGACAGCCAACGCGCGGTTGCTCCCCTGCGTCCAGCAGAGGATGCCATTGTGGTCGATACTACTCACATGGATGCCGTTCATGTGTTTGACCATGTGCTCAGGTTGATAGAGAAGAGGAACAGTGGCACGCAACTGCGGCCTCCCAAGAGGTGATGAATGTTAGGAACAGGCCCGATTGTCCATGAAAAGATATACCACTGGCGGCGGAAGGTGTTCCGCTTTGGCATCTGGAACATTCTGTATCGGTTCTGGATCAAGTTGCACGTGGATGGTTGGGAGAACATACCCGCGGATGGGCCAGTGGTGATGATGGGCAACCACATCTCGATCCTCGATCCAGTGATCATGATCTCCTTCTACCCTGATCGCGACATTGTGCCTCTGGCCAAGATCGAGGCATTTGATCAGCCTCTGGTGCGCTACTTTGTCCATCATTGGGGAGCCATCTCAGTCAACCGGGGCGAAGCTGACCTGAAGGCGTTGAAGTCAGCGCTGGAGCACATCCGACAGGGCTATGTGGTGATGCTCTATGCCGAAGGTACCCGCAGCAAAACGGGCAAAATGATCGAGGGACAGGAGGGCAGCGCCTACTTGGCGCTCAAGACCGACGCTGCGGTGGTGCCGGTTGCGATCTGGGGCACACGGGGTTTCCCTGGCGACTGGGTCCGAGAGGTCCGGCGTGTTCACGTCTACATCCGCTTCGGCAAGCCATTCCACTTCCGACAGGAGGGGGAAAAGCTGCCACGTGAGCACTTCCGAGCCATGACCGATGAGGCGATGTATCGCATTGCCGAGCTTCTGCCAGCAGAGATGCGTGGCGTCTACAGCGATCTCTCGAAGGCGACCACTCACTACCTCGACTTCGACATTACCTGGCGGTCCGTCGAGCAGCGCATTCCGCGCCGTGTGCTGGGTTGCCAGGAGGTTCTAGGTTAGGTTGGCGGCTGAAAAGGAGATGAGCGAGTCGCGCTCCAGGAGTCACGGCGGGCTGGTCAGCGCCGTCATGCCGGGCAGCCTGACCGCCAGTCTAGGGGTCCAGCCTGGTGATGTGTTGCTTGCGGTCAACGGCCAGCCAGTCGAAGATGTGATCGACGTGCACTATTACGCTGCGGAGTATGACGTCGAGCTTGTCCTGCGGCGTGGTGGCAAGGTGATCACGCTCCGTGGTCGCCGTGAGGAGATGCAGCCGCTGGGGCTGGAATTTGAGCACCCGACATTTGACATCGATATCCGACGCTGCGATAACCTGTGTGAGTTCTGCTTTGTGCTTCAGATGGCTCCTCGCTTCCGGCGTACCTTGTATATCAAAGACGACGATTATCGTTACTCGTTTCTGTCTGGTCACTATGTGACCCTCACTAACCTGGACAAACACGACGAATGGCGCATTGTCGAGCAGCACCTTAGCCCGCTGTACATCTCGGTGCACGCCACCGATCTTGACCTGCGCCGCAAGTGCCTGCGAAACCCAGATGCACCTGACATTCTGAAGCAGCTTCAATGGCTGGCTGAGGCAGGGATCGAGGTCCACACGCAGATCGTTGTGATACCTGGCCTGAACGATGGCCCACACTTGGAGAAGTCGGTGCGCGATCTGATAGCACTGTATCCCGGTGTGCTGACGGTCAGTGTGGTGCCAGTGGGGCTGACCAAATATCACAAATATGGGATGCGTACCAACACCCGCGCCGAGGCCGAAACGATCCTGGATGCCTGTCATGCCTGGCAGGCAGAGTGTCGGGCACGGCTTGGCGTCAATTTCGTCTATCCCACCGACGAGTGGTATTTGACCACCGGGCGGCCCATTCCGCCGCTGGAAGCTTATGATGGTTTTGACCTGCGTGAGAATGGGCTGGGGATGGTGCGCGCCTTTCTGAACGAGTGGGCTGAAGCCCAGGCTGAGCTAGGCGCACCAGCGCAGATCGGGCGATTGACGTTAGCCACGGCCATGCTCTTTGCGCCCGTTTTGGCCTCTCACGCGAGTGAGCTTGCAGCTAGAAGCGGTATCCAGGCAGAGGTTATCCCCGTGGCCAACCGCCGGTTGGGGGAGACGATCACCGTAGCTGGGCTGCTCATGGGTGAGGACGTGATCGAACAGCTTGGTGAGCATGACCTGGGCGATGTGGTTGTTCTGCCGCGTGTCATGTTCGATCATCCAGATGGCGTCAGCCTGGATGATCGATCTCCACTGGACATCGCGAGCGCTCTGGGCAAGCCAGTGGCACTGGCTGACCTTATGGGCGACTTGGTGGATGTCATCCAGGGACGGCCCGCATTGTACTTCCACCCGTCTGGCCAACGAGTTGTGACACCGAGAGCTATCCAGCGCAGCGGTGGAGGAGCGGTCGAGAAGTATCTGTAGCGAGGCGAAGCCTCCTGGGGCAGGGGAGCAATCATGAGTGCTGAGAATGTGCCTTCGCGTTGTAAGCAGTTTGCGGCATGGACCTGTTTGGTGGCTGCTCTGGCAAGTGGAGGGCTGATCACAGGATGTTCTGCGCCTGGTTCCACAGTCGCCGCCCCTTCTCCTTTCCCGACTTTACTGGCCGCTACTCCAACCCCGCGCCAGTCCGGTGAGCCAGCTGAGTGTTTTGACGACCCTTATGGTTGTGCCGTTATCCCTCCTGGGGACACGATCAAAATTGGCATGGCCGGTCCCATGTCTGGTCCTTATGCGCAGTTCGGTCTGGACATCGCGGATGCGGGCCGTCTGGCAGTGGAGGACTTTGGCACTTACCTGGGGTGGTTGTTTGAACTGGAGACGGTAGATACTCGGGCTGATCCCGTCATAGCTGAGCTTGTGGCCAGTCAGTGGGCCGGCGACCCAACTGTCGTTGGGGTGGCGGGGCACATTTTCTCTGGTGAGACCCGCGCGGCGATTCCCATCTACGAAGATCATGGCATCCCCATGCTATCTCCCTCAGCCACTAACCCCGACCTGGTACGCCTCGGCTCATCGGTGTTTAACCGCGTGGCCTTCACCGATGTGGTTCAGGCTCGCTACGCTGCTGACTACTTGTTTGGCCAACTCAGGGTATCGACACTGGCCGTGGTGGATGATGGGGAGGAGTACGGCAGCGCACTGGCCCTTATGGTGGCAGATAGCTTTGAGCGGCTCGGTGGGCAGATTGTTGCCAGGGCGACCCTTGCATCTGGTGCTCCTGATATGGCTGCTCAACTGAAGGCGATCCTATCAACCAACCCGCAGGCGATCTACTATGGTGGCTACGACGATGTGGCCATTCAGATCGTCAACGGAATCGCATCGCTCCAGCAGGAAGCAGCCGCAACTCAGGCTGCAACATCGCAGGCGACTCCAACACCTGCACCTGCAGTGATTTTCTTCGGGTGTGATGGCACATTTGGCCAAAACTTCCTGGACTCCACTGGCGCAAACGGCGAGGGCGCTTACGCTACCTCGTTGATCCCGCCTGACTCGGAAGCCAAATCTCGGTTTGATGCCCACTATCTGGAACGTTACGGTGTAGAGGCTGGAACGCGATCCCCATACACGTGGCATGGCTATGACGCTGTCTCGGCGCTGATCTACGCCGCCAAGCGTGTAGCTATCGTTGGCCGGGATGGCAACCTCTATGTTCCGCGCGGCGCGCTGGTCCATGAGGTGCGTAACCTGCGTGACTATCCTGGGTTGAGCGGGATCATGACCTGTGACGAGGTCGGTGAGTGTAGCACTACAGGGCCGTCATTTTACGTGATCCGGCAAGGACAGTGGGTCCCTGCGCCATGAGATTGGCATAGGTGCGGAATCGTCGGAATGTTGATATACTCCTGCCGCCAATGTCTATGTTTAAGGAGGTGTCTATCGACACAAGCAGATCATTGCAAGGGGAAAGCCAGCGCATGGACCTGATCGGCAGCACACGGTCAGGTTGACGAGGAGGCGGTTGCCCATCGCGAGGTGGGCTTAAGAGGTGATCGGCCAGAGGCGTCACCTCGAAAATCGAGAGTTCAGCGGATGCCGCCCGGACGTGCTACCGTCCGTGTCTTTTCCCCCAACTTATGGGCTGGCACGGCAAAAGCGCAGGGCAACCTGCGCCACAAGCGGGCCGCTCGTAGCATTATGTTCCGATAGCTCAAACAAACTCAGACCGTGACGTCGGTGTCACTACGTCAGTGAGATGTCAGGCCACTGCGGGTGTTCCGACGACGCTCTATTGCGAAAGGATCGAGAGTCCTCTATGTGTGGTATCGTAGGCTATGTAGGCCCGCGTGATGCAACCCCGATCATTCTGGATGGCCTGAAGCGTCTTGAGTATCGTGGTTACGATTCGGCGGGATTGGCTGTCTTGGAAGATGGGCATATCGAGGTACGCCGCAATGCGGGGAAGCTGTCGGTGCTGGAACAACTTGTCCGTGAGCGGCCGGTCAGTGGACACCTGGGAGTAGGTCACACTCGCTGGGCTACCCACGGTGCACCCAGCGAGCGTAATGCACATCCACACACTGGCATGACGGGTGATGTGGTCGTGGTGCATAACGGCATCGTCGAGAACTTCCTTGATCTGCGGGCCGAGCTCCAGGCGGAAGGTGTGTTGTTCAGGAGCGACACCGACACCGAAACTATCGTTCACTTGATCGAACGCTACTTAGCCACAGGCTGCACATTGGAAGAAGCGGCCTTGGAGTCTTTCCGGCTGCTCAAGGGCGCACAGGCCATTGTCACCTTCTGCCGCCACGAGCCAGACAAGTTGGTAGCGTGCCGCATTGGGAATGCGGGTGGTGTAGCGATTGGGGTCGGACAGGGCGAGATGTTTGTCGCTTCGGACATCCCAGCCATCCTAGAACACACCCGCGCGATGATCTTCCTCGAAAGCCGCGAAGTGGCAACGATCACGTCAGATGCCTGCACAGTTCGTAGCCTTGATAATGCCCAAGTGGTGACACATCCGATTCATAGCATCCCCTGGGATCCGGTGAGTGCGGCTAAGGGCGAATTCAAGCATTTCATGCAGAAGGAGATCTTCGAACAGCCCCGCGCTGTGACCGACACCATTCGTGGGCGCGTGGATTTTGAGCGACAGCAGATCTGCCTCCCGGAACTGGCCCTGGATGCTGGGCGGGCTAGGGAGATCGAGCGGATCGTGATCGTGGCGTGTGGCACGTCGTACTACGCCGGGCTAGTCGGCAAGGCTCTGATCGAGCGCATTGCGCGGATCCCGGTGGAGGTGGCTATTGGCTCAGAGTTTCGCTATGCCGATCCGATCTTGAGCGATCGCACAGCGGTGCTGGCGCTTAGCCAGTCCGGTGAGACAGTCGATACGCTGGCGGCGATGGAAGAGGCGCGCGAGAAGGGCGCAACGCTGTGGAGCATCGTCAACGTGATCGGCAGCCAGGCGATGCGCATCGCTGATGGGTACATCGCTATGCAGGCCGGACCGGAGATCGGCGTGGCGAGCACCAAAGCGTTTACTGCGTCGATTGTTGACCAGTACTTGCTAGCCTGCTATTTGTCCCAACTGCGTGGCAGTCAGGACGCTACAGCGCTGCGGCGGACCATTGCCGATCTGGCGAGGCTGCCGGATCTGATTGGTTCGGTCCTGGATCGCGATGACGAGATCCGCGTGTTAGCGAACCGCTTCTATACCTGCACCAACTTTCTGTATCTAGGGAGGGGCGTCAACTATCCCATCGCGCTGGAAGGGGCGCTCAAGCTCAAGGAGATCAGTTATATTCACGCCGAAGGCTATCCTGCCGGTGAGATGAAACATGGCCCCATCGCCTTGATCGACGAGCATATGCCGGTGCTGGCAATTGCCGTGCGGGACCGCGTGTACGACAAGATGCTGTCGCAGGTAGAGCAGGCCAAGGCGCGTGGTGGGATTGTAATCGCGTTGGCCACCGTGGGTGACGAGACTATCGCTCGCAAGGCTGACTATGTGATCTCCGTTCCGGAGATGCCAGAACTGCTTGCGCCAGTGGTCAATGTGGTGCCGTTGCAGTTGTTCGCCTATCATATTGCGGTGCGGCGCGGTGCAGATGTGGATCAGCCACGCAACTTAGCGAAAAGCGTGACAGTGGAGTAGGCCGTCTCAGGAGAATCCTGCCAACGTCAATATGGCCACAATACAACTCTGACTCGCTTAAGAGCTGTATCGTGGCTAGCTTATTTTGCGGAGTTAGCCATATCCTGCGTGGTTGTCAGGGGGGTGTGCCTGTTAAGGTGCAGGCGCTGAAGCAAGCAACAACGCAAGGACAATGCCTCCGATTCCCAGCACGGCCAACATGACTCCGACGACGATCAGCAGCTTGCGCTGCTGTTTCTGGGCCTCGATACGCATTGCCGCCAGCCGTGCCAGTCGTTCCTGTTCTTCGGCCTGAAGCCGTTCGCGCTGCTCGTGCATGTAGATCAGGTCGGATTGTTTGCTGGCCACCAGTCGTTCACTGCGGACGAGAGCGGCTTCGTCGGTGCGCTCATACAGCCGGGTTGCAATCGAGGTCACGGTGTCGAGCGGCTCCGCGCAGTTCTCACAGTGATCGGTGCCTGGCGGATTGATGTGAGTACACACTGGGCATTGCTTGCCTAATAACAGACCACACTTCATGCAACGTAGCGCCTGTGGTGGGTTCGTTGTGCCGCACACCCGGCACTGAATCTCCTCACGAGGTGAGGCGTAGTGAGAGCCGCACGAGTCGCAGATCAGATTCCCTTCGGCATCGTGTTTGAAGTTGCTGGAGCCACACGAGGGACATACAATGCGTCGGATGCTCATATTGTTTCCTCCGCTTAGATAGGGAGTTTGTCCCAGTATACCCGTGAACCTGCCCGGCAGAAAAGCCGTCTGCAACTCTGCACTAGATAGTACGTACATAGTGTTATGAAGCCACACAGATCGCGTGGAGTGTAACATGAGCCAACTTGAGCGCATCCCGGTTGTAAAGCCAGAGACAACTTCCGAAGAGCGTACCTGGGCCGCCTTAGCGCACATCAGCACGGTGCTGACCATTCTCGTGGCGCTCGGAACGGCGGGGATTGGCGGCCTGTTGTTCGTCTTCCTGCCGCTGATCGTCTATCTGATGTACAAGGACAAGTCTAGCTATGTAGCCTACCACGCAGCTCAGGCATTTGCTCTCCAGGTGCTGGCAGCGATCGGCTTCTTCGGCGCGATCCTGGCCGTTGTGTTTGCACTGGTCATAGTGTGGGTGATCATTGGCCTGTTGAGTGTGATCTTGATCGGTCTGATCCTGATTCCGGTAGGAGTCCTGCTGACTGTCGTATTGGTGCTCGCTCTGGTGGCTGCTCCTTTCGTCGTTATGGGCTTCTCTATTGCAGCTACCGCCCAGACAGCCAGCGGTATCAACTACCGCTACCCCTACGTAGGGCAGTGGGTGGCCGATTGGCTGGCACGCAGTATGGATGAAGCTCCGCCGATGGTCTGATCGCATACCGCCCCCGGTAGAGTGTGGTGTGGGGACGGTGTGCCTGACTATCCCCACACCTCTCTTGCAGATGGGACAGCCCTGCAACTACAGGGCTGTCCCGCGTTTTTGCCTAACATCGCCCCACTCGGCGGCTGATGGGTAGCTTCACCTTCGTGGAGCAGGTATAGCAGCAAAGGGCGACCATCTCCCTGACTCTGCTTCGCTGTCTGTCGGGTGCGTTTCAGGTGGGTCTGCACCACCCCAAACATGAAACACGTCCCCATCCCCTGCCAGCCGATTTAGTTTTCTCAGAACCTGTGCTAGAATTGTGCAGGGTGGGGTTCCACCCAAGGGGTGAGACGACGTCCAAACTAGAGAACCAGACAGAACCAGAAAGAAGGCTGCATAGGTGACCCCCATTGGTGCTTTTACATTTGTGTTGCACAGCCATCTGCCGTATGCGCGAATGGCTGGCCGTTGGCCTCATGGTGAGGAGTGGATTCACGAGGCAGCTACTGAAACTTATATCCCGTTGATGGATGCCCTCTATGATCTCCGGGCAGAAGCTGTTCCATTCCGTTTGACCATCGGTTTGACCCCTATTCTTGTGGAGCAGCTCGCCGACGCGGATGTGGGAGATCATCTCGACGCTTACCTGGACGAGAAGATCGCCAGGGCACAAAAAGACATCGTGCGCTTTGAGGAGGCCGAGAACCTGCATATGGCCTACCTAGCGCGTTTTTATACGCAGTGGTACGAGGGTGTCAAGCGGAGTTTCGATGAACGTTATGGGCGCAATGTCGTACAAGCCTTCCGCCAGCTACAGGACGAGGGCTTGATCGAGATTGTGACCTGTGCGGCCACTCATGGCTACCTTCCGCTGCTCAGCCGCGATTCATCCATCTACGGCCAGATCCGCACAGGAATTGAGTCATACAGGGTCCACTTTGGGCGCGCGCCGCGCGCCATCTGGCTACCGGAGTGTGCCTATCGACCTGCCTACATCGACGATCAGGGCAGAAAACGCCCTGGCATCGAGCACTTTCTGCATGCCTTGGGCATTAGTCTGTTCTTCAGCGAGACACATACCATTGAGGGGGGACAGCCGGTGGGCGTGGCCGCCGGGGATGCAATCGGACCGTATGGCGAGATCAAGCGTCGCTATGTGATTCCGGTCCAGCAGGCTATCCCGCGCCGCAATGCGTCGACCTTTCTGCCTTACTATGTGTCCGATACAGCAGCGGGGATGAGCGCCGAACAGCACTCCGGCGTGGCAGTGATCGGGCGAGACAACCGCACAGGAATGCAGGTCTGGTCTGCTGACTGGGGATATCCCGGTGATTACGATTACCGCGAGTTTCATAAGAAAGATAGTGTCTCTGGGCTGCAGTACTGGCGTGTGACGGGCGCTCGGGTCGACCTGGGTGCGAAGGATGAGTATCATCCTGACTGGGCAGCGTATAAGGTTGGTGAGCACGCGCGTCACTTTGCCTGGTTGGTTTCTGATCGGCTCAAGCAGTATCACAATGAGACCGGCAACTTTGGCCTGATTGCCTCCAACTACGATACGGAGCTGTTCGGGCACTGGTGGTTTGAAGGTGTGGAGTGGATCAAGCAGGTGCTCCGACACTTGGCTTCCGATCCAGCGGTTGAGTTGACCACGGCCAGCGACTTCGTTGAACGCCATCCTCCTCAGGAAGTGCTGCATATCCCTGAAAGCTCGTGGGGGATGGGAGGCAATCACTGGACATGGGACAACCATGACACACACTGGATGTGGGCGCCGATCCACGCCGCCGAGGCCAGAATGGAAGTCCTGGTGGAGAAGTATCCTGATCCCACGCCAGATGAGGAAGCTGTGCTGAATCAGGCGGCGCGGGAGTTGCTCCTGCTTGAGTCAAGTGACTGGCCGTTCCTCGTGACGACCGGGCAAGCCCGCGAGTACGCCATCCGGCGCTTTACGCGGCATGTGGAGCGCTTCGAGGCGTTGGCTGCGTCGCTGGAGAAGAACCGACCGGACCGTCAGCTCGCGGACGAACTTTACCAGGTGGACAGGGTCTTCCCGGCGATCGATTACCGCTGGTTTGCTGCCCGCTGAGAAGGCAAGCGCGTGTGGGGGCGTCGCAGGGTAGTCCAGGGGACTGCCTCGACTGAACTGTGGCATTGTCTCGGTCTGGAAGGCTCTCTTGAACGTTCTCTTTATTGCGGCTGAATGTGCACCGTTCGTCAAGGTCGGTGGGCTGGGCGATGTGGTTGGCGCGCTGCCTAATGCCTTGAGCCGTCTGGGGCATTCTGTTCGTGTCATTGTCCCTCACCATGGCGTAGTCGAGGATGCCTACTTCGAGATCAAGCTCGTCGATACGTTTCCCATGCTGTGGAACGAGGGCACAGTGCGTGTCGAAGTTTCAGGGGTGGCACGCGACGGCGTGCAGTACTACTTTGTCCGGGGTTGGCCGTTCTTCAGCGGACACGAGAAGTTCATCTATCACTTTGATGAGGGCATCGACGTCGGGCGGTTCCTGTTCCTGTCCGCTGCGGCGTTGCAATGGGTCAAGCGACTGGCTGCAAGCGAGGGCTGGAAGCCCGACGTTTACCATGTACATGACTGGCATACGGGGCTCGTGCCCTACCTGCTCACCCAGGTTTATTATGACGATCCTGTGTTGGGCAGTGCGGCCTCGTTGTTCTCCATTCATAACCTGCGTTATCAGGGGTGGGGGATTGGGTGGCACCTCAAGCGGGCTGGGCTTCCGCCTGTGGACCATGTTTTGTTGCATGCTGTGAACCGGACCGACAATGCCCTGGCGGTTGGACTGGCCTACAGCACCATGCTAAGCACGGTCAGCCCACGTTATGCCCAGGAGATTGTCGCCCCCGAGGGCGGATATGGCCTCGATGGGTTGTTGCATGCACGCCTAATGCGGCTGGTGGGCATCCTGAATGGGATCGACACGCGACGGTGGGATCCAGCGTCCAGTGAGAACATTCCTCAGCGGTTTGATGCCCGCTCGCTTGATCGGCGCGTGAGGAATAAACTCGAGTTGCAGGCTGAACTAGGGCTGCCACAGCGTGCTGATGTACCTCTGCTAGGTACGGTGACTCGCCTGGTTGAGCAGAAGGGGCCGGCTATTATGGCCCCGATGGTGCGCCACCTGCTCTCGAGCGCCGATGTGCAGTTCGTGCTGCTAGGGACGGGGCACTATCAGTACGAGAACGATGCCTGGTGGATCGGCCACGACTTCCCCGGTAAAGCGGCCATCCGGCTGAACTTTGATGAGGCGCTTTCGGAGCGCATTTACGCGGGGTGCGATCTGTTCCTGATGCCCTCACTGTTTGAACCGTGTGGCATTGGGCAGATGATCGCGATGCGCTATGGTGCGTTGCCTGTGGTCCGTGCAGTGGGTGGCCTGATCGACACGGTGCGCCCCGATGTAGGCTTTCTGTTTGCCGACTTCCATCCCAGTGCATTGGGCTGGGCCGTGGAGCGGGCACTCGATGTGTACCGCAATGAGCCGGAGGAGTGGCGTGCTCGACAGCAGCGTGCGATGGCTCTAGATTTTTCGTGGGAGGGATCGGCGCGGCGTTATGTAGACCTGTACGAGCAGACCATGGCTGTTCGCCGCAGCTATATCTGATACACGTATGTATGGACCAGTTCTGCGGAGGGCATCAACCATCATGAGGGTGCGTGCTGTCATTATGGCTGGCGGGGCGGGGACTCGCCTGGGGGTGTTGACGCGGAAGCGGGCCAAGCCAGCGGTCCCCTTTGCGGGTAAGTACCGAATCATTGACTTTACGCTGTCGAACTGTGTAAACTCGAACATCTTTGACGTGATCATCCTGACCCAGTATCGGCCCCATTCGTTGAATGAACACATCGGCAAGGGCCGTCACTGGGACCTGGACCGGTCGTTCAGTGGTGGTGTGACTTTGCTTCAGCCGTTCACGGGGCGAGATGACTCGGACTGGTATGCTGGAACCGCCGATGCCGTCTACCAGAATCTCAATTTTGTGCGCCAGGGCGAGCCCGACCTCATCCTGATTCTGTCTGGCGATCATGTCTATGAGATGAACTATGGCCACCCGATCAACTTTCACCAGGAGCATGGCGCTGACGCGACCCTCTGCACGATCAATGTGCCCTTGGAGCAGGCAGGGCGTTTGGGTATCCTGGATGCTGATAAAAACAACCGGGTGCGTGCATTCTATGAAAAGCCTGCTAAACCGATCAGCACCCTAGCATCCATGGGGGTGTACGTTTTTCGGCTGGATGTGCTCGAGCGCGTGCTCCGTGAGGATGCTGCCCGCTCCAGCTCATCTCACGACTTTGGCAAAGACATCATCCCACGGATGATCGAGGATAACCTCAAGGTCTACGCCTATCCCTTTTCTGGCTACTGGGTTGACGTGGGAACGGTGGACGCGTACTGGGAAACCCACATGGACTTGGTGCGGCACCCTCCTGCGCTGGATCTCACCGATCGATCGTGGGTTATTCACACCCGCAGTGAGGAGCGCCCACCCGTACGCATCGAGGCCGGGGCAGTTATTGCCGACAGTCTGATCACCGACGGCTCGGTGATAGCCGGAGGAGCGCGCGTTGAGCGATCGGTCCTGTCACCTGGCGTCTATGTGGGACCGGATGCAATCGTTCGTGAGTCGGTGATTCTGACGGACTCCTATGTTGAGGCTGGAGCGGTGGTCGAGCGGGCAGTGATCGATAAGAATTGTGTGATCGGCCACAATGCCCGTGTTGGTCGGATCGAAGAGGGGGCTGATGGTTTGGGGATTGTGACCATCGGCAAAAACACGCATCTGCCGACTGGCATTGTCGTTGGGCGTGGGGTGCGGGTTGGATCAGACCTGAGGGCGGACGATTTCACACAAAGTGAGATCCCTGAGAACGCGACCATCCCTTCAGGCAACCGTGAATACTACTGATCAGATTTGAATTGATTTGCTGCTGTAAGCCAGGGCAGTAACTGGGTGCCCAATCGGCGCACCCTACGCTCACGTTTGAACTCCCTAGCCAAGAAGGGTCTGCGACGGTCATGTCACCACGAATTTATCTCTCACTGGCAATTCACAATCACCAGCCGGTTGGCAATTTTGGATGGGTCTTCGAGGAAGCTTACGAGAAAGCATATCTGCCCATGGTCGAGTGCCTGGAGAAACATCCGGCCATTCGGCTGGCGCTGCACTACACCGGCCCGCTGCGGGATTGGCTGGTTGAGAACCAGCCGGATTTCTTCCCACGCCTGCGGCGATTGGTCGAGCGGGGCCAGGTTGAGATCATGAGCGGTGCTTACTATGAGCCTATCCTTGTCTCGCTACGCGATATGGATAAGCTTGGCCAGATCCGCAAGCAGATGGACTCAGTCCGAGAGGACTTCGGCTATGAGGCAACCGGCCTGTGGCTGGCAGAGCGGGTCTGGGAGCCACACTTGCCGTCCTCGCTGCACGAAGCTGGGATCCAATACACCATTGTCGACGATGCGCACTTTAAGGCCGTTGGTTACACTGACGACGACCTGCTGGGCTATTATGTCACTGAGGAACGTGGTCGCACACTGAAGGTCTTCGTAACCTCTATGCCGCTGCGCTACTCGATCCCATGGAGACCAGTGGAAGAGGTCATCCGCTGGCTGCGAGATCAGGCTGACGCTGAGGATCGTACCGGGCGCTACTTGGGGCGTCCTAAAGTTGCTGTGATGGGTGACGATGGTGAGAAATTCGGCATGTGGCCTGCCACCTACGAACATTGCTGGGTCAATGGTTGGATGGATCACTTTTTTACTGCGCTCGAGCAGAACTCTGAGTGGGTGCAGACCATTCCTCCTGGCGAGGTGGCGCGAGATTTCCTGAGCCTAGGGCGCATCTACCTGCCGACCTCGTCATATGATGAGATGGGTGAGTGGGCGATGCCACCTGATGCGGCCTGGGAGTTGCCCCATCTGAAACACCAGTTGCAGCGTGAGGGACGTTCCGATGTGGTGAAGTACATGCGCGGCGGCCTGTGGCGACAGTTCATGGTCAAATATCCGGAGGTGAATCAGCTTCATAAGAAAGCCATGCGAGTCAGTGAGAAGGTTCACGCTATGGCCGCTGGCGAACGCAAGCAACGTGCTCTGGACCGTCTATGGGCCGGGCAGTGCAATTGCGGTTATTGGCATGGCGTATTCGGCGGCATTTATCTGTTCCACATTCGGCAGGCAGACTATGCCTGCCTGATCGACGCGGAGAACATCGCTGACGGTCTCGACATCGACCCTGACCGGGCGTTTGTGCATGTCGACGTGCTGGATTTTGACGGTGACGCGATTGACGATGTGGTAATTACCAGCGATCGCCAGTCGCTCATTGTTGACCTCGATCAGGGAGGATCCCTGGTCGAATGGGATTTTCGTCCCGTCTCTTACAATCTAATCAATGTGCTCACCCGTCGCCGTGAGGGTTATCATAAGGACCTGATCGATGCGGCAGCTAATGGATCAATCGTAACGCCGGAGACGCAGGCTCAGGTTCCGGAGAGGAAAATCGAAAGCATTCATACTGAAGTGGTACGTGCTCGTGAGCCAGGTCTGCATACCAAGTTGATCTACGATTGGCATCGCCGGGCTACGTTGCTCGATCATTTCTTGGGCCCAGATGCGACGCTCGATGGTTTTTATCGCAGCCAGTATTCTGAGTTAGGTGACTTTGTTAATCAGCCGTTTGATTACGCGCTAGCGCAGAGCGCTGATGGTGCCACTGTCCTCACGTTGCGTCGTGAGGGCAATGTCTGGCAAGGGGCCGTCCTGCTGCCGGTCACGGTTGAGAAAGTCCTGACTGTGCGACCTGGCAGCGACAGCCTGTCCGTCGTCTACACCGTCACCAACGGCGACAGCGGTGAGCTGGATACACGCTTCGGCATCGAGATGAACTGGGGGCTGGCTGGCGGCAACGATGATCACACCTATGTTGCCGTTGGCTTCGGACGCTACTCGTTTGGTGATATTGCGTCCAACGACGAAGTAGCCGACTACACCATCACCACCAAGCTGTGGAAGATGGAGATCGGTGTGAGCGTCGATCGCTTGGCGTCCTTGTGGCGCTTCCCACTGGAGACTATCTCGGCTTCTGAGGGGGGGTTTGAGCGCAACTATCAGGGCACCGCCATGCTGTACTGGTGGCCAATCCGCCTGGCCCGGGGGGCTAGCTGGCGCACAACCCTATCTTTTACTCTGAGGCGGCTATAACGGCTGGAGAAGTGGTCGTGTAGCCGCGCGAGAAGGTAGGTAGAGACACCATGATTGGCTCGAGATACCTGTGTATCCACTGTCATTTCTATCAACCACCACGTGGCAACCCGTTTAACGAGGAGTCGCTAGTCGAACTCGATGCTGCACCGTTCAGGAACTGGAACGAACGTGTTACGCACCAGTGCTACCAACCTAACGCTGCGCTGGGCAACTTTGAGCACATCTCGTTCAATCTAGGCGAGACGCTGGCTTCCTGGCTTTTTGATCACGCGCCAGAGACCTATCATCGCATTATCCAGTCCGATGCTGTACATCTGAGTCAATATGGGATCGGCAACGCCATCGCCCAGCCGGTACACCATACCATTCTGCCGCTGTCTCGCTATGAAGACAAAGTAACACAGGTGGCCTGGGGCAAAGCGGTGTTTGAGCATCGTTTTGGCCGCTCAACGCGCGGCATGTGGCTGCCTGAAATGGCTGTGGACCTCGAAACACTTGAAGTGTTAGTGGACCAGGGTATTGAGTGGACGATTCTGACGGAGAGGCAAGTTGAGGGCAAAGGCTCAGGGGCCGGGCCGTTCTGGGTTAAGCTGCCAGGTGGCAGGAAGATGAGAATCTTTGTCCGTGACGAGACGCTATCCAATGACATTGCTTTCAACCTGGGCAACTTCGGTGGAGCTGGGCGATGGGCCCGCGAGGTGCTCGTCCCGCGCCGCCGTGATGCTGGCTCGTTGACGTTAATCGCCACCGATGGGGAGACATTTGGCCACCACTGGCTGGGCGAAGAGCAGTTCCTGCACTGGCTGGTGCACTACGAGGCCCTGGCGGCGGGATACGAGATGATCACGCTTGGGCGCTATGCCCAGCTCTCGCCTCCGGTGTCCGAGGTCACTATCAAGGAGAACTCGTCCTGGAGTTGTGGCCATGGCCTGGCACGCTGGGCCACCGGCTGTAGTTGCACACCCGGCGATCCTGCCTGGAAAGGAGCCATTCGCCGCGCGCTCGACAATGTATGTTTCGAGTTGGATGGCATCTATAAGGACTTTGCAGGCAGCATTGACGGAGTCGATCCTCTTGCTCTGCGCAATGCCTATATCGACGTGGTGCTCGGAAAGGTGGCCTACGGGCAGTTCCTGAAGGAGCAGTCAATCACTGCCAAGGACAACCGCGCCAAACCGCTGATGAAGTTGGTCGAGGCGCAATATTATCGCCAGAGGATGTATGCAAGTTGCGTCTTCTTCTTCCCGGAACTCAACGCGCACTCGACGATCTATGGCATTGCAAATGCTGCCTATGCTATCAAGCTCACCCGAGAAGCGACCGGGACCGATCTCTCGGCTAACTTCCGCCGTGACCTGAGTATCGCTGTCCAGCGCGATGCCAAGACCGGTCAACTGGTCGTGGGATCGAACCTGTTTGACGAGGTGATGAGGCGGCTGGAGAAGTAGCTAGATGTCCACCTGGGGAGCGATCCTGATCCCAAGGAGTTGGCGAAGCGGGGCAAGCATAGCCCCTGCCGTAGTTGCATTTCAGGGCTTCTAGCCTACGGGGTTCCGTAGAGGGCGCGATACATGGCGTAGTGTTCGTAGATTCGCACCAGATAAGTCCTTGTCTCGGCCTTGGTGACGATCTCTACAAAAAGGTCTGGATCGCCCATGGCGCTGGTTTGCCAGTTCAGGGCGTTCCCCGATCCGGCGTTGTAAGCGGCCAGCACCGCATAGGGATCGCCATTGAAGCGGCTGAATTCATCGCTAAGAAGCCACGTTCCAAAGGCCACATTGATGTAAGGCCGTTGCAGGTCGGTCACTCGATAGCCTGGCCAGCCAATCTTCTGGGCAATGTCCTCACCGGTCGGAGGCCAGATCTGCATCAGCCCTTGTGCGTCTGCCGACGAGGTCGCAAACCCCTCAAACAGGCTTTCCTGCTCGATCAGCGCGAACACGAACAGAGGATCGAGGCCATACTGGCTGGAGTGCCTAAGGACTAGGTCCGAGAAATAAGTCGGATAGCGCATCCGAGCCAGGAACACAGGGCCGTCCAACGGGCTGATGGCGGCCAGAGTATGGAGACGTGCAGCAGCTAGAATCGATGATCGATACAGCCCGATCTCGCGGAAGTAAATCGCAAGCTGATAGCTTGCCAGTGGGTCGTCGAAATAATCCCTGCGGACCGCCTCGAAATCCTGCTTGGCATCGACGACCAGACCCAAATCCCACAACTCGCGCCCCCGGATCATGCGCGGATCGGCGGCAAGATCAGCCCGCAGTCCAGCAGCCAGTGGCGGCGTCTCATTCAAACCGAATTGTTGCACGATCCACTGCTCGGCCTCGGCCCGCCCCTCGTCGGGGGGGGCGGGGACAGAGATCGCGGCAGGAGGGCGATACGGCTGCTGTCCGTTGAGTAGGTCTGCTGCTCGTATCCCGAAGTAGCCGGTTGGCTCTATTGCCATGGCGTTATTGAGCGCCTGGACAGCGGCCTCACTCTGCCCGGCAGCTAGGTACGTTTTGCCTAACCACAGGTAACTCTCGGCAGGACGCGCTGTGACGGGGAGCTGCGCGACAGTCTCGAATAGCGTCGAGGCGTTGACCCAGTCTCCACTCCGGTAGAGGTCGAGTGCGATCTCGAACAGCCCTGTCGCAGATCGTTCGTCATTCGGAAATGAGGTCGCCAACTGCTGGTAGTAGCCAACGGCCCGATTGACATCTCCGCTTGACCTGGCCAATTCTGCGGCCTGGACGAGGGCGTCTGGGACCTGCGGCAGATCAGGGTAGTTCGCAACGAACTGGTCGAGGGTGGCGTAAGCATTGGCCGTATCGCCCAGGGCGCTGTAGATGTCGGCGATCTCTAGCCAGGCCATAGCCCAGGCCGGACCATCACTGGGGTTGAAACGCGAGATCAGCGCCTCTAGCTCACTCAGTGCCGACTGAGGGTTGCCCACAGCGCGATACGAACGGGCAATATACAGGTGAGTGTCTGGCTGTACCTCCTGGACCGGTGTCGCAGCGAGGTAGTTGAGAAAGGCCTGGATGGCAATGTCATACTGCCCCTGGGCAAAGTTGACCACGCCACGCTGATACTGATCTACCTCATACCCCACTTCGATCAGCGCGATCAGCGCACTGAGCGCTTCGTATTGGTCCGGATAGGTCATGAAGACATGGTTGAATTGGGCATAAGCGGCGTCGGTCTGCCCGGCTTCCATCTGCGTTTGCCCAATGTAGAACTCAATCCTGGCCCGGTAGTAGCTGTTCTGGGCGACATCGAGAATAGCTTGGTACTGGGCGATGGCTGCTTCGGCATTGCCCAAAGAACGGTAGATCGCGGCGACTTTTTCACGCAACTCCAGTTTGCTGGCGACATAGCGATCGGCAGTGAGCGCTTGTTCGTAGGTCTGCAAGGCAAGGTCCGTCTGGCCCAGCGCCAGATAAGCGTCGGCAATGCGCTCGTATACATAGCTGTCGATGATCCCCGGTCTGAATGTCAGATATGCCTGGTAGTCAGCAATCGCTCCAGGCCAGTCGTTCAGCCCCAACTTGGCGTCACCGCGCAGAAACACTGCCTGAGCCGCTTGTGGGTGATTGGGATTGTCGACCAGGAAGCTATCCAACACGACACGCGCAGCGGCGAAATCGCCACGACGCAGGGAGGCATGCGCTAACCCGATCTGAGCTATAGTCCGCTCATCGGCTGTCGCTCCTGGGTCGCTCAGCACCTGCTGAAAAGCCAGCGAGGCAGCGTCCCAGTCGCCGTTGCGCAGGTCTCGTTCGCCCTGCTGGACGACCTCGATGGGCGTAGGGGTAGGGGTAGGGGCGATTGTCGGCGTTGGGCTGGGGGAGGGCGTCAGTGTCTCAGTCGGTGTGGCTGTGATCGGCGGGATGGGTTGTGGCAATGAGAGCTGGGGCATGTTGACGCATGCCGCCAATGCCAGTGTCGCCAACAGGATCGCTGGTGAGTTTCTGGTGAGTCGCATGGCGGGGATTATCCCGGTCTTTCCGGCAGTTGTCAATGGGAATTGGTGATGAACGGGGCACTTGGATCGAGGGCTGGCATGTCGTAGTGCGGATCAGAAATTGACAGGATGAGGCAAGCAGCAGAAGTCGATGTTCTTGATCAGGACTCTGAATGAGGGGGCAAGACGATGCCTTACCTGTTAGGAAGGGGATCGGTGACTGAGTCAAACATGTGGCTTGAGGTCGGCCTCCAGGCTCCGCACAAAGCCCATCAGCCGGGTGCGGTTGCTGGTGAAGCGCAACCCCTGGTAGCCGATGCCGCTGACACCGCAGAACCTGTCAGACATATCCTGCCAGACGATGATACGATATTGCTCGTCCGAGAGGCGGCTGATTCCCATCTCGAATAGGGGGGTCACTGGAACAAACGTCAGGTGATCGGTGCGGTTCTCTAGCAACATTCCCTTCAGGTCATTGATCAGGCGCTGAAGGTCGCGCTGAAGTATCTGGCCTGTCGCCTGGATCAATGGCTTAGGTTCTATGTCGGCCTTATCCTGGGTATAAAGCGCCCACTGGCATGCCAGCCACTTTCCCGGCGGGGATGCCTTTTCGCCGATCGCGCTCAGGCTAAGCTCGAACGAGATTGGGTATTCCGAGCAGTCTGTACTTCCATCGGGCCATTGAGCCACGCAGAGCAGTTTTGCCATGATATGTCTCGACTCTGATCTGTCGGTCTCAAGTGTCTCCAATCAGCTCATGGATCTTGGAGATCAGATCATGGTGCAAGATAGGCTTCTGGAGATAATCGTTAGCCCCGGCTGCCATCCCTCGCTCGATTGATTCGGGGTCGCCCCGTGCCGACAAGATCAACATCGGAGTGTCCTGAGTGGCCGGCATAGCTCGGATGCATGAGCATAACTCGATGCCATCCATGCCAGGCATCATCACGTCTAGGATGATGAGGTCGGGTACGACAGTCTTCAGCAGATCGAGCGCTGCGTAGGCATCACGAGCTTTCAGGACTTCAAAACCGCCACGTTCCAGCATGATGCCGATCAGGGTCAGCGCTCCAACTTCGTCATCCACTACAAGCACTCTGGTCATAGATGGATCCCCTGCCGACTGTCTCAGCTGGATGGTGCTAGGAAATGCTGTTGGGCTGTGTGACAGTTTACTCTGGTTTCGATCAAATGTAAACCTTGCTGCCACCCGATGTGGCACTGCCAGTGAAATCTAGACAGCGAAGGGGTATGTTGGTCGCACGGCACTCAGAGACAATACTTCTCGCCCTGAGACATGCTCGTACCCTGCGTCCTCATTGTGTATCATATCATAGGTTTCACCCGGCGGGGTTAGAATTGTATGAAATTTCTCAGTATAATATCCTACCTCGTTCAGGTGAGGAGAAAGCCTTGCGTCGAGCACAAGTCGGCGATGTTGTTTTGTTGTTCAGCGCCAAGGACCGTAAACACTACATTCGCACCCTCCAGCCGGGTGCGCAGTTACAGACTCACCTGGGGGTGCTGGCCCACGACGATCTCATAGGTCAGCCCCTTGGAAGTTGCGTCAGGACCCATCTGGGTCATTCATACTTCCTCCTGACGCCCACCACGGACGAGCTGATCCGCGATGTTCGGCGGGAGAGCCAGATCGTCTTTCCTAAAGATGCAGGCTATATTATCATGAAGCTGGGTATCAGACCTGGCTCGACAGTGATCGAGGCGGGCACTGGCAGCGGGGGCCTATGCCTGGCGCTGGCTACGATGGTCGGCGATTCTGGGCGCGTGTACTCTTATGATGTGCGGGAGGACATGCAGCGGATCGCGCAGCGCAATCTGGAACGGGTAGGGCTGGCGCACCGTGTGACCTTCACTGTTCGCGATGCCAGTCTGGGATTTGACGAGACAGACGTCGACGCCTTATTTCTGGACATGTTGACGCCCTGGCAGGTGCTCGATCCAGCGCACGCGGCGCTGCGCGGCAGTGGGATGCTGGGCTGCATTGTGCCGACCGTGAACCAGCTCATCGAGGTGGTGTCTGCATTGGAGCGACACCCAGGCTTCGGATTTGTCGAAGCCGAGGAGCTGAGCCTTCGGCCCTACAAGACGATCCCGGCGCGTGTGCGCCCTGAGGATCGAATCGTTGGGCACACGGGTTATCTGGTTTTTGCACGTGCGTTGGTTCCGCAGGGTGATGGCGAAGTTCGGCCCGTGACATTCTCAACCAGCAAGGATGATGGCGTGGAAGGCCAGGAGAGTCTATCATGAGTCGACAGGGTTCACGCTCAGCATATGGTCTGATCTGCATCAGTCTTATCCTCTTTGTTCTGCTGTTGACTGGCTGCCGAGGTGGCGGTAGCCCTACACCGGCACCCACGGTGGCAGGGCCAACCACAGCAGCTGCGACGCAGCCAGCTCCTCTGACTGCTCCTCCGACTGGCTTGACTCCTGCGCTATCCACGGCTGAACCTACGAGTGCTCCTGGTTTTGCAGCGGGAACGGTCATTCTCAACCAATCAGCCTCTCTGGCTGTCCAGGGCGGTGATGTCGAGATGAGCTTTGACAGCGTGGCTTTCCAGGTCATACGCATCGATTCGGAGCTGTCCAGCGGTCTTGTCGAGTATAAATTGCACCTGATGGACAAGTTTGGCAACATCATGGCCACGCTACAGGGCACATCGAATGATGCTGCGGTGGCGATCAATGAGTTTACACTGCCCTACGATGGAACGTACCGCATCGTTTTGGTGCCATCTGCTGGTGAAGGCTCGCTCCAGGTAACGGTCACCGCACTGTCTGTGCCTACTGGCGGCGGCCTGCTTGCAGCCGCGGGAGAAACGCTTCCGGGCGAGATGGCTGTTCGCGGAGTGTATCATACCTACCAGTTCACACTGGCTGCGGGTGAGGTCGTAACGATAGCCGCCGAAGCCGCCTCCAACGGCGCTCCGGACACCTTTTTTACGCTTTATGGGCCGGATGGCCGCTTTGTGACCCAGGTGGACGACGTAAAGACGCCAGAGAACTTGAACGCAGTGCTGCCAGGGTTTGTGGCATCGCTGGCTGGCCCTTACACAGCGATAGTAGGCAACTACGGTGAAACGCAGGGAACCTACACCTTCCGCGTCAGCCCTGATACGGAGCCGCCTGCGGCCTCAGGTCAGCCCAATTTGGTGTATAACACTGACTATCGCGCGGCACTGTACGAAGGCAGCCCACTGAGCGCCACCTTCGACGGCTCCACCGGCGACGTACTGCGAATTGAAGCGTTTGATCTTGCCCCTGAAGTGGACGTGGACCTTCGCCTGTATAGCCCCTTCGATCAGGTCATTGCTTATGCTATCACTGCCGAACAGGGCCAGAACGAAGCAATCGGTGAAGTACAGCTTCCCTACACTGGGCGCTATCGCCTTGAGTTGACGGCGCTGGGCAGTGGACAGGCCTCGTTCCATCTGATCCAGGCATCGTCTGGTGACCTGACTGGCGGCGGGATCTTAGGTGACGAGCCAAGCGCGACTCGCTCTGGACGGATCAATGCTGCCAATGTGTTCCACTATTACCAGTTCAATGCAGCGGCAGGCGACCAGATCACCATTACAGTGCGCTCAAGCAATATTGTCGGCGAGCTGGATATGGGCTTTGCCCTGCTCGGCCCCGACGGGCATCAGATGATCTTCGCCGACGACGCTGAGGATTCTGACTCTCCCGATCCAGAGCTTATTGACTATGAGGTGTCACAGACCGGGTCGTATGTCATCGTCGTATACGCGTTTAACGATGCGCTTGGTACCTATGAGCTTTCGTACCAGCGTTGGCAGAGGTGAAGTAGTTAAGCCAGCTTACGATCCGTGACGACATGAATTTCCTCGTGAATCAATGGCATCGTAGTTACGTTAGGTTCTTAGACAGCCTGGCGCTTGTCGCTGGGCTGGTTCTCGTTGGCTGCCAGGCGGGTGCAGTGATCTCGCGCGACACATTGACACCCACTGCCACGCCGACGCCCTGGCCGACGTTGGCTCCTGTTGGCACCGTCTCGGCGACGCTGACGCCTCCATTTGGCATCACCCCCGTGTTGCGACCGGCAGGGCCGCAGCTGGTGGACCAGTTTCGAGTGACCGTGCTGGCGGACGCTGTCTCGGCCTTCCCTCTCGAAGGGACAGAGCTGTATCCGGTGCGCATAGAGGTGATCGTTCTTGATGGCGATCTGGACCCGGAAGTCACCCTCAACAATGCTCAGGGAGACAGGCTGGCCTACTCGAACAGCGGGGGCGTAGGCGAACCAGAGGTGATTGGGCAGTTCCAATTTCCGGCTGATGGCTACTATGAGTTAGGAATCGGTGCGGTGACCGGCAGTGGCTCAGTAGGAGTCTCAATCTACCAGATCGATACGACTGGCCTGCAGGGCGGTGGAACATTCACTGCTCCAAGCCAGGACCTCTATGGATCGATCACGCAGCCCTCTACCTACCAGACTTTTCGGCTCCAGGCGCAGCGGGGAGAGCGTTTCGACCTGGCTGCTATCGCCCAAACAGAGGGCTTGGACCTGGTATTTGAGCTTTATGGGCCTGATGGTGCACTCCTCGCGGCCCGCGATGATAACATCGGCAAAGACCCTTACCTGTGGAACTTCATGCCGTCACAGTCGGGTATTTATACGGTTGTGGTCAGCAACTTCGATCAGACGGTGGGTGATTACATCCTGCGTCTCAGCCCCTCTGTAGGGGGTGACCAAGCCGTGATTGCGAGCCGCACCGAAATCGAGTTGGTCGGTGCGCCGCGCCGCAGTGTGTGGCTTACACTCGCTGGCCGTGCCCTAGACGGCGTGTATGTCGAGGCCAGACCGGTCACGGCTGGTGTGGACCCGACCATTGCCTTCTACGATCCTTTCGGCAATCGGCTGACTGCTGTTGACGAGTTTGGACCAGGGGAGACCGAGTCCCTCACAGCAGTCCAATTCCCTGTTGATGGTGTCTACCAGGTGGAGTTTGAGACGGTGGGTGAGGGTGGATCGGTTCAGTATTATATTCGTCCGATCAACCAGATCGATCTGGATGAAGGTGGGGGCATCGTGCCTGGCGGTGTGGGCCGCGTGGGCACGATCAACGGGCCGGGTACGGTCTATGCTTACTTGTTTGACGCGCAGGCTGGCGACCTCCTGGGCATTGATGCTCACGCAACCAGCAGCACGGGCCTCGATCTGGGCTTTGATCTGTTCGCGCCGGATGGCTCGCTGATCATGTCGCTGGACGACACGGTGGGCAAAAACCCTGTAGTCGACCGGTTTGAGGTGTCTCAGTCAGGGCAATACACGCTGGCGGTGTGGAATTACGGCAGCACAACGGGCACATTTGCCGTATTTGTGAACACGCCGGAAGCAGCAGCTATGCCTGGGCAAATGACGGCGCCCACTCCGACGCCTTAGCATTGCCTACATATCACTTTGCGGACCATGTCTGGGGTTTGGCCTTTACGATTTCGATAAAATTGCTGCTTAGGGCAAAAGACCGGGCACTGGGCCCGGTCTGTGATGTTCCTCTGATGATAAGCGAGTGAACCTGTTACTCCTCTTCCTCCCGCTTGCGTTCGGTGATGACCTCTACCTCCTGGCTCTCGACCATAAACAGTCCTTCCCCAGCCTCTTCCTCGATCTCCGCGGCGGCCACGTGATCGAGCCTCACCACTGGCTCCTCCGGGCGAGCCAAAATGCGTGCACCTTCGGGAACTTTGAGGTCGCTCACGCGCAGTTGTGCACCTACCTCGGTCAGTGTGCTCAGATCGACTTCGATGTGGTCGGGGAGTTGAGCGGGCAGGGCCTCGACCTCGATGGTGTTCATGATGTGGTTCAGGATAGCCGAGCCACTGGCCACGGCTGGCGATTCATTGACCAGCACCACGGGCACCTCAGCGCTGATCGGGCGGTCCATCGAGACACGATAAAAGTCGACATGTAACATCTCACCCCGGATCGGCTCACGCTGGACGGACCGCGCCAGCGCCGGGATCTTTTCGCCATCCACGTGCAGTTCGATCAGCTTCGTACCGCCTGCCTGAGCTAGGGTGTTGCGAAGTTCCCGCTGGTTGATAGACAAAGCGATCGGTTCGAATTCTGGCCCGTACAGTACTGCCGGAATCTGTCCCTGGCGGCGCAACTGCCGGACCTTCTTGCCAATCACCTGGCGTCTACTTGCCTCAAGAGTAATCACCTCAGCCATGATGTCATCTCCTCATTGCCGCCATGTGCGTGATCAGACCAACTTACTCACCTCATCCACCCCCATGGTTGGCGTGACTCTAGCGGCACGTGATCTGTCTGTGGACAAAATGAGCGGGCCTCTCCACCTTGTCCAGCGATGCCACCGAACACAGGGCGGGAGCGCCCCGCAGCGAGGATATTGTACCGACCTGCGACACAAGCGTCAATAGCAGATTGCGGCGTTGCCACCGGCGCAGTAAAAGGATTCACCGGAAGCTCTAAGACGCCCTCGGAATCACCACAAACTTGCCGGACAATTCACGGTTGCTCAAATCTGCTGGATAATATGCTTGATAGCCTCCTGGGCGGCTGTACGAACCCGGACATCCGCGTCTCTCTGGACAGTTTCCTCCAGACTCTTGAGAGCCTTCTGGTCACCGAGCGTGCCTAACGCCAATGCTGCTGCCTGCCGGACCTCGGAGTTCTCGTCGTTCTTCAGCGTCCACAGCAGGTCCTTGGTAGCCCGCCGGTCGCCCAGCTTGCCCAATGCTTCGGCAGCGGCAGCCCTCGCCCCCCACGCCTCATCTTTACTGAGCATACTCATCAACGGCTTAAAGGCTTTCTGTTCTCCGATCTCACCTAAAGCCCAAGCTGCGCCCCGGCGGACCAGCCAGTCTTTGTGCCTCAATGCCTCAATGAGCTGCTTACTGCCGATCTTGCCGATCTCGTGAAGTGACTGCTCGGCAGCCCGCCGGATGCTGGGGTCGCTATCTGTCAGAGATTCGATCAGAACCTCCACGGCTTGCGTGGTCGGATAGCTACCCAGCTCAGCGGCAGCCGCACGACGCTCTACCGACGAGTACTTCCATTTGGACTTGATCGCGTCGATCAAAAGGGCAAGCCTGCGTTGTACCTGTCGGTCGTTGAGATTCACAGGGGGTCTGCCCATGTTGACTCCTCCAAGGACAGACGATCAAGATGTTAACTCCTCTATATCAGTAATTATATGACAAATCTGAGATTGGCATACATGACATGCAAGTGAATCACACTGCACGGTATAATCCGTACCCACTACTGCAAGCGAAATCACGAGATCATAACTGGGGCTTGATAATGACGCTTAGCGGTGCTGCCGATCACGTCGTTACTTTCACAACAATCCTCCTTGGCATCTTCATTGAAGCAGCGCCGTTTCTGCTGCTCGGCACGGTGGCTTCTGGGCTGGTTGAGGTTTTTGTTAGCCGTGAGAGCCTGCTGCATCTGACGCCGCCGAACCGCCTCTTTGGGCTGTTGGCTGGCAGTGTGATGGGCTTCGTGTTCCCAGTGTGTGAGTGCGGCGTAGTCCCCCTGACGCGCCGCCTCATGAAGAAGGGACTGTCGATCCCCAGCGCCATTGTGTTTCTGCTGGCTGCCCCGATTGTCAATCCTGTGGTGCTAGCCAGTACCTATGCTGCCTATGGCTGGGGAAACATCCTATGGGCGCGCTTTGGGTTTGCCCTGCTCACCGCGCTTGCCATCGGGGTGATCTTCTCGCTCAACCAATCGCCTGTGTTGATGCTGCGCTCAGCATCATGGAAGCCCATCTCAGGCGAGGGGGATGAAGTTGCTCCTGTGGTAGCGATGTCTGAGCCTGTATTCACCCGGCTCAGACGCGCGTTACGCATTGCCGCCGATGAATTCTTTGAAATGGGGCGTTACCTTGTGGTCGGATCGGTGCTGGCCGCGCTGATGCAGACGGTAGTGCCCCAGCGCCTTCTGCTGTCAGTTGGCTCCGGGCCGCTGGCCTCGGTGCTGATCATGCAGGTGCTGGCTTTCGTGTTGTCAGTCTGTTCCACAGTAGATTCCTTTCTCTCTTTGGCTTTTGTCAGCAGCTTTACCACTGGCTCTATCCTGGGTTTCCTGGTGTTTGGGCCGATGATCGACATCAAGAGTACCCTGATGTTCCTGGGAGTGTTCCGACCCAAGTATGTGGTATACCTGGTGTTGCTGGCATTCCTGATGACGCTCCTGATCGGCGTGTTTGTCAACTTGAACCTGGCGTGGTGAGGGGGCAATGATCGCCAATACTAAGCTGCTTAATCGCCTCAAAGCGCTGATCTTGATCCTTTTAGCAATCTTTTTCTTTCAAAAGTTTTACAGTGGCACACTGTTTTACTACATTGGTCCACGCTTCACCTGGCTGGCCGTGGTGGCTGCGATGCTGCTGATCGCGCTGGCGGGCAGTTTTAACCTGGTTGATCTTCAGCACAGTGAAGCGGGCGTCCCTCTGCACCGCTCTGAGCATGATCCTGGCCACGAACAGGCCAACGCTTGGCCGCTGTTGATCGTGGCGCTGCCGCTGATCCTGGGCTGGCTGATCCCCGCTCGGCCTCTGGGCGCCAATGCCGTCCCTAACCGGGGCATTTCAACCAGCGTCGCCACTGCTGCTGACACTGCGGCCAGCACCCTGACGATTGTTCCCAGCGAGCGCAATGTGCTCGATTGGGTGCGTGCTATGAGCCAGAGTCCCGACCCAGCCGCTTTGACGGGTCAGCAGGCAGATGTAGTGGGGTTCGTCTATCGTGACGTGCGTTTTGCTGACAATCAGTTTATGGTGGGGCGCTTCACGCTGACTTGCTGTGTGGCCGATGCCACCGCTATAGGCATTGTGGTTCAGTCGGAAGACTCTTCCCAGTTTGCCGCCGATTCGTGGGTGAGGGTGCGAGGCACCTTTGCCGAAGGGGTACTCGACGGCAACCCGCTGCCGGTGCTATTTGCGTCGGAGATCACGCCTGTAGAGCCACCTGAGCAGCCCTATCTCTTTCCGTAGAAAGCCTATGGACTCATTTGACCGTCTTGTCGTAGGCATTGTAGCTGGCCTAATCGCTGCGATCGGTGGGGTGGTTATTCTGGGCGATCACGTGGGTGTCCGCATTGCTGATTTCTACCCCGAGTCTGGCAGCCAGTCGCCGGCGACTGCGCCGATCCGCCTGACGTTTGGCGAGGCGGTGGACACACATAGCGTTGAAACGCGGTTTACCCTCAATCCAGCGGTTGAAGGACAGGTCCACTGGGAAGGCAACACTCTGGTTTTCCTACCTGATCATCCCCTGCCCTACGGCCAGACCGTCACGGTCACTCTGGAGAGTGGGGTTGAGAGCCTGACCGGTCGGCGCACGACTAAGCCTTTGAGCTGGTCATTTACGCCAAGGTGGCCAGGTGTACTGTATCTGGCGCCTGCTGATGTCCAGGTACGCAATCTGTGGTACATTGCTGTAGAAGGGGGAGAACCACGCCAAGTTCTCGCCTCCGAATATGGCGTTGCTGATTTTTCACCCTCGCCAGATGGCTCGCAGATAGCCGTCACCCTTTTCAACCAGGACATGACGACAGATATCTGGCTGATCGAACCCGATGGGGGTGGCGCTCGCCGCATCACTGAATGTAGCCCTGGCGTGTGTGGCCGTCCGACCTGGTCCCCGGACGGGGCGTTGATCGCTTACGAACGGCAGGGGGAACCGCTCGGTGGTGCGGTCAGCCCCAGTCGGGTCTGGCTCTACGATCTTGCTAGTGGCCAGACCTCGCCTGTATTTGAGGATAACCAGGTGCTTGGCTTTACACCGTTATGGAGTCCCGACGGTGCTCGCCTGGCGTTTTTTGATGCTAATGCCCAGGCTATCCGTGTCTTGACACTGACCACCGGCCAAGTGACGCTGATCCCCACTCCAATGGGTGAGGTAGGGACTTTCTCGCCAGATGGCAACCAGCTTGCCTATGTGGACATCCGAGCGGTAGGTCGTCAGTATTACCCCGAAGTGTGGCTGGCCGACTTGGGGCCAGCGGGGGGCCTTCGCCGCCTGTTTGAGGATGCCCAGGAAGATCAGTTTCCGGCGTGGTCGCCCGATGGGCAGTGGCTGGCGCTGGCTCGCCGTCGTCTCGACCGGCAAGGAGGATGGGCCAGCCAGGTGGTGATCGCGAATCCGGCCACCGGCGACCTGACTCAACTAACGTCTGACCCTGCCTATAACAACACCGGCTTTCAGTGGGACTTCTCCAGCCGCTATCTCCTGACCCAGCGCTTTGACCTGACTACGCCTTACGCAAAGGCTGAGATTTGGGTGCTGGACATCGCCACGAGAAGTCAGACGAAGCTGGTGGAAAATGGCTTCGGTGGCCAGTGGCTACCCTGAAGGAGTGTGGTGATGCCTGAGCATAGCTCCTCAGGGGGAGGAAGCTATGGCGGACTGCTGGTCCTGATCGGGATCGGGCTGGCGGCAGGAGTCGTGATGGCCCTGCTGACGGTGTATGGTCCTGCACGTACTGGCCTTGCTGGGCGGGCGGCGTTGACCACGCCGATCCCTGACCGTGTGGCAGTTGGCAAACCGGCTCCTGATTTCACTGCGCAGACTCTCGACGGTGACACAGTTGCGCTGAGTGGCCTGCGCGGGCAGCCTGTGGCGGTCAACTTCTGGGCCACATGGTGTGTGCCCTGTGAAGTCGAAATGCCGGAGCTAGAAAGCGCCAGCGCCCGCTATGCTAACCAGGGTTTGGTTGTGCTGGGGGTGAATGCAGGTGAGGATGCTCTGATAGTGAGAAAATTTGTGGAACAGGTTGGCGTAACATTTCCGATCGTCTTAGACCCGGACAGCGCGATCCTTGACTTGTACGAGGTGCGCGCCTTCCCAACGACCGTCTGGGTTGATGCTGAGGGGATGGTTTTTGCCGAGCACCTGGGTCCTCTCACCTCCGATCTGATCGATCGCTACATGCGTCAGATACTTTCCCCTGCAACTGATACACCCTCAGCGACTCTGCACTGAACAGTGCCCCTTTGCCGATCACGCAGGGGCGCTGTGGCCTCACTATTCGCAAATGCGAACCACATCCAGTACAATATATATCATTACATTGTGCAATATTTGTACAGTGCCTTCTTTTCTATGGAGCCAGGGAACATCCCTATGGATAGCGTGGAACCTTTTTCTCACATTCCGGATGAACCGCTGTATAACATCAAGGCCGTGGCTCAGGCCACTGGCATCGAACCAGTGACGCTGAGGGCCTGGGAGCGCCGTTATGGCATCCCCAAACCCACCCGCACTGATACGGGATACCGCCTCTACTCCGAGCGTGATGTCGCGATCCTGCGGTGGCTCCAATCCCAGATCGATGCTGGGATGACTATCAGACATGCGATTGCAATGTTACATAGCTTGCGTCCGCAGTCCTTGCCCGATGTGCCGCATGTAGCTGTGATGACACCCCCAATGGCCAGTTTTGATGCAATGGTCGAGAGTTTGCTTGGGGCGGGACAGGAGTTTGATGCCCCTCTTGCTCACCAGGTGATTGCCCAAGCATTTGCGCTGTTCTCCATAGAGGATGTGTGCCTGCATGTGCTGCTGCCCACTCTATCGCGGGTGGGTGCTCAATGGAGAGTAGGTCAAGTCAGCCTGCAATCCGAGCATTTTCTCACTAACCTCATCCGCCAGCAGCTTTTGGCCTTGGTTTCAACTATGCCGCCGGCCTCGCGCGATGGTCGTGTCATCGTCGGTTGCGCACCCGGCGACTGGCATGAGATGGGTGTGCTGGTGCTGTCGTTGTTTCTGCGCCGCCAGGGCTGGGATGTGATCTACCTGGGACAAGCCGTCGGTCTGCATCGCCTCGAGGAGGCTCTGACCGCCACTCAAGCAGATGGCGTGATCCTCAGTGCCAGCACTTTTGAGACCATAGGACACCTGCCCGCGGCGTCTGAACTTGTCCAACACGCTAGCAAAGGCAGAGTCTGGTTCGCCTATGGAGGATCATTGTTCCCGCACCTGTCGGGACTTATAGAACGCCTTCCCGGCATCTACATTGGTGACTCATTGCAGGAAGCCGTCCAGCGGGTCAGTGGCTTGCTGGCTGGGACGCGGCAGCCCGCGCCGCGCACGGCGATGCCTGTATCAGAGCAGGTCGCGACAGCCCGCCAAGCTGTGTACGCAGCCTTGCTACAACTGACGGCCCATTTGACCGACCTGGTCAAACAGGCCAATCCATCGCCTGATTTGGTGGCAGCAGATGAGATCGCCCATGAGGCCATGATGGGTTTGTTGACCGCCCTCCAGTTTGAGTACCCAGCGATGCTTGCTGCGCCGCCTTACCTAGCAGTAGGATCGCTGGTGAACTATGGAGTGCCCACCGAGCGTATCCGTGAGGTATTCAGCCATGAGATCGATCTGCATGTTCTGGCGACCCTTGAACCTTACCTAGAGCATCTGTAGCTGCCCTGGTGCCCTTCTGATCAGCAGCGTGCCCTTAGGGTGCGCTGTTTTTGTTAGCCTGTGGTGTCGCTTGACGACATGGCACCTAACAGACTACACTAGCGATGTCAGAGGGTGGACGTTGTGTCCCGAAATATTCCCGGCCCTCCAGGCCCGGTCCCATTACGCTGTGGAGCATGGGGATGCACAAGACTCTTGTCCGAACCATTGCCGCCTGTCTCGTGGCCTGTGCCGTGGCACTCAGCCTCGTCCTGCCTGTGGTGGCTACCATCTCAGCGGCCACGCCAACCCTGACGCCAACCGTAACCGCGACGCCGACTGTGGACCCGCCCTGGAAAGGTGAGTACTTTACGAATCAGTATCTTCAGGGAACACCGGCCCAGACCCGCACTGATACTGCCATCGATTTCGAATGGGGTGAAGGTGCGCCGTTTCCGGGGTGGAGCGCCGATGGGTTCTCGGTTCGTTGGACCAAGACTGCGAATTTCTCGGCTGGCATCTGGGCTTTCGGGGTGAAGAGTGATGATGGCGTGCGTGTGTATGTCGATGGCAGGCTGATCCTGGACTATTGGTACCTGGGATCGTTCAACTACGTGATCTCGGAAGCCAATCTGACACAGGGTCAGCATACTATTGTGGTCGAATATTTTGAACACATCACAAGTGCGTACATTCACGTCAAGTATTACCCTATCACCTCAGTGGGACCCTTCTGGCGCGGCGAGTATTTCCCCAACCGGGACCTGTCAGGTCCAGCCGTGATCAGTTGGACGGATACGCTCGACTTGAACTGGGGCGTCTCTGGGCCGTTTGGAGGCTGGAGCCCGGACAACTGGTCGGCTCGGTGGACCAAAGTGGACTACTTTGAAGCTGGAGCGTATATATTCGGCGTGGCCAGCGACGATGGGGGCCGCATGTTCCTGGACGGTACGTTGATCGTCGATGACTGGAAAGATGGGCAGTTCCTGTGGGCGACCGCTGAGATCAACGTAACTAAAGGCAATCACACCATCGTTGTCGAGTTCTACGATCACGAGGGGGACGCCCGAGTCCAGGCCGGGTATTATCCCAAAGTCGCGCCAAGCCCCACCGGGACGGTAACGATTACAAAGACTCCCACCCGCACCCTGACGCCAACCAACACACTGCCGCCAACGCCGATCACACCCTCGGCGACCAAACCTCCAACGGTGACGCCCACACGTACCAATACGCCCTTGCCGACCGCTACACCGACCCGCACGCCCACGCTGCCCTATCTGGCAGGCACGCAGAATGCGACACTGGCTCCGCCTACTCAGCCACCAGTTTCTATCGAGGCGGGAACCATCGTTGAAGAGGCAGGAGCTAAGCTGTTCACTTGGGCAGGATTCCCTGGTCCCGTGTTCCGCCGCGGTGGCCACGGAGGTCAGCATGCCTATGTCAAGAATCGTTTTAGCAAGGTGACGTTTGAAGCCCGCTGGTATTTCATGCCGTCTCAGGGCGGTTATTATGACATCTATGTGTACGTACCCACCACTCAGGCCGCTGCAACGGAGTTCGCTACCTACTTTGTGCGTTACAGTGGGCGAGTCAGCGCACCCATTGTGGTCAACCAGGAACAGAGTGGCGATCAGTGGATAGGGCTAGGCACCTATTACTTTGCGCCTGGCATGGTCGACCAGTTTGTCTACCTTGACAACGTGACTGGTGAGGCAAGTGCCAGTCGTGAGGTGCTTTACGACGCCGTGGTATTTGTCTCCAGCCCCTAATCCCTGGGAGTAGGGAGATGGACAGCCGTTTCACCGACTAAGATTTGGCAAGAGACTTTCAGGACTGTATAATTTCTTACATCTTTATCTCGCAAATTCGGGGCCGGACGCAAGCCTGCATCCGGCTTCCGCTTTGTTGCAGATGGGGGACAGCAATGCTGCGCACTCCTGAAGCCATCGAGCAGGCGCTTGAACGTATCCTGCTGTATGTTGAAAAGCCCGGACGATATGTCGGCGGGGAATATAACGCTATCACCAAAGACTGGGAGGCTGTCTCAGTGCGGGTAGCGCTGTGCTTCCCGGATATCTACGAGATTGGCATGCCCAACCTTGGGCTAGCCACGTTTTATCACTTGATCAACCAGCGGCCTGACATGCTGGCCGAGCGCGTCTATCTGCCCTGGATCGACATGGAAGAGCACATGCAGCGGGTGGGGATTCCTCTGTATTCGCTGGAGACAAAACACCCAGTGAGAGATTTCGATCTGCTGGCAATCACCATCCCCTATGAACAGCTATACACTAACGTGCTCCAGGTGTTGAACTTAGCTGGGCTGCCTCTGCACAGCGCCGACCGTGATGAGACGATGCCGCTCGTCATTGCTGGCGGGCATGCTTGTTACAATCCAGAGCCTCTAGCTGACTTCATCGATCTGTTTGTGATCGGTGAAGGTGAGGAGGTCATTGTCGAAATCGCAACGGCACTTGGGCATCTGAGACAAGCAAGAGCATCTCGTGATCGCCAGTTGGCCGATTTGGCCCGACGGGATGGATGTTACGTGCCGCGCTTCTATACGGTGGCTTATCACGACGATGGCACGGTGGCCGATGTCCGATCTGGCCACGAGTCAGCGCGACTCCCTGTGCTCAAGCGCATTGTGCCAGTTCTGCCGCCGCCGGTGACGCGCTTTGTCGTGCCAAACATTGACACGGTACACAATCGTGCGCCCATTGAGATCATGCGCGGCTGCACGCGCGGGTGCCGTTTTTGTCACGCAGGAATGATCACCCGCCCTGTGCGTGAGCGGAGTGTGGCGGAAGTGGTGTCTGCCGTGGAAGAGGCCATTACCCAGACAGGTTACGATGAGATCGCGCTCCTGTCTCTCTCATCAAGCGACTACACGTCCGTGGTTGCGCTGGTCAGAGCAGTGGGCGAGCGGTTTGGCAGCCGGAACCTGAGCATCAGCTTGCCCAGCCTGCGCATCGAAACGGCCAGCGTCGAGCTGTTGGAGGCACTCCAGGACAACAAACGAGGTGGGTTCACTTTTGCGCCTGAGGCCGCTACCGAAAGGATGCGTAGCATCATCAACAAGTCCGTCCCTCATCAGCAGGTGCTTGACACAGCCTATGAAGTCTACCGGCGCGGCTGGCGCACGATTAAGCTGTACTTTATGATCGGCCACCCCTCCGAGACGCTTGAGGACGTACAGGCTATTGCCGACTTGTCACGCGCTGTGCTTGGGGAAGGGCGCAAGATACATGGCAAGAGGGCCAACGTTAACGTCGGGGTCAGCACCTTCGTTCCCAAGCCACACACGCCATTCCAGTGGGTTAGCATGGATACATTGGAGCAGATCGAGGCCAAACAGGCGCTGCTGAAGCGTGAGTTGCGCGGTCAGGGGCTAAGCCTGCGCTGGAACCGCCCACAAGAGACTCTGCTAGAAGGGCTGCTCAGCCGTGGCGATCGTCGTCTGGGGTTGGTCATTGCACGTGCGTGGGAGCTGGGTAGCCGGTTCGATGCATGGCAGGAGCACCATCGCCATGAAGCCTGGGTCCAGGCGCTGGCTGAGGCTGGTCTGAGTTTCCACTTTTACACCCACCGCCAGCGGGCCATCGACGAAAGGTTTCCGTGGGATCACATCGATGTGGCAGTGCGAAAGAACTTCCTGGCGCAGGATTACCTCATGAGTCTGAAAGGCGAGACTCGCATCGACTGTCGCAATCGCTGTTTTGCCTGCGGCATCCTGCCTAAATTCGCTCAAACTCGCAGCCAGACGCCGCCACAGGCGTGGAAGTGTCCTCCCGTCCGGCCTAGAACGGAGCGCAGCGAGACAGCGGACGAGGCTATGCCGCTGATCCCGGCTTGATCATGTTGGTGGTTGGGGCGATCTGGCGGCAGAGAGAGTGCCGTTCGGGGAATTAAGGCTTGTCTCTTGCACAAGGGTTGTTGCCGGGAATCCCAAGGCGTGTTAGGATGGACAGTGTGGCTTGCCTGAGGTCCGGCCATCTGGTTTACTTCATCCGAGCAGCACCCCGGAGCTTGTGCAGTAACCGCGAGAGGCTTATGTCACCCGACTACGACACGATGGATATCAATGAACTGACCGCCATGCTGCTGAGCACAGCATCTCCGCCAGAAGTCCAACGGGCGGCGCTCTCTGCTCTGTCTCGCCGCCACCCTGTCCAGCGCAACTCACGGCTGGTCCTGACGATGCAGTACGTTGTCAAATATCCTGATCAGTACGATCAAGATCTGATGATGTCAGTTATTGACATCCTTGCCACCGATCCTGATGCCTACGCTACAACAGCCATGCTGGATGTACTGCCGGAGGTGGTCAATCCATTGCTTGAAGGCCGTGAAGCGTTAGCACCTGAGTTCCGGCTATACTTCTACCAGGCGCTGAGCACCCGCAAGCGAGCCGAGGACATGGCGGTCTGGAAAGAGATGCTCCCTCAACTCGATCCAAAGACGTTGGTTGGCGTGCTGGCTGACCCGGAGTCTGGGCCATTGCTTGAGATGCTTCAACCTTTCATGTGGCTTGATGGCCAACCGGAGCCGCAGCGGACCAAGGCGCTGATGTTTGTGATATCTGCGGCAGCACGCACAGGTGCGCCTGTGGAGAGAGCCAGACAGGCAGCAGAGTTGCTGAGGAAGTCGCATGCCAGCTCGCAGTTCTCTAAGGGTCTCGCCGTGCTGGAGCAGCAGTGGCTCACAGCGCGTAAATCGAATGATCGGTCGCAGGTGGAAATGTTGGACACGTGCCTGCGTGTGATCGATACTCGCCCGCGCAAGCTGATCGAGGTGCTGACCGGTAAGCGTCCCTGGGCGTCGCTGTTGGGCTCCTAGCCTGGCCTTCTACCAGATGATGGGGTAAATGCCATGATTGACGATCAGCAGAACTATGACAAGCTGGATGTCGATACACTGACCAATCTGCTGATTAACCCTGAGAACGGTCCTAACGTTCACCGGAGAGCCCTCTCAGCCCTTTGCCGCGCCAGCCCAAACGAGCGGCGCATGCGATTGATCATGATCATGCGCAACCTGGTGCGTGTGCCCCAACGATACGATCAGGATGTCATGATGTCGATCATTGAGATTCTGGCGACCGATCCTGAGCCAGAGGCGACACGCGCCATGATCGAAGTACTGCCTGAGGTTCTGGCACAGGGATTGTCTAACCAGGATGCTCTGAAACCAGAGTTCCGCCAGTATTTCTACGAGGCGCTTGTCACCCGGCAGCGTGACGATGATCTGGAAGTGTGGGCCGAGATGATCCCGCAGTTCAATGCCAGATCGTTGGTAGGTATGTTGCTGGATCCGGTAGGCGGGGCGCTGGATGCCGTTGAGCCGCTAACTCTGATCGACCGTCAGGTAGAGCCTGAGCGTACCAAGGCGCTGATCTCGTTGGTAGCAGGCTTGATCCAGGTGAACCGGCGGATGGATGTGTTGCAGGAAGCTGTAAGGCATCTCAAGCGGTCCAGCGATCCCACTCAGTTGGAGCACGGCCTGGATGCGCTTTCCCAGCGTTGGGAGAGGGCGAGCAAGCAAAAACTAGCCCGGCAGGCCTCAATGTTGGAGAAAGTGCTCTCTGTGCTCGACACGCGCCCCCGCTCCAGCGCCGAGAAACTGATGGGCAAGCGCCCCTGGGCCTCCTGAGCGCTTGTGTGCTGTCAACGGGCAGTAGGTGAGAGCTGATAACCTATGGGTGGTTCCTCGGTCGATGAAGTCTCCTCCGATCAGCCTCACCCCTCCACTCCTCTGCTTCGGGTTCGATATCGGATTCGGTTTGGCAAGCAGGGGCCGCTACGTTATATCTCCCACCTGGACTTGGCGCGCGTCTGGGAGCGGGTTCTGCGGCGGGCACAGGCCCCATTGATTTACTCGCAAGGATTCAATCCCAGACCTCAACTCCAACTGGCGGCTGCGCTACCTCTGGGTTGCGCGAGTACGTGTGAGCTTATTGATGTGTGGATGGATGATCCAGCGCCTCCCCCGGCGGAGATGCTACTTCGACTGCGCGCCGCCGCTCCGGCTGGCTTGGTGATCGAGGAAGTGTGGTCAGTAGACCTGAACAGCCCAGCGCTGCAAACCCTGACCCGTTCTGTGGTTTATCAGGCCACCCCTGCTGAGGAGATCGCGCCGGAAGAGCTGCAAGCCAGAGTTGAAAGGCTTCTTGACCAACCTGAGATCTGGCGCGACCGTCGTGAAAGACGATATGATCTGCGCCCCCTGATCCACTGTCTCCGGGTAATGCCTGGCGACCGTCCTACACTTGAGATGGAGCTTTCGCTATCGCAGGAGCGCGGGACAGGACGGCCTGACGAAGTTCTCTCAGCGCTCGGTCTCGATCCACTGGCAGCGCGCATCACCCGCACCGCGATCACATTTGACAAGCCACTAGTATGAGCTTTTCACTGCCTTTCCTGAGGTCTTGCCCCGTTCTGCAAACATACATACTGACAGAGTGAGTCTACCGCTCGGCCAGACGGCCATTGTCAGCTCCTGTGTTTCATGCTGTTGGTCTCTTGGTTGAAAGCAACTTCAGCCAAAGCTGGGGTCTCATCGCAAGGGCATCTTGAAGCCCTTGCTCATGAGGCGCTGAGCCTCGATTTGCGCCCTAGGCAGTCCGATTCCGGCTGCTTTGGTGTTATAATAATCCTGTCTGCGGCCCTGTGCCTTCCAGGTCCCTGCCCCTGTTTTGGGAGGAGCTTAACTTTCTGATCGGGTACTGGAGAACAAACCTGAGAGTTGGCCCATCAGGTGCTCCGTAGCCGGTCCCTTAGGCCGCAGCGTATACAGCTTGATCCATGCCCTGTGGCTAACGCAAACGTCAGGTGGAAACTATGAAAAAGCGCCAACGACTCGAGGCAGCTATCAGTGGCGGGAAGGTGGATCGCGTACCTGTTGCGCTGTGGCGTCACTGGCCAGGTGATGATCAACGTGCTGAAGACTTGGCGGCTGCCCATATCGAATTTCAGCGGCAGTACGAGTGGGATTTTGTGAAGGTTAGCCCGGCAAGCAGTTTCTGCCTCACTGACTGGGGTGTTGAAGATCGCTGGATTGGCCATATCGAGGGGACTCGACACTACACCCGTCGCGTGATCAACACCCCAGAGGACTGGCTGAGTCTGAAAGTGCTTGATCCGACACAGGGGGCGCTGGGTCGGCAGCTCCACTGCCTGGAGCTTCTACAGGAGGCATTTGGGTCGGAGGTGCCGTACATCCAAACGATATTCAGCCCACTGGCTCAGGCCAAAAACTTAGTGGGCGAGGATCGCCTCAACCTGTATCTGCGACAAAATGCGGGCCAACTGCACCATGCTTTGCAAACTATTACTGATACGACAGTGCGGTTCATCCAAGAGGCTAAGAGGCGTAAGATTGCGGGCATCTACTATGCCGTGCAGCACGTCACCTACGAACACCTGAGCGAAGCAGAGTATCAAGTACTAGGCCGGCCCTATGACCTTCAAATCCTGGCCTCAGCTAACGATTTGTGGCTCAATGTGCTCCATGTGCATGGGCCGAATCCGATGTTCAACCTTCTGTCCGATTATCCGGTTCAGGTGGTCAACTGGCATGATCGCGAATCGCCACCCGGACTAATGGCTGGACTCAAGCAGATCAGAGGGGCGGCCAGCGGTGGTGTAAGTCAGGCCGCACTTCACGATGAGAATCCCCATCTGGCACTCGATCAAGCGCGCGATGCCTTCGCCAGGACGGAGGGCAGGCGTTGGATTCTGGGCACGGGGTGTGTAATGCTCGTTACAACCCCAGTGGGGAACATTCGCAAGCTGCGAGCGTTGGCAGAGGAGTTACGCCCAGGAAAATAGCGAGGGGATTAGGCCGGGTTTACAGTGGCCAGTTAGGGCGTGTTTGTGGGTCTCAGGCAGGCAGCCACAGTGCGATCCGAGACTGATAAGGTGGCAAGGGTACCCAGGCCAGTCAAGGATCGGCGCCAGACGATCACGAGAGTGAGAGGTATCCCTTAAGCACCCGTCTGAGCTGCTCTGGCTCGAATGGTTTGACGACGACCTGATTGATTCCGGCGTCGCTGGCGGCTAGGTCCACCTCCGGCTCCGCACGTGCTGTCAGTGCAACGATGGGTAGGTCTCGTAGCCCTAAGTCCTGCCGGATGGCGCGGCTGACGGCGAAACCGTCCATCCGTGGCATGGCAATGTCCAGTAGCACCAGGCTAATGTCATTAGCCTGCTGGCTGAGAATATCCAGCGCAGTTTGCCCATCGGTTGCCACCACTGCTTGTGCCCCCAGCGATCTGATGAAGAAGTGCATTAACTCCAGAGTTGTCTGGTCGTCGTCGACGACGAGGACTGTATGAATATGACTCATGTTGTTCTGTCGCATTCTGTTGACATAATATCCTCACCTTGTATAGATTGTACGAAAAAAAACCCTTGAAATGGTGTGATCGTTAGCAAACTGTAATTGGGGTCCTCCTGCCTTCAGTGACTAAAAAGCGCAGAGGCGCGCGCAGCCGCGCCTCTGCGACCATTTTATGGAGCAGACTGGAGTATTACTGTGACGGGCTTCCTGGAGATGTCACAGTGTAGCGCTGGATCGCTCCATTGCGCGTGTCCACAACGAACAGATGGCCCTGACCGTCACCGACCACGGCTCCTGCCTGCCCTATAGTCGACAGGTCGCCAAAGCTGTATAAATACTGCCCGAAGCTGTCGAAGACAATTACTCTGGCTGCCTCAGGATCAGTGACGTACACATTGCCGTGTTCGTCAACATATAGATAGGGGCGCTCGTTGGTTCGCGTAAACCACGCATCCACGTACCACTGGCGCACAAATGTTCCCTCCGGCGTGAAGACCGAGATGCGCTGATTCCATGTGTCGGCTACATAGAGCAACCCGTCGGGGCCAAATGCCAGACCGACAGGCTCGTCCAACTGCCCCTCGAGCATCCCGCCGCTTCCGATCTGTCGCATGAAGATTCCCTGAGCATTGTAGACCATGATACGCTTGTTACCTGTGTCGGCTACATAGACGTTCCCTTGGTCATCTACTGCGACCGCTCGCGGACCCCAGAAGGCATAAACATTGCCGAGTTGGTTGGGTCCCTCCTGGCCCCAGTTGAGCAGCGGTTCGCCCTCTGGACTGTAAGCCACGATCCGGTAGTTCCACGTGTCGGCCACATAGATGGTGCCCTCCGACGCGACGGCCACTCCCCATGGCTCCTTGAACACGTCCTCACGTGGCGCAAGCCCCGAAGTCCCGAATGACTGAACAAGGGTGCCGTTTTGATCAAAGACCGCGATCCGGTAGTTATTGGTATCGGCGACGTATAGCAGGCCGTTGGGACCCATCGCGATGGAATGTGGCTGATTGAGTTGCCCTTGCCCGAAAACTAAGTCGGGCTGCAGGTCGCGGAAGCCTGCCGCATAGGGATCGATTGCCTGAGCGATCTCGCTCGCGCCGACGCCGTAATCCCACACCTGGGCGAACACGTCCTTACGGATATACAGGCGCATTCGCTCTGCGACAGGCCAATGGCTCAACTCGAAGTTAGGGCGACTGCCGTTGCGGTATCTGGCGACAGCATCAGCGTACACGTCATAGTTCCGGTTATAGAAGATTTCCCACAAGCCGCGCTGGAGCAGAGGGTCGCGTAGCACATCACCGAACATCTGGAGCATCTTCGCAGGCTGGTCGTAGCCTTTGTATTCCTCCATTGGCCACCACATGCGTATATACTCGAACTGATAGTACCGGTCGCCGATCAGTGGTTCGATTTTGTTCCAGTTGGTAGGACCAGCCAGGATCACAGGGGCGTCGCTCAACAGGCCCCGTGATGGCTGATCATGGAGGTAGATGCTGTTGTAGTAATCACGGAAGTACCATAGCATGGGCCACGAGACGCGGTCATCGTAGGCCACGCGCAGGCCGTAACCATCGGTTGTCCTGAGCGAGATTTCCTCAATACGGTCAAGCACGTCTTTGACTGCGCCAGATGAATGGGCATAGACCAAAAATTCGTTGGCGTAGTCGTAGTTGATGTAAGCTGCTCGCCAGGCTGTACGGCCTGTCAGAAAGGTCAGCCATCCAACGATTAACAAGGCCAGTAGCCGGAGGAATTGCTTGCCACCGATTCGGATAGCTGGCTTGGCCAGCAACACCAGCACGATCACCAGCACGATCAGTGCAGCTAGCCATCCGTAAGTGGCCGAGATCTCAGGAACAGCTGCTCCGGCGAATATGCTGGTCTGGTAGCGGGTCGGGATGATTGTGTTGCATAACAGGTTGGCTGGCACACGAATGCACAGCGGAGCGGTGACGCGCAGCAAGGCAGCTATCACGACGGGGATGCCCAGGAAAAGCAGCCAGCCTTGCGATTCCCATAGCTTACGCCAGGCAATGCGGTCGAGCAGTCCTCCGACCATCCAGCCACTGATCAGGATCATGGGTGTGGTCAGATGGGTGGTCAGCCAGGGCATTTTCTCGCCCGCGATGCTGTACGCAATCAGGTTAGCAATTACCCAATAGCCAGTGAATTGGAGCACAGGGAACTCGATGGGAGCATCCAAGTCGAGCCAGGTGCGGCTTGGCTTGGTCAGCACCTCTGCCACGGCGTCGCCGTCGTCCTCCTCATTCGTCTCATTTCGCTCCGACTGCCTGCTCAGCGAGCCGACGATCCATCGGCCCAGCCCCGTAGACCCCGCAGCTGCTGTCAGGATGGCGGGCATGAACTCATACATTGGCACCATAACCATCAGGTAGTAGTACCACGGCTGAGCACCGCGCTCAACGCCCTGCTGCTCCAGCCAGTAAGCCAATGACCCAATCATGCCGGTAGCAAGGCCCGCTCCATTGGTAAACATGGTGGAGAAGAAGAAAATAAATATCAGATAATATATTGCTGCGATAGCCCACCATCGGCTGGTGGCTAACGCAGCTAGCCAATCGACGACGTCAGCTTGCACCTCAATGGTGTTCGTTGCGGGATCGTAGCTGTTGTCGTAGACCTCCAGCTCTTGCAGCGTGGTCACCTGAGGAGCCGGGACGCGGCGCGGGGTAGGTGGCTTTGCAAAGTAAGCTAGCCCGATCAGGACACTCACGATCAACACAGGCACTGCAAATGCCGACGTGCGTGCGATCCCGACCCGAGTCTCGTCTAATGGGTTGAACCCGGCAAAGTGTACCAGGAATGGCGTTAGGGAGGGCAAGATCAGCGTGCCCATCACCATGCACACGTCTAGCTCCGGGAAACGGCGTAGGTTCTTACCCTGCCCGACCACTGCGCTGATCACCATGGTGAGTGCGAACAAGCCGATCACCCCGCCCATAACCAGAAGAGGCACGTTGCGGCTACTCTCGGCTGTCACAGGCTGGCCCTCTGGCAGGGCGTTCGGATCGAGTGGTGTGACTGTCTGTGCCTCATCTGTGGCTGCGCCAGGCAGGGCTGCATCGAACAGGCTTTCCAGATACACCACGCCACCCAACAGCACCAATGAAAACAGCACCCCGATCAGGGCGATGACAAAGACTAGATGCGCTATTTTGTTCTTCCACTCGACTTCCAGCAGGCGTCCAATGAGGTATAGAGTCATGAAACTGCCGAAGATGGCGATGTAGATGAAGGAGACCTCTTTGGAGGCGAACAGGTAAATCTGGCCGAAGGATAGCCACAGCAGGTACTTAAACTCACGGCGCTCCATGTAGCGCCAGATGGCGATAACCATGATCAATGCGCCCAGGATGGCAGGCATATCCTCGCGGATGTATCGCGAGTAGTAGAGGATTAACGGTGAGATGAGGAAAAACGCTGAGGCTACCAAGGCTCCAGTCTTGCCCAGCCACTTACGCATGAAAAATGGCAGCATCACGACGATGATGCCCACCACTGCCGCGTAGATGCGTGCCGTAAAGTCGCTGGGGCCAAACAACAGATAATTCAGCGCTGTCATGTGAAATAGGATCGGGCCGTGCATCATCGGTGTGTGGGCAAAACCATCACCGTGGTAAAGGTACCACGAGAAGCGTGTGTGCAGGCTCTCGTCGTGGCTCATTACTCGTGCGCCCAGGTCCCAAAAACGAGTGAAGACGGCGATCAAAAAGATCGCGACGTAGGCTAGCTTCTCACCGTTGGGTGTGATCAACGTTGCCAACCCGGCTTCGATTCGCTCAAATGGCTTGTTAGGCTGACTGGATTGTCGCATTGAGTTCAAATCAACGGTCATGACACAGTGTCCTTATATATCCCATACGCTGTACAGCTGCTGGGGTCGGTGTCAGCATGCAATATTTTTGGATCGGCTATCGTGTAGTAGGAGCGCGTGGTGCAGGCTCGACAGGGGCCGGCGTGTAGAGTACAGTCTCTGTGGAGATTGCCGGCGCTGCGGTTGTGGCCCAAGCGATGGTCTCTGACGCCAATTCAACATGCTTGGCGGCTAATGCTGATTCTAGTGTGACATTCAGCACTGGGGCCCCCCATGTGGAGGTCGGAACTGCACTTGCTGCGCCGGTGAAGCCCATGGCAAAGGGTAACACCAGTAGCGCCAGCGTGAGCAGCGCCGGCAGCAACCGATGCAATGCAGCTTGGGGTGGCGTCGTTACAGCCGTGCGGGCGTTGAGGGCTGCCCACCAGGCCCGGACCTGCGCAGGATGCAGGGTGGGACTCTGCCCCAACGTGAGCCTTAGATCAGCGGCTAACCGCTCGTGGCGTGCCAATCTGTCGCGGCAGGCAGCACAGGTCATAACGTGGCTGCGAACGGCCACTGCCTGCCGTGTGCTCAACTGCCCTTCGACATAGCTAGCCAGCAGGGACGTGACGTGACGCGGCATAACGCCTCTCATGCTTTGAGTACTCCTTCGGGTAGTGCTTCAGGTTGTTCCGCCAGAATGCGGTACAGTGCTTCGTGTGCAAGCCTCACACGTGACTCAGCGGTCTTCTGAGGGCAGCCCAGTACCTCAGCCATCTCATGATACGTTAAGCCATCGAAGTAGCGCAGCACAACGGCCTCACGCAGTTTGGGTGACAGCGTTCGCAAGGCACTCCAGACTGCCTCCCGCACACTCTGCTGCTCGATGACAGCCTCTGGGTGAGGATCGCCGCCGGGCAACCACTCAGCGAAGTGGCCCAGCCACACGGTGGGCAACCACTTGCGGCGGCGCTTGTTCCGGCAACGGCTCAGCGTGATCGTGTAGAGCCAAGTGCGAAGTGCGCTCTTGGTTGAGTCGTAGCGGTGTAGGTTCCGAAGCATATAGGCAAAACTGTCCTGCACCACCTCTTCCGCATCCTGTTCATTAAGCAGCACACCATAGGCCATCCGGTAAGTGGCACGCACAAAGCGCTCATAGATGGCCGCACATGCAGCCTGATCGCCTGCCTGGGCGGCTGCAATCAACTGTTTAAGCTCGACATCCTGATCTGGGTCTGAGTTGGCCATGCTGAAGCGCCTTCTGTACTTGCCGTTCCAACCGCCCAAAGATTATACACGCCCGCGCTGACTGAGTGTTCACCGGCCTTCTCTCATGGTGCTGCTGAGCCGCCAGCAGGCACAAGCTGGTAGATGTCCTCGCGCACCCACAAGACGACGCGCTGCTCGCTCGGCAGAGTAGGGGCAGTGCGGTAGATTATCCACCTCAGTGTGCTACCGAGGTTCATGCCTTCTGGCACCCAACTGCGCTCGATCACGAAATCTTGCCCCACATAGTTCGATCCGAGCGTTGGTTCGCTGCCGTCAGTAGGTGTAATGACCATCACACTCGTGATCTGGGGATCCACTTGCGAGACAAACTCGACTTGGTTGAAACTGCGCAGTGCCCAGGCCAGGCTTCCTTCGGGATTGCCTTGCACTGTGATGGTCGTATCGTAAGCGAAGCCGTCGGTCAGCTCACCGATCTCCTCCATAGTGTGGACCAGATCGTCGAGTGCAGGTTGGGCTGGAGCCACATTGAGCGGCTCGTAGGGGCTGGTGGCCCTTGAGAAGACCAGCGATCCGCTCGCCCCACTACTGAGCAACAATCCCATGCTCAATATGCCCAGAGCTGCGCCACGCCACGCTGATCGTGTTCCCAGGAAGCTGGCAGCGGTCAGCCACAGTACGATCAGCAAGACCACAAACATCAGCGCCATGACCAAGTCCAGAGGCACAGTCAGGAATGCCTGGTCGGCAGGAACCGAGGGCGGTATGGTGAGAAGGTGGGGAGCCTGTAAATGGCGTATTATGTAGCCACCGATGATGGCCAGCGTAGCAATCACACCTGCTGCCTCGGCCCACTGTCCCCAACGTGGACCTTCAAATGGAGTGGCTATCACCTCCGTGACTGCCAGGCCAGCCAGTGCTGCGAGCGGCACCACTCCCCACAGGGCGTGCTCTGGCATCGAACCCCGATAGATCAGGCCGACAATCACGGCAGCAACGCCCCACCCAGCAAGCCAGCGCCGCCATGGCTCAGACGATTGCGATGCCAGCCATGCCCCCACCAGCCCGAAAACCAGCAGAGTTGTTTCGTAGAGGGGCAGCACTACCCCCGGATAGGTCACGCCCGGTATCGGGCGAGCGAACCCCGCCACAAAACGGCTGAGTTGGTCGCCAACAGCTCCCAGTCCCCACGGCGCGACGAAAAACGCTGTTCCCAGCAGCGCCACTGTCCCAAGCAGTGCAGCTACAAGCTGGGGCCACGCGATCGTGCGCAACGTTCCAAGCACAACCTCGCGTGTGAGCGTGTGCTCCTCGTCAGTCAGCAGAGCGAAGCCAAAACCTAAACCCAGCGTGATCGCTGCCACGAGTGCACCATAATCGGCGAGCAGTGCCAGACCAAGCGCTGCGCCAACCAGCCATGACCTGCGCCTCTGACCATGCCCCACGATGCGGTCAAGGGCAGCCAGCGCCAGCATCAGCGCCAGCATCGACAGACCTACGCCGCTTATCCGGCGCGAGGCAGCCACTGCAACCGGCGATATGGCCAGCCAGGCTGAGGCAATCAGCGTCGGAAGGCGCCCCAAGCGGCGGCGGAAAGCCAATGGCATGCAGACCAGCGCCACTCCGGCCAGCATGGGCAGGAAGCGTGCAGCGGTGTTTGAAGCGCCCACCACCACGAAGGCGATCAACGCCCCAACGAAGATGAGAGGGCTTTCAATAGCGCCTGTGTCCAGTGTAGGTGACGTTACGAGATGCCACGCCGCCATAGCCTGCTTCGCTTCCAGGTTGCTGAGCGGCGCACTGCCGAGATGCGTCCAACGTAGGCCAATCGCGGCTGCCAGGATGATCGTGTAGATCAGTGTCTCAGCGGAAAGGACGACGCGCCATGTGGGGCGGTCATCGGTTGTCAGGGGAACGGCATCGGTCATGGCAACTCCACTTCCTCCACGCGCGGCAGGTTGGCGTGGTAGATCACTACGTTGCCGTCGCGGTACACGGCGGTCAGGTAGCGGTCAAATTTTTCAAGCCCGGCAGGTGAGGCGTATTCGGGATTCCGCTCCAATGTGCCAATGAAGATGTATGTCACGTTGTACTGCCGGATCAGATCCATAGCGCGTTGGATATTTGGCGACCGATAAATTTCCTGCACGTCTTGCTCACGGGTTCCGGCCATCTCGTCGTAGCGCGTGCCGCGCCACTGCCGCTCGTGGTTGGCCCAGCCGAGCACGGTTGGCAAGCCCGTCGCGCTGGACACGCGCCCATAGTAACTATAGGCTCCCCCAACTGCTTCGAGCACCACTGCCTCCGCTTCAGCATTTTGTTGGAGCCACGAGATGCCTCTGTAATCGTCGGGGTAAAGTTGCTGGATATACGCGATCCCATCCAGGGTAGGAGGAGGCTGACCATCGGTTCGGGTGAAGTTGCCTGTCTTGGAGGGCAGCGCCAACAGTGGGTATATCATGCCTGCCAGTACCAATGTGCTGGTTACTACGACAAGGGTAATTCGGATAAACGGGCTGCGCCGTTCTGCGATCACGTGTATAGCATAGGCGGCAGCGATGGCCCACACGATCCACGCGGCGTAGTAGAACTTGAAGATCGTGTTCAGCCGCTGGCCGAAGTTATCCCGCAGATATACAAATTCTGGGCCGAGTGTGAGCAAGGTGCCGGTCAGGATCAGCACCAAGATGAAGCTGGTTGGTGTGTCCAACGCTGGATCGTCGGTTGGCCGAGACATGATGAGCCTGTTCGACATGGGTTTCGGGAGTAGCACTGCCAGGGTCACAATCAATATGGCGAGTAGTGCCAGGGGTGTCAGTGGATGGGTGAGGCGATGCAGGATGATGGTGCGCACGGCGTGCGGCACCAGAGAGGCGATAACCTCTGGCGTTTGCCCCTCAACAGGATGCCCGGCGCTCATGACAGCGAAAGCCTGCACGGCAGGCTCGGCGCGAAGGATGAGGGCTCCCAGCAGCGTTGTCAGGGTAATGAGCATCGCAAGGATAGCGATACCCAGCAGCACGCCTGTACCCCAATCGGCGCTGTGCCAGGCGGCAACCCCCCGATCGGCCAGAAACCATACGATGATGGGCAGGAAGACCCCAAACATGACGAGAAACTGGTGCAAACGTGTGGCAAAGATGGCATTGGGGAGGATGCCGCCTGCCTGCGAGCTGAAACTGACGAGCCATGGCAAATAAGCCATCATGCCCGCCACGGCGATTGCGAAGCCTGTCATCAGTGGATCGCGCAAGTCGGCCACTTCGAACCAACCGCGCAGTCGGATACGCCGTACCACCAACGCCCCAACCATGACGAACAGGTAGATCGGCAGGTCCCAAGTGTTCAGGAAGGCCAAACCGCCGAAGCACACTGCATATAACCCGAACTGGAGCCGGGTCAGTCGCTCGCGTTGCAGTGCGACGTTGAGCGCCATCCCCAGTGTCATCAGTACAAACGGTAGGGCCAGCACATGAGGGTGCATATCGCCCAGTAGGAAACTAAAAAACGGAAACTCATCAATTGGTTGTAGCCCGATGGATATACCTGCTGCGTCGCGATCGTGGATCACACGCGAGGCTCGCCACCACCACCAATTGCGCCAGACATCCGGCGGCCACAGGCGCGTGGCTGCCGGCATGTTGATGTCCTCGATGTCCAGCCAGCGCCAGAATCCCTCGCCCAGGAAACGCACATTCAATGCATGTAAAAGCTCAAACAGCCCTTGCCAATTGCCCACCACACCGACGAAGAGCGGACCTAACAGCGAGCTTACCACCTCTCCGGATGGCATCCGGTTGGGCATGGCAGATCGGCGGCGGGCGGCCACCAGGTTATAGACCAATCCATAGCTACCCAGCAGTGTCAGCGCGAAAAGCAGTGCAATTGCCAGGTTGAAAGCCACTCCACTCGACACATTGCTCAGGTCGGCCAGCATAGCGATGATCACATAGCCGAAGTAGTAGTAACTGATGGCGTAACCCGACAACCATGGATCGCGGGGTGGGAAGGTGTCGCTGCCTCGAATGCCATTCAAGAAGGCCAGCTCCATCGGTTTCTCTGTTCCGGCAATATCGGGATTATAGGCACGCACAAACGTCCAACCGGCAAAGGCGATCAGGAATAACGCTTCGGCGACAATCACCACCCTGTGATGCTCGCGCAGCCATGTACTGATGCCTTCCGACTTGTCTTCTCGTCCAAGGTAAGCCCATATGGACAGCCCGCCGATGATTGCCATGGCCAGCAGTATCCCACCAGGAGTATTGCGTGAGAAGCCAAGCGAGACGAGCATCCAGAAGACGTAGCCGACCAGCAGCAAGCCCAGCGCCCGGCTGAGCATGTAACCACGATCGGGTAAGCCAGGAAGTAATCGGAAGGCCAGCGGCCACGTCAACCCACCGATCAAGGTGACGATCAGAAACCAGCTAATCACAGCAACCATTGTCGTCGCTCACTTCCTGTTGACGCGGTAGACAACGGTGCCATCACGGTCATAGATTGGCGTCAACATTCCTGCCTCGGCCATAGCTCTGAACTTTTCCAGACCTGCCGCCTGGTAATAAGCGCGCTCCAACTCGCCCACGATGATCAGGTCCACATTGTATCGATCCAGAATTTCGAGCGCCTGGTGAGGGTCAGAGGTGTTGTACAGCCTGCCTACATCGTCGCGACGATACCCAACCTGTTCGGCCTGGGGAGGGCGTTGCTGACGTTGGTGCCAATTCCATCCGATCACCGCTGGAAGCCCAGTGTAGACACTCACCCGATTGCCCCACAGATACTCACGCCACGATAGAGCCTCCGCGATAACCGGGTTTCCTTGCACGTGGTCCTGCAACCAGCGAAGCATGGCGTAGTCCGGCGCCAGGCTAAACGCCGCGCTGTTCTCGTGGTGCTCAATGGTGGGCATGTAGGCCATGCCATCCAGTGTGTGAGGGGCAGCCGGGTTCCAGCGATCCGCGACTTTGGCGCGGGTGGCCATGAGAGGATAAAGTGCTGCCAAGAAGAGCAGCACGATCAGCGCCGCCAGCCACGGAATCCGCAGTGTGTCGCGAGCGCGGCGCAACTCAGGCCACAGCCAGCCCAGGGCTGCCCCGCCTACGACTGCCAGCAGGATCCACACCTGTATGTAGAACTTAAACACGGTGTTCATCCTGCTGATGTCCCCTTCGAGTACGACCACCTCAACCAGCAATGTCAGCGCCAACGCGCCCATCAGCGCTATCAGTGCCATGCGCTTCTCGGCTGTTTGGTTAGGTCGAAAGAACAGCCCCAGTGCTGCAACAATCAGAGGTACGGCCACTGCCGCTACCGGCGATACGTGCAATGTAGCCCACACTGTAGCGCCGCCCAGCGCCGTTAGCGCTAAGATCAGTGGTAAGGCTTGCCTTCGACTAACTCCCCGCAGCCATCCGCCGATCTCCCAGATCATCCATGAAGCGACCACAAATAGAAACAGGCCATGGATGTCGATGTAAGCCCACAGTGCAGTACGTGAGCCTGTCCACGGGATGGCACGGTCGTAGCCGAGCATGTAGTGCTGAATGTACGGCAGGTATAGCACGGTGGAGGCTGTTATGACGAGTGCAATATGCGCCAGTGCACCCAGCAGCGTTAGCCAGTGATAGAAGCTGTTATGAGGGTCGCCTTCGTCAGTCTTTTGACGTGTGAGCGGCAGGCTCACACCGAAGCCGATCAGCAAACCCAAGCCGGCTGCTGCCATGCCAAGTGGTAGCGTCAACCCTTGGATGGCCGCGCCATCTGGCGACGAGATGCCGAATGCGAAGGCTAATCCGCCCAATGCCAACCCCAGGACGCTGCCGGCTCCGAGTGCAGGCCAAGCATGTTCGCTCTGCCTGCGCACAAAGTGAGTTAGCATCAGCGCCCCTGCGACGAGCAAGAGGTATGTCGGATAATCCCAGGTGTTAGTCGGGCGCAGTGCGCCGACGGCCAGCGCGCCGATAAACCCGTCGAGCAGCCTCTTGATCCAGGAGGGATGTCCCTCCTGCAGAGGATGCACCGCACCGCGAACCTGCGCCACGCACCAGCCCATCACCAGCAGTGTCAGCGGCATAGCGATCATATGAGCATGCAGGTCAGCGTAAAGGAAAGTGAAGAATGGAAATTCGGTAATCGGCTGCACTTCGGTCTGGTTATTGCTGGCATCGATGGGCACAGGGATCACACGTGTGGCGTTCCAGTACCATTCGCCGATTCCTACTGGCAGCTCCCCGCCCTCCCTTATCATCGTCGATAGGCCCTGAAGCATATCGCCCAGGTTGGGGAAATACGTCACAGTCCATTCTGGCTTGCCGGATCCTAACTCGGCTAACCCCCACAGCGTAGTACGGATCTCATCCAGGTTGCCGAGCACAATGGCCAGCAGCAATGCAGCGATACCTGCCGCATAGGGCTGCCAGGCTGCCTGGCCGACTCTCGTTAAGGTGTGACACAATGCGTCGAGGGTCTCCCCTGGCGTGATCTGAGGCCAGCGTTGCAGCATCTCCCCTAGGTGGGGCTGAGCGTCTTCTGCTATGCTATCAGCAACCTTCTCTCGATCGGACACAGCGCGCTTGCTGGCTTTCGGCGCGACCAGGTTGTAGGCCGCTGAGAAAGCCCCTATCCCAGTCAGCGCGAACAGCGTCGGTAGGATCAGGTTGTAGGCCAGCGTGGTGTGCATTGCCAGCAGCTTGACTGGTACCGCGACAACTACAAATCCGAAGTAGTAATAGTTGATCGTCTCCCCGGCGAACCAAGGATCGTAGGGTGGGAATGTGTCAGAGCGCAGCACGGCGTTGAAATAGGCTAAATCCATCGGCTTTTCGCCGCCGTAGGCAGGGTGCCACAAGTCAGGATTGCCCCATCGGATCAGCACAAAAAGTAGAAAGAGTGCTGCCAGAGTCGCCTCGACAAAGGTGATGTATCGGCGGTTGACCCGTAGCCAGCTCAGAAGCTCACCTCGCCGCGACCATGTCAGCCCAACGGCCAGGGTCGCTAGAACCAGCAGCGCTAAGGCAATTGACCCGCCGCTCCAGCGCAGCAGGCCGACACTGGCCATCATCCACGCCAGCCAGGCACTGAACAGCAACCCAAAGGTGCGTCCTAACGTGTAGCCTCGATCCGCCAGGCCCGGAAACAGGACCCACAATACCAGGAAGCCGATCCATCCAATGAGACCTAGGATTAGCCACCAGACGATCACTGCCAGCGGTTGGACACGAGTCCACAGGTCGCGCGGTGCCGGGTCGTAAGCAGTTGGATCCAAGTCAGCGCCCAGGAAGCCTGCGTCACTTAGCGCGCCAGGATGTGACCCCGGACGGGGTGGGGTAATTATTACTGGCCGGCCCTCGGCCTCCCCAGCGATTTTACGCACCACGGTGTCTAGGTTGACGCTGTTTAGCACGGCAGCCACGCGCTCCGGGTCATAGTTCGCTGCCCGGCGGAACACGAACACACGTGGATGATCGTAGACCGTCCAGGCTTCATCGGCGCTGTCGTCGTTGAACTGAATCGGCCCCAGATTGGGCCTCGATGTGAAGTCCGCTACCAGTTCGTAGCCCAGCTCGCCGTTGAACAGGGCCTGGTAGTAGGCAGTGGTCATGGGCCAACGTTGTGGGTTGCGAGGCAGTGAGCCATAGAAACGGTTGCTGGAGATCGTCAGGTAATCGGCGTGATCGAGGATATACTGCATCCGTGCACGCTTCTCTGGCGTGTCCTCCAGCGCCATCTCAAATCGCATCGACTGATACTGTGCTCCCCACATGTTGTAGGGCGCAATCGGGACAGGCACGGGGTCATCCCAGGTACCTTCGTCGGCGATGGTTGAACCGGCTAGTACCAATGTGGTTGCCGGGTCGCCTTCGAGGACCAGCGTGTATGGGCGATCTCGGACCAGCGCCACTGGCGTCACATCGATCTGATATGCCTGCCCACGAGGATCATCGCCGGCAGCGAAGTCACTGGTGACGTTGCCGCTGGCCAGTGCTGTCACCATGTCACCGTCGGGATGTATGGCGATGTTGATTGTTTTCTGACCAACCTGCCCGCTCGGATCGACCACATGGTTAAGACGAATGGCGATCAGGGTGCCGTCGAACGGCAATGTGAAGTCCAGCCGGGTTGTGCTCCCACTGTTCAGGCGCGAGTAGAAAGTGCCTGGCTGCGTTACGCTGTCAGGGTCTTGGTTGGGTGGTAACCAATCGTTGGTCAGCCCAAGCTGGTACTGCCGAGGGCCTTCGGCTGTGTTGAAGATCAATGTGATGTCCGAGGGCACATGCTCAACGATCCAACGCGAGGCCGCGATGCGCGTCACAGGGCGGGTGTAGATGCGCGATACAGCCCAGCCCCACACCAGCCCCATGCCCAGCACAAACATCCCCAGCCCGGCGCTCACCTGGGCTGCCCGGTGCCAGCGTGACAGGCCCCGACTGATCAGCAGAGCCTGCACCCGATCCCAGATGGTGATCACTGCCCAGGCTGCCAGCATCAGCAGGAAAGGATAGAGAGGCAGGAAGTAGCGCATGGTTGTCACCCAACCGACTCCCTGCCAGGTGAAGAAAAACGCAATCCATACCACGGGCACAACCAGCCGTGCTGCGCCCCGGTGCCCACGTCCGATCTCCCACCATGCCCACACGAATGCCAGCCAGGCAAATATCCCCAGCGGCCAACCCATTCCGACGCGCACCATGTTCGTCCAGGGGAAAACCAAGGGCAGACGCTTAGCCCATTGGTGATTAGGGGGCGAGTCGACCTTGCCCGTAACCCATCGATGGATTTCCTGCATTTGAGCGATCCATTTGGGATTGGGGCGGAAGCCGACGGGATCGGCGAGGCGGCTGATCGCAGCCAGGCCAGAGCCAAGCTCCGCTTCATCGATGGGCAGGCCAGAATTGGGAGGCAGGAAGGCATAAGGCTGTCCGACCCGAAACGTCAGGATGCTCACCAGGCCCGCTGTAGCCAGCCCGATAATGGCCCGACTTATGGCCACCTTGGCGGGCGTCGGCTGTGGTGGCTGCTCAACCTCCGACTCCCATCCACCGAACCAGTGTTCGGGCGCCCAGCTCAGTTCGCGGGCCAGGCGTAGCATTAGCGCGACGACCAACACCAACGCCAACGGCGCAATACTGACTTTGCTGGCTGCTGCCAGGCCCAGCGACAAGCCAAAAAGGGGATAGTCAACCCAACGGTGGCGGGCTAGGGCGCGTGCGGCAAACCACAGGCATGCCACGACAAACGTGTTGGTGATCGCATCCACAGTGAAGAAATGCGCCTGCTGGATTGCGAAAGCTACGCCAGCGTACAAGGCTGACGCTAAAAGCCCCACTCGCCAGTCAAACAGCCGACGTGCGGCGAGGTAGATCAGCACGATGGTCACCAGATCGAAGGTGGCCGAGATTGCACGCCCAATCAGGGCAATAGCAGCCATCGCTAACGGATTGCCAATCTGTTCGGGTAGACCTCCGGCCTGTCTTGCGAAGTCCGCGATCCGCTCTGCAATGTACCGTGTCATGATGACGGGGAGGTCGCCGTACACGTAGAACTGGTGCCCAACATTGTTCGGGTTAAGGGTCGAGTTGATCGTATCGAAGTAATCTGTCCACGAGGCGATGGAGACCTCGCGCTGACCATCGACAGTACGGGTGAAGTACATGTCTGAGACCACCCACGACAGGAACCGCTCATCTGGATGCAGCAGATGCCTCTCGTCCCAGTCGATCCCGGTGAAACGCAGCGCGGCAGCGATCAGAAGCACTACGATCAGCAGCACCGCGGCGATGACGTCGCGCAGCAGGGCATTGGTCTGATGTGATGGCTCGCGGGTTTGCAGATTGGTCACAGGTCACTCTTCGATGTTGTGATGGGCGAAGGTTCTGAGCCATCCTGCTCTGCCGCCTTCGCGCTACCAGCTAACTTAATACACACTGGCCAGCCCCAATCCTCACTGTTGGACGAGGGTGCCACTGCCCGATCGTTAGCTTGTTCACTCCGATGGGACAATGTACAGATAGAAACTGCGTCCCTCGACTGTCCCCCGGTGGAAGTCAAGATAGCCGGTGGGGAATTGGCCGCGCAGTACGTTGATCGCTTCGGCGTCAGCCGGATGGACAATGAATACCAATGGACGTGGTGCGAAGCTCTGCGGGAAGTCTCTCAGATAACTCTCCAGTGTGGGCACATCTACAATGGCATTGTGAAAGGCGATGTCGCCGGCTTCGATACCGATGGCCCGGTAATCATGCCAGAACGGCCAGCCTTGCAGCCACACACCGTCAAGAGTAGCGCCCGGCCCGACCACTGTGCGCACGGCTGTAGCGACTTCGCTGGGGTTCAGGGCTGCCTGCCGGTACGACTCGTAGTACCGGGTGAAGTAGGCTGCAAAGTTCATCTGAGCTGCAGTGCCGAGAAGGATCGCGGTCAGCAGCCCTCCTAGCACAGCGCCTAACCCGTGGCCCAACCCTGCTCGCCACCGTTGCCCGATCAATGCCAACGGCCAAGCTGCCAGCAGGAACACAATGGGTATCACTCCGCTGGTGCGGGTGGTGCTAGGATTCTCGATGGGGAAGGCTATCGCCAATGCCGATGGGAGCAACATGATCAGCGCGGCAAACACCACGAACACGTCCGCCGGATCGCGGCGCACAAGGACTCGCACTCCCCATGCCATACAGCCCAGGATCAACAGGCCGCCAGTGACGGTGTCAAGCACCGGCTCGTTGGGCACAGCACTGATCCAGGCTACATCACCACGCACGTTGAACATCCCTAGCGCCTTACGGTAGTTGTCCACGAACACATCTAGTGCCTGGCCCTCAATTCGCCGTTCAGCATTTGTAGTACGGTTGATGACCCGATTCCAGAACTGTTCGGGATAGTCGTGCCATGCACGCATCATCGGCACGAAGATGGCCAGTGCGATCAGCCCGGCAAGCAACAGGTTCAAGGTTTGCCGTGCAACCACATTGGCGGCCACCTGGCGGCGCAGGGGGGCATCGCTGCGATTCTGCCTGTGTGCTCTGACTGCGGAGATCACTGGCCCGGCTATGGCGACGGCGAAGGCTGACACAGCGACCAGCGGTACGATGCGCATGGCCTGATAGGCGTACACGCCGATGCCCATCCATATTCCTGCCCATAGCCATGCCTTGCGCGACCCGGTGCGGATGCCGCGCACCAGTGCGATCAAGACCAGCGTAAAGACAACCGGCGTCAACACAATCCGCAGCGCCAGCCGTGACAGCACCACATGCCACCAGGCCATAGCCACTAATGCCCCGGCGATCAGACCTGTCTCTTGATCGACCATCTCCCGCCCAAACAGGATCACCAGCGGGATCAACGCCAACCCCTCCAGCACTGACACCAGCTTGAGTGTCAGGAAAGACATTCCTGTACCGAAGAGCTTGGCTGCCAGCGCCACCAGGTAGAACTGGATGGCCTCGCGTCCACCGTTGCGTGTGAAAAACACATGGTAGATACCTTGTGACACATCATAGGCGTCCAGCAGCTTCTCTACGTGATCGCTGGTCATCTCATTCGGCACGCTGTCCAGTTTGTAGACGCGGAAGAAAATCGCAATGCCCAGAATCAGGACAGAGGCCGCTACCGACGGCCAGCGCCGTTTGAGGATCGCCGGGAGCGTCCGACTTGCCTCCACAAGCCACTGTCGCGCTTCGGCGAACCACTGGTGCGGCTCCCGTTGGGCAGCGACGATCAGCCACAGCATGACGCTTGCTATCCATGCGACTAGACCTGGTGGCGTGAAGGTGTTGTTAGCGGTTAACACGTAGGTTGCAATAGATAATGGGATCGCCAGCAACAAAGCTGCGCCTCGTATAACGGATAGAGTCCCCGTGATCTCGGCCACGCCGTAGCCGACATTCCCACTGACACGCGGACCGCGCCGGAGTAGCGCGCCATCAGGTGGTGCAAACTCGAACAACAGCATTCCTAACCATACCAAACCAGCAAGCACGACCAGAGCAGTTGCGGCGAATCCGCCTGAGCCACCCTTGAGAGTCATCTGCGCCATATACACGATGGCGAGCACGACTCCCGTCCCAACTACCAGCGCCGCCATGCGGGTTGTTGAGAAGTCCGTCAGGGGTTTGATGGGGTCCAATGTGTAATCGACGCGAGGCGGTCCAACGGGGGTCTCTGCTAGTGGAACTTTGCCTATGCCCAGTGTTTCTTCAGTCTGCGCGGGCCATAGCCGCACTGGCCGGAGCGCGGGAGCAAACGAACGAGCAGGCGACTCTATCTCCTGCGGCGGCAGAAAGATTGCTTGCAACACATCCTTAAGCGTAATGGGGGAGGGTGTGGCATCACCTTCAGCCACTGTAGTCCCAACAGGTAGCTTTTCTATATCCATAGGTTCTCTGCCCGCACCTATTCGACCGGTTTACGCGCCAACACACACAGGTTTACCGTTGAGCGGTCTGGCGGCTCTTCCATTGCGTTACGGCGGTCGAACCACTCAAACATTCGCAGTCCGACATTGATTGGGTTCAATGGCCCGCCGCGCTTCCCACTGACATTGTGCCGGTCGGCAGCAGCGGCTACGCTCCGAGGCAACAGACCCGCCTCCAGTGCGGTTTTGCCAAATCCGTACACAATGTTGTGAATAAATGGGAAACAATGATGGGTGAAACTGCGCTCCTTGACGATCTCCAACCCTGCACTTAGAACCGCCGATTGGAGTTGTTCGCGGGTATACAGCCTCACATGGTTAGCCCAGATGCCGGCCAACAAACCGCGCCGGATGTGAGTCTTGAACAGCGTCTCCAAGGTCTTATTGATCGGGTCCCACCAGAAGGGATAATTGGCATGAGGCACCGTGATCGCAATCAGGCCGCCTGGCCTGATCACCCGCGCAACCTCGCGCAGCGCGTGCACATCGTCGGGAATGTGTTCCAGCACCTCAGAGAGAATCACCTTGTCGAAGGTCGCTGCAGGGTAGGGAATGTTGTACAGGCTTCCGTTGATCAGCGTGATATGTGGTAGCCCGGACAGTGCGTCGCGGGCTATGTGGACGAGAGGATACGCCAGCTCCAGCCCAGTCAGCTCGGCTCCGCATATGTGGCGGATGAACCGCAGATAGAAACCGCGCCCGCAGCCGCCGTCGAGAATGCGATCGCCATCCTGGGGCGTCAGCCACTCAAAGATGGTCTGGACGCGGCGGCGATAGGCCATGTCGGCCTCATTGTACATCATGCGGGCAATGATGTTCGGGTCGATCATGGCCTTACCTACGGCGCGATGACTGTCGTGTGCGGGCGGTTTTAGCTGCATCGTACAGCAGACGTTCGTAAGCATCCACGGTGAGATTGAGACCAAACACCGCGTCGATCTCGCTGAGCGGTTTGATGTACTTGGCGCGGTTATCTATCACCCGGACGAGAGCCTCGCCCAGCGCCTGGGGGTCGCGCGGGGGAACGATCTCGCCCATGCCAGTCTTCTGGATAACAACCCGCGCACCAGGGATGTCAGTGGCTACCACGGGCGTGCCACAGCGCATTGCCTCAACCTGCACCAGCGCAAAACATTCCGTATCGCTAGGCAGCGCTAGAACGTCGCATGCCGTATAGAAATCAGCGACCTCCTGTTCATCAGTCAGCAAGCCGAGGAAGATGAGATGATCGCGGTTTTGCTCAATCAACGGCAGATTGCGCTCATAGAAGTTCTCGTATTTGATGTCGTATTGCCCGGCAAAGACGATCTTCGAGCCGGGGTATTTCTGGTGGATAACGGGCAACGCGCGGATCAGGATGTCAGGCCGCTTCTCCTCGACAAACCGCCCGGCATACCCAATCAGCCGGGCCTGGCTATGCGTGTTTCCCAGCCACCGAGCCCGCAACTCCTCAGCGCGGCGCGGGTCAGGACGTGGGATGGCAATGGGGGGATAGACTTCGGTCGTCTTGGCCCGAAAAGGAGCAATATAGTAGGAGTGATCGGCATAGTCGTCACTGTAGGCGATGATATGGTGCGCAGCTCGTCCGGCAATCAGGTAGTTCTGGAAGGTGAACCACTCCACAAACCGGTTGAAGGTGCCTGTTGGTAAGATCAGGTCGCCGTGGTGGGTGATCACCAGCCCCTTGCGCTGTAACCACGTGTATAGAGCATACAGCGACGTTTCTAACGCGGGCACATGCAGACTCACCACATCGTGCATTTGGACCAGCTTCCAGGCAGCCCACGGGTAAGCAGGCATGACCATGCCACGGGTCACCCGGATCGGCGCCCACAGCCGGATCACACGAACGCTGTTGATCACCTGCTCGTCGCGCGGCAGGCTAAGGTCGTAACGCGCTGAGAGCACTGTCACCTGATGCCCGCGCTTGGCCAGAGCCTCAGCGACACGCTGGACATACAAAGTCAGGCCAGTACGATGAGGCACATAATACTGAAGTGCGATCAGTATCTTCAGTGGGTTTTCAGCCATGAGTAATGTCCCATGCCATCGGAGTGGTCTGATCGAGTTGCTGCCTTGCCTGTCTCAGTCTCAAGATGAGCCATGCTCCCAGGGTTGTGCCGAGCGAGTTCAGTGGCGATGTCTCATGTTTCGGGAGACTCCCGAGCGATTTGCTGGTCGCCCTGGTTGTGGCGCACTGTTTCGGCTTCGCGGACGACCTCGCCAAAACTTACCCCTTCGCGCGGCAGGCCGATGAGACCCAGTGCGCTCATCACAGCAAAGTTCACAGCATGGGCTGCAAGTGCAAAGCTGCGGCTGGTATCGGCGTCGTAGCCGATCACGACCAATACGCCGATGACTGCGGCCTCGAATGGCCCCACACCTGAGGGGGCTGCCGGCACTGCCACCCCCAGCCCTGCTGCGGCAACGGCCAGCATGCCTGCCATCACTGGCGCACTCGTCCAGAAGGCGAGCATGATCACCCACATCGAAATGCCGGACAAGAGCCATGAGATCAGCGAGATGCCTGCCCCCAGGCCAAATGTTCTCAGGTCGGATACTCCCCCCAACCCATCAACGAATGGTTTCAGGAAAGCCTTTGCTCTCTCCTGGGTGAGGTGTGGGATGAGGGCCAGGATGCGCGAACTGAAGTTGAGCATCCAGTCGGGCCAGCGGGCGGCAATGGCGAGAAGCACGATCCCGGCTACTGAGCCAATGCCCACCACTGCTCCTGTAGTCGTCGCCCAGGATGGCATTGGCAGCACGAGCAGACACATGCCTAGCAAGGCCACCACCGAGATCAGGTCGAACAGGCGCTCGACGACGATGCTGGAAAGTGCACTGGTGAAATGCATCGTAGGACGGCGCCCTGCCAGCAGAGCACGGGCAATCTCGCCCAGCCGAGCGGGCAGCACATTGTTGAACAGAAAGCCGATGTTAAACAGCCAGAACGAGTCGGTCACGGACAGGCGGTTCTGAGTCAGGATGCTCCAGCGCACGCCGCGTGCCCAGGCGTTGGCCACAACTAGCACTAGCCCAAGGACGATAAACTCATAGCGCGCAGTGCGAAGCGCCTCCAGCATCTGGCCAGGGTTGGCCTGCCGAAGCGCCAGAAACAGAAAGATGGCACTGACTATCAGCCCGATCAGTAGAGTCTGCCAGCGTTTCATCGCACAATCCTGTGGAAGGGCCTGAGGCCCGAACGGGGCGCAGTATAACACGCGCCCTGAGGAGTAGCAATGAGCCAGTGAGGGGAGTACGTTTGGTGAAATCCGGAGAATGGCGTATGCTTGTGAGCATGAGCGACGCACGTCTCCAGATGGCAGTAGAGGCATTGCAGACCGGTGACCGGCGCCGGGCACGCCGCCTGTTGGGGCAGGTGGTCAACGACGATCCTGACAACGTGTTGGCGTGGTGGTATCTGACCGCTGCACTGGATGACAATGAACAGCGTGTGAAATGTCTGCGGCAGGTGCTGCGCCTGCAACCCGATCACGAAGAGGCGCACAGGATGCTGGCCAGGTTAGAACGCCATGTGGCGCAGGTCACACCGCCAGACGGCGTTCCGCGCCCAGTGATGGAAACGCGCGAGAACACTCAGGGGGACCTGGTGGCCATCTCAGAGGAAGAGATCGCCATCGATGCCAGCGCGAGCACTGCCTCCAATCGACGTCGCCTCAGCGACGCGGCGGTTGCTTCTGTGGCAGTGATCATTGCCCTGCTGGCCATTGTCGGCACCGCCTTCCTGGTCTGGACAGGGTCTGCAACGAATCTGCTTGGGATTCACGGGCCAAGCCTGGAGCCTACGCTGCGGCCTCTGACCTTTGGTGTTGAAGCCTGTGTGACTGTTGATGACGGTACTACCACGCTGGTGTTCATCAACAATACAGGAGTGATCATCGATATTTTGCAAGGCCCGCAGGGTGAGGAACAGTTGCTGTTCACATTGGGGCCAGACGCACAGGCTATGGTTGAGCCACCGCCTGACGTTGAGGTACGCTACGCAGTATCCACTCGGGCCGAAGGTGTGATCGGTAGTGGTGCCGTGTTTCGGGTGGGGCGTGGAAGCACGTGCCGCGTGCCGATCCAGTGAGCAGAGGCGGCCATGTCATTGCGAGTGATTGGAGGCAAGGCCAAAGGGCGCAAGCTCAAACCCGTTCCAGGCGACAGCACGCGCCCCATTCGGGATATGGTCAAAGAGGCATTGTTCAACATCTTGGGAAGCTGGGTGCAGGGGAGCCGCTGGCTTGATCTGTTTGCTGGGACAGGCAGTGTAGGCATTGAGGCGCTCAGCAGAGGCGCAGACTTCTGCTTGTTTCTTGACGTGGACCGTATGGCAGTGCGCACGATTCGCGACAACCTGACGATCACAGGTTTGGCTGCTGGGGCCGATGTTCGACATGAGGATGCCTTTGTGTTCTTGGACAGCCCACCTGTGGAGGGTGAGGAGTTCGACGTGATCTATATCGCGCCGCCCCAATACAGAGGCATGTGGCTGCCTGCCCTTGAGCTGATCGACGCTCGTCCTGACTGGCTGTTCCCCGAGGGTATTGCCATCACCCAGATCGACCCTGTAGAGTTTGAAGACCTATCCTTTAAGCATCTGGCCTTATATGATCAGCGCACCTATGGCAATACCCAACTTTGCTTCTATGAGAGGCTGGAGAGTCTGTGAGACCACACCCTGTGTTCATCGGAGCAGGAGTGGTATAGTCCAAAGTGTCTATCCAATAGCAGATCGAGGAGAGAGCCATGCGTGAGTGTGCAATCTGCCATACTCAAGCCGAGGATCATGTGGTCACATGTCCTAAATGCGGAGCTGACTTGCGGGTCGACTCTGTACTGGCACGGGCGCTGCAGGCTATCAAGGCCAGCCCGCGGAGTAGCCATGTATTTATTGTGGCCCCTGCTCATGCCTGCCCGGTCTGCCGTGATGGGCAGGGGACATTTCCAAAGGACTCGCAGGCCGTCCCTGAATTACCCCATGTGGGCTGCTCTTGCCCCAACGGTTGCACTTGCCGCTATGAGCCACTTGTGATCGAAGTAGGCCCATAGCGAGATGTATCGCGACATTCATGCCTAGCTCAGTTCATCACCCATGAGGAGGTGTGGTCTATGCTGAAAGAGTTTAGAGATTTTGCAATGCGCGGCAACGTGATCGACCTGGCGGTGGGCGTCATCATGGGTGCTGCATTCGGTCAGGTGGTCAACTCGCTAGTGAACGACATCATCATGCCTCCTATTGGCCTGCTCCTGGGCAAGGTAGACTTCTCGAATCTGTTCATCAATCTGACTCGCGAGTCGTATGCCTCATTGGCAGATGCGAAAGCCGCCGGCGCGGCGGTCATCAGCTATGGGATGTTTATCAACACGATCATCAACTTTTTGATCGTCTCATTGGCTGTATTCCTGCTCGTGAAAGCCGTCAACCGGGCCACACAGGTTGCTCTGCTCAAGAAAGAGGAGAAGCCTACTGAGTCAACGACCAAAGAATGCCCGTACTGCTTCTCGAACATCTCGGTCAAAGCAACCCGCTGCCCGAGTTGCACGTCTCAGTTGAAGTAGGTGCCACCTCGAAACTGAGGGGCTATATACCATCAGAGCAGGTTCGCGTCGGTCGTGATTAGGCGCTCGGCGGCACGGAGCGCCTCTTTGCGTGTGCGGACTTCCCCGGCAGCCTGCCCCTCGGCAATTCGTTCCAGCAGATAGCCAATGTGCGGTCCTGGCTTGAGGCCCAGGCTATGCATCAGATCGTCACCCGTAATCAGCGCTGGCGGGGCGACGATTTGCTGGTGACGGCGGAAAAAGGCATCCAGCAAAGGCGCAGCCACTTCTTCAAGCAAGCTGCCCCACTGTGTTGGCTCAGTAGCTAACGGGTTGGCAGCCAGGCTCTCGGCCAACATCAGCAGCACGCCAGCAATGCCTGTCTCGCCTGTGTTGCGATAGTAGCGGTGCATTTGCCGATTATCGAGCGGCTGTCGATCGGCCAGCCAGGGACGTGTCTGCTGAAGTGCATTGAGCGTTTTTTCTTCGGCGTTGGAGAGCCGCAACCTTTCGGCCCACAGTGTGCCGGGATTCGGAATGTCTGGTGGCGTGAAAGCACCCAGCAACAGAAGCGCTGTATGTGCGCGACCGTCGGCGAAGGTCTGAGCCAAGTACTCCTGCAACTGGTGACGATAGCGATCGAGCACCATCACCGCTACGCCCAGAACCAAGCTGGCGGCGATGTTATCGTCGCGCTGAGGGCTGACGATGACAAACAATTCACTGAGATGCCGCACGATTGCCAAGCGGTTCTCGATGCTTTGTGGGTTGTCGGTCGCCGCAGGCGCCACCACGCGCCACAAACCAAGAGCGTGTAACAGCTGTAATATGCTCGCAGGATGCTTGCCAGCCAGCGCCTTGAACACCTCATCTCGCACTCGCTCCGGTTGGCGAAGTGTGCCATCTTCTTTGGCTAGGTGAAGAGCGGCGGCTCGCACGGCAGCACGTGTATCAGCTTCGAGACGCAGCCCAAACTGAAGCCCCTGGCGCACTGCACGCAGGGCGCGGATCGGATCGTCGCCGATGCTGGTTGGGCTGCATTGGCGCAGCACTCTGGCGTCGAACAGGTCTCGCTGCCCACCCAGAGGGTCGATCAACCAGTCGAGCTGGTCCAGGCGCACTGCCATAGCGTTGATGGTGAAGTCGCGGGCAGCAAGGTCGGCTAGCAGATCGGGGCCACGAAAGCTGGCCACATCGATCACGGCGTGCTTTCCTGTTCGGTCGATCACAATCCGTCCCACGTGGCGTTCGGAGTCAACAGGATAGTAGGCTCCCCCCAGCGCATTGGCGAGCTGCCGTGCCTGCTTAAGCCCATCGTCGTGTGTGACTAGGTCAATGTCGTGAGCTGGAATACCACGCAGGGCGTCGCGCACCACGCCACCGACCAGGTACAGGCGTGCACGATCCGGGGTTCGGGCGGCTATTTCCTGGACTAACTCCGACCAGGTCAGTGGGCGTCGCGGCAAGGAGGGGATCAGACTCATCGTCTAGTGTCCTCAGCAATAGCAATGAAGCTGCTCGGGTCCATCTCCTATGCGCCAAGTACCACGCCTGGCTTGACCACACCGATGAATGGCAGGTTGCGGTAGTACTCGTCGATATCCAGGCCATAGCCGAACACAAAGACATTGGGAATCTGAAAGCCAATGTAGTCGAGCGGGATGACTACTTCGCGCCGCTCGAATTTATCGAGCAGGGTGCACACACGCAGACTGGAAGGCCGTCGGGCGGCTAGTAACCGCAGGACATGCTCCAGCGTGCGACCCGAATCGATGATGTCCTCTACGATTAGCACGTGACGGCGCTCAATGGATATAGTGATGTCACGCAGGATACGGACGGTTCCACTTGACTCACGTGCCCCAGCACCATAGGATGTCACATCCATGAAATCGATCTGGTGAGGCAGGTCCAGATGCCGCATCAGGTCGGACATAAACAGCAGGCTGCCCTTGAGAATGCCGATCAAAATTACCTCCTGGTCGGCAGCATAGTCAGCCGTGATCTTCTGGCCCAGCTCAGTGATTCGCGTGCGCAACCGTTCCGTGTCGATCAGCACGTAGTCAAGGATGTCCTGGTAAGCAGGCGGCATGGTGTTCTCCGACAACCTATCCAACAACTATGCAGGCCGCCCTGGCACCTCGTGACAGTGACGGCAACGGGCCTCGTAGGTTTCTTGCGCGCCGATCAGGATGATGGGGTCGTCGTAGGCAGCGGGTTTGCCGTTGATCAGCCGCTGAGAGCGCGAGGCCTCTTCACCGCACACTACACAGATGGCGTGTAGCTTATCAATTTGCTCAGCCTGGGCGATCAGCGCTGGTACAGGGCCAAACGGCTCTCCCCGGAAGTCCATGTCAAGCCCAGCGATGATGACTCGGATGCCGCGTCTGTCGGCCAGATCGCGGCATATTTCGATCAGGCTGTCGTCGAAGAACTGGGCTTCATCAATGGCGATCACGGTTGTGGTGTCCTGAAGGTATTGCAACATGTCCTGTGGTTTTTCGATGGCGATTGCCTGTGCAGCGCGGCCATCGTGCGAGTTCACGCTGTCGATCCCATAACGGTCATCGAGGCTGGGCTTGAAGACCTGCACAGACTGCTTGGCGATCTCAGCTCGCCGCACCCGCCGGATCAATTCTTCAGACTTTCCGCTGAACATGCTTCCACAGATCACTTCAATGCGACCCTGGCGATGCTTCATAAGCCCTCACTCCTTGTGGTCAGGTATTTTGCCGAGGAGAGATTACAGATGCTTCCGGTAAAACCACAGGTGTCAGCTGATATTTTCAAACATCGATCGATGGACACATACGAAGCAAGGCGCGACATCCAAATTATAGATGCCGCGCCCGGATTCCGCATGGGGTGACTGGGTTGGGGAAAGAAGGGTTACTCGCCAGAGATTTCAATGCCACGGATGCGCAATTGGCGCTTGATGTCGATCAAACCCTTATGACCAAATCCCTTGACGGCCAACAGGGCTTCGTCGCCACCCTCTTCGTATCTCATCAGAAAGTCACCAATGGTTGTGATCCCTGCTGCGGCCAATGCCTTCTCGTTGCGCGTGCCAATCTCGAGCGTGCTGAGCGGCAGGGCCAATGTGCTGCTTGCCTCGGCTCTGGCCCCAGCTTCTGCGATCATGTCCTGGCGGGCCTTGAGTCGCTTTAAGAAACGATCAACCTGCCCTTCGGTGTCAACGATACGCTGCTCACCCGTATAGAACGGATGACAGGCGCTACACACGTCCGTTCTGATCTCTGGCACTGTGGAACCGGTGGTCCATGTGTTGCCACATGCGCAAGTCACGCGAGCTTCAGGGTACCACTGGGGATGTATCTCTGCCTTCACTGAATTCTACTCCTCGTGCAACACGGCCCCACGCTCAACAACGACGCAGGGTGGCGTGATGCGTGTGATTTCGGGTTTACGTATGCCTCTAGGGCTGATGGGCTGCTCAGGCGTTGTCCGCGGATGACCTGGTCAGCAAGGCTGATCAGTGCGCGTTCGGGTTCTCCGGTCGAACGCTGACCAGCTTGCGGCCACCCGGCCCCCACTCGAAGTGTACGTAGCCCTCGGCCCTGGCGAACAGCGTAAAATCCCGTCCCATGCCGACATTCACGCCAGGATGGAACTTGCTGCCGCGCTGCCGCACGATGATATTGCCGGGAATGACGTGTTCGCCGCCATAACGCTTTACCCCCAGCATTTTGGGGTTGCTGTCGCGGCCATTCTTGCTGGAACCGCCACCTTTTTTATGTGCCATGTCTCTGCCCTCAAAAACTACTCGCTGGCCTGACCTTCTTTGGCCTTCTTTGTCTTTGGCTTCTTACCGGTCGAGATGTCATCGATCAGCAGACGAGTGTACTGCTGACGGTGGCCCTGCTTGCGGCGGTATCTCTGCTTAGGTCTGTACTTGAAGACGATGATCTTCTTGCCCTTAATCTGACCGACGATCTCAGCCTTCACACTGGCCCCCTCGACAAGCGGTTGGCCAACCAGCGCGTCGCCGTCACGGCTTACCAGGAGCACTTCGTTGAATTCGAGCTTTTCACCGACTTCACCCAGTAGCTTCTCGACGACGATCGTCTTGCCGATTTCTGCGTGGTACTGTCTTCCGCCGATGCGGACGACTGCATACATAGCTAGTTATGCTCCCTTCTTCGCTTACCACCTGGACGCATGCCTCGCTGGGGGAGCGGCCAGGGGAAGACGGGATGATGACAAAAGACGCAGGAACGCCCCGACATCGGGGCAAGTGTGGATTATAACCGCCGTCTGGGGGCATGTCAATGCCGGTTTTTTGCCAGCCGAGACATAGCGCTACACAAAATGGCTGTGCAGCCTGAGAGCGAGAGAACGTGGACCTGTTTCTGGGATGGCCGCCACACGCCCGATCATTGCTGTGCTTCCAGGATCACGATTCGTTCCAAGGTAGACGCCGTCAGGTGAGCTTCATTGCGGAGGATCAGAACCAGGGGGTGGTCATATATCGTGAAGGACTCGTCAGCAAACCCCAGGATCACACTGCATGTCGTTGATGCCGCCATGGGGTTAGGTAACCCAGCCCGGTTGAAGGTGTCATCACATACCATGACATTGCCCAGATGGGGATATCGACTGAACGACCGTTCCAGTCTGAAGCCCAGATCTCCCGCGAAAAGTGCTCGGTAGTAGGCTGCCGTCAGGGGGTAACGATTGGACAGCCGGGGGATGACACCGTACAGTCGGTTGCTCGACAGGATCATATAGTCCGACTCGGCTACCTGGGCCAGCATAGCTTTAAGTTTGGAGGTGTCGTCCGGCTCTGCAAATGGATCCACAGTGTGGACACGGTATTGTTGATCGCGGATATAGCCGGAGCCGTCCACGATCAAGTCCAGCGGCAGAGGATCGTCCCCCCGTTCGACGGCGACAATCGTGCCAGGGGGCAGGGTGCGGTAAATCCACTGGCTGGCTGCCAGCCAGGGATGCGGTTGGCGATACATTGCCGTAAAGGCCACGGCGTACAGCACTGTCACCCCCATTGTCGATGCCGCCAGGGTCAATTTCAGTGCGTTGACTCCTGAGGTGATTTGGCCCCCTGATCGAGTGCTCAGCATCCCACCTGCCAGTGCGAACAACGTCGGTGTGAGTGGCATCATGTAACGCGGGAATTTGACGAACTGAACACCGCCCACAAACAGCACTGCAGCTGCCCAGATCACCACTACGCCAATATCATGCCGGGGAGAACGAGTCAGATTGACGACCGTCCAGATCAGTCCGGCGTAGATGACTAGAGTCAACAGGGGTCCGAGTGTCCAGCGGGCCTGCTGGTCAATGTGATATAGCACTGGCGCTGTGCCGATATACTGGCGCACGAAGGGCCAATCCATCTCGCCTGAGATCACACGTGCCTGGGTGACCATGCCGCTCACAAACGGCGCTGGGTCGAGGACGACATAGGGATTGGTCGCAGTGAAGGTTGCTGCGGCGGCAAGTACCGTTGTCCAAAAGGTGATATGGTCACGTAGTCGGGGCAGCGGGAGGCAGGATGATTTCATGGGCAGGTCGAAGGCAAGGAACCCTGCGAGCAGGGGGGCCATCAGCAGCAGACCAGTCACCTTGCTGCCGATGGCCAGCCCCGCTGCCATCCCGGCCAGCAGGCTGTCGCGACGTCGGTGGGTATGCACATAGCGCACGGACAGCCAGACGGCAACCGTGCTGAACAGCGCCAGTGCGCTGTCTACTGTGCCAAAATGTGCGTTCTGGAGGTGCAGCACGGCGAAGCAGGCCAGTACAGATGCTAGCAGACCCGCCTGCCAACCAAACAGCGCATGCGCAAGCAAGGCGGCAGCCAGGATGGTCAATGTATCGCACAGGGCTGAGAACGCCCGCCCCACATAGGTCAAGTGGTTGAAACGCGGCGCTCCGCCAACGTTCAGAAGATGGCCCACGAATGTGTCAGGTGCAATGGACTGGCATCCGGACGGCGCGATCTCGCACGTAAGATGGAGTAGCTGCTGCACTGTCACGGTAGTGTAGAGTGGCAGGTGTCCATAGGGATATGGTCTTTGCTCGCCCTGACGTGTGCGGAATGGGTTTAACGGAGAGAGCGCAGGAGTCAAAGCTTGGCGTGAGCTAGCAGGTAGCTCGATGGTCTCAGCCACGAACAGGATGGCTCGCTCGTCGGGGTGAAACTGCTGCCCGTCATCCCAGTCGGCGTGATCAAATCGCAACCATGCGCCAACCAGCATAATCAGCACCAGGGCTGCCGCGTGCCATAGATACCACTGCCGGGGCAGGGAGACATTAGTGGTCTTCATAGGCAAGACGATAGCCGCAAGTTGACTTTTGAGCCTCTGGCCGAAGGCATTTTTCGGTCAAGGTCGGGATTTCATCGAAACCATTTGGCAAACCATTCGTGGCTGTAACAGATTAAGGGTTTCTCCGAAAGTCTTTGAAAAGACTTTCGGAGAAACCCTTGAGAGCTGGCAGTGAGCTAGTTCTCGCCCAGATATGCCTTGCGCACCATCTCGTTGGCAAGCAGCTCCTTGCCACTGCCCGCCAACACGATCTCTCCGGTTTGCAGCACGTAACCTCGGTCGCAGATCGAAAGCGCGATCTGAGCATTCTGCTCGACCAGCAGGATCGTAGTCCCCTGCTGGTTAAGCTGCTGGATGACTTCAAAGATTTCCTGCACAAGGATTGGCGCGAGACCCATCGATGGCTCGTCCAACAGCAGGATACGCGGGTTTGCCATCAAAGCCCGCCCGATGGCAAGCATTTGCTGCTCACCGCCGGAGAGTGTCCCGCCGCGCTGGTTCTGCCGCTCCTTGAGCCGCGGGAAAGTGCGGTACACCAGGTCGAGCGATTCCTCAATGCCATTGCGGTCGCTACGGGAGTAGGCCCCCATGTCAAGGTTCTCTCGCACGGTCAGGCGTGCGAAGATACGTCGCCCTTCGGGGGCTTGAGTCACGCCCATCTTAGCGATAGCGTGCGGTGGTTTGTGTGTAATGTTCTCCCCATCTAGGATCACCGAGCCGTGACGGGCAGGGGTAATCCCGCAGATGGTATTGAGAGTGGTCGATTTGCCTGCCCCGTTGCCGCCGATCAGCGTGACGATCTCACCATGTTCGACGGTGAGCGAGATGCCATGCAGTGCATGGATGTTGCCGTAGTACGTATGAATGTCGTGAACTTCGAGTAGTGCCATTAGTGTACCTGCTCCATGGGCTTACCCAGGTAGGCTTCAATCACCTTTGGGTCTCTCTGGACCTCGGAGGGTGTTCCTTCAGAGATCTTGACGCCATAGTCAAGCACCGTGACCTGATCAGAGATGCCCATCACAACGCGCATGTCGTGCTCGATCAACAGGATTGTCAGCTTAAGCTCGTCGCGCAGTCGAACGATGAATGCCATCAAATCGCTGGTCTCCTGCGGATTCATGCCGGCTGTAGGCTCGTCCAGCAGCAGCAACGAAGGTTGATTGGCCAGTGCTCGGGCGATCTCCAGCCGCCGCTGCGCGCCGTAGGGCAAATTGCGGGCCAAGTCGTTAGCGTGCTCCCGCAAGCCAACCAGTTCCAGCAGTTCCAATGCAAAGCGCAGAGCAGCCTTTTCTTCATTCACGGTGCTCGGGGGCCGGAAGATGCCACCGAACATGCCGCTCTGCAGACGCGGATGGTGGCCAACCAGTGTATTTTCGACGGCAGTCATGGCTTTAAACAGACGGATGTTCTGGTAGGTACGGGCGATCCCGCGCTTGGCAACCTGGTCAGGGGACAGCCCAACCAATGACTCGCCCTTGAACAGAATATCGCCCTCTTCCGGCACGTAGAAGCCAGTGATGCAGTTAAAGAGGGTTGTCTTGCCTGCACCATTCGGGCCGATCACGCTGGCGATGACGCACTCAGGCACTGCCAGATCCAGACGGTTGATGGCAGTCAGACCGCCGAAGCGCTTGGTGACCTGTGAAATCTCGAACACAGTGCTCATGCCGCCTCGTCTCCTGGGATAGGTATCGCGCTGCCCTCGGCCACGTTTTCTTCTTCGACCTCCTCTTCTTCGTGCATCTCAAGTCGGCGACGAGAGGAGGGCCACAGACCTTCAGGGCGCAGGATCATCATCACGACAAGCAGAGCGCCAAAGGCTACAATGCGGAAGCTCTCCAACTCACGCAGGATCTCGGGCAGGCCCTTGAGAGCAAAGGCTCCCAGGATCACGCCAGGGATGCTGCCCATTCCGCCAACGATCACCACAGCTAGGACGTTGATCGACACCATCAGCGTGAGGTCGTCGGGAGCAGCAAACTGGTTACGTGAGGCAAACAGCAGCCCGCCAAGCCCGGCGAACGCAGCGCCAATTCCGAAGGCCATCAACTTGTAGGTCAGTGTGTTAATGCCCATAGCTTGCGCGACAGTCTCATCCTCGCGAATAGCGATCCAGGCGCGCCCCACACGAGAATTCTGGAGACGGTCGGTAATGAAGATCACAATCAGGATGCCGATCAGGATTAGATACAGGAACTGACGCTCGTTGTTGAAGGGGATTCCGAAGAAGAATGGCTCACCCACGCCGGGGATGCCGTTGGCCCCGTTGAAAAACCATGCCATAGCATCGCTTTTAACCAGCACGCGGATGATCTCGCCAAACCCCAGAGTCACAATGGCTAAGTAGTCGCCACGCAGACGCAGCACCGGAATGCCCAGCAAGACGCCCGCTAACGCAGCCAAGATCAGCGCAATCGGAACGGTTACCCAGAAATCCCACAACAGGTGATGGGGCTTGGGGGCTGTCAGCAGGGCAACCGTATAAGCACCTACTGAGAAGAAAGCCACATAGCCCAGGTCGAGCAGACCTGCCAGTCCCACCACGATGTTAAGACCCAGGCCCAGCAGTACATAGATGCCGACTGTGCCGAGAGTGAAGTTCCAGTACTTGTTCAAGAACTGAGGGATCAGGAATATGACTAGCAACAACACACCGTACATGGCATAGGTAGCAGAGCGGCTGCGCTGCACGGTCTTGACTATGGACAGGTTACGAATGGCCTCACCAGCTTGCTGCCACCAGGCAACAAATGGCCTCTGAAGCCTCCCTCGACCGGCGCCGCGTGCCAGTGCGCCACCTGTTGCGCCTGCCGCAGCCAGCAGCCCGAGGTAGATCAGCGCTGCCACGACAGGGCTTGTCTGATGGAACAACATCAGGTTGACCGATTGCGGTGAGAGAGCGTTCAGATAGGGGCGCATGTCCACGTCTGGGCCGCTATACTGCACAATACCCACGATCCCAATGAACATGCCCACGACGCAACCCGCTGCGATGCCTGCAGAGAGACCACTGATCAGTGCGTGGCGCCACGTATCGGATTCGGTCGGCTTGGCCGCATTCGAGCCTGCCCAAAGTCCCAAGAGGCCGATGAAGATGGATAGCCCGACGATGAGCATGCCCTGGCTGGAGCCGCCGAGGATGCCACTGATCAGATCAGCGGCCGTGACCGAGAAACCAATCAGCGACAGGAAGATGATCACAGCCCCGAAAATGGACCCAGTGCGCAGGCTGTTTCGCAAGTGAGCTTCCATTAGACCTTCTCCTCCAACAAAGCTTCACCCAGGATGCCAGACGGGCGGAAGATCAGCACCAGCACCAAGATCGCAAAAGCGATCACGTCTTTAAGCTGGAAGTCAAAACCCAGCGCCGCGGGTCCAGAGGACTCGACGATGCCCAGGAACAAGGCTCCCAGCATGGCCCCTCGAAGGTTGCCAATGCCTCCCAACACAGCCGCCGTGAATGCTTTGATGCCGGGGATGAACCCGACGGCGTGGAAAATTTGCCCGTAGTGAATGCCCCACATCACCCCCGCTGCACCTGCCAGAGCGCCAGCGATCAGAAATGTCTGGCTGATCACGCCGTCCACATCGACACCCATCAACGCTGCTGTCTGTTTGTCTTCGGAGACTGCACGCATGGCGCGCCCCAGGCGAGTACGCTCTACGACAGTGTCCAAGCCGATCAGCAGTACGATGGCCAGGACAAAGGTGAAGGCCCCCGTGTAACTGATCAGCACCTGTTCTTCGCCAATGACAAGAGTCCAGCCTACGGCACGATCCAGGACGCTAGGATTGACGTAGGTATGACGCTGGGGGCCAAACATCAACTGTGCAGCGTTCTGCAAAAAGATCGAGGCCCCAATGGCGCTGATCAGCGGCACCAAGCGTGGCGCTTTACGCAGAGGGCGGTAGGCGATCCGCTCCAATGTGAAGCCTGTCATCATTGAAGCGCCAATCCCGGCGGCAAAAGCCAGCGGCACGCCGATGTACCAGTACCTCTCCATGAATGACGTATTGGTAGCAGGATCGACAATCAGAGCATTGAATGCCTCAAACACGAAGTAGCCGCCGAAGGCTCCTGCCATGAAGACCTCGCTGTGCGCAAAGTTGATCATGCGTAGGATGCCATACACCAAAGTATAGCCGATGGCGATCAGTGCGTAGACGCTGCCGATGATGATGCCTGAGATGGCGAATCTCACCCAGGCAGCAGGGCCATACACAGCCTCGACGACCAGCACGGTGTACAGACGCCATGCCAGAAATACTACAAACAGGATGCCGATGACGATTTGGGAAATCTGGTAGTTACTCAGGCGCTTTTTGGCGTGAAGTGGAGCAGCAACTTCTGCCATGTGTGGATACCTCTCTCCTCCCTGCCAGGGGGACACAACACATTGGGCAGGATTCTTAGTAGATGCAGTGCAAACTGGCAGGGCAAGTCAGGCGGCCTGCCCTGCCAGCTGCAGCTAAATGTGTCTGTCGAGTGACGGGAAGAACATGCTACGGCAGTTCGACCCACTCGCCGTTCTGGACCTGGTAGACGGCGAAGCCGCCCCGTTTACACTCACCAGTGGCGTCGCAGGTGATGTCACCGGTGAGGCCCGCGTAACCGGAGGTCGCACGTACAGCCTCAACCAGTGCAGCTCGCGGGATGTACAGCTTGCCGCCGCTGACAATCGCGACTTTCTTGATGGCTTCGATGATCACCATGGTGGAGTCATAGGCGAACCAGCTGTAGGGTGACAGGGCGCCTGCTGCAACGCCAAACTTCTCCTCGTACCGCGCATCAAAGTCGTCCTTGGCGGTCGAGGCTGGCGGCTCAGCCGCCGATGTGCAGTACACACCTTCGGCGTTGGCCCCTGCTAGGTCGATGAACTGCGTGCCGTAGACACCATCATCGCTGACAAAGGGGATCTCGCCCAGACCGACGCCGCCGCGCTGGTTCACCAGCACAGCACCCTCGCCAGTGTAGCCACCGAAGAAGATCGCCTCTGGTCCGAGGGCTGCGATGGAGGTCAGGACTGCGCTGTAGTCGGTTTCGCCCACGGTAATGGCCTCGAACGCCACCACCTCACCACCCAGGCCGGTGAAGACTTCGCGCGTCCGCTCGGCCAGACCCTGGCCATATGCCCCGCCGTCGTGGATGATCGCCAGCTTGCGGACTCCCAGATCGTTGTAGAAGAAGTCCGCTGCCAGGTCGCCCTGGAAGGCGTCGCTTGCGACGACGCGGTTGAAGACCTTGCTGCCCAGCGTGGTCAGGTCGATGCGGGTGGCCGAGGGTGACACCATGGGGATGTTTGCATCCTCATAGATGGGCATAGCCGCATTGGTCGCGCCGGAGAACTGGTGGCCCACAACAGCCACGATGGTGGGATCGGACACGAACTTGTTCGCGACCTGAGCGCCACCTTCAGGAGTCCCCATGTCGTCCTGAGCATCCATCTCGAATGTGAAGCCCTCAAACTCGCCTACATCTTCGAGAGCAAGCTGGATGGCCTGCGAGGCGTCCTGCCCGAAAGCGGAAATGTCACCGCTCATTGGGCCGGCAAAGCCGATGCGGATCGGCTCGCCCTCTGCATAGACTGCACAGGCGCCCTCCTCCTGGCATGCTTCCGGCACAGCACCACCAGCAGCCCCGCAGCCGGTGGTTACCAACGCTGCCAAAATCACAACCAGCAGCGCAAAGAAAACCTTCTTCATCTGTCTTTGCTCCTTCTCCTCAGTGTGCGTGGATTCATGAGAGTTAGCGCTCTGATGCTCGCCCCCCTGGAGCGCTCTGCCCGCCCCCCTGGCGGCGGGCGTTCTCACCATAGACTCCTCCTTGTGCGATCGGAGGCTATTGGTCTGCAATCAGCGTCCCTCACAGTCTGGATGGACGCTGATTGCACTGGGCAGTTAAATACTCATCCTATCACGTACTGTTCCCTGCTGTCAACCCCTTTTTTGAATATGACTGAAAGGACCGGATTACTGTTGTGCACGCGACTGCCAGAAGCCTGTGTATTCGTCAATGATGGACAGAGCTTGCTGAAGCTCTTGAGCCCGCGGTGTGCGCAGCCATTGGCGGCACTGTTCCAGTTCCTCGATCACTTCGTCCCGTTCGACCATGATCTCGGCCAGGGCATCTTTGTCACTAAGGGGGATGATCGGCTCTCCAGTCAGGAGGCTTTCTTCCCGCTCTTGGATGGCGCGGACCTGGATGCGGGCCCGCATACGGCGGATGACCCACACGCGAGCCATATCACCCTGGCGATGCGCCCGATGCTGTTCTGCCAATAGATATGCTGCGATAGATGGCCACAGTCGCCTGGTCCCCCCCAGCATAGGTGACTGGCTCCTGGCATATCCAGGTAGTTCGGGCTCCAGTCCCGTGGGCTCAAAATCAAGGTTCTCTGATTTACTCGACACTGGTCTTTCTATTCTTCAAACACTCATCCCTGAGGGGAGTTCCGCCGCGTGTTGTGTTGTGGGACTGTGCCGGGTTTCGGAAATGCATCTTGCTTGACATGCCGTTTAACGCGGCAGACCGGCATCACCGAACAACTGGCCCAGCAACCCTGACCGGGCTGCCTCTGAACTGGCCGGACGGCACCGACCACTTGCTGCCCACTCCTGCATCCGGATGATACGTTCCTGAGCAGTTTTGCTCAGTGGCACAATCTGGGCCATGGCCCGCAAGATGTCCTCGGTCGAGAACTCGCGACGCTGGCTGAAGGCGAAATGCATGGCCTCGTAGATTGCCTGCTCAATTTCTGCTCCGCTGAAGCCCTCGCTCTGAAATGCCAACTGTTCCAGATCAAAATCGCGCAACCGGTTGGGGCGCACCTTGGTTAGATGCACCTCAAAGATCTCGCGCCGCTCACGCTCGCTGGGCAGGTCAATGAAGAAGATCTCATCGAAGCGACCTTTACGCAGCACCTCTGAGGGCAGCGATTCAACCGAGTTGGCAGTCGCGGCAATGAACACAGGGGAACTTTTTTCCTCCATCCATGTGAGAATCGTGCCGAATACACGCGCCGATGTACCGGAGTCGCCTACAAAGCTTGCCCCCAACCCGGCAAAACCCTTATCCAACTCGTCGATGAACAGGACGCAAGGAGCCATGGCTTCGGCAATGCGGATCATCTCGCGCGTCTTGGCCTCGCTCTCACCAACCAGCCCTCCCATCAGCCGGCCGATGTCCAGGCGCAGTAGGGGAAGCTGCCACAGGCTGGCAGTAGCCTTGGCTGAGAGCGATTTGCCCGTTCCCTGGATGCCGACTAGCAGGATGCCTCTGGGGTAGGGGAGTCCATACTCATGGGCCTCGGCGGTGAAGGCCGCAGCGCGTTGTTCGAGCCACCCTTTCAGGATGTCCAGCCCTCCGATATCCTCCATGGTCTCAGTTGTGGGCCAGAACTCGAGAACCTCAGTGCGTCGGATGCGCTGTTTCTTTTCTTCAAGCATCAAAGGGATAGCACGATCATCGATTCGCGAGTAGCTGGCCACCGCTCGTGCCAGCGCCAGCCGGATACGCATGATCGTCAGTCCCTGACAGGCTTTAATGAGCGCATCACGACCACCGGGGGTCAGCCGGATCGGGACCTGTTCGAGAGTGGTGTCCAGTTCGGCAGCAATCTCTTCCGCCGAGGGCGGAACCAGATCGAGCACTGTGATCTCCTCGGCCAGGTCTTGGGGGATGCGCATTGTGGGCGCCAGAATGATCATCGTCTTGCGGCTGTTACGCAAGTGGCGTGCTAGGTTGCGCAGTCTGCGGGCCACCTGAACGTCATCGAAAAACCGGTGCAAGTCGCGCATCACGAAGATGGTTGGCACGTCGGCCCGCGCTTTTTCGATCTCGTTGAGCGCCTGGATCGGATTATTGCGCCCAGTCCCATCTTCAAACCCTTCGACAAAGTCCCACACATGTACCGCGCGTTGCGGCGATCCACTCTCCGCAAGGGTACCAATCAGCTGCTCAGCCCGCTCCTCTTCGGGTGTGGGGATGTAGATTATGGGATACTTGGAGCGGATCAGGAGGTCAAGTTCCTGTTCAAAAGCCATTCGAATCACCTTTGACGCTCTTCGCTGGACTGATCTGGATTATACTACAGGGTAGAGTCCCTGTCCCCTGAAACCGCTGCAGAGAGAAGTCGCATGAAATGCCTGCTCGCATCGCGGATATCCATGTTTATAGCTGCGGGCATTCTGGCCAGCACTTGGCTGACTGGATGTCTGGCGGAGCCATCTCCGGAACCGCAGCTGACTACACCAGGTGTTCCGGCGGAAGAATCCCTTTCTACAGCCACACCCACTCTCCTGCCCACACTGTCGTCGACTCCAGTTTTGGGAGGATTGCCCACGCCGCAGCCCGCTGCCAGTGTACCTCCATCCAATCCGTGTGACCATCTGCTGTGGCCTCTGGGCCGTAGTGGCGCAACGTGGACCTATCGATTGATCACCCTGGCAGAAGAGACTGAGATCGTGCTGGCGAGCAACGTTACATCTGAGGGGGTAACGCTTACAGCTCATGGCCAAACTTCTCGGATGTACTGCGGAGATGCAAGCATAGCTGGTCTGCCCCCTCTGCCAGTCGCACATCCTGAACTGGGCTTCGGTGTCGTAGGGATCAACCCCGTGGGTGACTATCTGCCTGCACCAGCCTATCTACTTCCTCTTGGGCACGTCACGGGTTGGGATCAGGAGCTTGATGCCGGTGGAGCCATTCGTCTGCCATTTGTTGAAGGTGGCGAGGCGCTGCCGGTTCTGGGTGGCAAGCTGGTGCTGATCCAGGAGGCAGGGGCTCTGGAGACAATTCGTGTGCCAACAGGCGAATTTCTCGCACTGCCGGTGCACCAGGATGTATTCTTGGATCTTCAGCTGCAGTTCCCTGACGGTGCAGCGCATAACACAATAGTCAGCGCCACGGTTCGACATTACTATGTGGAGGGTGTTGGGCTGATCAAGGTTAGCTATGATGGCGGTATGGTGAGCACATCGGACGGAGCCTGGCCTCTTGAAGGCGGTGCAGTCCTAGAACTTGTCGATGTCTCTCTTCCATGAGACGAGGGCGCAGCTGGTTTCACAGAGGAATATAACATTCGGGTCTGGGAAAGCTCGAAGCATCAGCCGAGGTTGGTTTTCTGGCTCAAAGCTTGGTATTCCAAAGGCTGGGCAGTATAATCGAGAGGTAACCCATCAGTTTCCCCATAAGCGTCTGACCAAAAGCAATTTGGCCAGACCTGAGGTTTCATCGGAAGAGTTTCTAGAAATCCTTTCTGCTGAAGCACTCAAGGTACCTACGAGGAGTCAAAGTGAAGCTCCACGAATACCAGTCCAAGCTCTGCTTTGCCGAATATGGAATCCCTGTACCACGTGGTAAGGTCGCCGCAACTCCACGAGAAGCTTTTGAGGCCGCTGAGGAAATCGGCGGGCCAGTAGTTGTCAAGGCTCAGGTGCTTGTCGGTGGACGTGGCAAGGCGGGTGGTGTCCGGTTAGCCAGGACCCCTGAGGAAGCCGAACAACATGCCTCCGCCATTCTGGGGATGAACATCAGGGGGCTGACGGTCAAGAAGGTGCTGGTCGATCCGGCGGCGGACATCAAAGCCGAGATCTATCTCGGTGTGACGACCGACCGGGCAGCGCGGCGCACTGTGATGATGGCTTCGGCTGCGGGTGGCGTTGACATCGAAGAGGTGGCCAGAACTACTCCAGAGAAGATCGTCCGCGCCCATATTGACCCATTCCTGGGCTTGCGTGACTACCAGGCGCGGGACATCGCCAACGGCATTGGTCTGTCACGTGAGATGTGGAAGGAGTTCATCCAGATCGCCAAGGCGCTGTATCAATGCTATCTGGAAAGCGATGCTTCTCTGGCCGAGATCAACCCCCTTGTGATCACAGGCGAAGGCAAGCTACTAGCCGTTGATGGGAAGATGGTGCTCGACGATAATGGCCTGTTCCGTCATCCAGAACTAGCCGAGATGCGTGACACAGATGAAGAAGCCCCTGCCGAAACGCAGGCCCGCCAAGCCGGTCTGAGCTACGTTAAACTCGACGGCGAGATTGGCTGCATGGTTAATGGAGCCGGGTTGGCCATGGCTACTATGGACATGACCAAGCTGTTTGGTGGATCGCCAGCCAACTTTCTCGATATCGGGGGAGGCGCACAAGCTGACAAGGTGGCGGCGGCGTTACGTATAATCCTGGCTGATCCCAACGTCAAGGCTGTGTTGTTCAACATTTTCGGAGGCATTACCCGCTGTGACGAGGTTGCCAAGGGCATCTTGACCGCGATTAGCGAAATCAAGCCCACCGTGCCGATGGTCGTGCGGTTGGTGGGGACCAACGAAGAAGAAGGCCGCCGCATTCTGGCCGGGGCCAACATGATTACTGCCAACACTCTCGCCGAGGCGGCGCAGAAAGCAGTCGAAGCTGCCCGTCAGGCATCGTAAAGAAGGATGCTACTGTGGCTATTCTGGTTGACAGAGATACTAAACTCATTGTGCAGGGTATCACAGGCCGGGAGGGGGCATTCCATACCCAGCAGGCGATTGCCTATGGCACCACTGTGGTCGGCGGTGTGACACCGGGCAAAGGCGGTGAATGGATTGATAACCTGCCGGTCTTTGACACCGTGAAGGCCGCGGTCGACGCGACCGGGGCCAATTGCACAGCCATTTACGTCCCTGCCCGCAGTGCGGCAGACGCGATTTACGAGGCGGCGGATGCGGGTGTTCCCCTGATTGTATGTATCACTGAGGGCATTCCGATTCTGGACATGATCCAAGTGCGGGCCTTTCTTGACCAGAAGGGTGTGCGTCTGGTTGGCCCCAACTGTCCGGGGCTGCTGACGCCTGGAGAGGCCAAGGTCGGCATCATGCCCGGCCACATTGCCATGCCGGGCAACATCGGTATTGTGTCGCGTTCGGGCACATTGACCTACGAGGTGGTCTATGCCCTGACCCAGCGTGGCATGGGGCAGACGACCTGTGTAGGTATCGGCGGCGATCCCATCAATGGCACCAGCTTCATCGACGTGTTGGGCTTGTTTGAGGACGATCCTGCTACCGAGAAGATCGTGCTTATCGGCGAGATCGGTGGCACAGACGAAGAAAAGGCAGCACGCTTTATCGCTGAGCGCGTGACGAAACCAGTAGTAGCTTTCATTGCTGGGCAGACTGCCCCGCCGGGCAAGCGCATGGGGCACGCCGGCGCCATTGTCGAAGGCGGCACTGGAACGGCGGAGGACAAGATCAAGGCTTTGGAGGCTGTGGGCGTCCGAGTTGCCGCGCACCCGGAGCAGATTCCAGACATGCTGGCCAATCTGTAGCGCGGAAACCGTGTGACGACTCTAGTGAAGTTGAGCGGGAGAGGTTCTCGGTCCTCTCCCGCCTTTCTTAGGCTTGCTCTCTGGTTAACTATTCCTGCCTCCAGGCCATGCTGTGCCAAACAGCAGCAACGCTACGCCAACAACTAGGCACATAAGACCGACCGACGTCCCGATGATCTGTTTGTAGCCAAAAGAGGTTGGATCGCCGCCCAGGCCGATGACATCGGCCAGCGCCGCTGTGGCTGCCAACACCCCTCCGCAGACTGCCAGTGATGCCCCTATCACCTTGGGCGGTATGTAGAAACGTCTGTCCACTCCCTGCGCTCCCCGTTGGGCCAGTCATTTAACCAGTGGGAGGGTTGCAAACAACTTTGTAGCTCACTCCCACACTCCAGCTTCCAGCGCCTTACCCATGTGGAACCTATCTTCGAGCCGACTTTATGGATTCTTCTTGCGCCAAGCGTCCTCCAGGCAGGTTTGCGGGTTGCCGACGTTAGGACCTGGTCCGGGGGCCACACAGCTCAGCCAGAAGTCGAAATCGGCTCCCTGGGCCTCGACGAAACGGCGGGCCGCACCGCACTCGTTTGCGTTGGCAGAATCCTGGCAGTAGTCAGCGCAACCCTGGCCACTCTGGAAAATACATGTCAGGTTTGGCAGGTTGAGGCGCGGGGCGACCTTGGTGGGCGTTGGCGTCTCGGTGGGCAGGGGAGTTGGCGTAGCCGTTGCCGTCGGCAGGGGAGTCGGTGTTTTGGTGGCAATGAAGGGAAGCGATATTCCACCCCCGCCAGCCAGTGCGCTGACCAACGCAATGATGATGAGCAGCACAATGCCGATTCCGACGACGCCCCCGATGATGACCACTGCCTGCCCGGTGCGGCCCCTCCCACGAGCACGGCCCATGGGCGCCCGCTCCACGGAGACATCCTCTAGGGTAGCACGCATCAACCGTCCGCGTGCCTGGACGCGTGAGACCGCCTCGCTCTCAAGTTCGTCACTTGCTCCTGTCGAGCGTGCCGGGGGAGCAGCGCTGCTACCCGCCCGGATGCGCGCGATGCGATCCTCAGCTGCTTCGCGTTCTTCATCTCCGCTGTAGAATTGATCGTCGCCCATATCCTCTTCCTCGTTGGTTTGTTGTCATCGTCGAGCAGTTCACTGTTCTATATTAAACCGCAAAGTGTCCAATACGGGAAGTAATTGATCTAGTGGACACTGAGACCCGCTGAAGCTGATGTGTGCCACCCGATTCATGCCAATTGTGTCGGCAAAGATGCTGCCGCTTTGCCCACTTGAGGATGCCCATGTGAAGCCCGGCACAGCCAGGTTGCCCAATGCCTGCATCTGAATCTCGGATGTAAGTTGAGTCAGGTCTGTTCGCTGCCGGAATGTGGAGATCTTGGCCTCAAGCTCGTCCAGCGCCGAGCGGCTGGCAGTGATGTAGATCATCAGAATACATATGTCAGCAGACTCTGCCCAGTCAGGCTGGATTGCCAGCGCTTGCCCAGGCGTCGTATCAAGCATGGCAGCCATTCCGCCGTCGACATTGTAGGCTGTCCAGGTGAGAGGCGCAGCGAGGCAAAATCCTTGCCGAATGTGCAGCATAGTGTTCTCTGGCTGCACACATTCACCAATCCGTGTGCTCATAGATGCTCCGGTTACACCGGGCGCAACTAGGGTCAGCGGTGGTCCCACAGTTGAGGTGGGATCGGGTGTGATCTGGCTGATCCACACGGCGGTCTCAGCGGCTGCGTACTGAAGCGTTAAAGACAGCGCAGCATCTGATGTGCTGTTTAGCTCGATAGGGCCTGTCATGGTTGGCGTGGGGGCAGAGGGTTCACTTTTGCAACCCACCAGTACCAGAAAACTCAGGCTCATTGACAGTACGCGGCCACAGCCTGTCAACGCCACTGTCCACAGGCGCATTCGCCTCACTTTCCTCATGGTGTCATCTTACCGCATGTCTTCCTGCAAGGAAAGCCAACCCTGGGTGAGGGAGGCGGTGCGCAATGCGAGTGTGTTTCACGTTTGGGGCGGTTCAACCTCACCCCCTGCCGAGCCGCCCCCGCCGAAGACGGAGGTGAGACCAAAGTTGCCCTGACAAAGAAATGCACCCGCGCGGTGCCGCTGGCTTGACAGGCGCTGGTAAACAGGCCAGAATCATGGTGATGCGATTGTGAAGATGCGGAACGTCAGGATGAGGTTCTCGTGAGGGAGGTGGTGCATGTCACACTTTTCACGGATTAGGACTCAACTGCGCGATCTGACGACAGTAAAGCGCGTGTTAGAAGATCTAGGTTATACCGTGGTCGAAAATGGCATAGTCCGCGGCTATGGGGCCCAACAGACGACTGCCGATCTGGTAGTGCGGACCGATGCCCGTTATGACATTGGCTTCCGCAGCGAGGGAGGGCAGGTCGTCATGGTGGCCGACCTGTGGGGGCTGCGCATAGACCGTGAGCGCTTCCTGAAGGAGGTCTCTCAGCGCTATGCCTACCTCACAGTTCTCGACCAGGCCCACGCCCAGGGCTGGCAGACTGTTGAAGAAGAGTTGCAAGAAGACGGTAGCATCCGACTGGTGATCCAGCGCTGGGCGTAAGAAGAGTAACAGCCGCGAATGACTTGATGGCTAATTGGGGGGTGCCCTTCGACCTTTTCAAAGTTGGAGGGCTGATGAATAATCCTGAGCCGCGCCGATCGGCTGGATTTGTGGTTATGAAGATGTGAGGTAACAGAGTATGCCTGGGAGACAGCAGATTGAGATTGTTATCAAACCTGATGGCACAGTTGAGGAGCGCGTGACCGGCGTCAACGGCCCGGACTGCGAGAAGATCACGGAGTCCATCGAAAAGGCCCTGGGTGAGGTCACCAAGCGCGAGCATATGTCGGAGTACTTCAACAACACGCAGACTCAGGACGACGGCGTCGTCACTCGAACATAACTCTGCAGGCATGGCAACATGAGCCAATCTCCTTCGAAGCCGCAGACGAATCCGCCTAATTCGCCGCTGCCTATCGAGGTTGAGGTCTACATCGATCCGGATGGCACAGTGACATTTGCCGACCTGGAGGCCAGCCTGATTCCAATCGTTCGATGGCTCAATCCTGATGATCCGCTGGGGTGTGATGTGCCTGGCGTTGGGCCTGAAACGTCCGCCAGGTTGCTCGGAGATCGACATGGCGATGACGGACCGAGTTAGACATCTGGTGGTTGCCTTCCTTCAACTTGCGCGCGACCGTGTGGCGATCTGGCGTCTCCGACGTGAGATCGAGCGGCTAAAACTGCGCGAGTATGATCTGATGGTCGAAAATATGCGTGGCCTTCGGCGTGCGCTTGAGACGCAGCAGCGCGCTCAGCAGGATCTGGCTCGACAGATCGATGCCCGCGATGCCCAGATCGCCAAGCTGCGCGAGGAGTATACTGCTCTCGAGGCGCGGCTGTCACAGAGTAGCCTGGAGGCCATGCGGGGCGAACGGTTGGTACTGTTTAAGCGGATCCAGTCGGTGGTTACCCAGCTCCCAACCCTGCGGGCCGCCGTCGAGGCTGGGGCAGACCTCAGCGCTCGCGATGTGCTTGACCTGATGGCGCCCCTGAGCCAGGCGTTGAGTGACCTCGGTTTTGAGGTCATCGGAGAGGCAGGAGCAGAGGTGCGCTACGATCCCCGCCACCATTCTGCCGTGGGGCGTGGGGCGCGTTCGGTGGCTCCGGACGACCGGGTGCGCATTCGCTATGTAGGATTTCTGTATAACGGCGACGTGGTGTGCAAGGCACAGGTTACGCGGGTGGAATAGGGTATCAGCGCACAGGATATATGCCCTGGCCAGTTTGTCTTTCAGCACTTGAGCCAACATGCGATGTGACTTGCATAAACATCACGCTGCTGCGAGGTGTTACCTGTTGATGGTATGAAGAAAATCGCGGTTGACTTCGGCACGACCAACACCGTTGTGGCGGTGTGGCGCGAAGCGGTCAATGCCCCGGAGACGCTCCGTCTGCCGGGGCTATCTGCACCTGTCGGAGATAGTTCTCCGGCGCTGGTGCCTTCGTTATTGTATGTCGTGGATGGTGTGCATGGTGAGGTCGTCAGCGGGCAGGCCGTCCGCGCAGGCGGTTATGATAACCAGAACGATGATCGGTACTTTGCCTCCTTCAAACGTGGGATTGCAGCCAGCACTCGTCCGCTCGCCCGTGTGTTGGACGGTGTCGAGTGGGATGAGTCTCGGGCTGGTGAAGCTTTCCTGTCGGCGGTCCTGTCTGCAGTCGTTGCTCACGAAGGTGGGATCATTGACGAGCTGGTGCTCACCGTGCCGATCCAGAGCTTTGAGCGATACTTGAAATGGCTGCGCGACGAGACGACGGTGGTCAGCGCCAGCCTGGGGTCCAATATTCATCGCTTGCGCATTGTTGATGAAAGTACAGCCGCGGCGCTCGGCTATGAGGTGCGCACTCCTGGTGAACTCGTGCTGGTCTTCGACTTTGGTGGTGGTACGCTCGATGTCTCGCTGGTGCGAATGCCTGTTGCGGAAGAGGGGGGCGGCGTCTTGCTGGAGGACGGTAAGCCCACCTTAGCTGGGTTGCACATGGGCCAGACGGAAGCCCGCGTCGTTGCCAAAGCGGGGCGTGTGCTGGGTGGCGACGATATTGACCACTGGATGCTTGAAGAACTGTTGACTCGCAGTGGTGCGAGTCGCGCGGATGTGGGTGACTCCTATGCACAACTTAAGTTGGCTGTCGAAGCGGCCAAGATTCGCCTCTCAGACTACGAGAGTGCTGAGGTGAGTGTGTTCGACCCTGACGCTTACCGCACGTTTCATGCCAACTTTACCCGCAGCCAACTTGAGGATATCCTAGATCGGCGTGGGTTCTATAGCACAGTTCAAAAGACTATCGACAAGGTCATGCGTGCGGCACGGGCTAGGGGGATCTTCCCTGAGGACATAGGTGCGGTCCTGTTAGTGGGTGGGACATCGCAGATTCCGTCGGTAAGGCGCATGGTGCGCACACTGTTCGGCAGCGAGCGTGTGTTCGAGCATAAGCCTTTCGAAGCTGTCGCACACGGCGCTCTGGGGCTGGCGGTTGGTATAGGGCTGGACGACTTTTTGTACCATTCCTATGGCATCCGCCACCTCAGCCCGATTACTGGGCGGCATGAGTGGGAGGAGATCATTGCCTCTGGCACACGCTATCCACTTGAGGAAACGGTCAAGTTAATACTGACGGCGTCTCGTGATGGCCAGGAAGCCCTTGAGCTTGTCATTGGAGAGGTCGAGGAGAGTGCTGGCGGCGTGACAGAGGTCATGTTTGGTGACCGCGCCATCCTGATGGTGAATGGTGGATTCGAGATGCGCCAGGTGATCCCGCTGAACGACCAAGATGGGGCGCGTACGGTGGCCTACCTTGAACCGCCCGGCAAGGCAGGCGAGGATAGGGTCGAGGTCGAGTTTAATGTCGACCAGAACCGAACGTTGCGTGTTACTGTCTACGATCTATTAACCAAGCGGGTTCTCCTTCGTGACGTTCCGGTAGTAGAATTAAGGTAATCGAAGTTCAGGGGTGGGGTGATCGGATCTAGGATGGGATCGAATGGGTTTCAGGCGGACACGTGGCAATGGGAATGAACCAACCCTGGGCGGCAAGCGAGCCGTCCGTTTGAGCGGCATGGAGCCAGCTCTTAGCCGCGAGTTCATGCCACTCTATGGCCGTTTTCGTGTAAAGGGGTTGGAGGCGCCATCCGTAGTGGGTCGGCGACGCCCTCTGGTTGTGCTTGCTGAGTGTGATTATGGAATCGCCGAACTGGCCTACCTGATCGGCGATTCCAATGGATATGATGTGCGCCTGGTCGAAGATGGCGATCAGGCGCTGGGAGCGGTACGCGCCCTTCAGCCGAATCTGCTGGTGGTCAGTATGCGTCTGCCGGTGGTGGATGGTTTGGAGGTCATCCAGCAAGTGCGCAGCGATCGAGACCAACTGATATGCCATATACCTATCCTGGTGATGGATGTCCAACATGATCGACGATTGGTGTTATCGGCCTTCGAAGCTGGCGCCGATGACTACCTTGAGATGCCTTATGAACTACCGGTGATGCTTCGCTCGTGGCGGCGTGTGACTGGCTCATCCCTGCGTCCCTCTCCCCTGACCGCCCTCCTCAATGAGGATCGTACCATTCGCCGTGTTGCCATCTCTTACCTGCTTGAGGTTCAGCCTGAGGGACTTGCTTTTGGCCTCGGTGAGTTGCTGTGGCAACCCGATCCCTTGGTCCGCGCCCTGGTACGTTGGGCGCTCTTGCGGCTGGGTACCGACGAAGCACATGCAGTGCTTGAGGAACGAACCCGGCCCGCAGGCAGCGGAATGGATGCCTATGGTTGAAGGCACCTCTCGCTATACCGATGCCCCCTCACTGGGAAGCTCGGCGGCTGCACGTCTGTCTGGCTCCGAGCCGATGTTGGGTGGGGTGCGCCGTCGCCGCATTGATCGGGCACTGTTCTGGGATCTACTCGATGCTGACAGTGACCGGCGTCTGGAGGCCGTTGAGCGTGTACTTGATCAGGCGGCGGGTCGCTTCTATGGTGCAGCAATGGCTGCTGTGCTGCTGCCTGGGGCGCGTTACTACAAGCTGGGTGTGCTGTGGAAAGTCCCTTTTTCCTACGAACACAAGCTGGCGGCTATGGACTCGCTGGTTCGGTTGGATGCCGAGCGGGCATTGGGAGGGCTGGTGGCAGCGCTGCGCGAGGACGACCCTGCGCTTCAACAGGCTGCTATCTGGTCTATGGGCCGTCTGGATCGGCCTGAGGTTGAGCAGGCTCTGATTGCCGTCCTGGACGATGAACGGCTTGGCTTACGCCACGCGGCCATCCGAGCACTTGCTGAGTATTGGCGCATGCCGACACTCCGGCGGTTGTGCGTGGCGGAATCGACAATCGTGGCTCAGGCTGTACGCTGGCTTGGCGGCTGCGGCCAGGGGCGGCTGGCTGCTCCGCTGACCACCGTCCTGCGCGACGAGCGCTTCCGAGGCGTCAGCCGCGATGTGGTGCACAGCGCCGTGCTCGATGCGCTCAGTCTGCTAGTGCAGCATCTCGACACGCAGCAGGCTGAGCTGGTGATTCGGGCGCTGGGTGGCCTTCTGAATGACCTGCGCACCAGCCAGAGAGTTGCCGCGCAGGCCATCGCGTTGCTGAGTGAGCTTGGAACTGAGAGTGCTACTGTGACTGTGGCGACCTATCAGGCCAGCCATGGGATGAGGTGAATCAGGAACGGCCGGGGCAGGCGATGCAGCCTTCAGGTCCGCCGTCTATCGATACGCCCTCACTAGGCATCAGCCGGCGTGAGCTTGATCCTCGCTTATGGGCTGCTCTGTTGGGACGCGATTCACGCCGTCGTGCTGAGGCAGCGCGCACTATCCGGGCGCGAGAGCACGAGTCCTGGTACTCCCAACAGCTTCTTGAGGCTATCCCCGGCTTGTGGGTCTGGCAACGTCTCTATGCGGGCGAGGCTCTTTCGCTTCTTGGCGATCCACGCTTCTCACCGCCTCACTACCTGCCTGAGATGATCCATGTGCCGGCTGGAACTGCGGTGTTAGGCAGTGCTAGTTATCGCGATGAGCGACCAGTGCATGCCGTGCATGTGAAGTGTTTCTTGCTGGCGCAGTACCCTGTGACACAGGCGGCCTATGCTGTTTTCGTTGAGGCAGTAGGCTATCGTAGGCCGCGCCACTGGCGGCGCGGAAGGCCAGATGTCGCTCAGCTAAATATGCCGGTTGTCTGGGTCTCAGCACGAGATGCAGAAGCCTACTGTATGTGGTTGAGCCGTGAGACAGGCTATCACTATCGCCTACCTACTGAAGCCGAATGGGTGCTGGCTGCTCGTGGCGATGGTGATGGTCGCACTTATCCCTGGGGCGAAGGATTCGACAGCCAGCGGGCCAATGTGTGGATCGGCGATCCACTGGGCCAGCTGTGCGCCGTGGGCATGTTCCCCGCTGGGCGTGGCCCGTATGGGCACCACGACCAAGCAGGGAACGTGTGGGAGTGGTGCTCATCGCTGTACTGGCCGTATCCTTACCGTGCCGATGATGGCCGAGAAGACTCAGTCACTGATTCTGAGCCGCGTGTGATGCATGGTGGCTCATGGCGCAGCCGTCTCCTCTCGATACGCTGCTCTGCTCGTCAGGGTGAGTTGCCCACCGACAGTTTTGGTGTGGTGGGCTTCCGGTTGGCGCGAGATGTATCCTATGCGTGAGGCTGCTTATGTTGCTCTTTATCGGAGCGGCGAGCTTGAGCGACGGGTGGTGCAAGCCCAGGCAGCGCTGCGTGACTGTCGTCTGTGTGGTTGGAGCTGCGGTATTGACCGAACCCGTGAAATTGGTCCATGTCGCACGGGAACAGAGGTTCTGGTAGCCACAGCTTACCTGCACTTTGGAGAAGAACATCCGCTCGTTGCTGGGGGCGGCTCTGGCGCAATTTTCTTTGCCAATTGCGACCTGCGTTGTCAGTTCTGTCAGACAGCTCGCTGGAACATTCGAGGGCGTGGACGGGTGCTCAGCGCTCTCCAACTTGCCGATGTGATGCTTAGTCTTCAGCGACAGGGCGCACTCAACATTAACTTGGTGACTCCGACGCATATAGCCTCACAGATTCTCTCCGCGCTGCTTATTGCTGCTGGAGAAGGTCTACGCGTGCCGCTGGTATGGAATTCGGGCGGTTACGACTCGCTCCAGGTATTGGCGCTGTTGGACGGCGTGGTGGATATCTACTTGCCCGACATGAAGTATAGCGATGGCCAGTTGGCCCTGCGTCTGAGCGGAGTTCACGACTATCCGCGTGTCAATCAACAGGCAGTTCTGGAGATGCACCGTCAGGTTGGAGACCTGGCGCTCGACGAGTCCGGTGCGGCCCAACGCGGTGTCCTGATCAGGCATCTGGTCATGCCGGGGCACCAGGAGAACACTGCCGGGGTTTTGCGCTGGATCGCACGCAACCTGGGACCTCACACGTACTTAAGCCTGATGGACCAGTATCGCCCGGCTTACCGTGCGTTTGGTCGCTCAGACATCGGGCGGCCCATCACACCGGAGGAATACGGGCGGGCGCGGCAGATGGCCAGAGAACTTGGTCTTTATCGGCTTGACGACAACTTGGTGCTCGATCCGGTACACTCTGACAACCCAAGTGAGAATCATGGCTAACAAGTCTAAGGTTGAACGGTTCGAGACCTCAGGCGGAGGGCTGATCTTTCGATTGCCCCTTGAGGTCTTCCCTCAATACATTGCCTACGCGCACTTGATCTCCTACGATGACAAGCTGGCTCTAGTAGATGTCGGCTCTGGCTTCGGCTCGTGTCATGCCGACCTGGTGGCTGGGCTGGAGACAGTACGTGCTGAGCATGGCATTCCGGCGAGTCTGGAAAATGTTCACCAGATCATTATCAGCCATGGACACGTCGATCACTTCGGCGGCCTGGCCCAGGTGAAAGCACAGGCTCCGCAGGCTGAGGTAGGACTGCACGAGCTGTCTCGCCCTGTGCTGGTAAACTATGACGAACGTGTACTTATCACCCGGACGGCCATGGCGGACTTTCTGGCACGCGCTGGCGTTCCCCTGGAACACCGACAGCGGCTGCTCGACATGTATATGCTTGGCAAGCGGGCTTTTCCGTCTGTCCCAGTGGATTTTACGCTGCACGATGGGGACGTGATCGACAACCGAATACATGTGATCCATGTTCCCGGGCATGCTCCGGGTCTGGTGATGCTCCAGGTAGATGACGTATTGCTTGTGTCTGATCACATTCTGCCGGAGACGAGTGTCGCGCTTGCACCGGAGAGTATCATGCCGTATACCGGCGTGGGCCACTATATCGAGTCGCTGGCCAAGGCTGAGCAGGTTCAAGAAGTCCGGGTTGCATTAGGTGGACATGAACAGGCCATGGATGATTTCTATGCCATCGTCCGGCGCACACGGCAACTTGCGCAAGAAAAGGTCGCGCGTGTGCTAGAGCACTGTGACGAGCCACGCACCATTTACGAGATTGCGCTTCGCATCTACGGTGGCATGGACGGCTACAGCGAGTTGCTGAAGATTGAACAGACAGGGGCAAGGATCGAGTATCTGAATCAGCGCGGTATGGTCATGATCGAGAATCTGACAGCCCTGGAGCAAGAACACAGCCCGGCGTTGCGATACCGGCGTGTATGACTGTTGGAGACGATGCTCTCACAGCGTTTGGGGGATCATGGGCGTGAGTGAAAGATGAGCAGCCTCAGATACAGGCATATCATCTGGGACTGGAATGGCACATTGTTCGATGATGCTTGGCTGTGTATCGAGGTGATGAATGGTATGCTCGCCGGCCGCAACCTGCCTCTGCTCACACCTGCTCGCTACGAGGTCGTTTTCGATTTCCCCGTCATCGACTACTACCGCGCACTCGGTTTTGATTTTTCGCTTGAGCCTTTTGAGCAGCTCAGCGACGAGTTCATCGCAGGCTACGAAAGCAAGTTGCTGGACTGTCGCCTGCGAGATGGGGCCAGAGCAGTGCTTGAGCTGGCCCGGCAAAGGGGGCTGACCCAGTCGATCCTGTCTGCAATGAAGAAGGAGCAACTGGATGGCCTGCTTGCTCATTTTGGCATTGAAACATACTTTACGGACGTCATCGGGTTGGACGACCATCACGCTTTTGGCAAAACTGAGATCGCCAAACAGTGGCTCGCGGTTCAAAGTCTCGATCCGACCGACATGCTGTTTGTGGGGGATACCACGCACGATTACGAAGTTGCGCAGGCGTTGGGAGTGGATTGCTGCTGCATTCATAGTGGGCATCACGCTCGCGACCGTCTGGCTGCGTTGGGAGTGCGGATCATCGAGTCACTCGTTGAGGTGTTCGTTTGACCGGGGAAGGCTTGAGGTGCCAAGTGAGAGCTGCAAGGCCGTGGAGATGGACACTTTGCTGAACTTCGCGCGGGTCGACGCCTCGCTGGGCATCGCAGAAGAATTTCGGCGGATGTTCGATGCCTATATGCCAAATCTGACTGACTACTAGCTAGACTCATGCTCAAAAGGGGGGACCATGGTCGATGAAGCACACAAGGGAATGGCTTTTCCGGCATTCAGTTTTACGGTTGAACGTGGCAAGTTGCGAGAATTTGTGCTTGCCATCGGAGATGCCAACCCGGTCTACGAGGGCGAAGACCCACCGCTGCCCCCTACGTTCCCAACGCTGTTTGCGTTCTGGGGTGCGGGTGGGCTGGAGAAGGCACTGAATGCCATTGGTGTTGAGATCTGGAACGTTCTGCACGCTGAGCAGGAGTATGAGTATTTGGCCCCAATCCATGTGGGTGACACAGTGACTGGGCACACGCGCGTGGCCGACATCTACACCAAACCAGGCAGATCAGGAGACCTGAACTTTGTGGAGTTTGTGACCGAGTACAGGAACCAACATGATGTACCGGTCTTGATCGATCGGGCAGTGATCATCGTGCGGGAGTAGGGGGAGCTATGGCTGTATACTTTGAAGATGTCAACGTTGGAGATGAACTGCCCGACCTGATCAAGGGGCCAGTCACCGAGATGCAACTTGTGCGATACACCGGAGCGTCGGGAGACTTTAATCCGATTCACACCGTGCCCAAAGTGGCCCAGATGGTGGGACTGCCAGGCGTGATCGCGCATGGGATGCTGATCATGGCCTTCGCTGGACAAGCAATCACTGACTGGGCCGGGCCGGGATCTGTACGGCGCTTCAAGGTGCGTTTCAGCGGGATGACGTTGCCAGGCGAGACGCTGGTGTGCCATGCTCAGGTCACTGGAAAGTCTGAGGAGGAGGGCCAGGGAATCATACATGGTAGGGTGACGGTCAAGGGTAAAGACGACGACTCGCTTAAACTGAAGGGTGAATTCAGCGTCGTCCTGCCACGGCGGTAAGGTCAGGTCAGCAGCCTGTGTCAGTAGAAGACGGGCGAGAAAGCCCTCCCGCCCGTCTGAGTCTCTGTTCGTTCGGATGCTGGACGTTTGACCGAAAGTGTTGTCGGTCGAGCCTGAGGTTTCGTCGAGGTAGTCTCACGAAACCTTTAGGCAGGTAACTCGCCGGAGCTGTAGTTGAGGATCTGCCGTGCGACGATCAACAGGTTGATTTCGTGCGTCCCCTCATACAGGTCGGCGATCTTCGCATCACGCATCAGCTTCTCAATCAGCCATTCACGGCTGTAGCCCATTGGACCGAGTATTTCAACACAGCGCTGAGCAATACGCGTGCTGGTCTCGCCGGCTTTGGCCTTGCACATGCTAGACTCGAGCGCATTTGGCTCACCGTGATCCATCATTGATCCGGCGCGCAGTGTCAGCAGCCAGGTGGCCCTCAGTTCCGCCTCCATTTCGATCACGTCCCGCTCGAGAGCGGTCATTTCGTGCGGTGGGGCGTCGTAGCGAACCACGATGCCAGCTTCTTGAAGCTTTTCTTTGGTCATCTCCAGGGCAGCACGCGCCACGCCCACTGCGGTAGCAGCCACAATCGGGCGGGAGGCGTCGAATGTCTTCATGGCGCCCTTGAAGCCCTTACTGCTCTCTGGGTCGCGCTTGCGGACTTCTGGGCTGCCCAAGATGTTATCGTAGGGGATACGAGCATCCTCGAACACAATCGACACGGTGTCGCTGGCGCGGATGCCGTGTTTTTTCTCTGCCTTGACTACCTTGACCCCTGGTGTCCCGGCTTCGACGACAAACGACTTCATCCCAGCGCGCCCCGCACTGCGGTCGACTGTGGCCCACACTACGACCAGGCCGTTCGACTCATTCAATGCCAGACCGCCGCTGGTGCAGAAGATCTTCTCGCCGTTCAGAACCCACTCATTGGTGGCCTCATCGAGCACGGCAGTGGTCTGGATGGCCGACGTGTCTGATCCAGCGCCTGGTTCGGTCATCGCCATCGCACCCCAGCATGGCTGGCCCTTCGAGTCGGCAAAGCGGCTCAGGAATCGCTCCTTTTGCTCCAAGGTGCCGACAGCCTCAATTGCCGTTCCGCCCAACATACCGGAGGGCGTGCAGAGGTACTGTCCCACATCGCCCCAAGCCAGCATCTCAGCCAGATGCATCAAGCCGATATAGTATGTGCTGGCACGCTTTTCTTTGCCAGGCTCCGGCGCTTCGCCCGCTGCTTTGGCCTCGGCCTTACGGCGCTCGCGTTCCAGCGATGCCTTCTGCATATCGGCCATGACTGGCCACATCATCTTGACAAAGTCAACAGGGCGCTCGTGCTCGTGCTCATCCAGATAGCGAGCTTTGGGCCGCATCACCTCACGAGCCACGTATTCCGTCATTTGTAGCTGCACCTTGATCTTGTCGGGCAGGCTGAAGTCAATCATGGTTGCCTCCTCGGTTTCCCCGCTCTCGTCACCGCTACACAATTGCCAGCCCGTCAAAGGTGGCAAATCCGCGTGCGTTGCGTAGCCAGCGCTCGGACGGGTATTCGCGGATATACCCATATCCGCCCAGCGTCTGCACGCCGGAGTCGGTCACGAACATGGCCATCTTGTTGACGTAGTGCTTCACCTGCGTCGCGGCCTGCGTGATCTCACGTCCCTGGTCTACCTGCCAGGCTGTCTCCCACACCAGTAACCGGGCCGCATCGACCTCAATAGCCATGTTTGCCAGCTTGAAGGCGACAGCCTGCTTAGTGGCAATCGGAACGCCGAACTGGACGCGCTCTTTGGCGTAATCACGGGCATACTCGAATGCTGCCCGCGCCACACCCACAGCCAGCGCCCCCAGTGCCACGCGGCTGCGGTTGAGGATGGCAGCAAAGTTGGAGCCGTTCTCGCCGCCCACGCGGTTTTCGGCGTTGACCTTTACGCCGGAGAGCTTGACGGTGTGGGTCGGCAGTGCTTGGATGCCCAGAAGTTTCTCGCGTTCGCCGATCTCTAGACCTTCTGCCTCCCTCTCAACGATGTAGCCATCGACGCGCCCAGTTTCACTGTCGGTGGCGTAGACGATCAGTCGCTCAGCCGAGGCGGCTAGAGGCACATAGGCCTTCACGCCTTCCAGTACCACTGAGCCATTGTTGCGAGTGGCAGTCGTCGCTGGACGCCACGGGTCGAACTTGATACTTGGCTCGATCAGGGCTGCCGTCACTGCTGGGCGGTCAACGTCGCAGAAGGCGGGGAGGTAGGTCTTTTTCTGCTCCTCGGTGCCACTGATCAGCACAGGCAGCGCAAAGAGGGCTGGAGTCCATACCTCCAGGGCGACGGACAGATCTCCCCAAGCCATCTCTTCGAGGGCCAGCACACCGGTGACAGCACTCGATCCTTCACCATAGCCGCCATAGGCTTCTGGAATCAGGCCGGGGAGGATGCCCAGTTCCCACCCCTTTCCAATGACCTGGCTGGGGATTTCGCCAGTCTCATCCGCTTCGTGCGCGATCTTCCGTACATCTTGTTCGGCGTAGCGGTGGATCGCGTCCATCAACATCTGCTGTTCTTCGGTGGGGGTGAAAGTGATCATAGTCCTTTACACTCCACGGGTGCTAAGAAAAGGCCAACAGTTCTCAAACAATCCTGCGAGAGATTTGCACGCAGGTCTCAATGCTCTCTGTCCGCCGATTTAAGCAGACCGTCCAGGAACAGGTCGGCAAAGATGTCTGCGATCTGCGCAGCGCTCAGGCGGCCTGTCTGGCGATACCAGCGCGTCATCCAGTTCACGGTGCCCAGCATGGCGTGCACTGTGATCGACACGTCTGCATCGCGGAACTGACCTTCCCTTATCCCCTGCTGCATAATCGCGCGGAACAGCCGCTCAATGTGATCCCGCTTGGCAATGTACTGCGCCATATATTCGGGGCCCAGCCCACGATCTTCCCGCAGGAAGACGCCTGCGCCTTCGGGATTGGCCGCTATCACCCTGGTATGGGAGTGGACAGCGGCGCGGAGCTTTGCAGAGCAGTCAAGGTTGGAGGTAACGATGGCTTCCAGTTCGTTGATAAGTTGCTCCATGCCTGCTTCCAGGATGGCAAGCAGGATGGCCTCCTTGCTGGTGAAGTGATGATAGAGGCTGGGCTTTTTGATGTTAACTGCGTGCGCAATATCCTGCATCGACGTGGCGTGGTAGCCATTCTTGTTGAACAGGCGTACAGCAGCCTCGACGATCTCTTGTCGGGTGACCTTGGACATGAGCCCCTTTTCCTACCGACCGGTCGGTAGGAAAAGTATACTCCCGGCCATGGTAAGGAGTCAAGTGTTTGTGGGCGCAATAGCGTATCTTTGTATGGAAAACATGGGAAGCTCTTTGGAGTGTCATGTTGCTTAATCGGTGGATACAGGTTGCTACCTCATGTATTGAGCCATGTTCTTGGGGATCGCGCTGGATTGCCTGGTAGCATCTCTCTTGGCTGTTGCACCGCTTGTCCATTTTCTCCACATAGGTCTGGCGGCGATTCTTGAGATTTGCGGGTGTGCTATACTTGATGATGTCGTAGATACGCGAAGCTCGACATCATTATGAGGTTGAATCCCAATAGAAATGGGTAGGTATGGTAGCACATTCACAGGATCGTGATCCACGTGAGGGGATTCACCACATTGCTCTCCATGTACCTGGCATCCTGCGCCTGCTCAGTGAGCACCTTTACTCCGATCCTAAGGTTGCCTTGCGTGAGCTGATTCAGAACGCTCACGATTCCTGCCAGCGCCGCCGGATCGAAACTCCTGGGGATACTCACTTCGCTCCACGTATCGATGTCTGCACTGACCCAGCTCGCCGGCAGTTGATCGTTCAGGACAATGGCGCTGGGCTCACTGAGACGGAGATCCATACTTACTTGGCTACCATTGGGCGAGGTTACACCGCCGAATTGCGCGAACGGCTGGAGGTCGCCGATCGGGAAGCAGCGCTCATGCTGATTGGACAGTTTGGGTTAGGGCTTTTGTCGGCATTCATTGTTGCCGAACGTCTGGAGATGGTCACGCGCAGCACGCAGCCCAACGCAGGGGCCTGGCGCTGGGAGAGTCGAGGTGAGGAAACCTACACACTGACCCCGGCCACACGCCATCAACCCGGTACAACCTTCACCCTTCACCTGAAACTTGAAGGTGAATTCCTGCTCAATGAAGGCTTGGTGCGCCAAGCTATTCGTACTTATGCTGACTTCTTGCAAGTTCCTATCTACTTGAATGGCGGCAGGGAACCGGTGAATGTCATTCATGCCCCCTGGCACCTAGACGCCGACTACAGCGTCTATCGCAAGTACGTTATGGAACGCTTTGATGTGGCTGAGCCGCTCGCCATCTTCCCTCTGTGCGATCACGTCGAGACTGTGTGCCTGCCGGATGGCACAGAAGATACGGTCGTGACGCCTTTGCAGGGTGTGTTGTTTGTGCCTGCCAGCTCTACGCTCTCGTTGCTCGAACATGGCGACGTGGCTGTTTATCTCCGCCGCATGTTTGTCAGCGGAGAGGAGCGTGATCTGTTGCCTCGCTGGGCACGCTTTGTGCGTGGAGTGATCGATTGCCCGATCCTCAACCCTACCGCCAGCCGCGAGCAGGTGCGCCGTGATGAGGCTTTCTACCTTGTCCAGCGAGCAATAGAAGTCCAGCTTCTGAGGCATCTTACCGCGCTCGCGGCGCACCAGCCGCGCGTCTGGCAGCGTATTATTGCTGTGCACAACGATCTGATCAAGGGTTGGGCGCTCGAAAGCCGCGTGTTCTTCGACGCAGTGTGCGACCTGGTGACATTCGATACGAGCCGAGGCCGCTTGCCGCTGCCAGACATCCTGGCTGCCAGTGGCGGCACGATCTACTACTTTGGGCGGGGGCACAGCGCTACACAAGAGAAGATGCTTTACGAGGCCCGTGGACTGGTTGTGATCGATGCCAGCCGGTTTGCCGAAGAAGCATTCCTTCAGGTGTACGCTGAGACTCATCCAGGAGTGCATCTTCGGCAGCTTGAGCCTGGAGCCAGCTTTCTGTTCACGCCAATTGCCGATGCCGAAGGCTGTTGGCAGCCGATCACTCGCTACTACACCGAGCAAGGGATTGCTGCGCGGGTGGTGAGCTTTGAGCCATCGAGTATTCCTGCCGTGCTGATCTTTCCGCCCAATAGCGATCATCTGTCCGAGGCTCGCGCTGTGCTGAACAGCGGTGGGTTGAGCGAGCCTATTGCTCACCTCATCGAGGAATACCTGCACCTGCACGATCCATCCCGCCAAGTTGACCAGGGCACCTTGCATATCAATGCTGCGAATCCTTTAATGCAGTGTCTGCTGACCCTGTCTCCAGCGAGTGAGCCGTTCACAGCGGCGCTGGAGATTGTCTACCACAACGCTCGTTTTCTGGCCGGACGTGCGTTGACGCCTCAGGAAGCACGTCAGAGTTTCGACCTGATCAGCTACAGTGTTGGGGAGCTGGTCCGGGCGCTAGTGGCAGGCGAACATTGGGATAGACATGGAGATGCCTCCAGCCGCCTCGATGATGCACCGCTGACCTCTGGGTAGACAATCTCACCTGACGACTTTACAATAGAGACGGCCCAGATCTCATCTGCCAGCGTCGATTTTCCTTCAACGGTCTTTCGTTTCCGGCTCGTACTTAACCTACAAAAGGTGAGTTCATGGCATCCTCGGACCTTGCTCAACTCAGCATCAACACAATTCGCTTTCTAGCGGTCGACGCGGTTCAGAAGGCCAACTCTGGCCATCCTGGCTTGCCGATGGGAGCTGCCTCGATGGCCTATACACTTTGGACACGCCATCTGAGACATAATCCTCGTAATCCCCACTGGCCCAACCGCGACCGTTTTATTCTGTCGGCAGGGCATGGCTCAATGCTGCTCTACGCACTGTTGCATCTGACCGGCTATGATCTGCCAATGGAGCAGATCAAGCAGTTCAGGCAGTGGGGAAGCCTCACGCCTGGTCACCCTGAAAGCCACTTGACTCCTGGGGTCGAGGTGACCACCGGGCCACTGGGACAAGGGTTTGCCAATGGTGTCGGCATGGCAGTGGCTCAGCGTGTGCTGGCCGAGCGGTTCAATACCCTGGATTTCAATCTGATCGATCACTTCATTTACGCCCTTGTCAGCGATGGAGACCTGCAGGAAGGAGTAGCGTCTGAAGCGGCCTCATATGCAGGCACACAGCGCCTGGGTAGGCTGATCTATCTCTACGACGACAATGGGATCAGTATCGAAGGCAGCACCGACTGGACCTTTCGTGAGGACGTGGGGGCGCGCTTCCGAGCCTATGGCTGGCAGGTGATTGGGCCGGTAGACGGCAACAGTGTAGATGCAGTAGATGCGGCTATCAGCCAAGCCAAAATTGATCTGGAGCATCCTTCGTTGATCGTCTGCACAACGACGATCGGCTATGGCAGCCCCAACAAGGCTGGAACCGGCAGCGTTCATGGCGAGCCGCTAGGCGCTGAGGAGGTCAAACTTGCCAAGCAGAACCTTGGGTGGCCCCTAGAGCCTGGGTTCTACGTTCCGGATGAAGTGCTGAACCACTTCCGTGAGGCAGTTGAACGTGGGGCGGCATGGGAAGCTGAGTGGCGCAGAGCGTTCAATGCTTACCGCACGGTGCATCCGCAGCAGGCCGCTGAATTCGAACGTATGGTGTCCGGTAGCCTGCCGGATGGCTGGGACTCAGCCCTGCCTGTATTTAAGCCCGATGATGGCCCTGTCGCAACCCGTGTTGCCGGCGGCAAGGTTCTCAACAGCCTGTTCAAGCACTTGCCCAACCTAGTCGGCGGCTCGGCGGATCTGGAACCCAGCACTAAAACCTGGCTTAAGGAATCGGGCCGCTTTGGATGGGAAGTGGGCGGACACAATCTCCAGTACGGCATCCGTGAGCATGCTATGGGCGCCATGGCGCTAGGAATGGCGCACTACGGTGGTGTCATCCCGTACACTGCAACCTTCCTTGTCTTTTCAGACTATATGCGTCCGCCTATCCGTCTGGCCGCGCTCTCGCGCCAGCAAGTGGTGTTCGTCTTCACGCACGACAGTATCGCCGTGGGTGAGGATGGTCCCACGCATCAGCCCGTCGAGCACCTGATGGCGCTTCGTGCTGTTCCGGGGCTGTGGGTGATCCGTCCGGCAGACGCCAACGAGGTTGTTGAGGCATGGCGGCAGGCTATTCTTCGCCAAGACGGTCCCACGGCGATCGTTCTGACGCGCCAAAACCTACCCATTTTAGACAGGACAGACCTTGCCTCTGCGTCAAGCCTTGCTCGTGGGGCTTATGTGCTGCGCGATGTGAGCGGCAAACCCGATGTGATCCTGATCGGTACTGGTTCAGAGGTACATCTGTGCCTTGCGGCTGCCAATGGGCTAGCCGGAGATGGCATTCAGGCGAGGGTGGTGTCGATGCCCTGTTGGGAGTTGTTCGATGCTCAGCCCCTGGAGTACCGCGTGTCGGTGCTGCCGCCAGGCCCGCCCAAGCTGGCTGTCGAGGCAGGTGTGACACTCGGCTGGCATAAGTATGTGGGAGACACGGGCAGCGTGATCGGATTGGATCGGTTTGGCGCATCGGCTCCAGGCAGCACCGTGTTGCGCGAGCTTGGGTTCTCTGTTGACAACGTTGTGGCGGCGGCTAAGGAGCTGATTGACTAAAATGGCATGGATTTCTCAACGCAGCATGCCTGCTCTATACTTGGAATAGCCACAGCACAGATGGGAGTTGAGATGAAAGTCATTCTGGGAGCTGACCATGCCGGGTATGAGCTTAAGGAAGCGCTCAAGGGTTTTGTAGCTGAACTGGGGCATGAGGTGATCGACGTAGGCGCTTACCACTACGACCCATTGGACGACTATCCTGACTCGGCGCGCGCCGTCGGCGAGGCGGTTGTGCAGGGAAAGGGAGATCGGGGCATCGTGATCTGCGGCAGCGGGGTGGGTGCGAGCATCACCGCCAACAAAGTGATAGGTGTACGGGCTGGCACTTGTCACGATACTTACTCAGCCAGGCAGGGTGTTGAGCACGACGACATGAACGTGCTGGCCATCGGAAGCCGGGTTGTGGGTGTTGAGACTGCCAGAGAGGTGATCCGCGCCTTTCTAGGTGCACGCTTCAGTGGCGAGGAACGGCATGTCCGACGTCTGAACAAGATTCTGGCTGCCGAGCGCGACTATGGTCACGGCTAAGCCCGCCTGACATGACATTCATAGGAGTGGGTGAATCATGAAGCTTACAATGATCGGTCTGGGTAAGATGGGTCTGGCGATGACCAAGCGCCTGTTGCAGGGAGGCCATCAGGTTATCGCATTTGACATTAACCCGGAAGCGGTTCAGGAGGCTATAAGCGCCGGGGCTGTAGGGGTTGGTTCACTGGAAGAGGCTGTGGGGCATCTGGACAGCAAACCACGTATCGTGTGGCTCATGCTGCCTGCCGGCGATGCGGTGGGGGTGACGCTCCAGAAGCTCGCCATGCTGCTTGGCGAGGGCGATATTTTGCTTGAGGGTGGCAACTCGAACTACCACGAATCGCAAGAGCGGGCCAAAATGTTGCGCTTTAAGGGCATCCAGATGCTCGATGTGGGAGTCAGCGGTGGAATCTGGGGACTGGAGATGGGTTACAATCTGATGGTAGGTGGCGACGAAGAAGCCTACTGGACGGTTGAGCCGATCCTGGCTGCGCTGGCCGCTGAGGGGGGCTATGGACTGGTGGGGCCGAGTGGGGCGGGTCACTTTGTCAAGATGGTCCACAATGGCATTGAGTACGGCATGATGGAGGCTATTGCCGAAGGCTTTGAGCTGATCGCTGCCAAAGAAGAGTTCAACATCGACCTGGCTGCCCTCAGCAGGCTGTGGGGCAATGGCAGCGTGATCCGCTCATGGCTGCTCGAACTAACCAGTTATGTACTGGAAGAGGACCCCGACCTCGATTGGGTTGAGCCATATGTGCCCGACACTGGTGAGGGGCGCTGGACCGTCATGGAGGGCATCGATCTGGATGTACCGCTGCCTGTGATCACACTCTCTCTTTTGATGCGCTTTCGCTCGCGGCAGGAAAGCAGCTATGCAATGCGGCTCCTGGCGGCATTGCGCAACCGGTTTGGCGGCCACGCGGCGCACCAGCCATAGTCCGATCGATGTCTGCCGAGACCGCCGCTGCCTCACTTGTCAATCCGCTCCGTGCTGGGCCGCGCATGGGTCGGCCACCTGAGCCGGTCTCTGTGGTGATATTCGGCGCAACTGGTGACTTGACTGCGCGTAAGCTGGTCCCTGCACTGTTCAGCTTGGCTCAAGAGGATCGGCTGCCTGTGGCATTCAACGTTGTCGGCTATGCTCGCCGCGACTGGAGCCATGAGGAATTCCGCGCCAAGATGCTAGAAGGTGTCAGCCAGTTCAGCCGTTACAATCCTGGCCAGAGCGACCGTGCGCCGTGGGATAGGTTTGCTCAACACCTCCACTTTGTACAGGGTCGCTTCGATGAAGTGGGCCGCTTCCAGGCGCTCGATCATTTTCTATCTGAGCTGGCGAGCAAGCACGGGATGCCCGACAATCGACTGTACTACCTGGCGGCCCCGCCCCAGTGGTACGAGGACATCGTAACCTGTCTGGGTGAGACGGGCATGTCGCGCGATGGTGACAGCGGCTGGCGACGCATCGTGACCGAGAAGCCGTTTGGCCGGGACCTGGTCTCTGCCACTGCGCTCAACGCAAAGGTTCACCTGGCTTTCCGCGAGCCGCAGGTATACCGCATTGATCACTACCTGGGCAAAGAGACCGTCCAGAACATTCTGGTGTTGCGTTTTGCCAACGCCATCTTCGAGCCGATCTGGAACCGGCGCTACATCGACCATGTGCAGATCAGTGTCGCCGAATCGATCCCAGTGGGCAGCCGCGCTGGATACTACGACGAGGTAGGCGTAGTCCGCGACATCTTCCAGAACCACATCCTCCAGGTGCTCACCCTGGTGACGATGGAGCCACCGGTTGCGTTCGAAGCTGACGCTATTCGCGACGAGAAGGTTAAGGTGTTGCGAGCCGTGCGCTCAATGCGTCCGGAGGAAGTTGCTGTGCGCACGGTTCGAGCGCAATATACCGCGGGTACAATCAATGGCAAGTGGATACCTGGCTATCGTGAAACGCCAGGCGTAGCTGAGGACTCTCAGACGCCGACCTATGCTGCAATGGAGTGGTACATCGATAACTGGCGGTGGCAGGGAGTGCCCTTTTACATCCGATCTGGGAAGTGCATGGCAACTCGAACTACCGAAGTATCGATCCATTTTAAGAGTCCTCCCCATCTGCTATTTGACACCCTAGACGGCAACGATCTGCCTTCTAATGTCCTGGCGCTGCGCATTCAGCCCGACGAAGGCATCACACTTGGCTTTGGGGCTAAACGGCCAGGTCAGGGCATGGTACCCCGCCCGGTGACAATGGATTTTCGCTACGGGGCATCCTTTGGCATTGCCAGCCCTCCTGATGCCTACGAGCGATTGCTGCTTGATGCCATGCTTGGCGATGCTACGCTCTTCATCCGCAGCGATGAGATCGAGCGGGCATGGCGGCTGATTGATCCTGTGCTTGCGGTCTGGGAAACTGATCAGACGCCAACCCTTGAGACGTACGAAGCTGGTACGTGGGGGCCAACCGGCGCAGACGCGCTGCTTGCACGCGCCGGCCGACGCTGGCGGCGGTTGTGAGGGGCGACCGATGGATGCTCGACTGCCGGTTGATCTGAGGAAGGTCGGCGTGGATGCCATCCGGGACGCACTGCGTGCACAATGGGCCTCTGAGTCGATGGATGAGCACGCTGTAATCCGTGCCCGCACACACAACCTGATCGTCTACACCACGGCAGGCCAGCAAGCTGTCCAGGACACAATAGCTCGCATAGCGGCACTCACGTTTGAACGGCCTGGCAGGGTAATTGTCGTCCAGGCCGACCCGGAGGGCGATCCAGCGCTGGATGCCTGGGTGACGGTGTACTGTGGTGTGCGAGGCCACCGGCAGGTGTGTGGTGAGATGATCGTGCTCGCGGTGGGTGGCGAAGTGCGCCGCGAGGCCCTCAGCACGGTCATCGGGCTACTTGCCCCTGATTTGCCCACCTTCCTCTACTGGATGGGTCTGCCTGAGGCTGGTGATTATCTGTTTGCCGCACTGGCCGCTGAGTGTGACCGGCTGATTGTCGACTCGGATGCGCTGCCTGACCCGTCAGTCGGGCTACGTCAGATCGGCAGTTTGAGCGGTGTGCGGCTAGGCGATCTAGCATGGGCGCGGCTGACGCCGTGGCGGCTGCTGTTGGCGCAGTTGTGGGATGTATTCAGGCTACGCGAAGCGCTTGACCACATTCGTACACTCGATGTGCGCTATGTGGCTGACGCTGGTTCCAGGGATTCGGCGCGAGCGCTGTTGCTGGTTGGCTGGTTGGCCGACCGACTGGGCTGGGAGGTGACGTCAGCAAGTGTCGCGTCCACAGGGGAGCACGTCGTCACCTGGCGCAAGGAGTGTTGGGGAGGTAAGGTCGGATTAGTTAAGACATTCCATCAGCAGATACCTCCCGGTGAGATCGTGGAGATAGGCCTCCAGGCGGGCCGCAGTTCACCCTTTGTGATGGTGCGTCTGCAACTGTCGCCCGATCGGGGCTGTGCGGACGTAGAGATAAATGGGGCCTCGCTGACCCCCGAATGGCATGGCAGCGCCTTTAAGCCCGTTGATACCTCGGCGGCACTGGCCGAAGAACTTGATCTTTGTTACGATCCATATTATGAGCGTGCCTTGCGCAGGGCAGTTGAGATTGTCAGCGTCGCACACTCCTGAAAATCTGTCTCTTGAGGAAAGATAAAACGTGGCTGAGATTATCAGGCTCGCCGACAGTGAGGCAGTGGCCAGAGAGGCGGCTGCTCGGTGGGTGAAGATTGCCCAGGAATCGGTCGCCGAACGCGGAGCGTTTCGCATTGCGCTTGCAGGCGGCAACACGCCGCGCATGCTGTATCAGTTGATGGCTTCCGAGCCATGGCGCGATCAGGTCCCATGGAATAAGACCTTTGTTTTCTGGGGCGACGAGCGACGTGTGCCGCCCAGCGATCCGCAGAGTGACTATCGCATGGCACGCGAGACGCTCCTCGACCATGTACCTATCCCTCCCGATCATGTCTTCCGCATGGATGGTGAGGAACTCAGCAGTAGCGCCGCCCGCAGCTATGAGAACGTCCTGATGAGGCATTTTGGCCTGAGAGCAGGCGAGTGGCCCCGCTTCGACCTGATGTTGCTTGGCCTGGGAGTAGATGGTCACATCGCATCGATCTTTCCTGGCACGCGGGCGGCCAGCGACCGGAGCAGTATGGTGCTGGCGTACTTCGTGTCCAAGCTCAATGCCGAGCGTATTACACTGACACTGCCCGTGATCAACAATGCCCGTCACATTCTTTTTATGGTTTGCGGCGAGGAGAAGGCGGAGGTGCTACGGAACACGCTGTACGGTCCATTCAAGCCGAGCACCTATCCGGCTCAATTAGTCACACCGGTCGATGGAACGCTGACGTGGCTGGTCGATCAGGCGGCGGCTGGCAAGCTTCCTGAATAGGCCAACTACTGACTTCTCTGTCTCCACGGATTGACTGACTGCCGAGGTTCGCGTGGCCCACTGTCGTAGGC
>DAOTXR010000078.1:0-2824 GCA_034435375.1 Anaerolineae bacterium
CCCGCTGCTCCCCCTGTGGCTATAGAGATGGTTTGACTCTAGCATCTGCCATCCCGTAAATCAATCAGGCCGCCGCTGAGGCTGCCCCGCCCGAAACTCCCCTCTGGTCCATCTGCCCCTCTGGGCCAGTTGATGCAATCCTGCTTTGCCGCTATAATGGCATCAATCACGTGAGCGAAGGTCGTGGCTGGCAACCACGTCCCAGTAAGGACTAAATCAGAGTTGACTCGCACTCCAATTCAATAACGCACTGCGCGTTGGGATGATCTGAACCGCTGATCCATGCCAACCTTGGCCGCCTTCGAGGCTGTAGCTGCCGAGGGCTGGTGTGCGTGGTGCCTGCCTATCTGCTTGTGCGGCCTGAGTCGCCCGGCAGATTTTCGTTTTCAGGCCGCGGCCTCTCATCCATGCGGCAGGGCATCCCTCACTTGTTGCTTGTGTCTCCATGGAGTGGAGTGCGATCTGATGCTTACCGTTCACCACGTATCCAAATCCTACGGAATACAGACGGTCTTAGACGATGTCTCGTTTGTGCTCAACCCCGGCGACCGCGCTGCGTTGGTTGGGCCGAACGGCTGCGGCAAGACGACGCTGCTGCGCATCATTGCTGGGGAGGAGCAGCCTGAGGCCGGCGCGGTGGCGCTCGGCCCGGCAGCGGTGATCGGCTACCTGCGCCAGGGCCTCCAGCCGCAGCCGGGTCTCACGCTGGGGGAAGAGGTGCTAGCCAGACTCGGCGGGTGGCGAGAAGCCCGCGCAGAAGTGGATCGGTTGGCGGCCAGCATGGCCCACGCTGCCGGGGCGTATCTCGACCGGGTCATGGCGGCCTACGACCGCGCCCTGATGCGCTTCGAGGCGCTCGGCGGGTACGAAGTCGAACGCCGCGCTGTAGAGCTGTTGGCCCGCTTGGGCCTGGGGCGCGTCGGGCTGGATGCGCCGGTCGAGTGGCTGAGCGGTGGGGAGCAGACGCGCCTGATGCTGGCAGGGGTGCTGCTGGCCTCGCCGACGTTGCTGCTGCTCGACGAGCCAACCAACCATCTGGACATCGATATGCTGGAATGGTTGGAGGAATTTCTGAGGGCGTACCACGGCGCGGCGCTGGTCGTCTCGCACGACCGCACCTTCTTGGATCGCAGCGTGACGCGCGTGTTGGAGATCGATGGCCGCACGCATCGCCTGACGGAATATGCTGGCAACTACTCGGACTATGCGGCGCAGAAAGCCGCTGCGCTTGAGCGGCAGTGGGCTATCTGGCGCGACCAGCAGGCCGAGGTCCGCCGCGTCCGCGAGGACATTCACCGCACCAAGATGCAGGCGCAAAGCGTGGAATTGACCACAACCGCGCGAGAGCCGGGGGTGCGGCGGATCGCCAAGAAGGTGGCTAAAAAGGCGCTGTCCCGTGAAAAGAAGCTGGAACGCTATCTGGAGTCCGACGAGCGGGTTGAGAAGCCAGAACGCGCCTGGCAGATGAAACTCGACTTTGGCGAGATGCCGCGCGGCGGCCAGGAGGTGATCGCCTTCAGAGGGCTGGGCCACACCTTTGACGGGCGCCGCTGGCTGTATCGCGGCGTGGACCAGGTGCTGCGGCACGGCGAGCGGATCGCCCTGATTGGCCCCAACGGATCGGGCAAGTCAACGCTGCTGCGGACCATTGTCGGTGAGATCGCGCCCAGCGAAGGCGCGGTGCGGATCGGCGCTAACGTGCGGATCGGCGTCATGCCGCAGAAACAGGAGGCGCTCGATCCCAATGCGACGCCGCTCAGCATCATCTTGCACGCCCGCCCGATGCGGGAGACTGACGCCCGCAGCTTCCTGCACTACTTCCTGTTTGCAGGCGACGAAGTGTTCACGCCAGTGAGCCGTCTGAGCTATGGCGAACGCGCCCGGCTGCTGCTGGCCCGCTTGGTGATCGAAGGGGCCAACTGCCTGGTGCTCGACGAGCCGGTGAATCACCTGGACATCCCCTCGCGGGAGCGGTTCGAGCAGGCGCTCGACGCCTTTCCCGGCGCGGTGCTGGTGGCCGCGCACGACCGCGCCCTGATCGACCGTTTCGCCACGGGGGTCTGGTCGCTGGAGGCGGGGACGATCCGGCGCTACGTGGATCGAGAGGAGATGGCGCGGGCGCGGCAGGGCGGGTCTCAGCCCTCCTGAGACACCCCGTCGCCAGATGAAAAAGCAGCCAGGAGCGGTGCACAGCGCCGCCCCTGGCTTTTCCTGGAGGAAGGGGAGAACTGCAACCACACAGAGCTTCGTTCGGGCCGCTACGACAACGTGCGCCGGATGGCTTCAAGTGAAGCCTTGGCCTCCGGTGACTGCGCCAGAAAGGCCGTCAGAGTATCACAGTTGTACTGGCTGCAATGGGCGCAGGTTGGTACACCATGCTCGATGGCGCAGGCGCGCACCTTGCACTCACGGCAGTGGGGGATCATGCGTCCAGCGCCCAGGCACCCATCACAGATGCAGTCGTCGGCGGCGATGGGGATGTTGAACATTGCGCTCCATTCTTCGGCAGTTTTCACCAGCCCTGCCCGGTCGTTTTTCTGGGTGGCGATGTAGGCGGGGCACTCCGTGCAGATCGAGCCGCAGTAGGCGATGATACGTTCAGACACCGCGTCCTCCTGGACGGAAAAGGGGAGGCTAAACTGCCCCCACAATAGCACAAATGTTCTTAGATGTCAAGAGGCGGGGCGGCTGGGGTAGCAGGACAATTTATGGGAAATCAAGAATCCCAGAACGCCTGCCAGCGTTGAGAGCCGTTGAGGCGAAAGGCACGGAGGTTACAAATGCCATTAGCTGTGCTGCGATACCAGGTCATGCCGCGCAGTTC
>DAOTXR010000079.1:0-1611 GCA_034435375.1 Anaerolineae bacterium
GCCGGACGAGGGGCGAGTCGATGCTGTGCAGATAGGCCAGCAGGGGGGTGGAGGAGGGGCGCAGCGCCCGCCAGTAGAGGGTCAGATACACGGTCTGGCCGGGGCGAGCATCCACCTGGAGGGTGTCCACGCCGATCAGCTCGGCCACATCGCCCATGCGGTAGTTGAGGGGGTGCTCGATGTGGGCCGGGACGGGCAGCACGCGGTAGGCAGGCAGGAAGTAGCCGAACAACGCTATGGCCGTTGCCGCCGCCATCAGCGCCGAGGCGCTCAGCGCAGCCCACATCCGCGCCCGGCGCGGCGTCAGCATATCGGCGCCCAGCGCGAACATCACCGCCCACCCGGCTATCCCAGCCAGCAGATAGCGGCCCTGAGCGCCGTTCCAGGCGCGGCTGGCGTAGTAGATCAGCGCCAGCAGCCAGGCGAGCACGAATACAGCCACCACCACGGACTGGCGCACAGAGATATCTCTTGCGTCGCGCTCACTCTCTGTCAGGGGGGCGTTGGCCCGCCGCCGGATCGCTGCTGTGATGATCCAGGCTGCTGTGCCCCCTATCATCACCAGGCTGATCAGGTCATAGAAGGTGTAGAAGCCTTGCCACACCGGGATGCGCCCATCGCCGAAACGCGCCCAGAAGGTGGCGTAGGCAAACGGCAGCCGCTGCAACCCGATCTCCGGCGCCAGCGCCCCCTGCCGGATTGGCTCAAGTGGCTGCGAAGCCTCGAACAGCGCCTTCATCCCCGTGGGGTCGCCATACAGGATCGCGTTGCGCACATACCACCAGCCGGCCACGGCCAGCACGATAGCCAGGATCAGGAAGGCGTGCTTCCAGGTGCGTTTCAGGTCGAGCAGCACTGCTGCGCCTACGGGGAACACCAGAAAGGCGGCGTTAACCTTCGAGAGAAGCGCCAGGCCCAGCATCAGGCCCAACATCGCCGTCCCCTTCCACGGCCAGCCCTGCCGCTGCTGGCGTAGCACCAGCCATAGGCTGGCTGTCACTGTCAGCCACAGCAGGTTGTCGTTATTGATGGTCGATGAGACCTGGACGAAGTGCGGCATAAAAGCCACGAATCCCAGCGCTGCCAGCCGCCGGTCCGGGCGATCCGGCCACAGGGTGCGGAACACCTGGGCGCTCAAGATCACCGTGCCCGCGCTGAGCGCCACCGACACCAGCCGCATCAGGTGGGCCGCCAGCGCCATGCTGCTGGCGGTGTACGGAAAAGCCTCGGAGCGATGGTGCAGGAACTCGTTCTTGTTGTCGTTGCCCACTGCCTCGGTGGCGAACAGGAAAAATGGGTTCAGCGCCGATTCGATCTGTTCAAACTCCGGGGTGTCGATCAACATCAGGATCGGCGCGTTGAGCACGTAGTACAACGGAGCCTGGTGGTTCTGTTCGGCGCGCTCGACGAAGGGGTTGGGCAGCCTGCCGAGCTGCACCAGGGTGTAGACGTAGTTGTAGTGCGCTACTTCTTCCGCGCCCTCGAAGATGGGGGCGGAGCTGAAGGCGAGGGCGAGGAGGACGAAGGCGACCACCACAGCGGTCGTCAGGAGGCGCTCGACGAGGGGAGAAGGGCAGCGCGGCGGGTGGGGTGGAATGGAAGGGGTCATAG
>DAOTXR010000080.1:0-184549 GCA_034435375.1 Anaerolineae bacterium
GCGCAGTTCACAGCGGCGATTGATGACGAGGTCAGCCGCTTTCTCAATCGGTCCTGAGCCAATATGAATGCCCTGTTCATACAGGTCAGCATAACCCATGCCATCGCGATTATTGAGCACATAGCGCTTGAAGTCGGTAATGGCATCTCGTGCCTGCCCACCGCGGAGGCGACCACGGAGCCGCTCAAGCCGTTCCAGGGCGAGGTCAACTTCGCCAAACCAGAACAGGTCTTTGAGGGTCATATAGGCAGCGGCGGTCAAATCGGGCCCGTGTTCAGCTTCATAGCCCTGCAAGGCGCGGCGCAGATTGCGGCGCAGGTGGAACCAGTCCAGGATATACAGGGCATCATAGAAATGGGTCTGGTAGACCGCCTTTAAAGCCGGGTCTCCATCGCTGAGAAAGACCACCAACTGCGCTCTCTCCAATCCCTGCCGGTCCGCTTCCAGGTACAGTTCTTCACCCAGGCGTTCACTGCCCTGGAAGGTGGAGACATAGACTGCTGCGCGTAGTTTCATACGGTGTCGGCCTACCTGCACCGGCCCCTGATGCACCAGGCCGACTTTGCCCTCCATTTTCAGCCGCTCCCGGCTGTTGACCCAGGCCCCATCGGCCTCAATGTACAGCACTTCTGGCCCCTCTGGCTGCCTTCCCACTGGCACCGGCGCGCGCCATACTTCTTCAATCTCTGCATCCCGTTGGGCTACCGCTCGCTGTCCCTGCCGGTCAACAATCCGTTCGATCTGTCTGGCTGCCAGATGAAGGCCCAGCAGTTCTTCGAGCACCTCGCCGGTCTGTTCGTAGGGCAGCCGTACCCCAACCTCGCATACGACTCGTTCCAGCCGCCGCGTGGTTTGTTGATGGGCTTCCAACCCCAGCCGCTTATCCAGGGGGAAAAATGGTCTCCCCACATCCCGGACAGACCCAGCGTTCGCGCTCAACCCTGACCTTTCCCTTGCTTGTCTTGAGTTGTCTCACCACCCGGTCGTGTCGTTTCATTGCCGCCCCGCATTTCGGACAACTGATGATCTCCCCCCCTGCCTCCCGCAGCGCTGCCCCGGCTTCCAGCAGTTCCCGCTCAATTGCCGCCCCCTCTTCGACTACGATTTCCTCCATCTCATCAAAATCTGCTGCCAGCAGAAAACGCCGCCGTGCCCGATCCAGCCTTTGTTTCACTCGCTCTTCAAACGCTTCCCACTGTTCACCCCGCCTTTGCTGGCTCATCTCGGCTCCTTTCTGCTCAGGAGCCTATTTTCCCACCTTTCCCATGAATTGTCCTGCTACCCCTTGGGAGAGCCATGGGATGCTGGAAGAGATGGGGTATCCTTTGCCAGCTTCCTCTTAAGCAGGTGCACTTGGCCTGTCAGGGCGATCTCTTCTGTGCTGGATCGACTGGTTGTCCGCTGCGGTCAGCACGATTCGTGAGGCTGCCAGTGTCAGCCCAATGAAGATCCATAGGATCGTGATTGCCGGATGGAACGACAGATTAAAGAAGTAGTGGTCGAAAATGCCATTTGCCAGGGCTCCAATCAGCCCTGCCGTCAACCCCAGGATAATTGGACGCAGTGTTGGGGCTGCACTGATGCGGTGGTAGGCCTGCCATACATACGTGAAGATCGCGACCATGAGTAGCAAAAAAACAGCTAGCCCTAGGATGCCCATGTTGGCTGCGATGGTCAGGTATACATTTGATATGCTGAGATAGAGATCGATGTCTGGCGTTCCGGCAAACCCTACACCCAACAGCGGATAACGCCCAATCAACCTGAGGGCGTCCTTGTACTCCCCGAAGCGCATCTGGGTGGCCAGGTCGGCCCCTTGGAATCCCTCTATCATGCGCAGGATATAGTACTGGGTCCAGGGGAGTGCCATAATAATCAGCGCCACCACAGCCAGAATCAACAATAGCTTGCGGTAGCGCACAGCGCCGACAAATATCAGCGCCGCCCCGAAAGCCAACATGGATCCGCGCGAGAAGGTCAGCAACAGACACAGCCCAATCACGGCCAACAGGACGACTGCGTGCCAGCGCTTGCCTATGATCGGCTGCTCGCTGAGCGCCTGCGGCGCGACCAACGCCCCTACCATCACTAGTAACCCACCCAGGGCGTTAGGATCTGCCGTGGTCGCGATGGCCCGCTCTGGCAGATCGGGATTCTCTTCCACATAGCGGATAATGCCAGAATCTGGGTATCCAATCACGCTCAGGCGGCGTAGAACACTTTCAGCAAGCGTGTCGGGCATTGCCCACAATACGATGCCGATTAGTGCTGCCGCCGCTCCAGCCACCATCACGATCACCACAAACCGGCGTAGTCTGGGTTCTTCCTTCAACACGTCTGCCAGCACCAACGCAAGTGCTATGCTCAGCAGCAGTTCGGCAAACTGCCGGATCACGGTTGAGGTCGGACCAGCGTAACGCAGACCTGCTACAAAGCTGAATACGCTGAGTACCATAAACAGCACTATCAGCACATGGACTGGCGTCGTCGTGAGTCTGCGTCGATAGCCTGTGACCCATTCGCCAACATAGAGGAAGAAAAACGCTGCCATAGCCATGTCGAGGAAGGTCGGCGTGAGGACAATCTTGAACGGGAGCGTGGCGTAAGGCAGCATGGTGATGACTGCTACAATGCTCCACAGTGCATTCTCCAGCCCGGCGAGTATCCACAGGGCTCCCGCCAATGCCACGATGAGCGCTGCCGTGTAGATCGGCCCGATCAGCGCCAGCGATAAGCCGACGAGCGCCGCTATCAGTGCTAGTGCTGCACCCAGCACCAACGCCACAACGCGCCGATCTCCGTTAGCAATAAAGTCCTCGAGTGGCCGCTGTTGAAGCATCTTACGGCCTCCTTGCCATCAACCCACTTGCGATGCCTGCCAGAATCGTAACCGCCGTTATTCCGCTGATCACTGCTCCGATCCTGACGCTTGCTGGGCGATAAGCAAACTCGATCTCGTATCGACCAGCTTTAAGCGGGAGTGCGCGCAGCCCAGCATCTGCCTGCCAGATGTCCTTGCGTTCAGCGTTGACCGTCACTTTCCAACCAGGGTAGTCCAACTCGCTCAACACCAGGATGCCATCATTGGGCGTCTCAACATTGAGCACGATGCGCTCCGGCCTGTACTCCACCACGGTTACCTGCCAATCTTGGGGTATCTCTGACGGCAGATCGAGATTAGGAGGCTCGGCCAGGATAGCTGTCGTGCGTGGGTTGAAGCTGGGATCGGATAGCCAGCCAAGCGCCTGCCCAGTATCAGGCGTGATCATGACCTGGTAAGCCATCCAGGCGCGGGGTGTCGGGTCGGCGATCTGGTGCAGGTTGACCTTGACGCCGGACCACTCACTGCTGGCGATGATAGTGCTCGGAATTTCCAACTCGTACCAGTCGGAAAACACGTACTTGACATTGAGCAGTTGAAACAGCCTGTAGTCGGGCAGGTGCGTGACATAGCTTTCCAAAGTGGCTAGTCGTAAGGGGCTGACTCCTCGAATATCCTGTAGGCCGACAATGGCTGAGTTGTTGCCAAACCCAAGCCCTAGACGCCCATCGATCCGGAATAGGTCCTGATCGGCCTGGACCACTGTGACCAGTTGCTCGTCATACATCACACGCTGGCTAGCGGGGATCGGCTGCCAGTTGGTTCTCCAGGTTAGGCTGAAAGTATCGAACGTGATCAATGCAAGGATAGCTATTCCCCCCCAAGGTTTGGATACATTCTCCGCCAGCCTGCCGAGGACGATCCATGTTAGCGTGGCGAGTATGCCCAGGAAGGTCGCTCCGCCCAGCAGGGGATCGATATCGGAGCGGTTAGCGCAAAAATGATTGACGATGAACACCTCGACTGCAAATATCCACGCCGCAATTGCTGCAATGCCCAGCACACGGGACAGTCGGCGCCGATCGACAGCTTCTCTCTGCAACGCAGCGATCCCCAAGCCGGCCAGGATCGCTACCCCGTGTGCAACCACATAGGCAGCTCGTTCCTGTCCTCTGAACCATGAGAAGCCGGGTGCGAGCAGATAGGCCAGCCGATACAAAATGGTCGCGCCGCCGAAGGATAGTCCTAATGCGAAGAACACAATGAGAACCCAGAAACGTGCTGATTGCTCCTTGCGCCATACTGCAATCCCTGCCAGTGCTAGTGCTGCAATTCCACTGTAGAGTGGAGACCACTCCGTCACGACATTTGGGATAAAGAACACCACCAGGTCCTGAAATGGGAACCCGCCTGCCAATGTGTCAAAGCCATACCCAGCCCTGATCGTCAACCGGGCATATTCCAGCCCTGGTAGCACCTGGACCGCAGCCAGACCATAGCCTGTGCCGAAGGTTGCCATCAGCGCCAGCATGGTGGGCATCCAGCGGATGTGCTTCTGCACAGCTCGATGGATCATATAAGCGAGCAACACATAGCTGAAGAACAATGTTGTCTGAGGATGGCCTGCCAGCAGGCTTATGCCCAGCGCCAAAGCGCTCAAGGCAAGCCAGGATATCCGCCAAAAGGGAGGCTGCTCAGCATAGCTGCTCCCCTCTGAGGCTTTGAATACCCCCAACAGGCCCACAGGGAGCCAGATGCCTGCTTCCAGTACTGCCAATTGAAGAGGGGGATAACCCGTCAGGTAGCCGCTGTAGCCAAGGGTGATGGCGCTGACTAAACCGGCTATGCGCGAGCGGGTTATCGTCCGCACGAACAAGTACATCCACAGCGTACCAAGCCAGTAGTGAGCGATAGCCTCGGCCTGAAGTGCAGCGTAAGACCATCCCCCTGTGAAGTGACTTATGAAGATGGTGATCAGACGCGGAGGATAGAACACGGCGGCCTGTGTGTCGGCGATGAACGGGTGCCCCGCATATGAGTAGGGATTCCACAGCGGTATTTCTCCTGCCAGTAGCCGCCGAGCCTGATACGCTCCAAATGCCACAAACTGCCCGGAGAAGTCGCCGAGAGGGTAAGACCATTGATTGGTCAGGTCTGGCGTCAGCACCCGCCAGAAATAGACGGCCCACAAGATCGTGAGGGCCAAGATGGCCAATATGTCTGCACGCCGAGGTTTCACCACACTCCACTGGGAGACCCGTTCAAGCAGTCTCATGGAGCCTCCACCCGTATCGTTGCTACTGGCACAGCAAAGTTGGGGTATGGAATCCCATCCATCGATGCCGCCGGTGCACGCGTGTAGGCTGGGTCGGCAGCGTTGTACATCCCCACCAGGAGAGTGTACTCGCCTGAAGGCAGTCCGTGCGGTATGTTGAGCATATGGATATCCTCAAACTGACAGGCCCGCCGCCACCGCGTTGTTGGGTAGTCACCATTCAGGGGAGGGCTGTCGGCTTGTGCTATGACCTTGCCTGTGTTATCAGCCAAGTGTACAAACACTGTCCAGTTAATTCCTGGGTCAGCCAGGCGGTCCCAGTATAAGGCTACTGGGACCGTGTCACCCGGTCGGCTGGCAGCTTCCAGAGATGCGGTCCACAGTTGTGCAAAACCACCCACTGTCCCGTGAGCAATTGCGTCATCTGGCACGACCTGAGAACAACCTGCATAGCCTGTTGGATATGCTGTGCCGCCCTCGACGATCACCGTGGAATGCTCAGAGCCATCTGCTGAGCGGCCGGTCAGGACAGTGTAATTTGGGGGCTGCCATATCCCCACCCCTGTTGCGATACGGATCATCGTTGGCGCAGCAAAATCGCTGGCAAGCTCAATCGAGTATGTATCTTTGTAAATGACGCCTGGCTCCATGAAGGATGAGGGCATTGCACCACCGCCAGGATATGTATCGATCTTGCCCAACCCGGTCAGGTTACGGCCCATTGCTTCCAGGTATATGCTGTAGTTAGTGTCCAGCGGCTGGTTAGCCCTGAGATACATGGTCACCTCAACGCGATCTCCTGCCTCGATCACTACAGTGGGATCGGTCTCTACAGCGACGATCTCGAACCCTTCGTAGTCCACACCGATCGGAGTGGCCTGCGCCGGTACCTCACTCACGGTTGGTGGCGGAGCATAGGCAGGGGCGATATAGCGGAAAGGAGAGATGGCAGCAATCGCCAGCAAAGGTATGCTCACAAGTAACATCCCGCTGATTTGTAGCCCTTCTTGGGGTGAGGAGAGCCTCATCGCGGGCATGTCCCGTTGCATCCCTTCACGGCTGAGTTGTGGAGGACCTTGTCGGTATCTTCTCCGTTGTTGTCCCACTGTGTTAACGAGCCATACCCCCAGCGACCATATGTCCGATGCCCAGTCGAGCAGTCCCAGTGCCATCAGCGTGCTAATCGCGCAGATCACAGGGAACATCAGCCGTCCCTGCGAACCATATGTCCGAAGAGTCCATTGCAGCAGGCTGGCGAAGGTCAGAAGCACCTGTAGAGCCAGCAGGGCAGGGAGCAGAAGGTCCTGCCACTTGCCAGCCCAGAGTCGGCGTGCCACCCACCATCCCAATCCTGCCACGGCGATCCAGGAGATGATTGAGTAGAACTGATACACCAGCTGATCTGCTAGAATGCTCACGCCGCCGAACAGCGCCCAATAAGCTACCCAGAAACCATACCACTCACGACGCAAATCCCACATAGTGATCGGCTCCTCGCGCGGCCCAGCAATGGCAATCATTGTGTTCGTCCCCAACACCTCACCGTAAAGCCGCACGTTGCGGACGTACCACCAGCTTGCCAACACTGCCCACAGGCCAATGATTCCCAGAGCTGTGAACAGAACCCGCCGCCACTCTCGCGTGCGGAAGCCGTGGATCAGCAGAGCTAGCCCAACCACAGCAGCCAGCGACAGCCCACTCAGCTTGGTCAGCGTTCCGAGCGTGAATACAAAAGCCAGCGTGAGTGCCCGCTGCGTTGTGAGGCCGTCTTTGATCACCCGTACAGCGAGGTAAAACGTCCATGTGCCCAGGAGAACCATCAGGTTGTCGTTGTTCACTGAACCGGCGATGAACAGGAACATAGGGTTAAAGGCCACAAGCGCTGCCGCCATCAGCGCGATCCAGCGCTTCTCTGGCCATCCAGCGTGGACCATGGCATAAGTTAGTGCTACCGCTCCAGCGCACATCAACACACTCATGAGACGGATCAAGTGCACTGCCAGTACGGTGCCTCGCCAGGGAAAAGCCTCTCTGTCTGTATGAATGATGATGTTTTTGTTATCAGGGTCGAGCGGCAAGCCAAGCTTAGCGTGAGGGTTGAGCCAGCGTACTTTCTCCAGGTCGCTGGTGTCGATCCAGAATGTTGCCGCTGCACTTGTCAGGTAGTAGAGGGGGGGCTGGCTGCCCTCTTGATCCCACAAAGTGCGGACTCCTGGAACCTGCACTGGGAGCTGGCCAGTCGTGGCAATATGGTGAACTACCGGGTAGTGCAGGAATTCGTCGGATACCTCGAAGAGGGGCGATACCAGGCTATAGATGGTCGCTAAGACTACAAACAATCCGACAAGGATCGCTGCACCTAAGTGTTGGCGGAAAATGCCTGCCATAGCTTGACTGTGGCCTCCCTGAAGTGCATATTGCGGCCTATGGTTGCTGGCGCGGATCAGGAGGCAGCGTGTGTGATCTAGTATGCTGCCCCGTGAAGATGACGCACAGCCTCGAAGAACTCCAGCGTCCGCTGTGCGATGCCCTCCCAGCTGAACTGACAGGAGGCTCGGAGAGCGGCTTCCTCCAACGCTTTTCGGCGTTCTGTGTCACGCCATACCTGGACGATCTTCTCTGCCAGTGCTTCAGCGTCGCCGGGCGGAACCATCTCCACTGCCCCCTCAAGCTCTGGTGTAGCGGTGCTGGGCAGCGTTGTTACGATGGCCCGACCGTGTGCCAGTGCAGCCATCAATGTCCCCCGTCTCAGAGAGACGCCATCTAGATAGGGCAGGGCAGTCACGTCGCTGGCGTAGAAGTGCCCGCTCACTTCGTGGTCATCTACGAAGCCAGTCCAGTGCACCCGTTGATCCAGCCCGTGTGTGGTGATCAATGCAGTGGTTCGGTTGCTATAGGTCAAGTTGGTCGGATCGCTGGCCCCCACACGTCCGCCGATCATCACAAGCCGTGCCGGAATTCCCTGAGCGACCAGCTTCGCCAGCGCCTCGATCAGCACGAGGCAGCCCTTGGACTCATTCAAAAAGCCAAAATAGCTGATTAACAGGTCGTCGGGAGCGACTCCCAGGGAGGCTCGCCAGGCAGAGCGGTCGAATCCATGCAGTGGGACGGCGGTAATGTTGCCGCCAATCGGGATTCGACACACCTGTGATATGTGCCAGACATTACGTAGCACGAATTCGTCAGCCCGGTCAGAAGTGATGACGCCGTCAGCATCCTGTGCGAGTTTCCTGACGACCCATGTGCGAATAGGGCCGGCTTTCGGGAACAGATAGGGTTCGCGCAAATCGTGCATGGTTGCAATTACAGGTATCTCACGAAGCCAACTAGGCAGCCAGTGGATCGAAGGGTGCATGTTATAGGCCGCAGTTTGAAACTGCACGTCAACTAAGTCGAGTTGCTTCTCACGCACCCATTCCTTGATTGTTCTGAGAGTGCTCCAGCCCCAGGAGCCTCTAATTTGCGCTGTTACGCCGATCCCTTCCGCATTCCCCCCTGCCGCCTCGGCGCGTGTGAATACCTCGACTTCGTGGCCCTGGGCAACCATCGCCCGGCCCAGATCGAGGGTGAAACCTCCCACGCCGCCCTCCATTGGCGGGAATTCACCGGTCACCATACCAATACGCACAGCTTCACATCCCCTTTAACCCGGAGCGCAGCACTTGCCAGTAGGCGAGCACTCTTTCAGAGCGCAGTGAGCGTTTATGCCCCACCAGCCACTTGGTGGCCTCAAGAGCCATCTGGCATAGGTAGTTTGTTAACAAAAGGGCACGCACTATAAATCCGGTCAATGGACCGTGGTGCTTGTAGAAGTATCGCACCTTGCTCGTCTGGAAGTAAATGTGCCGTTGTGAAACAACTTGATCGCTACTCTTGCCACCGTAGTGTACTACCTTCGCCTCCGGGAGGTAGACGATCTCCCAACCCTCCTCCTTAATGCGTCGCTGCCAGTCCAACTCCTCGGAGTACATGAAGAATCCCTCGTCGAAGCCACCCACCTGTGTGATCACCTCACGACGCACCAGCAACGCTGCTCCTTGTACCCAGTCAACGGACGTTGTCTGGTCGTCAGCTTGGTCGCGCATGTAATAGCGATCTAACACAGCCTTCGGTGCGATGGGCTGCAGCCAAGTACTTTCGAAAATCGCGGTCCACAGATTCGGGAAACGCCGCCGTGAGGATTGAACTGTCATGTCATCGTTTAGAAGCTGAGGCCCCAACGCGCCAACCTCGGGATGGGTTTCGAGATATGCAAACATCTGAGGCAAGGCGTCGTCGATCACCCGAGTATCAGGGTTCAGCGCCAGGATGTACTTTCCGCGACTGGCATCGAATCCCAGGTTGTTGCCTCCACTGAACCCTGTATTTCGCTTAGGCTCGATCAGACGCACCCAGGGAAAGTCCTTGCGCACCATCGCTGCCGTTCCATCGGTCGATGCGTTGTCCACCACAATCACCTCGACCTGCAAGGCAGAGGTCTGCTTGGCGTCGTCGCAGCCGGCCAATGCCACTGGCCCAGCCTGGATCGACTCCAAGCATGCGCGGAGGAGGTCGCACACGTTCCAACTTACGATAACTATGGAGAGATCAGGTGAATTGTCGCCCATGCTTTTATAATAATGAGCGGCCTGCTCGCTGCCGCTCACCCTCTACCAGCAAAGCCGCTCTGGGTTTCTCTATGATACACTCTACGACCATCCGAACAGCTTCTCGGCGTTGTAGGTGGTCTGGCTGACTATATCCTCCAGCGCCGTTTCACGCAGTTCAGCAAGTTTTTGGGCCACCAGCCGAACGTAGGCTGGCTCATTGCGCTTTCCTCGGTGTGGATGGGGGGACAGGAAAGGCGCGTCGGTCTCGATCAGGATGCGGTCGGCAGGCATGTGCCGGGCTATCCGCTGCAGTTCTTCGGCTTTCCGAAATGTCACTGGCCCTGAAAATCCGATGTAAAACCCCAGGCCCATTGCAATCTGGGCATCTTCCCAAGTCGCCGAGAAGGAGTGCATGACCCCTGGCCGCCCTGCCATAACTGCGGGCAGCTCGGCTTTGCGCCATGTACTCAGTTTCGCCAGCATATCCCCTGTGGCGTCGCGGTTGTGCAGAATCACTGGCAGCTCCAGTTCAGCGGCTAGCGCCAGTTGCCGTTCCAGCCACACAAGTTGAACGTCGTGGGGCGTTTTGTTCCAGTAGTAATCTAGCCCGATCTCGCCTATGGCTACCACCTTGGGGTGACTCGCCAGTTCGCGGATTGCTGTCAGCATTGCCGTCGGTGGACTGTCTTGTTCGTCAATGTCATTCGGATGCACACCTACCGCTGCGTAGACTCCTGCATAACTTTCAGCAAGCGCAATAGCTGCCTGGCTTGTCTTTAAGTCCAGGCCAGGCACAACAATACGTGTCACACCTGCCTCGAGTGCCCGCTGAACTACAGCAGTGCGGTCGGTGTTGAAACGGTCGGAATCCAGATGACAGTGAGTATCGATGAGCGTCAGTGTCATCCAATGCCTGCAAGGGTTAACCCATCACCGATGATCGCATCAACCTTGTCCTCGCGTGTTGTCTCACAGTAGACACGGATCAGTGGTTCAGTACCGGAGAAGCGGATCAGCAACCAGCCGCCGTCCTCCAGCATGAACTTGTAGCCGTCCAACGTATTGATGCCCTTTACCACCATGTCGGCGATCCGAGTGGGCCGAGCTGCATCAACCCTTGACCGGATGGCAGTGGCAGCCTCTAGGCTCTCCAGTCGGGTGTCGACGCGCTTGTAGTAGTGCGGGCCGACCTTGCTGTACAGGTACTCGATCAGCTCGGATGGCTTCATGTTCTTTTTGACCATAAAATCCAGCAGGTACAGCCCGGCCAGGATGCCGTCCCGCTCCGGAACATTGCCTCGGAAGGCGAAGCCACCGCTCTCCTCGCCGCCGAGCATAGCGTTCGTCTCGAGAAACTTAGGAGCGACGTACTTGAACCCCACACCAGTTTCATACACTGGCACGCCGTACATCTCGCCGAGCTTGTTCAGCATAGTCGTCGTCGAGAGTGTCTTGACAATGGCCCCACGTTCTCCACGCACTTCCAACATGTAGAGCGCCAGAAGCGCATACATCTGGAGCTGGTTGATGAAGACTCCCTTTTCGGTGCCTGCCCCCACACGGTCTGCATCCCCGTCTAAAATGATGCATACGTCTGCACCCAGCTCTACTGTCTTGTGCAGTCCTACGTCCACATTGGGGGGAATAGGCTCCGGACGGCTCATTTCGGGGAAGATCGGATTGCGCGTGTTGTGAATCTCGGTAATGGTCGTCTTGCCCCCGCCCAAAATTCGTGAGAGCCAGCCAATGCCATTGCCCCACATTGGTTCCACGACGATCTTAAACCCCGCGTCGCGGATCGGCTGCACATCAATCAGACTGGGCAGGTGATCCAAGTAGGGCGTTGCTGCGTCGTAATAGGTTATCAGCCCAGCCTGGAGCGCCGCCTCAAGTGGCATACGCTTTACACCACCGATCTCCGGGATGCTGTCTTCGATCTCCTTCAAACCTTCCGGATCAACCGCACCACCAGTGGCATCGCGCACCTTAAAGCCGCTGTCAGTGGGCGGGTTGTGACTGGCCGTGATGTTGATTGCCCCAGCAGCTTTGGTGTGCACCACACCGTGCGAGATCACAGGGGTAGGGGTAGCTTCCTGGGTCAGCCACACCCGGATGCCGTTCCCGGCCAGTACTTCGGCGGCGGCTGCCGCAAAGTTCTCCGAGTGAAAGCGGCGGTCATAGCCAATCACAATGCCGTGCTCAGCGCCGCCACGCCTCAGCAAGTACGTGGCAAAGCCCTGGGCACAGCGCCGGACGTTATTGAAGGTATAGTCTTCAGCGATCCTGCCACGCCAGCCATCAGTGCCAAACTTGATGTCACCCACGGTTTGCCTGCTCCTTTTGCAGCCTCTTCAGGTCCGCTTCGACCATCATGTGAATCAGTTCTTTGAATGTTACCCCAGGTTCCCAACCAAGCACGCGGCCCGCTTTGCTTGCATCGCCAACCAGCAGGTCTACCTCTGCCGGCCGCATCAGCCGAGGGTCCTGAACTACATAGTCGTGCCAATCCAGTCCAACGTAGCTGAAGGCTACTTCGCACAACTCAGTGATGGAGTGGGTCTCACCACTGGCAATTACATAGTCGTCTGGCTGATTCTGTTGGAGCATCATCCACATGGCCCGCACGTAGTCGCCAGCGAAGCCCCAGTCTCGTTTGGAGTCCAGATTGCCCAGCGTCAGCTTGTCGGCAAGCCCCAGCTTGATGCGTGCTACACCATCAGCCACCTTTCTTTCAACGAACTCCAAGCCCCGCCTGGGGCTGCCGTGATTGAACAGAATTCCGCTTGTGGCGTGCAGGCCATAGCTTTCACGGTAGTTGATCGTGATCCAATGGGCGTAGACTTTGGCGATTCCGTAGGGGCTACGTGGGTAGAAGGGTGTAGTCTCCTTCTGAGGCACTTCACGTACCTTGCCAAACATTTCAGAGCTAGAAGCCTGATAGAAGCGGATCTTAGGATCTACGGCGCGGATCGCGTCAAGCAAGCGCGTCACACCCAACGCCGTGACTTCGCCGGTAAAGACTGGCTGCTGCCACGAGGGCTGAACGAAACTCTGGGCAGCCAAGTTGTAGACTTCGTCGGGGCGATGCTCATCCAGGGCAAGCATCAGCGAGGTCTGGTCGAGTAGGTCGCCATACACGAGTGTCAGACGGTCCTGGATGTGGCCAATGCGTTCGAAATTGACCGTGCTCGACCGCCTGACCAGTCCAACTACTTCGTACCCCTTGTCTAACAGGAACTCTGCCAAATACGAGCCATCCTGGCCAGTGATTCCCGTGATCAGTGCCCTTGCCATGTATCCCTCTCTGTGTGGGGTGCCCCACCCCCACGTCTTTGATTGTCGGACGCTGGGGCAAGAATGCGGTTTGCAGGCAATGGATCGAGCTTATCAACCTGCTTTGATGCGGCTGCGCTGGTCATTCAGGATATCGATCAGAGTCTGTTCGAATGTATACTCTGGCCTCCAACCTGTGGTGGCTCTGATCTTGCCGGGATTGCACACAATGATCGGTACCTCAACAGGACGCATGCGTGCAGCATCAACCTTGACCTCAATTGGTGCGTCCGTGTGCATAAGCAGGATATCCAGCAATTCGCGGATGCTGTGTGCCTGTCCACTGCCTGCGTTATATACTGAGCCAGGCTCACCCAGGGACATCACCAGACGATAGGCGCGTACCATGTCACGTACATCGGTAAAATCGCGCTTTGCGTTCAGATAACCAACATATAGTACAGGTTCTTGCCGACCAGCCTCGATAGCAGCGATCTGGCTGGCAAAGGCTGGCGCGACAAAGCGCGTACTTTGCCCTGGCCCGATGTGGTTGAATGGGCGCACACGGATCACCGGCAGGTTGTGGCTGAGGTAGTATTGCAACCCCAGCATGTCCTGGGCCACCTTGCTGACACTGTATGGGCTGGTTGGCTTGAACGGCTGCTGTTCGTCGATGGGAATATCATCCGGCGAGACCGGCCCATATACCTCCGCCGAACTCACGATCAGGATGCGTGCGTTCAGCCCAAGCTCCAACATTCCGCATAGGATATTGAGTTGCCCCTGAATATTGTTCTTCAGTGTTTCCCAGGGGTGCTCGAACGATTCTGGCACGAAGCTCTGTGCAGCTAGGTGGTAGATGTGGTCGGGATTGGTCTCACGAAGCAGCTTAATTACAGCTTCCTTGTCGGTCAGGTTGACCTGATGCAGGTGGACGCCTGCTCTGCTCAGGTGTGGGAAATGCTCAACAGAAGGCAGAGTGGTTCCGCTGACTGTTGTGTCAGGCTGTTCCAGCAGGTAGCGTGCCAGATGCCCGCCCACGAATCCATCCACACCAGTGATGAGTGCCTTCATTGGCCTTCTCTATGCTGCTTTTGCCAATCCTAAACCATGCCTGGAGAGAGTCGAGGGCGAGTATACCCTATGCCCCCAGGCCGAGCAATCGCGTTTATAGCACTGTCAAGATTCCGCCGATAAATAAAAGGCCGCCCCAACGGGCGGCCTATATCAGTCGCCCACCGCTTAGGTACCTTCCTGCCACTGATTCAGATAAGCTTGCTGCTCTGATGTCAGTGTGTCTATTGAGATGCCCATCGCTTCCAGTTTCAGCCGGGCGATCTGCATATCAATCTCTTCTGGCAGCGTATAGACTTGATTCTGTAACTTTCCAGCGTTGCGGAACATGTATTCCGCTCCTAGGGCCTGGTTGGCAAAGCTCATGTCCATTACGCTGGCCGGGTGTCCCTCTGCCGCGGCGAGGTTCACTAGCCGCCCCTCGCCAAGCAGGAAAATTCGTTTTCCATTCTTTAGCGTGAACTGCTCAACGAACGGGCGCACTAATTCGGGCTTTCCGGTGGACATTGCCTGGAGCGCCTTCAAGTTGATCTCAACATTGAAGTGGCCGGAGTTGCATACAATCGCACCGTCTTTCATTGCCTCAATGTGATGGGCGTCAATCACGTTGATGTCCCCCGTGGCTGTCACGAAGATATCGCCTAGCGGTGCACATTCCATCATGGGCATTACACGATAGCCATCCATCACTGCTTCAAGCGCTTTCAGCGGGTCAACTTCAGTGATGATCACGCTGGCTCCTAATCCTCTGGCACGCATGGCAATGCCACGGCTGCACCAACCGTACCCAGCTATCACGACTGTCTTGCCTGCAATCAGGATGTTGGTGGCACGAATAATGCCGTCCATCGTGCTCTGACCAGTTCCGTAGCGATTGTCGAACAGGTGCTTGGTCATTGAATCATTCACTGCTAGGACGGGGAAACGTAGTGCCCCTTCCCGCGCCATGGCTCTCAACCGAATCACTCCGGTGGTAGTCTCTTCGGTGCCGCCAATTACGTTTTCGAGCAGGGCCGTGTGGCCTTTGTGCAACTCGCTCACTAAATCAGCCCCATCGTCCATGGTAATGTTGGGGCGATGCGCCAAGGCTGCCTCGATATGCTGGTAGTAGGTTTTGTCATCCTCGCCCTTGATCGCATACACCGGAATTTCGAAATGTGTCACTAGGCTAGCGGCGACGTCGTCCTGTGTGCTAAGGGGATTGGAGGCCGTCAGCACAAGGTCTGCGCCGCCTAGTTGCAGGGTGTGAGCCAGGTTGGCTGTCTCGGCTGTGATGTGCAGGCAGGCCGACAGCCGGACGCCATCCAGCGGGCGTTCCTTGGAGAATCGCTCGCGGATTAAATGCAGAACGGGCATCTCTCGTCCCGCCCATTCGATTTTATAACGTCCGCCTTCGGCTAGGCTGGGATCCTTAATATCGTAGTCAATCGCCATGCAAAACTCCTGTCATCTCGATTTTCACTGTGCAGGTTTTGTGCGGGTTATCGATTATAGCGCGTGCGTCCACCCTGTCGAAAGCGGCTTTCTAGCCGCAAGTGAGGCCGAGCATGACCAGCGGATTTGCCCTATCGTCGTGTGGCTATGCCTTCCAAGAACTCGCAGACTCGCTTGTACCCCAGTCGTGCATAGGTCTTGATTGCGGGTGTGTTGTCCTGCCGCACGTTGAGCACGATCAGTGTGATTCCGCTATCGATCAATGCCTGAGTCACGGCATGGCTTACACGAGTCCCCAATCGCCTGCCACGATGGGCGGGATGCACCACCACATTTCCGACTGCGGCGAGGTGTGTTTCGCGCGCAATGAGGTGTGTCCCTGCCATCGCTACAAGCTGCCCATCCTGGTAAATGCCGTGGTAGTAGCCGCCAGGAACCATATCCGGGATGAAGGCCACATCGCGCAAGTCGCGCTGGTCGTGCCTGGCAGCCTCCTGGATCAAGGCCAGCATGTCCGGCGTGTGGCTTTCATCCAGTAGGCGAGGCAGAAAGGGGCTTGCACGGTAGTCAGGCATAGGCTGGAATGTGAATGATGTGACGCGCATCCGATACATTGCTGCCAGATGTTCGATCTCATAGTAGGTCTCAAGCAGGCCCTTGATCTCAGGCCTTATGTTGAAGAACACTTTGTCCGGGCCGACGCCGTGTAGCAGCAGCGCATTGAGCGCTGGTTGTGTGCCCATCAAAAACAGCACCGTCGGATCCAAGCCGGTGTAGATCAGCGCCAACCCCTCTACCGCTCCCGTCCGCGCCGTGGCGATCCAGGTGCAGCGCTGGGCATACGGCGGTTCCAGGTCGCCGAGAGCGTAGGCTGCATAGTCTCTGTCGGTCGTGAGGTATGCGCGGATTTGTTCCTTGTCCGTTAATTCCGAGATTGCATATAGGTTCATGGTGTGGGGGTCCATCAATCTAGCATCGTTTCGAGCACCCCACCATCATCGAAGTGCTGACGGAAGCGGTTCACAAATTCCTGCCGGGTGTAACGATGATTCTGGGTGCCCACCTGCTCCAGAGCGTAGGTGGCAGCCAGTGCGCCTACACGCCCGCATATCTCCCAGGGCCAGCCAGCAGCTAGCCCTTTCAACAGCCCACCCCGAAATGCATCGCCTACGCCGGTAGGGTCCTGAAGTTGGTCTGTTGGTACGATTGGGATGTGGTAGGTAGCATCCTGTGCATAGATGTCGGAGCCGTCCTTCCCGCGTGTGACGATCACAGTGCCGACCTGGGCCATGACGGCCTCGTGCGTGAGACCCGTCTTTTTGCGCAGTGCGTCGTACTCATACTCATTTACGATCAAAATGTGGGCGTTACAAACCCCTTCTATCAGCTCGTCGCCGCTCACCCGCGCGACCTGTTGGCTGGGATCATACAGATACCGGATACTTCGTGCTTTACACTCAGCAATCAGATTCTGCATGGCGACGGGATCATTAGGCGAGATCACCACCAGATCTGGTGTGCCATGTACTGCTTCAGCCAGACTCAGATCGCGGGCGCGGGCCATTGCCCCACTGTAGAACATGGCTATTTGGTTGAGTTTGCAGTCAGTGCTGACAAAGAAGGATGCTGTGAAGACGTCATCATAGACCCGTGTGCCGCTCGTATCAACTCCGATGCTCTCTAAAAAGGCACGATATTCGACGAAATCCTGCCCCGCCGTGCCGACCAGGACGGGGCGCTCGCCCAGCAATGCCAGAGTGTAGGCAATGTTCGGCGCAATGCCACCTCGGTGGCGCGTCATCTCGTCGACAAGAAAGCTCACACTGATGTGGTCTAGGCTCTCGACGATCAGCATCTCTTTGAATTCACCGGGATACTTCATGATGTAGTCGTAGGCAATCGAGCCTGTGATAGCAATCTTCATTAGGTTCACCTCATCCGTTCAGCGTGAGCAGAAACCAAGCATGGGTGTCAGGAGCTGACCATGTATCGGCAGATGAGCGCTGCTCAGAATCCATACTCGATCTGCACTTCAAGTTCTGCGTCAGACGGTGCGCCCACGATATGAGTGAGCACGTTGCCCGCAAAGTGTGCCAGCCCGACCAACGGAACGTCTGGCCTGATCCAGAGGGCAGCGTAACCGTTGTCTTCCCAGAATCGGGTTTGGGTGCCTGGCGGCAGGGCAAGTCCTGCTGCCTGGAGGGTCTCCAGAGGATCGCCCTGCCGACTTCGGTAGGGGAAGTTCAGCAGAAAACCCGATAGTTTCTCTTCAGCCTCCTCGGGGATCACCTGAATCCAGTGGTTGCTTTGACCCTCGACCTCTATCGTGACGCACGGTCCGTCTTCGAGCGCCAGTGTTGCCTGCGCGATCAGGTCGCCCAACCAGATCGCAGTCTCAGCGTCCATCGCAGACCAGCCCTCAATCTGTGAAGCTGTCGAACATTGAGAGTTGCCCCTTGGACGCCTCATCCTGCGTACCTGGCGGCATCTCAAGGCCCTCTGGCAGTTCCATTAGTGTGCCCAGAATGGCGCGCCGCAAGTTCGTATCGAATGGGGGGTAGACGATCCCGTGTTCTGTCACAATGCCCGTCACGTAACGATGGGGCGTCACATCGAAGGCAGGATTACGCGCTGGGTAATCGCTAGGTACAATAGCCAGGCCATACGGTGAACGTACTTCGTCAGCTGATCGTTCCTCAATCGGGATCTCGTCACCACTCTTGAGGTTTAGGTCAATAGTAGAGGTGGGAACCACTGCATAGAATGGGATGCCGTTTTCTCTGGCGAGGACTGCCAGGCTGTACGTTCCAACCTTGTTGGCAACATCACCGTTAGCTGCTGTCCGGTCTGATCCTACCAACACTAGGTTGACCTGCTGGGTACGCATGAAGTGCCCGGCAGCATTGTCGGCGATGATGTCAAAAGGGATGCCATACTGTTTCAATTCCCAGCCAGACAGCCTTGCGCCCTGTAGCCTGGGGCGTGTCTCGTCAAGCAGGACGTGGATACGCTTGCCCTGAATATGCGCCATGCGGATCACGCCAAGCGCTGTGCCCCAATCGACCGTGGCCAGTGCGCCAGTGTTGCAGTGGTGCAGGATCGTGTCACCGTCTTTGATCAGTGTCGCGCCGTAGGCGGCCATCCGTCTGTTGATGGCGACATCCTCATCGGCAATGCGTTGAGCCTCGCGTGCCATCCCCCGCCGAATGTCGATCACCCGTGCTAACGATTCGTCAGCTGCGACTCGCATCATGCGGTCGACTGCCCATGTCAGATTGACAGCAGTTGGACGGGCCTGCTTCATGAACTGGGCCGCCTCTTCAAGGTAACGCAGCAGTTCCAGACGGTTCTGCGCGTCAAATTGCTGGGCAGCAAGGGCCATCCCAAAGGCAGCTGCCGCGCCAATGGCCGGGGCACCGCGCACTACCATGTCGGTGATGGCCTGTGCAACGTCGGCGTAGTTGTCGTACTCGACCAGAGTCATCTCCCAGGGCAGCCGCCGCTGGTCGATCATGCGAACTCGGCCCTCGTGCCACTCGACAGTACGCATAGCGCCTCCTGAGGTGATTTCGCCGCTTTACCTCCACGCCAGCATGCGCAAGTCTAGCTTACGCCCGGAGTGCTGTCAAAAGATCTGGCTATCTCCACATAGAAACATAACGGGTTGCCTTCAAAAGGCAGCCCGTTGGAAAGGGTCGGCATTTTCAGTTGTGATATCGACAAGACGTGCTTGAATCACCTGCTGGTTGCATGGCCTGTCTCATGTTCGACCAGCACGGCGTTTGCCTCTTGGACCTTTATCTTGCGATACACCTGGTGTGGGGCGCATTGTACGCCATCGATTGTCAGTAGATCGTCCACGCCAATGCCGAACAGCCGCTCGTTCTCGCGCAGGTAAGGCTCAATGAGCATCCAGTCGGCGTCTGTCACGGGGGCGAATGTACCTCCGTTTAGCTGATCGCTCGCGACCCTGTGATGTGGGTCGCGCAGGTAGATCGCCCCGCCAGACGCCAGCGAGAACAGGTTCCCACCAGGGTAAGGAGTGCTGAGATCGCGCAGGCTGCCATCCTCGCCGAACGTCACGCCGTTCAGGATGACAAACCCTCCACCGTTGAGTGGGTCGCCAGCCATGAAGGACTCAGCCAAATAGTCGAGGCAGGTTCCGTTGATCACAGCACGCGGGCTGCCGACGGCGTTGATCAGCGGACGACCTGCCGCCGATCCGCGCACGTAAACCTCGCCGCCCTTGGCGCCGTAGAGGAACGTCTGCCCAACGTCGCCGTGGACCACCAGCTTGCCGCGTCGCATGATCTGGCCGAGCTGGTCCTGACCATCGCCATGAATGTATATCTCGGCTCCGTCCAGTCCTGACGCTGCATAATCGCCTATATCGCCATAGAGATCGAGCCGCAAGCCATAACTATCGGTACCCAGCCCACATCCGGCAAAACGGCCCCCACGCCAGTTATAGGCTATGATGTGCTGCCAGCCGATCTGGCAGGCTTGTACAATCCACCGCGCCGCACACTGGTCGCCTTCCGGGGAAAACCCCAGCGTGTCTAACACCAGTGTCGTCTCATCTGGCGCAGGCGCCCTGAGGAAGTTGGTCGTGTCTCGTGTCAGTCGGTGCACCTGTCGAAGATGGCTGCCGTTGTCATCCTGAGGCACTGCGTTAAACAGTGCGAGCAGCGCCTCGTCGATCAACGCCAGGAGCGAGGCACGCCGTTTGCTGCCAGGGTCGCTGGGATGGTTGCGGAGATGCGTCAATGTCTCCCAGGCAAAAAACCACTCACCGTCACCTTCTCTCCCGAATTCCGTCAGGCGGTGCAGGCCCCACGCGACCTCATGCCAGTTTGCATCGCGCAGCACTGGTGAGGCCCAAGCTCCAAATGACGGTGCTCCCCCATTGTCGAATGCTTGGTAGATGCCAGCCTGCCAGGCTTGACAGAACTGGTCGGAGGCTGTTGCAGGGTTGAGGCTGCTCCTGCTGACATGTCTCCTTGTGCTATCGACCTCCACCTCCTGACCGAACTTGTTCGTACACATCAGACCACCCGTGGCGCTGACCGAGAGGAGGAATGCTCCGCCGTCGGTGTGTGATCCGCCACGAGCCACCCAATATTTGTCCGCCACAGGCTGGAAGCGCGAGTCATCGATGGCAAGCGAACGGAGGCAGGCGTTGATCGCCTGACGTTCCGAGGCAATCAGACCGATCCGAACCGGTTCGATGCCGGGGGCGCTGTTCTCGTACAGCGCGAAGACCTGGGGACGCAGCATGCTTGTATCGGTGATGCCCAGCAGATCGACACGGCCTTCGTCGGGGTGAGAGCGAGCCAGAATGAAGAACCATGGGCCATCTGGCGAGCCGTGAATGTGGGTTGCCTGAATGGCGCGGTAGAGGTTCTGCTTGTCGGGTGACAGCATGATAAAGTCATGCTCGGTGGTGGGAGCCATAGCTTCCAACGTCACCTCTAGGGGGTAGCGATACACCCGATCCCACAGATCGAACAGCAGCGCCGAAACTTCGGTGTCAGTCAAAAAAAGGGGCACCATGTTACGCTGGCGCAGATATTCACATACCGCATGGTAGTTGGCAAAGTCTCCATTGTGGACCAGCGCTTCGTTCATGCCAATGAAGGGGTGTGCGCCTCCAGGATGCCAGACGCGGCCTTTCGTCGGGTAGCGCTGGTGAGCGATCCACACACGGGCCGTTTGGTCTTCGAGTCGGTAGTAAGCTACCACATCCTCGGCGTAACCCACGAGCTTGAGCACAATCAGATCGCGCCCATGGCATAGGACAAAGGCCTTCTTGTCACCCAGGCTGGCATAAAAGGCTGTGTTTAAACGGAATGAGTTTTGGTATACGAATTCGTCTTCAACAGCACGTGCAGGCAGGTCGTCTAGGTTATGCTGCTCGATGAAACGAGACAGCACGTCGGGTCTTACGCGCACGAAGTAGCGCCACACATTCGGCGGGCAGACCTCAAGACCAGGGATAGCGCGATAGTCATCCAGGTGGTCGATTTCGTAGCATTGGGCTATGTCGAAGTGGGGGGCGATGAATTGCTGCTCCACCTGGCCACGCACCGTCGGATCGAGTAAGGCCACTTGGACGAGGTAATGCGTGCGCAGCGTCTCAGCGTCAACCTGCATCTGCGCGGGGTCCAGCCCGGCCATGGCGATACCGCCGCCCTTGCCATTGCCTCGGTTGTGCATCTGCTGTGAGGCCGTCAGCACGTGCCGCCCGGCAATGGGCGTCTGCGAGGCCAGGCCCAGCACGCCACAGCCACCCTCAGCAGCGTCTGGTGTCCGTGTACGGTTGGCGATCTCTGCTGGCAGGCTGGCTAGCAAGTCTCGTCTCGTGCTCAGGATTCGCTCAGCGTAGATGTGTGTCATGCGTACACTCCCGTTCCTTCACTCACTCCAGGTAGACCAGCAAGTCGCTCCGACCCCGCAGATCGCTGATGGACTGCATGCCGAGTCGGTCGAGTATCCCAGCGATCTGCCACTGCCAGCCCGTATACATGTTGACGATCCGCTGCCATGCCTCCTGGGGATTGACCAATCTGGCATGCTCAGGATCGGTAGTGGTAATCCCAAATGGGCAACCCAGGCCCTTCTCGCACTGAGCGACGCGGATGCAACCAATGGCGACCAACTCTGCTGTGCCGATCACCACCCCATCAGCACCCAGTGCGACAGCCTTAGCCACATCGTAGGCGGTCCGCAGCCCGCCCGATGCCACCAGCGTGATCTCGTCGCGGATGCCCTCAGCCGCCAGGAAGTGGTGCACTTTGGGTAGTGCGTACTCGATCGGCATGGCAATGTTTTTCTTGGCGATCTCCGGCGCAGCGCCCGTGCCGCCGTAGGCTCCATCGAGGTGCACAACGTGTGCTCCGGCGTAATAGGATCCCACTGCCACCATGTCAATGTCAGTTGGCGTAGAGACCTTTACGCTTATCAGTGCACGCGGATTGGTCTGCTTCAGCCAGTCGACATGTTTCTTGTGGTCTTCAACTGAATAAACGCTATGGAATGGGAATGGTGAAAATAACGATGTGCCCTGCACCGCCTCGCGGATGCGGGCTACGGTGTGAGTGTTTTTGTTGCCCAACAGATGGCCACCCAGTCCAGGTTTGGCCCCCTGGGCATATTTGATCTCGATCATTGGTGCACGCTGGAGCGTACCCTCGTTAACGCCAAATAATCCTGTGGCTACCTGGGTGATGATCGTGTTGGCGAACTCCTCCAGGCCTTCCGGGTAGCCACCTTCACCTGTCGAGGATAGGGTACCCATGATCTGCGCGGCTTTGTAGCGAGCGTACATCACGGGGAAGCTGACACTGCCATATGACATGCCGGCGCCGTACCATGGCACCGCGAGGCACAGGAGGGGTCGCCCGTCGTCACGGCGATTAAGCGACAAGCTGAGATCAAAGCCAGCAGGATCAGCTACAGGTACATCGCGTGGATCCGAGTCGAGTTCGAAGGCAAAAGCCAGCCGGTCGAAACCTCCATCTGAGGCACCGACGCGGTATTCAACCTCACCGCTGGGCGGCTTGCCTGTGCGGGCCTGTTGCTGAGTCGTGTGCAGAAGCCAGATTGGCCAGCGAAAGTCGCCTTCGGGAGCTTCTTCCTTAGGGAGCATTGGAAACCGGGAGAGCTGTGCACTGCCTCCCAGACTGGCTCGAAATGAGCTTTCCTCGCTCTTGTGCCAGATCGTGCGCCCGACCTCGCCACGGAGACGACGTATCTCACGTATGCCCATGGCTCCCAGTACTTCAAGAAGCTGGTCGCGCCAGGCGTTTACCAAGTTCACCAGGCGTTGAGTGCCCCATTCCACATCGAAGTTCTCGTCCTCGATAGGTGATGGGCTGTGATCGGCCCACAATGACGTACCCCATGCCACCAGCACCGCATAGTCAATGGCGACCAGATCGGCCCCACAGGCAATGGACTTAGCCACATGCTCTGCTGCTGCAATTCCGCCGCTAACGATCAGCGTTGTCTGGTCACGCAAGGCTGCGTCCACCAACGCCATATGCACGTCGCGGATAGCATCTGGGAGAGGACGGCCTGTGGTGTCGCGCCCGACTTCGTCAGCATAGATGTGGATCACATGGATCCCAGAACTGGCCCAGGCAACAGCAGTCTCGCCAGCACCAGGTCCCAGCGCCAGCCTCGCTGCAACCACAGCCTCTGGCCAGCGTGTGTGTGCTTTGTGCGTCAGATCGAATATAGCTTCGGACGTGCCTTCGATCTCTGCATAGCGTGGGGACAATGTTTCCGGCACGTTGTCTATCGACTGAGCAGATAGACGCAGCGCAAGACTCGAGGCACATGGGTCGAGATCGGTGGCGAAGTCTTCGGGGATCAGGATTGCCAGCGTGCCCAGTTGTTGTGCAGCCCTGGCCAGCGCCAGGGCAGTACCGCGACCCGGCAGCGCCTCTGGGAGTGGGTTGAAGATCACTGGGATCGGGAGACTGAGCCACGAGGGGAGGGGGGTGATCAATGTGCCAGACTCATTAAATGCCAGCGCTCCGACTCCTGCTCCAAGATCTACCTGGGTCGAGATGTACTCACGCCCGTGTATGCCGTCGCGCGTTGGGCGCACGATCTCACTCATATCGAGCCAGATGCCTTCGAATCCCTCTCCGGCAAACTTGCCGCCATATCCCGCGCCAGAGATCGGGATGCGCCCGGTCTCAGCCATGTACCATGTCTGTGTGATGATCTCAGCAGTCCAGTGGTTGTCGCCACGGGCCGTTTTCCCTTCAAACACGCGCTGACCATACTTGATGTAGCTGCCACCCTCGGCGATGGAGAACGATGCCGGATATCCAGCCGACGGAGGTGGCGCGGGCCGCGTGGCAATATGGTAACGGCTATGAGCAGTCATGTATCTCCCTCTCAAAGAACGCCTTGATGGTTCACATTGCAACTATGTGGCCACACTGGCGGTTGGTAGGCCAGCGGCCTCGTTTATCGGACGTTCTAAGGCCAACGTTTTTGAGAGGTTTATACTCTGAGGATGCTATTCTCAGGCCATAAACGCAAAAGGGCGCCTGGACGCCCCTGCCCTTGACACACGCTATGGCCCTAGGTGCATCCCCTTAACGTTCGAACACCGCGTAGCCTCGACTACCCGGTGACCACCGTGCTGCGCTTTGTCGGCGACTTCCGCCGCCGCTTTGTGGCAACACTTTCGCAGGGGATAAACTCAGGGTGTGGTAGCCCTGGGAGGCTTCCGCCGATCTGCTCGATTTTCTAGGCCGCCCAGATGGAAGATCGACCTCCCCGACAGCCTGTTAGCACTCACCTCGCGGTGAGGAACCTCCGTCCTCGTCAACCTGCACACGCTTTGGCTCATTAGGAGTAGCGTTAGCAGGCCCATGGCGCTGATGTTTCCCCGTTATTGAGTTGCGTATCTCAAAAGCGCTGGCACATCCTCCGTTGTCCCTAGTCTGCAAGCAGGCTTCCTGCTTGTGTGATAGGGGGCAGCATGTTGGGCACAATGATAGTGAGCTGGTGACGAGTTGTCAAGGCCAGTTTTGTGCTGGTTGGCCCAAGCTGCCTGCCATCGCCTACAATTATCAGTGTGTGCTGTCACCGGTCATGAGGAGGAGGTAATGATGTCACTAACCATCGGCGAGCTGGCCAAAAAGGTAGGCGTTCGAACTTCCGCACTGCGCTACTATGAAGAGCAGGGCCTCCTGGCTCCGAACGAGCGTACAGCGGCGGGCTATCGCATGTATGCACCGGAAGCAGAACATACGCTTCGCTTTATCCACCGCGCACAGCGTCTTGGGTTCTCACTGGCCGACATCCGTAACCTGCTCGCTGAGGATATGGTAAGTGACGAAATGGCCCTTGCTATTGCCGAGAACCGCTATGTAACCCTGGAAAGGCAGTTGACTGAACTGCTGGTTGTGCGGCATGAACTGCAACACTTCCTGCGCGATCTGCGTAGTCGCTTGCAACGCGATGAACTAAGCGAGTCTGTGTTCGCGCGCTTCGTAGACAGGGTATGTGCTAGCCCATCTGATCGTCCCTCGGCGGCCTCGGCGTTGGAATGGCTGGTGGGACGCACCGAGTGTGCGCTGGCTTCGACTGATGCTCGTCAGTTGCTTGAGATGTTGCGCGGTCGACATGTGCACATCTGGCAGGAGGATAATGCCTACTCGATCTTGGTGGTAGGCCATGATCCAGCTACCGAGTCGGCGCTGCGTGCTCTAGCCAGTCTGGAGGCCAACTGCCAAGCACACCCTGCTCCGACTGTATCGATCGACGAGGAAGGTTATTTGCTTGTGGTTCACGGTGACAATGCTTTCATCTACGCTCAGTTGTTTCTTGCTCTGGAGCAAGAAACAACTGAATTGAAGGGGCGATAAGTATCTCCCTCTTTCGTGTTGTCGTACCATCCTCTCATCTGACTCTATTGACCTTCAACCCCACTTGAAGGTGTATCATCAGGTACATCGGTGACGACAAGAGAGGAGATGACTCGTTGTCTGATACTCTGGAATTCCGCATCATTGGCATGGACTGCGCTGATTGTGCGTTCACTCTTGAGCGGGGGATAGCACAGCTCGAAGGCATAGAGTCTGTCCAGGTTCACTTTGCGACTGCCATGCTGCACGCCACCGGCGACGTGCAGCCGGAGATAGTGGCTGAGCGCGTCCGGGCGCTTGGTTACGACATTGCCAGCCCTGCACAGACAGACTTGCCCACCCACCTTCCCCTTCAGCATCCTGGGGGGGTAAAGGGATTCTTTTACTACCTACTGGCCAGCCGTGCGACAGTGCAAGTGTCGGTAGCAGCCCTTCTGTTGATCGCGAGCGCGCTGCTTTCTCCTCTCCTGGTTGGAAGGGCTGGGTTATGGGCTGTCGGCGGGATGCGCTTGGTCGCGATTGGGCTGGCAGGGTATCCGATTGCCCGCAAGGGAGTGCGTTCGCTGCTCATAGCCCGTCAGGTTACCATTGACCTGCTCATGACCGTTGCTACAGTTGGTGCATTGGTCATCGGGGAGATGGGTGAAGCAGCCACTGTGGTTCTGCTGTTTGCTGTTGGTGAGGCGCTGGAGGGGTATACCGCCGAGCGTGCCCGCGATTCGCTGCGTGGACTGTTGTCACTTGCCCCAATGCAAGCGACAGTGTTGCGCCCATGCATTGACTGTGCTGAGCACCTGGGACAGGATGGCTATAAGGGTGGCCCATGTCCGTGGTGTGAGGTTCACGAGTCAACTGTAGCCATTGACCAGGTGTTGGTCGGCGACCGGGTCGTAGTGCGGCCAGGTGAGCGCATCCCTGTTGATGGACAGGTGATTAGCGGCGCTTCGTCGGTCAATCAGGCGCCGATTACAGGGGAGAGTGTGCCCGTTGCCAAATTGCCGGGCGCAGAGGTATATGCTGGCACTGTCAACGGCGAGGGAGTGCTAGAGATCGAGGTTACACGTCTAGCTTCCGACTCGACGATCTGCCGCATCGTCAAGCTGGTTGAGCAGGCCCAGGCGCAGCGGTCGTCCACCGAGCGGTCCATCGACCGGTTTGCCCGGTGGTATACTCCTGCTGTTGTGTTGGCCGCGTTCCTCGTTGCCGTCGTGCCGCCGCTGTTCTTCGGCCAGCCATTTGTTGATGTGGCCCATCCGCAGCGTGGCTGGCTATATCGGGCCTTTGCAATGCTGATCGTTGCCTGCCCCTGTGCGCTGGTGATCAGTACACCGGTGACAGTGGCCAGTGCACTGGCAGGGCTGGCGCAGCGTGGGATACTAGTCAAGAGCGGAGCTATTCTGGATGCCCTGGCACGGGTGAAGAATTTCGCATTCGATAAGACCGGTACACTGACCAAGGGGCAGCCCACTGTGGTCCGAACCATGACGCTAGATTGCCTGCAGGGTGAGACATCGTGTGCAGCTTGCGACGATCTGCTGGCGCTGGCGGCTTCGGTTGAACGGCGCTCGGCGCACCCACTGGCCAGGGCGGTTGTCGTAGAAGCCGAGTCTCGGTCGCTGAGCCACCGGTACAGCTCGGCTGAGGCAATTGAGGCGGTAGCAGGGCGGGGCCTGCAAGGCAGGGTCAACGGGTTGACGGTCATGGTGGGGAGCCATGTGTTGTTTCACGAAGGCAAGGTGGAGTGCAAAGGACTGCACGAACAGGTAGACGCAGCTGAGGCGCAAGGCCAGACGGTGATCATGGTTGGCAAGGACGGTACTCTTCAGGGGTTTATTGGCCTGTCTGACACACTGCGTCCAGCCAGCCGCGCTGTGCTCCGGGCGATCAAGGCAGTTGACTCATCAGCGCGGATCATCATGCTGACTGGCGACAATTCCAGAGTGGCGCAGGCTGTGGCCGCTGAGCTTGGATCAGTAGATGAGGTGCGCTCCAACCTGCTGCCGGAAGACAAAGTTGAAGCGGTGAGGGCGCTTCAGGACGCCTACGGGCCGGTGGCGATGGTGGGCGACGGTATAAACGATGCCCCTGCGCTGGCCCTGGCTTCGGTCGGTATTGCAATGGGCGGTGCAGGCACTGCCCAGGCCATGGAGACAGCGGACGTGGTGTTAATGCAGGACGATCTGATGTGCCTGCTTGATGCTCTCACCACCAGCCGTCGTGCCCGACATATTATCGGGCAGAATATTGCCTTCAGCCTAGTCATCAAGGGGCTGTTCTTGCTGCTAACGTTGCCTGGGCTGGCGACGATGTGGATGGCTGTCTTTGCGGATATGGGAGCGTCGTTGCTGGTGACTCTTAACGGGATGCGGATGCTACAGGCCCCACCACTTGACCAGAGCCGATAACCCATTGGTCTATCAGTAGATGAACTCTCGAATGTCGTAGCGGCTGATGTGGGGCCTGTCGTCTTTTCGCGGGAATGACAGGCCCTGAATGATGGCCTTGCCCTGGGCCACACACTCATCGTGCGAGAGTGGCTCTAGGTTGGCCTCACGGGCCTGTTGAGCGTATGCCAGTCCCTCGCTGACGATCAATTCGGACAAATAGATGATGTCGCTATGGTCCAGCTCCATAGCATTGATGGCCTGAACAGTGTCGCGAATATGTGCTGTCGCGTACTGGCGACCTCCCGCGCCGAGCAGCACAATCACACCTACTGCAACACCGCCTGCCTTGAGGTTCTGCACGGCCTCAATGACATCCTCAGGTCTGCCTGGCTTTTTCAGAAAAGTGAGTAGATCGGCGCTGCCACTCTCCATTCCAATATATACTCGTCTTAACCCACGGTCATGTAACCTCGCATAGTCCTGTGCAGTTTTTTTTGCCCCACTAAAGCCATCCAGAAAAGCGCACATCCCGCCCAATGCAGTCACGTTGTATACCTTGTGGACGGCATCAAGGAGTGGCAGGAGCGCTGGCATTGGAATCACCAGAGCGTTAGCGTCAGCCAAGAAGATCGACCGACGCAGGCTCAGTCCATCACCCAAGAAGTCATGTACTGCCCTGGCGTGGGCAAGGAATTCGTCCGGCTTTTTGATGCGAAATGGGCGGTCTTTGTAAAAATCGCAGAAGGTGCATGTATTAAATGAGCATCCCTCGGTCAACTGAAGCACTACGGCCAGATACTGATCAGGTGGTAGAATGCCTACTGGCCGGTAGATCTGGTGATATTGCAAAGCATCTGCGGCAGATCGGGCCTGGTCGAAAGCAACCACCCGTTCAAACATCCGCTGGCCGTGGGGAGGTAGGGGGGATTGAAGCACTTGGCCCTGCCGGATGGCATCGTAAAGCATAGCTATGGCCTGCCGTCCCCGCTCCTCGATTGCTGCGGCCTCGCCCGGCGGCAGCCAGTATCGCTCGCGTTCACCTGTGGACGAGCGCCACTTGGCGATAACCCTGCCATCTAGCCCACGCCGGTATGAAAGGCCGTCCAGGTAAGCAGTCCACAGACGCCCCTCGCCATCATAGCTAAATACTTCGGCCTGTGCCGGGTGGTTAAGGCTGACGATCAGGCATTCTGGCCTCATGCTGATCGTGAACGGCTTGCCGTGCCAGCTTCCTTGGAGAACCATAAGACCTTAGGTGCTTGGCAACCTACCTCTGTGTTTCCATGTTGCGAGAAGGTCCTGGGCCTGACCGTTGGCCTTCTCCATCAAATGGATGACCGCCTTGCCCCAGGCCTCGGGGATGTGATCGGGCTGCCTGGGCACATGGAACGGAGCTTCAAAAACCATGACCGCACGCGCTCCAGGGCGCAGCCGCACTGGGGCATCTGGCTCACGGCTGTGCGCGACGCCAATGCCTACCGGGAAGATTGGACAGGCGGTAGCGCGAGCTAATCTGAACACCTCGATCAACTTGAGGTGCGCAGTGTTGGCCTCCGCCGCCAAGGACACAATCCCATCCTGGCCAGAGGACAGCCGATCGGCGCTGGCCTGCCAGACATCTTCAATGGCAGTTTCTGGATAGACAAAGCCTTGTCGTTTTGGCAGTCGCAGTGAGTAAACCATTCCAAACAGTGCTGTCTGGTTCTGCCGCACGACGATGATCGTACCCTGAGCAGGAAGCTGTTCATCCCCAACGATGTGAACCCGCGCCGTAGCAGCCAGCCAGCGGGCTGCGATTCCTGGTCTGATTGGCTCTAGCCGAGAGGGATTATCTGAACTGTGCATAGCATTCTGTGTCCCTTTGCTGGCTCATCTGCTTACTACTACGCAGGTTGGTCCCCTGTGTTGCTATTCGCTCAGCAGCACATCGTAGAACAGCGGAAGACCAGGCCGATCTGCCCAGATGTGGGCGGCTGCTGCGCGCTGAGTCGCGATCTGGGCTGCTTGCTCTGTGCGTGCATGGATGGTGAACAATGGTTCACCTTTCTCAACATACTCACCGACCTTATGATGGACGACGATACCTACTGCAGGATCGACGGGATCTCCTTTCTTAAACCGGCCTGCTCCCAGGTCCAATGCGACCATCCCGATATCCCTGGCGTGAATCGTCTGCAAGTAGCCGCTCTGGGGTGCGGCTACTCCAACTACTACGGGCGCAGTAGGCAGCGTCTCTGGATGGTCCACCTGCGATACATCACCACCTTGGGCTTCTACTAGCGTGCGGAACACTTTCAGCGCCGCGCCACTGCGCAGCTTCTCTTCTAAGGTCGGACGGATGTCTGAGAGATCAGTTTTCTGCGATTTCCCTGCCAACCGTAGCATATGCCCTGCCACGGTGATGCAGTGTTCCACGAAATCCTCAGGTCCGTTGCCGCGTAGCGTGTCGATCGCTTCGCGCACCTCTAGTGCGTTACCCACTGCGTAGCCAAGCGGCTGATTCATATCGGAGATCAGTGCCGTGACCCTCTTTCCTACACCAGTTCCGATGTCGATCATGATCTGAGCCAGTTCTCGTGCATCCTCAACAGTCGGCATGAAGGCGCCCAATCCAGCCTTGACATCAAGGAGAATGGCGTCGGCTCCAGCGGCGATCTTCTTGCTCATGATCGAGCTGGCAATCAACGGTTTGCTGGGCACAGTGCCGGTCACGTCACGAAGTGCGTAGAGTTTGCCATCTGCGGGCGCAAGATCGGCGGTCTGTCCGCACAGCACAATGCCGTGCTGCTTGATCTGCGCGATGAACTGCTCGCGCGTCAGGTTGACGTTGTAGCCGCGAATGCTCTCCATCTTGTCAAGCGTGCCGCCGGAGAAAGCCAGCCCGCGCCCCGACATCTTGGCGACGGGCACTCCGCACGCGACGACCAGCGGCAGTACCACCAGCGAGGTCTTATCACCCACCCCGCCGGACGAGTGCTTGTCGACAACGAAATCCAGCACGCTGTGTAAGTCCAACACTTCGCCGGACTCGGCCATAGCCATGGTCAGGTCAACTGTCTCTCGACGTGACATGCCACGGAGAAAGATGGCCATGCACCATGCTGCTGCCTGGTAGTCGGGGATGGCTCCGCTAGTGTACCCGCGGATGAAGAACTGGATTTCCTCGCGGCTCAGCTCCAGCCCGTCGCGTTTTTTGGCAATGATCTCGATCGCATTCATAAATGGCTCCGCATGTGGTAGCGAATCAGTGGGGTAGCTCGTTGAGATACGCGCCCATTTATAGCATACGCAGTCTCGAAAGGTTTCTCAAATGATGAATTTCCCTTTCTGGCAATCCAAAGCGCTTTTGAGATATGGTCATACAAGCAAGATTCGCATGTAGCAATGCTCTTGCCTTGCGTGGAACGTGCAGAGGCTATTATCAGTGGTCAGGGGATGTTATATGATTGGGCATAGCGGTTTGCTGGTCGCCGGGTCAATGTTGGGCTTTGCGGTGTTGCACAGCCTATTGGCCGGAATTGCGCCCAAAGCCATGTTGAAACGGTTTATGGGGGAGCGGCTGGTCGAGGGGTGGTATCGACTGGGCTATAATGTGTTGGCTGCGATCACGTTCTTGCCGGTTTTGGCGTTGCTTCTTTTAGCTCCGGACGAGTCGCTCTACCACGTGCCACTGCCCTGGTCTCTTGTGCTTTACGGAGTGCAAGCATCTGGCTTCGCTGGGGTGGTCATGGCATTAGCAGCAGTGGACGTGTGGGGCTTCATGGGTTTCAGGCAGGCCCTGGCTTATCTATCCGGCGACCCACTGCCGCTGCCCACGCCGCCATTGGTTAAGAGGGGCCTATACGCGCTTTCGCGTCACCCGATCTACTTTTTCAGCCTGCTCGCGATCTGGGCCGTGCCTTCGATGACGACGAACTTGATGGCATTCAACCTCGTGGCGACCCTGTACGTAGCTGTTGGCTCCCTGATTGAAGAACGCCGCCTGGAACGGCTGTATGGTGACGCCTACCGCGCCTACCGCCGGTGTGTGTCATGGTTGATCCCCTGGCCAGCTCGTGACTGTGTATCGGAAGAGGGTGATTTTTTGCTGCATACCCGGCCCGACGTGGTACACTCTGGCCGGATATGTTCGGATGAGAGATGAATGGCTTTGGGCCAGCATATATTGACCTGACGAGGGAAGGATGTCCACACGAAGAACCACCCGTAATCACATTGAAGAACGTCATCGGCAACGCCGCCGCAGGTCTCAGATCCGTTGGATTGTCGCGGCGTCGGTTGGGGCAGTCATTGTCTTCCTGGCGCTGATTGCCCTCAATACACCACGGACAAGACCTGATGTCACCTCCGTTGCCTCTGATTACGAAGGACTGACCCAGGAAATCGACACGACAGGGCTGGGAGTCGGTCTGTCCATTGGCGATCCGCAGGCACCCAACGTGTTAGTCGAGTATTCAGATTTTAGTTGCCCCCATTGTTATGACCTGGGCACAGTCGTAGACCGTATCATCCAGGAAGATGTGCGTGCGGGCAGGCTACGCATTATCTTCAAGCCAGTGTCGATCATCAACCCTCCTTACTCAACAGAGGCCGCCAAAGCCGCAATCTGCGCTGCCCGACAGGGCAGGTTTTGGGAGATGCACGACCAGATCTGGATGGTCTCCCAGTTGTCCGGGCCTGGCGCATACTCTGAGAGTGCTTTCACAGAGAGCGCTGCGATTGTCGGTCTGGATGTCGAGGAGTTCACAGCATGTTACCGATCTGCTCAGACAGCGGCTGACGCCGATGCAGTGAATGACGAGGCCGCTGCATTAGGGATCAACGGTACCCCGACAATGTTCTTTAACGGCGATCCGTTCGGATATTACGGTGTTGATCAGACCTATACCAATCTAAAGAATGCAATTGCTGCTGCCGGAGGCTAGGGCAGTGCTCAGCCGAGGACCAAACAAGGCGGATGCACTTGGTGTGTTTCCGCCTTGGGCGTTTTGACAGCGACAAGGTCGGTGGCTATACTTGGTGTGTAAACAACACTAACGGGGCATCGATTCGATGGGTGCTAGCCGCAGTTCCGAGGAGAAACCCTACCCGCTCCCAGCAGTCACGGTCGACGTCATTGTGTTCCGGTTGCAGAGCAGCCAGCTTCAAGTGTTGCTTGTGAAGCGGGGCGCTCCACCTTTCAAGAGCATGTGGGCGCTGCCAGGCGGTTTTATAAGCATTGGGGAGTCGCTTGAGGCGGCAGCTCGTCGTGAGCTTGAGGAGGAAACTGGCGTCTGCGGTGTATACCTGGAACAACTGTACACTTTCGGTGATCCGAACCGAGACCCGCGAATGCGAGTGATCAGTGTAGCCTACCTGGCTGTTGTCCGGCCTGGCCAGGTGACCATCCGTGCCGGAGATGATGCAGCCAGTGCTGGCTGGTTCTCCATAGCAAATCTTCCACAACTGGCTTTTGACCACGCTGAGATGATCGACTATGCGCTGACACGTCTGCGGTATAAGCTGGAGTATACGGACCTGGGTTTCCGACTCTTGCCGTCTGAGTTCACGCTGAGCGATCTGCAGGAAGTCTATGAGGTCATCCTGGGCGAAACACTCGACAAGCGCAACTTCCGGCGCAAGGTGATGCAGGCTAACGTTCTCCAGAGGACTGGGCGCACCCGCACAGGGGATGGGCGTCCAGCGCAGCTCTATCAGTACCGCCAGGACGCAGAGCCAGAGGTCAAAGCCCGTCGCTTGTTCCCCTGATTTGGCTACCAGGCGAGAGCCGCTCTGTGGCTGAAAACAGGCCGTCATCTTGCCAGTGTGCAGGTGTTCGACCGCCTCGGAGTATTACTGGAGACCTTGGCTGGTCATAGAAAACAGCCCCGATCCGTTGTCATGGCACCCTCAGTATTAGAAAGGCATCGTGATCTGATGAGCATCTTTAACAGCAGGCGTCTGACCAATGCAACTTTCAAGCTCGATGTCGAGCGTATGCGGCGGGGCTGGTACTCAGACAAATACTTTGAGAACGTTGGCAACATGCTCCACACGTTGGCTAAGCAGGGATATACTTTCCAGGCTGCCAGCCCGCGTGTGCCCGACGGAAGCCTGCGGGGCGTACCTGTGGGTGATATGGAAGTCGAGATGCAGTGGTTCACTCGTCGCAAGCCCTACGCGCTGGTTGCGGGAGTCGACAAAGCTCTCTCGATGCTTGTGCACTGCACGGGGTATTTTGACCTGGATGGGCGCTTCGTGAACACATGGGATCAGTTGGAAGTTGAGGCAGTACAGGATGGCGTGTTTGTGCACTACGATGGTGACACATTGGCTGTTCAACCTGTTTTGAAGGTGCGTGGCGTTTATCGCTACTTCGCGCTGCTAGAGACTCCCACGTTAGGCATTCTGTCTCGGGCTAGCCGCATCGCTACCAATGTTTATAACACGCTCAAAGCCGCTCGTGGCAAACCTGTGCTGTTTTTCCCTGCCCGCTTCGATGTGCACGAGGTGCAGGCTGCCGATGGTTATGCTTATGATATCGCCGTACAGCGCTACAACATGGACTACCATGGACAACTCAAGAGCTTCGTCAGTACCGATGCTCAGGGTGACTGGTGGGGCGGTCCCGGCGGCGGGACAGTTCCTCATGCCGTGATCGCCTGCTTTTTCGCCAACACAACCGAGGCAATGTTGTGCTTCTCTGCCACACAACCGCCACATGTACCCCGTATCGCGCTCGTGGACTTTAACAATGACTGTGTTGGCACTTCGCTAGAGGTCCTCGAGGCCATGTTCGCGCGTTATCGTGAGCTGAAGGAAGCTGGCGACGATACGCAAGCCGAGCTGTTTCGTCTGTTTGGTGTTCGGCTCGACACGAGCAGCAACATGCGTGATGCCTCCCTCGATCCCATTGGTGACGCCTCCCTTGATCTTGGTGTTAATCCACGCTTGGTGGTAGCCACCAGAAAGGCGCTTAACGCTGCCTGGGAGAGCTGGAATCTGCCTGCCAGGTGGCAAGAGGAAGCCCAGCAGTATTGCCGCGCAGTCAAGATCGTCGTCAGTGGTGGCTTTAACCCGCAGAAGATCACACGTTTTGAGGAACTTGGCGTACCGGTAGATATTTACGGTGTAGGATCGAGCTTGATGGCGAACGACACCCACACCAATACCGACTTCACTGCCGACATTGTGCAGGTGAAAGTGCGTGGAAAATGGATTGAAATGGCAAAGATTGGTCGCGCGCCAGGTCACAACCCTGATCTGCAACCGGTTCCTCCAGACTACATCGACCAGCCTGGCTGCTGCGCCGACCCGGTACTATCAGCGCTTTAGAATCTCGATCAACACGCGCTGGCCATCCTGCCACCGGTACAGATAGACGGGAGCATCGACTCGATGCCCGCTGTGGTCAAACCGGAGTCTGCTGGCGGGAGTGTCGTTGACCTGATAGCCCAGCCTTTCGGCGGTTTGCTGCATTGCTAGCCAAGTAGCCTGGTAACTGCTGAGGGCAAATGGGCCGGGTGGCGCACCCAGGCTGCCCTCCTGATAGTCACTTGTGAATGCCTGAATGCGTTGTGGTGTCAGATAAGCCTCAATGGAGTCGGCAGGTAACGCTGCACCGCTGACGTAAGAAGTTCCGTCTGCCGCATCCCCTGCCAGGGCATAGAACTGCCCCAGGCCCCACTGCGCACCACCAACAGAAGGCAATCCGACACTCAGCAGCTGCTCGACATCTATCTCAACGCTGTTTCCGGTCCCGACCATCACCGTTGTGGGGACGCTCTGTGAGTCGGCCCAGCGACGTGCCGCATCCTCCAGAGCTGCCACGGATGGCGACAGGTTATACACCTGCGGTGCAGTTCCGATCGATGCAGCGCTGAAGGTGATCAAAGGGATGCCAGCCTCCTGATAAATTGGTAATGCGGCCTGAGTTGTGTCGTCGCGCCAGTGGCCGATCACGATTGCCACAAGCGGATCGGCAATCAGCTTTCGAGCCTGCTCAATTGCCAGCGTGGGATCGCCCTGGTCATCGTAGGCGACCAGCTCAAACACCAGCTGGGTGTCACTGTACTGCTGCGCCCACTCACGGCATGCGAGCCTGGCGGCGACGATCACGTCGTAGCCGATCTCTCGGTAGCGTCCTTCAAAAGGCGCCACCAGCCCGATCTTCACCACACGGGGCGTCACTTGGATACAAGCTGTCGCCAGAACCATACATAACAGAACTGCTTGCAGCAGGCTCTGCCGTGTCGTTACGTGAATGCGCTGCCGCGCTGTGGGGTGGGGGGGGGACCAATCTTTACTAGGGGCATTCATTCGCCAGATGTTCCTCGTAGGTAAGAGCGAAACTATGCAATCCACTGCCATCACACGCAGCGCGGAAGTACAGAAACCCGGTCTCTGCTGGGTAGATCACTGCCTGGATTGAGCCGATTCCAGGGTTAGCAATCGGGCCTGGCGGCAGCCCTGGGTACAGGTATGTATTGTATGGCGAGTCGACGGCATAGTAATCCTCCTGCGTCAGGTCGAGGTTCCACCACTCGCCACGATCTGGCTGATAACCCATTGCATACTGAACAGTCGGGTCGGCTTCGAGCTTCATCCCGACGGCGAGCCGATTCAGGTATACGCTTGCAATCAACGGACGTTCCTCAGCTACCATTGCCTCGCGTTCGACAATTGAGGCTAACGTCACTACCTGGTAGATCGTCAGACCTCGCGCAGCAGCATCGGCGCGTAGTTGCGCTGTAACTTTGCTGTCGAAATTCTGGAGCATCTTGGCCACCAAATCTGCCGCCGTTGAGTCGACCGAAAGACGGTAGGTATCTGGGAATAAAAAGCCCTCCAAGGAGATCCCCTGTGGAATGTCGCCAGCGACGCTCAAATCCGGTGGAATTGAACTCCCCGCCCCACTCGCGCCTAGGAATTCCGCGCCACCGAAGGGCAGACCGCCCTGCTGATCCAGCCAGTCGGCGATCTGCTCGCGCCGCCAACCCTCAGTGATGCGGATCGTTACTTCCCTCGGCATAGCCGCAGTCAGGGCCTGCGCAATTTCGGGGATAGTCATGGTGCTGTCTAGCTCGAAGGTGCCTGCCTCAAGTTGCACGTCCAGCCCGTAGTAGCGAAGATAGTTCCGAAATAGCGCTGCGTCATGGATCAGCCCCATTTCGTATAGCCGATTGGCGACCTGACTGGCATCCTCACCTGGTGCGATGCTAAACGGCACCGGGCTGGGGTCGGTCCCGGCAGAAGCATTTAGGGCCTCTTGATTCATGGCTAGTATAGCGCTGAGTGCGGCAGCTTCCAGGGGGTTCAGCGATGGGTTGATGTTGAGGTTAAGCCCTACCGAGGTGCTGCTGCCGTGCTGACTGGCCGTGCGCAGCACCAGGCCCCCGGCGATGATCAGTAGCCCGAACGCGGAGACCAGGACAATCAGTCGTATGATGATCTGTGTGCCACTTAGCCGCTTATGGGTTGTCCTCAAACGTCTCAAGTGCCTGTCCCGGCTCATGTTCAAATCCTCCTGCGTCCAGATATTCCTGGAGGATGGCCGCTGCAGCCACATCGTCCAACGGCCTGGCCTTTCGACCTGGCCTGAACTTTTCCTTCCGAATCTCCGCGGCAATGATCGACGAGTAGCTTTCGTCCCAAAGCACAATGGGCACATCGACCTGCCGGGCCAATGCGCGTGCCCATTCGATCACGGCAGTAGCCTGCGCCCCGATCTTGCCCTGTGAATCGGTCGGCAACCCGATCACGATCTTTGCTACCTGTTCCTGCACTACAATGGCCTTGATGGCATTGAGGCTCTCTGATAATGTTCGACTGACGACGATCCGGTGTGGGGTGGCGAACAAGCCCAGCGGATCGCTTAGCGCCACACCAATACGCACCTGTCCATGGTCAATGCCCATCAGCCTCACAGCTGGCCCTCAACCTCCACCTGAATACGCAGCGGCAGCGCAGGTATTAAAGGCCAGAATGGTGGCCACACACGGATGTCTGGAGGGGCTGCTAGGGGAAGCTGCTGATCCAACCTGAGCGCGGCTTCGTGTGTGCTCAGTCCTTGTACCATCGCTCGCACTTCAGCCGGGTCGATGGCACTTGAGACATCGCCTGCGCCCTGCATAACGAACGTCACGCGACGCGCCTCATCAATCTGTGTCACTTCCCCCCGCCGGAATGCGAGTGTCCCCGACCCGATCTGGTAGCCTGCCCCGACCTTCTCTGCCAGTTCAGCATAGACTACCTGGCGTGCCAACCGCTCGTCGATGGCCACGCCTTGAACGGTGACACGCATTGCAAGGCTCAGTCTGTCAGCGGGCTGACCTACGTACCCGCTGTAGGTTTCGGAGTGTATCAACACCACCCACAGCGACTCCAGTGGGATGAATTCACTCTCGTTCAGAAGGCCGGTCTGCATCTCGGCATAGGCGCGCTGCTGAAGCTGCTGGAGAAGCAGACTCCGCGCTCGAGCATAGTCGTCCTGAGAGATGGCAGGGACTTCAACGGCGTCGCCGCCGCTTGTTGGCTGAGGATTAGTGACCGCCACGCGGGTTGCCAATGGGCCTTCAATCTGATTGATGCGGTTGCTGGGTAGGTTGCCAACAAAGCCCTTGTCGATAGCCTCAATGGGGACCTCCACCGTTTCGCCGATCTTGCCCGGAAGGGTGGCGTCGGTCAGCGTGACGAAACGCACCGGCTGTGCGGCGCTGGTCCGTACTACCGTCCCTGCCAGGATCGTGGCCTGGTCAGGGATCAGGTTGGTGAACAGTGCAATCCCGCGCGCGCGCTGTGACGGCTCCTGGTGCTTGCCTGTGGTGTCGACTGTGACCGTGCTTTCAACCTCGATGCCAACAATTCGTGCTCCGATCAGGCCATTCGTGGCATCGACTGAGCTGGCATCCACAGCAGGGTCTGCGATGACGGTTGTGGTGACCGAGACCTGGTTGCGGGCTGGGACTAGGTAAATAGTCGCGCTTGGCAGGACCATATAAGCTCCTGCCAGCAGCATGGCCAGCGTGATTCCAAACACCAGCATAGCAATGATCCGTCGTGCCTGAGGGGAAAGCCGTTCCTCGGATGGATTCAGCCGAGTAGCGGCATCGACCAGATCGACATGTAGTGGCGTGACACGCCCTTCACGGCTGACTCTGGGATAAGCTCGGAAGGTTCGCCAGTAGCGTTTGTGGCTGGCCTCTACGCTGCGGAAGCAAGCAATGCCCAATTCACGTGCGTGTTCGATCACCACTGGGTCACGAGTGATCAACGCCAACTGTGCCCGCCGGCGGGTGACTTCACGCTGAAGTAGCACCAAGTCGAGCTTACTTTGCAGAATCCGATGACGCGGATCGTTGGGGAACACTAACAACACTCGCGGCGCACGCACCCATCCCAGCTTGTCGCGCACTGAGACGATGTCATCGTGGGGTTCCAGGTGGATGATTTGCTCTTTCACCGCACCACTTCCCTGGCTGGGCCATCCATACGCAGGCCGACGGAATCGCGAGTGTCTCCGTCGGCCTGATTGTATGCCTGATGTAGACTCTCTCGCTACTTCAGGGCTGTGCTTACCAGATCGTTTACTGCAGCCACAGCCTGCGGTAACCGGTCGGGGTCTTTTCCACCTGCCGTTGCAAAATCTGGCCTTCCGCCACCGCCGCCGCCCACTATCTTGGCTACTGCTCCAACCAGATTCCCGGCATGGATACCTCGCTTCACAAGGTCGGGTGTCACCTTCGCTACCAGCCGTGCTTTGCCGTCAATCTCGCTGCCTAGCAACACCACGCCGCTCGCAAGACGATCGCGGCACCAGTCGGCCATCTGGGCGAGAAGGTCGGCATCTGGCGCTTCGACCTGGGCTGCCACAATCTTGATGCCGTCGATCTCAGTTGCCTGGGCCACCAACTCACTCACTGTGTCCCGCGCCGACCCGCGTTCGAGTTGATCGATACGGGCCTGAGCTGCCCGCAATTCCTCTATGAGTGCACGAACGCGATCTTCCACTGCGGTGACATCTCCGGTGCTCAGGAGGTCCGCGACCATGCTGAGCATGTCCAAGCGCTGTCGGATGAGTGCCTGTGCCCCCCGACCTGTTACTGCCTCAATGCGGCGCACGCCTGCGCCGCTGCTCTCTTCGCGCGTGATTACGAACGGTCCGATCTCTGCTGTTGTTCGCACATGGGTGCCGCCGCACAGCTCATAGCTGTAGCGACCGTCGTGCTCCTCTGGCTCCAAGATGGTGATGGTGCGCACGGTAGCGCCATATTTCTCGCCGAAAAGCGCCATGGCGCCCTCACGCCGTGCCTCGTCCAGACCCTTGAAGACGACCTCCACAGGCCGATTGGCAAGGATCATCTCATTTACCTGCTGGCTGATACGCGCGATCTGGTCTGGTGACAGTGCAGCATTATGAGTAAAGTCAAAGCGCAAGCGGTCGGGGGCCACCAGCGAGCCTTTCTGGCGAACGTGCTCCCCTAGTACCTGCCGTAAGCTGGCATGAAGCAGGTGGGTCGCGGTGTGATTGCGCATGATATCCCACCGCCGGTCGGCGTCAACAGCTGCTGTAGCGCTGTCACCGACTTTGACCTTGCCGGCAACAACTTGGCCAATGTGCAGGATCAACCCGCCTATCGGCATTCGCATGTCTTCGACACGCACTTCCCAATCGCTGCCTCGGAGCATGCCTGTGTCACTGACTTGACCGCCCGATTCGACATAAAAGGGTGTGCCTGCCAGGACGACCTCCACTGGCTGACCTCGTTCTGCCTCAGTTATGCGCTGTCCTCGGCTGATCAGCGCCAGAACATGGCTGTTGAGCGTCAGGAGGTTGTAATTGTAGGGGGTGTAGGCCACACCCTCTGGTCCCAGAACGCCGTCGGATTGCAGTTCTGCCAACACCTCTTGGTAGAGGCTTACATCTGCAAAGGCTCTGGTGTCACCTGAGGTTGACTCTTCGCGGTGGCGCTCCATGTATTCGCGGAAACCGGCTTCATCGACAGTTAGCCCTTGCTCTGTGAGCAGGTCGCGGGTGATCTCGAGCGGCAAGCCATGAGTGGCGTATAGCACAAATGCATCCTGGCCGTTCATTTCGGTCTGATCCGCTTCCTGGAGGCGGTGAATGTGAGACTGAAGCTCCTCAAGTGCACGGTCGAGCGTATGCATGAAGCGCTCTTCTTCGGTGGCGATCTGGTAGCGGATTGCCTCACGGAACTGTACTAACTCCGGGTACACACTGCCCATCTTCGCAATCACGGCGTCTGCCACATCTACCAGAAATGGTCTATTGACGTCCATGGTGTGGGCAAAACGCCACGCCCGCCGGATCATCATGCGGGGAACGTACTCCCGACCAGTAGTGCCAGGGTTGACGCCATCGGCAATCAAGAAGGCCGCCGCGCGGGTGTGATCGGCGATCACTCGGTAGGCAACGTAATGTGCCTGCCGGAAGGCGTTGTCGTGGCCCAGAATCTCCTGGGTCGCATCCATAATGTCTGTATACAGATCGGTATCGTAGTTCGAGGGGGCATCCTGAAGAATGGCCACGAGGCGTTCCAGCCCCATCCCGGTATCGACGCCAGGCGCGGGCAGCGGCACGTCGTGTTGGCCGGTGTGAGCCGGGTCTGCTTCTGTGCGGTTGAATTGCATGAACACCAGATTCCACAGCTCCAGAAAGCGATCATCCTCGCGTTCAAGGGCTGGGATAATGTTGTCTATGCCCAGGTCTGGGTCCAGGTCCCAATGAATCTCACTTGTCGGGCCGCAGGGACCCGTCTCAGCCATCTGCCAGAAGTTAGTCTTAGGTCCCATGCGTGCCACACGGCGGGGGTCAATGCCAACTTCTCTGGTCCAGATGTCATAGGCTTCGTTGTCTGTCCGGTACACAGTGAACGCCAGGCGATCTGGCGGCAAGCCATAGACGTTGGTCAGCAGGTCATAGGCGAAAAGTATGGCATCGCGCTTGAAATAATCGCCAAAGCTGAAATTGCCCAGCATCTCAAAGAATGTGTGGTGCCTGGGCGAAGGGCCTACGCTTTCCAGGTCGTTGTGTTTGCCACTGATGCGCATGCACTTCTGCGAAGTGGTGGCACGCAGATAGGGACGCTGGTCCAAGCCAAGAAACACGTCCTTGAACTGCACCATTCCAGCATTGGTGAAGAGCAAGGTTGGGTCGTTGCCCGGCACCAGTGAAGACGAGGCCACGACCTCATGCCCTCGCTGACGGAAGAAATCCAGAAACAACTGTCTGATCTGTGCGCTGCTCAATCGCTCCATGCTGACTTAAGATCCTCTTTGCCGTAACGATGCCTCTTGAGTTGTCGGGTGGTGGTGAGATTATACGCAATACCTATATGACTGACAATGAAAATGCTTCTGCTTATGGGGCAACGGCCTGACCCCATGGGCAGAAGCGCTGTATGCGGGGGGAGGGGATGTCAGAGTTAGTCGGTGATCTTGACTGAACCTACAAACGCATTTATCTGGATATTGGCCCAGCTCTCGGCAGCCTCGTAGCCGGTGGTCTGCCAGTCGCCATTCTCGTTTTCTATGAAGCGCGTGTTGATGACTTCCAGGCTGGCCAAACCCTCGAAGTCAATCAGCGCTTCCAATGCCTCAGGCACCCGGATGGTGATCTCGCCAATACCTGTAGTGACCTCGACATCATAGCCACCGTTGGAGGGAAGTTCAACAACTAATTGCCCAAGCCCTCCAAAAATCGTCATAGTGTGCATAAGGAGCGCCGTGTCGTCCTGAGGCCGGAGAACTTTAATGTCCCCTGCGCCACCCTGAATTGAGACCTCTAGGTCCTCGGCATGGGAGGGAAGAGTGATGGTAGTTGTGCTCGCGCCACCTTCCATGCGCAGAGACCGCAGGTTAAGTTGCTCCAAGTCGAGGGTCGATTGCCCAAAGCCACTCTTGACAACCAGGTCGATAGGCACTTCGCTCGTCAGGTTCAGCACAAGCGAAGTGTTCTCGTCAGTGATTCCCTCCTCTGGCTGAATGATGGTAAGGATGCCGGTACGGCTACGCTGCTCATAAGTGACATTAAACGGTTGTAGCCCGACAGGAAGGACATAACTGCCTTCGACAGCGTTTACGCTGCCCTCAAGAGCGCCGATCTCTGCCCGCCCATTTCGCAGAGTCACTGTCACCTCAAGCGCATCGATATCTTCCTCTAGAGCCTGAGTGATTGAGTACGTGGACATGTTACTCTCTGCGGCGGAAGCCGGCATGTCGGCCTGGGTTGTTCGCTGTGTGCGGCTCTTACTGATGTTCTCCAGAAGACCACATCCGCCGCGCCACACCACCACGACCAACAACGCAAGCACGATCAGCGTTGCAACACGATTGCGCCTCTGCCGAGCTGCTGTGGGTGGGGGCATCGCAGGCTGGTCTGCCGGGGCTTGCGCAGCTGATGTAACTGATCCAATCCCCGTCCATGCTGGGGCATGTGTGTCTGGTGCCGGCGGTGGCTGCGAAGAATGCAGATCGACCGTTTCGGGTCTCGCATTGGCGGTCTCTGGCACTGGAGGACGTCCAATTGCAGGACGTGTCGGGACTTGCGGTGGTGCAGCTATGGCCTGCGTGATCGCTTCCCGATCAGAGTGTGGAATGGGGAGCGGCTCGCCGCGAGCCACTGCCATCAAGGAGACCAACATCTCTCCTGCCGTCTGGAATCGGTTGACCGGATCCTTAGCCAGAGCCCTGCCAATCACGTATTCCAGGTCCTCTGGGAGGTCAGGCTTGACGTGCAAGATGCTCGGCACCGGGTCGAGGATGTGCTTCATAGCCACACCCATCGGAGTGTCGGCTTCGTAAGGGGCTGACCCAGTCAACATCTCGAACAAGATCACGCCCAACGAGTAGATGTCACTACGTCCGTCGATGTCTTTGTCCCCATAAGCCTGCTCAGGACTCATGTATGCTGGTGTCCCGATTACGGCGCTGCCGGTCAGCGCCGCGGTGGTTTCTGTGATCTTGGCGATTCCGAAATCTGAAAGGAACGCCTCTCCGTACTGATCGAACAGGATATTTCCCGGCTTCAAGTCACGATGGATGATCCCACGCAGGTGAGCCTGGTCCAGCGCTGGGCACAGTCGCTCCATAATCCGGGCGCACTCTTTCAGAAGTAGCGGCCCCTGTCCGATCCGGTCGACCAACGACCCACCAGGCATGTACCGCATGACTAGATACGGTTGGCCGTTCTCCTCACCGAAGTCATAGACCGGCACAATGGCCGAGTGTTCGAGCGAGGCAATGGTCCGGGCTTCACGGTTAAAGCGCTCGCGGAACATCGGGTCGTGAGTGAACTGCTGAGGCATGACCTTGATCGCCACATCGCGGTCGAAGTTGGGGTCATGAGCGAGGAACACTGTGGCCATCCCACCTCGTCCAAGCTCCGATCTGATTTCATACCGGCCGATTGTGTCACTTGCCATGGAGTTATCACCTGCTGCTGTGTGCTATTGCCTGTGCGAAATTGTACATCGGACCCCATGCTCGGTGCGAGCCATATCTGTTGACAAGCCCAGCTTCTCCCATTAGCATATGCACAACACGGGACATGGTTCCCGTGAATTATATACGCAAGGAGCCATAAAACGATGCTCACAATAGACCAACAAGTTGATCTGCTCATGCAGGGCACTGACTATGGCGATCCGCAGATCAAGGATGTCATGACGCGCGAGCTGCGCGAGCGCCTCGCTGAATCTCAGCGGACCGGACGTCCATTGAAAGTCTATTGTGGCTACGACCCGCGCAAAGCTGACCTGCACCTGGGACATACCATTACCATGCGCAAGCTGCGCCAGTTTCAGGATTTGGGCCATGACGTGACGTTCCTGATCGGCACGTTTACCAGTCTGATCGGCGATCCCTCGGATGTGGGCGAGGTGCGCACCCAATTGACGAGGGAGGAGGTTGAAGAGAATGCTCGGTCCTACGCCGAGCAGGCTTTTCACATTCTGGATCGCGAGCGCACGCGCATTCGCTACAATGCGGAGTGGTTATCGCTGCTGACGTTTGCAGACCTAATTCGCATCGGTTCTTACTTCACCGTGCAGCAATTCCTTGCCCGCGACAACTTCCGCAAGCGACTGGATGCAGGTGAGGCTATCTACCTGCATGAGACGTTCTACTCGCTGATGCAGGCCTATGATGCGGTGGCCATGCAGACCGATGTGCAAGTGGGAGGCGCTGACCAGTTGTTCAATATTGTTGTTGCTGGGCGCAAGCTCCAAGAAGCGATGGGTCAACGACCAATGGTTGCGATTATCATGGGCGAGAGCTTGCCCGGCACCGATGGTGTGGTCAAGATGAGCAAGTCGCTGGGCAACCACATCCCGATCCGCACCACGCCCGAAGACATGTATGGCAAGGTGATGAGTGTGCCCGATAGCGCCATGCGCGTCTACCATAAACTGCTGCTGGGCTGGGGGCCTGAACAGCTCAGCCAGCTGGAGCGCGACATGCTGACCCGGCCTAAGGAGACCAAGATGGCGCTTGCCCGCGAGATCGTGACGATCTTCCATGGGGCAGAATCGGCTCGCCGGGCTGAGGAGCACTTCAATACCGTTTTCGTCTCGAAAAACCTGCCGGAAGACATTCCCATCCTAGTGCTGCAGGCTGACGCCCGGCTGGTCGACGTTATAGCGCAGGCCGGGCTGGTCAGCAGCAAGGGTGATGGTCGCCGTATGATCCGGCAAGGCGCGGTCCGCTTGGATGGCGAAAAGGTGGCTGACACGGACTTCGTCCTGTCCCTCCATCCTGGCCAGGAGACTGTAATCAAGGTTGGGAGACGCCAGTTTCTTCGTGTCCGCAGAGCATAGGGATAACAGGCACAAACATACGACGGGGCGGCTTGGCCGGGACATCGGGTATCCACAAGCCGCCTCGTTGTGTGCCGCGCGGTGTGTTTTGGACTGTTACACTTGGTCAAGAACGATCGTTGGGCACCGAAATGACCAGCCCTGTAGAGGAGGAAATCCATGGCTGAGAGTGCTCCTTTGCAACAGGGGAGCTTGTCTCCCGTAGGACAACCGGGTCGGTCTGAGCGACCGGGTCGGGTGTGGTTGTGGATTGGCTTAATTGCGCTGATCGGAATCGTGGCTCCAGCGGTGGGGTGTGGGGCCTTTGGCTTCGCGCTGATGGTAGGCAGCTATGAGCCTGCGGGTGTTGGCCCAGCAGTGGGGGTGATTCGTGTTGAGGGCCAGATCATGGCGGGCAGAAGCCCCGGCGTGGTCGGTGGAATTGCTTCTTCAGAGACGATCATTGACTTGATCGAGCAAGCAGACCGCAGCTCATCTGTCGAGGCAATTGTCCTTCGCATTGACAGTCCGGGTGGGGATGCGGTGGCTTCAGATGAGATACACCACGCGCTCACTCGGGTCGATAAGCCGATCGTGGTTAGTATGGGTACCCTAGCAGCTTCGGGTGGCTATTATATCGCTGCCCCCGCAGACTACATCTATGCTACGCCCGGCACACTCACGGGCAGCATAGGTGTGATCAGCCAGTTCTACACGGCGGAGGAACTGCTCGACACGATCGGGTTAGATGTGGTCGTCATCACTGCGGGGGAATCAAAGGACTTTGGTAGCCCATTCCGTGAAATGACCGAAGAGGAACGTGCGTACTGGGAAAGCCTGATCGATGAGACTCACGAGCGGTTTATCGAGGTTGTTGCCGAGGGACGTGGATTGGACATCGTGGATGTACGAGCTATCGCTGATGGGCGGGTATTCAGTGGGCAGCAGGCAGTTGAACTAGGGTTAGTAGATGAGATCGGCTACTTCGACGATGCTATTGCCAAGGCTGCCGAACTGGGTGGAATCTCAGGAGAACCGCGCATCGTGGAGTTCGCGCCCGAACCGTCCTTCCTTGAGGCGCTGTATGGTTTTCAGGCCCATCCGGACCCGGCCCAGGCAATTGTATCGCTGCTGAGAGGGCTAAGCGTGCCCTCACTTGAGATGAGGCTGGCTGGGCCGTAGTGTGTGCGAAGTCAGGGGCGGCGTCGTGAGATGTCGCCCCTGACAGAGTGCCAGTTACTCATCACCCAGGGTAGGTGGTTGCTCAGGTTCATCATTGCCCTGCTCTCGTTGTATGCGCTGTTTGCGCGTTGCCTGCCTATTTGGAGTATACCACAGCAGGGCCTCCACAAGGCGCATCAGGCGGCGCAGCACCGAACGTATCAGCGCCAGGATGTACCAGCCCTCACGCAGCATCTCGCGTAGGTGAGAGCGTGGAGTTGGTTTAACGTCCCAATCAATTAGCATGGCTCCCCAGGTCAGCCCTGCGCCGAATCCCACCAACACAATCTTGTCGTTGGGCTTGAGACGTCCCATTTCGGCGGCTTCGGCCACTGCCAAGGGGATTGAAGCCGTCGAGGTGTTGCCATAGCGCTCAATGTTGACAAAGAAACGCTCCATCGGCAGCTTGAGTCCGCGTGCTGCGGCCTGGATGATGCGCAGGTTGGCCTGGTGTGGGATGATCAGGTCCACATCACTGATGTCCACACCGGCTTTGTCGAGCACCTCTTCGGTGGCCTGAGCCATCACCTGCGAGGCAAAACGGAACACCTCTCGCCCGTTCATCACGATGCTCTGGTGCGGTGATGAGCCATTCCAGGTGATACGTACCCCTGATCGCGCATAGAGGTAATCGCCGCCTGAACCGTCCGAGTGCAGCACATACTCTCTTACCCCACCGGGAATGTCGCTGGCCTTCAACACAAAAGCACCTGCTCCATCGCCGAACAGAATACAGGTACCCCGATCCTGCCAATCCACAATGCGGCTCAGCGTCTCAGTCCCGATGACTAACGCCGTCTCTACGGTACCCGACTCGATTTGCGATGCAGCCAATCCCACAGCGTAGATAAAACCAGTGCATGCTGCCAGGAGATCAAACGCCCCAGCCTGTGTGGCTCCCAAGCGATCCTGAATCAGGTTAGCCGTAGCCGGGAATAGATACTCTGGTGATGAGGTGGCAACAATGATCAGGTCCAGATCGCGTGGGGAGATGTCAGCATGGCTGAGAGCCTTGCGTGCGGCCCGTAGGCCAAGAAGCGTGGCTGTGTCGCGATCATCTGCGATGCGGCGTTGCTCCACGCCTGTCCGCTCCCGGATCCACTCGTCGGAGGTCTCCACCATCTGTTCGAGATCGTGGTTAGACAGGATCCGTGCCGGGACTTCCACTCCCCACCCGACGATGTGAGCATAGCGGCGCATGTCGGGTGGCCGTGACTTGTTGCGCCTTTTACGCTGGCCTGGCATTGTCGTACTTCCTGATCACGATTGTGGCGTTGTGGCCGCCAAATCCAAACGAATTCGACATGGCTATCGTGATGTTGTGTCTCCGAGCGCTGTTGGGCGTGTAATCTAAGTCGCAGTCGGGATCGGGGGTCTCGTAGTTGATGGTTGGCGGAATGATGCCAGTCTGGATGGCTTTGACACACGCCAATGCTTCAAGTGCACCTGCTGCGCCAAGCAGGTGACCGGTCATGCTCTTAGTCGAACTGATTGGCAGGTGATAGGCTGCCTCGCCAAATATATGCTTGACCGCCAGCGTTTCGGCTTTGTCGTTGAGTTGCGTGCCGGTGCCATGAGCGTTGAGGTAATCGACAGCTTGTGGCAAGATCTCGGCATCCTTGAGCGCCATCTGCATGGCAAGGATCGCACCCTGGCCGTTCTCCAACGGGGCGGTGATGTGGTAGGCGTCTGCCGAAGATCCATAGCCCAGAAACTCGGCGTAGATGTGCGCACCCCGGCTGAGAGCATGTTCCTCACTCTCAAGGATCAGCACTGTTGCCCCTTCCCCAGCCACGAACCCGTCACGGTTCAGATCAAAAGGTCGTGAAGCGTGTTGTGGGTCGTCATTGCGTTCGGAGAGTGCCCCCATGTTACTAAATCCGGCGATTGCCAGCTTGACGATCCCGGCTTCTGCTCCACCCGTCACCATTGCATCGGCGGCGCCGCGCCGGATCATCTCTGCTGCCTCACCAATGGCGTTGGTGCTTGAAGCGCATGCGGTAGCGATGCTCATGTTGGGGCCGCGCAGACCGAACTCGATTGCGATCTTCGCTGGTGCGGTGTCGGGCAGCATCATCGGCACTAAATGTGGGCTGGCCCGTTGTTCGCCTTGTTCGAAAGTCTTGGCAGCTTCAATCATCAGTGTGCCGATCCCCCCAATTCCACTGCCCATCACAGCGCCGATGCGTGCTGAGTTAGTCTCGGTGATGATCAGGCCGCTGTCGTCGAGGGCCTCTTTTGCCGCCGCAAGCGCGAAGTGTGTGAAGCGATCCATGCGACGCGCCTCGCGGGCGCCAAACAGCGCCACCGCATCAAAGCCCTTAACTTCGGCTGCGAAGCGGGTTTTCAGGTCAGAGGCGTCAAACTGTGTGATGAAGCCAACCCCTGACTGCCCCTTGATCATTGATTCCCAAGTTGAGGCGACATCATTTCCGAGAGGGGTCACGGCACCCAAGCCGGTGATAACCACTCGTATTTTGCTCATCGTATTCTCTCGCATTGCATTGCCCTTCCTGTGGCGTTTGGTAGGTAAAACCCCAATTATACCTATCCGTTTTGCGCGTTTCCCACCGAATCGCCAACGATGGAGAGCTATGCTGGGGGTAACGGCTTGTTTACTGATAGGTCAATGCATGTTACCCTGTTGGGTGATATCTTCTCCAGGCGCTATAATCCTCCCAATGTCAGGGTGCCACCTCACGCAGGGACAGCCCACGCTATGATTCTGGTCACGGGGGCAACAGGTTTCGTAGGACGAAGTCTGGTGCGTCGCCTCGCTGGGGACGCCGGGTTGAGAGTTCGCGTTCTGATCAGACCCGGTCGTGATATCGATCGCCTGCCGCGCGGTGTTCCGTTGCATGCCATGATCGGTGACCTGAGCGATCCAGACTCGCTGGCAGCAGCCATGGAAGGTGTGCATACTGTCTTTCATTTGGTTGGCACCGAAATGCGAGGCCGACATGCTCAGCTTCAAACGGTTGATATTCCAATGGCAAAGGCCGTGGTTGATGCGGCGCTGGCAGCCCATGTCGGCAGGTTGATTACCGTAAGCCGTGTGGGCGCCGACCGGGCTTCGGCGTTCCCGGTGCTTCGTGCTAAAGGCGAGATCGAGGATGTCATTCGTCACAGTGGCCTTGCATATACCATCTTTCGTACAGGCGTCCTGTTTGGCGAGCACGACCACTTCAGTGAGCACATGGCTATGTTGGCGCGCTCCTTCCCTGTCTATTTTGTTCCCAATGATGGTGAGCAGGTGTTTCAGCCGCTGTGGGTCGAGGACTTGGTGACCTGCCTCGCGATGTCTCTGGAGGACCTCGACCTGATCGACGAGGTGATCGCAGTCGGCGGGCCGGAGTTGCTCAGCTACCGGCGTATGATCCTACGGGTGATGTATGCTATTGGTGCGCAGTGTCTGATCGTTGGCTTGCCGCTGTTGATACATCGGGCTGGGGCCTGGTTTCTGGATGGTCTGTTTGCTCGCTGGCCGTTCACCGAGCACTGGGTGGAGATGCTGTCGACCCCCCAGACGACAGAACTGGGCACTATTGAGCGCCACTTTGGGTTTCGCCCGGCGTCGTTCGACATTGGTCTGATCGACAAGTACCTTCGGTCGCGTCGCCATCGTTGGGAGATGCTGCGCTACATCTTTACTACGCGCTGGTGAAGCTGAGCGAGAGACTGCCCGTCCGCGGTTTTCCATTCTTCAACGGGCCGTGCTATACTGCGGCTGCTCTTATCGAGAGCACGAGAGGGGGATCATGCTCGAAGACAAACTGGTCGCATTTGTCGGAAGCGGCGTCATGGCTGAGGCCATGATCAAGGGGCTGTTGCGCCAGAAGCTGGCTGCCCCCGATCACTTGATGGCTGCTGGGCCGCGTGCCGAACGAGGCAGCACGCTGGCTGAGCGTTATGGTGTGTTGTGGACCACCGACAACCGGGAGGCAGTGCAGGGCCGCGACGTGGTCATTCTGTCGGTGAAACCCCAGGTGATGCCGCAGGTTCTGCCCGATCTGCGGGGCGTGATCAGCCCACACGCACTGGTGCTCTCGATTGCCGCAGGTGTGCCCATCCATGTGATCGCGAGCGGCTTGGCACACACGGCGGTAGTGCGAGCCATGCCCAACACCCCAGCTCAGATCGGTGAAGGGATCACCGTCTGGACGGCCACCAACGAGGTCACTGAGGAGCAGCTTTCCGAGGCAGACGCTATCCTCGGCGCATTGGGTGAGGTCGTGCGAGTGAGCGACGAAGACTATCTGGACATGGCGACGGCCCTCAGCGGTACTGGCCCGGCTTATGTTCTGCTTTTCATGGAGGCCATGATCGATGCAGGTGTGCATCTGGGCTTTTCACGCCGGATCGCCCAGCAACTCGTCTTGCAGACGATGCGCGGCACGGTCGAGTATGCTCGCCAATCGCCCCGCCATCCTGCCACGCTGCGCAACGAGGTAACATCGCCAGGCGGCACTAGCGCCGAGGCATTGTATCACATGGAGAAGGGTGGCTTGCGAACAGTGGTCTCGCGGGCTATCTGGGCGGCTTATCAGCGCTCGGTGGCGCTGGGTCAGGGGCAGAGGACGAAACGGCTCGGAGGGCGCTCACCAGAGCAAGATCAGGGCTGATTGTTTTTCGATCCGGATGCTTGAGCACTCCAGGATATTGAGCGTCAATTGTCGATTGCTGTGCGAGAGGAGGTTTGAGGTCGATGAGTCTAAGCCGTTCACCCCGTGGTGCTGTTGCAGGCCTGGTCGCAGGTCTGCTGGTGATGTTTGTGCTCAATTTGCTGATTCCAGGTAATGGCATGGTGGTTGCTCAGGACGAGACTCCTACCGAGACGCCACTGCCTCCCACCTCGACTCCCACACTGACCCCTACACCCCTGCCGGTGTTTCAGTTGCAGGCCAGTGCTGTTTTGTTGCCAGAAGGCGATATGGACGCCAACGGCATGATCAATCCAGGCGACATAATGCTGTATACCATCACATTGACCAATGCTGGTGATGCGTTCGGCCCGGTGCAGATTGTGGCCAATTTCGACAAGACGTTCATCAGCGGTGTGGCGAACATCTCGGTAGGAGGCGCAGCCGGCGAGAGCCAAGTGGTGTGGAACGTCGATCAGATTCCTGCGGTGAGTGAGACCACTCTGACTTTCCAGGCTACGCTGAAGCGAGTGTTTCCGCCGGGACGTACTCAGGTCACTGGCGCTGTGGTAGTCATGTCTGGGGCTGTTGAATTGGGGCGGATAACAATCCCAGCTTTCGAGGTAAATGGCCCCAATCTGCGGCTGGTCGATACCACAGTCGAGCTGATCACTGATTCTGATGTCAATGGCCGGATTGACCCAGGCGACGCTGTTCGGTTCACGATCTCATATGCCAACACGGGTGGTGGCCCGTCTCCGGAGGCGACTATAGTCGCTTCTTATCCTGTTGATCTTACCCGCGAGATCACGGCCAACCCAGACAATGCCTCTCTGGCTGATGGCTCTCTGGTTTGGGCGATAGGCTCAGTTCCGTCCACTGGCGAGGTCAGATCGGTGCAGTTTGCCGTAGCGCTGCAAGGGACCTTCCCGGCAGGCATCACCAGCTATGATCTGGTCACAACCCTCAACGCTGCCGACGGCACACTTGATCAAAGGACGTTCAATGTACAGGTGTCTGGCCCCAGCCCGGTTGCGACTGCCAGCTATGCTTTCGTGGCTGACAACAATAGCAACAGCCTGCTCGATGTGGGCGATCAGGCGCGTGTTGATGTCCGCTATGACAATGTTGGGACTGATTCGATTGCCAACGTGAGCCTAGTTGTGACCTACGACACAGCTCGCTTCGAGATTTTGCAAGTCAGCGAGGGCGGTACGCATACTCCCGAAGAAGGAAAGATTGTGTGGCTGATCCCTGTGCTTGCTCCCAACGCACCGGGCACAGTTAACTTTATCGTGAGCTTGCGCAGTATGGTGGCAGGCGCTGAGACCGTCACTATGGATCTTGCTATTGGCGACGACCAGTCCAGAACCAGCAGCCAGATATCATTGCCGGTCAACCCGCCGACGCCGACACCAGAACCTTCCCCGACCCCAGAGTCGATCATCCAGGAGATTCGCCCAGCACAGGGATCCGGTATCCTGCCTGGTAGCGCAGTGGCAGCCCTGATAGGCGCGTTCCTGTTTTTAAGTCTGCTAGCTCTGGCCTTTGTGGCCTCGCGCGTGCTGCCTGGCACTGCGGAGGAACGTGCTGAGGTCGACAGTGAGTCTGAGCAGGCAGCTCAACGCCGACTCGTTCGCGAACTGATCGAGGGTGTCGTCCTGACTGCAATTCTGTTTGCTGTGATGGTCCTGGGCATTCAGAACTCACTTGACCAAGACTCGGTCAACTCGATCATCGCCGGGATTGTGGGTTACGTAGCAGGCCGCGTATCCAGCCAGAAGTAGTCTGGCAGCGTCGGTGGGTATTTTCGAATTTGATTTGTGAAAAGGTAGGCAAATCAGACGCACTTAGGTAGAATTTAAGTGTTTCATCGCAAGGGTTTCTAAAACCCTTGCGATGAAACCTCCGGTCTGACCACAAATGCTTTCGGTCAGATGCTTAATCAAGACTCATTGCATCGTGAATTGAGTGGTCACTTCCCTTGTGTTCAGAGGACCCCATCAAACAGGAGACAGGATGGTAGGAAACATCTCCAAAGACCTGACGGAGCAACTCAGAGCGCAAATTGAGAGTTTCAAGCCCACACTGACGGTTGCCAATGTGGGTCAAGTCACCGAAGTGGGTGATGGCATTGCCCACGTGGCTGGCCTGGCAGGTGTCTGTAGCCAGGAGCTGGTCGAGTTTGCCAACGGCGCATTGGGTATGGCCTTCAATCTAGAAGAGGACGAGATCGGCGTCATTATCCTGGGTGAGTATGCAGACATCCAGGAAGGCAGCCGCGTCCGTGCGTTGGGACGTGTGGTTTCGGTGGGTGTCGGCAAGGGGTTGATTGGGCGCGTCGTTGATCCTCTTGGCAAGCCATTGGACGGCAAGGGACCTATCGAGATTGAGGATTATTTCCCGGTTGAGCGCATTGCCCCTGGCGTGATCGAGCGCCGCAATGTCTACCGACCAGTGCAGACTGGCATTAAAGCCATCGACAGCATGTTCCCGATAGGCCGTGGTCAGCGCGAGCTGATCATTGGCGACCGCCAGACTGGTAAGACTGCTATTGCCATCGACACGATCATCAACCAGCGGGGCGAGGACCTGATCTGCATTTATGTGGCCATCGGCCAGAAGCGTGCCCAGATCGCCCGCACCGTTGCGACGCTGGAGCGGTATGGCGCGATGGACTATACCATCGTTGTCCTGGCGAGCGCCTCTGACGCAGCTGCTTTGCAATATATTGCGCCCTACGCAGGCTGTGCTATGGGTGAGTACTTCATGGAGAATGGCCAAGATGCGCTGATCGTGTATGACGATCTCTCCAAGCATGCCTGGGCTTATCGTCAGGTCTCGCTGCTGATGCGCCGTCCACCTGGTCGTGAGGCCTATCCTGGCGATGTGTTCTACCTGCATTCGCGTCTGCTGGAGCGGTCTGCCCAGCTTTCCGAAGAGCGTGGCGGGGGGAGCCTAACAGCCCTACCGATTATTGAGACCTTGCTCGGCGATGTGGCTGCTTACATCCCGACCAACGTGATCTCGATCACTGACGGGCAGATCTACCTGGAGGCTGACCTGTTCAACGCAGGTATTCGCCCAGCTATCAATACCGGCATCTCCGTCAGCCGGGTAGGGGGGGCTGCGCAGCGTCAGGCGATGAAGACCGTCGCTGGCCGTCTTCGTCTGGACATGGCCCAGTTCCGCAACCTGGCAGCATTTGCCCAATTTGGCTCGGACCTGGACAAAGTAACTCAGGAGCAGCTTGATCGTGGCAGACGGCTGACCGAGATGCTCAAGCAGCCCCAATACCAGCCTGTCTCTGTGACAGATCAGATCATGACCATCTACGCCGGGACCCGTGGTTTTTTGGACAGTGTGCCAGTGGAGCGCGTGCCTGCCTGGGAGCATGACTTTGTGCAGTATATGGCTACTCAGCATCCGGAGATTGCCGAAGAGATCCGTGAGGACTGGAAGCTCACAGACGAACGAGAGGCACGTTTGAGAGAGGCCATCGAAGAATTCATGTCTGGTTGGTCGTGACATGCCCACAGCACGCGAGATCAAACGACGCATTGGCAGTGTCAAGAATATTGCCCAGGTCACAGGCGCTTTGGAGGCTGTATCAGCCTCCAGAGTACGCCGGGCGCAGAACCAAGCCTTGGCCAGCCGAGCCTATGCAGCTGCGGCCTTCGATATCCTGACCAGCCTGGGAGAGCGGCGTGATAGCACGCTTTCCCATCCACTGTTGGACGAGCGACCCGAAGTCCGCAGGCTGCTGGTGATTATGATTACTAGCGATCGCGGTCTGGCTGGGCCTTATACCACGAATGTCGTCCGCACTGTGTTGGCTTTTGAGGATGAGCAGGCTGTACCGATCGAATATGTAACCGTGGGGCGCAAAGGCCGCGATCTGATGCTTCGTCGAGGTGCGAAGATCATTGCTGAGTTCAGCGGTCTACCTGCCACACCGTCGATCCTAGACATCACGGCCATCACACGCGCTGCGGTTGACGAGTTCGTCAGCGGCAATGTAGATGAGGTATATCTTGCATACACTCGGTTTGTCAACACTATGCGCCAGGAGCCGCTTGTGCAGCGCCTGCTTCCACTGCGCTCAGAGGTGAGTCACCAGATTGCACGACTGGACCAGAGAGCAGAAGAGCGTGGCCCTCGGGCTGTTTTTACTTTTGAGCCGGATGCCCAATCTGTGCTCGACGAGATTCTGCCTCGTTTTACCGAGGTGGTGTTGTTCCAGGCGTTGCTCGAGTCGCTGGCCAGTGAGCACTCGGCTCGCATGGTCGCCATGCGCAATGCAACGGAGAACGCGCATGCCCTGGTTGAGGATCTGACGCTCAACTATAACAAAGCCCGCCAACTTGCGATTACCAGCGAAATTCTTGATATTGTCGGTGGTGCAGAGGCGTTGGCAGGGGCGATAGAAGCCGAAGAAGATAGGGAGACACTTGCTGAGGGGCAACATGGCTGATTACAAAGGCAGAGGGAAGGTTGTGCAGGTACTTGGTGCAGTCGTCGACTGCGAGTTCCCTCCTGGAGAAATGCCTAGCCTGTTCGAGGCTATCGAAGTTCCACGCGACGGACAGGAACCGCTCATCCTGGAGGTCGAGACCGACCTAGGTAATAACCGTGTGCGCACTGTAGCAATGGACACCACCGATGGCCTACGGCGTGGAGTCGAGGCGCTGGCCACCGGGGCGCCGATCCGTGTCCCAGTTGGTCGCGTGGCGCTGGGGCGCGTCTTCAATGTGCTAGGTCGTCCTATAGATGGCAAACCGCTCGACGAGTCGCTGGTGGATGGCTATTATCCCATTCATCACCCAGCTCCCAGTTTCGACGAGCAATCGACCATCACTGAGGTGTTTGAAACGGGTATCAAGGTTATCGACCTGATTGCTCCTTTCACCCGGGGGGGCAAGACAGGCGTGTTTGGTGGCGCTGGTGTAGGTAAGACTATTGTCATCATGGAGTTGATCCGCTCCATTGCCACTGAGCACGGCGGCTATTCGGTCTTCGCGGGAGTCGGTGAACGTACACGTGAGGGCACGCAGCTCTATCATGAGATGATCGAGAGTGGTGTCATCAACCGTACTGTGATGGTCTTTGGCCAGATGAACGAGCCGCCGGGCGTTCGCTTACGGGTTGGTCTGAGTGGACTGGCCCACGCCGAGTTCTTCCGTGACGAAGGCCGCGATGTGTTGCTTTTCATCGATAACATTTTCCGCTTCTCTATGGCTGGCTCTGAGGTGTCAGCGCTGCTGGGTCGCATGCCCTCTGCAGTCGGTTACCAGCCTACCTTAGCGGCTGAGATGGGTGAGCTTCAAGAGCGCATCACCAGCACGCGAAAAGGGTCGATTACCTCGATGCAGGCCATCTATGTGCCTGCCGACGATTATTCTGATCCCGCGCCAGTGGCTACCTTCACTCATTTGGATGCGACCATTGCCCTGGAGCGATCTATCGCTGAGCAGGGACTCTATCCGGCAGTGGACCCCCTGGCGAGCACTAGCCGCATCCTGCAACCTGATATCGTCGGCGAAGAGCATTACACCACTGCTCGCGAGGTTCAGCGTGTGCTGCAGAGATATCGTGACCTGCAGGACATCATCGCCATTCTGGGTATCGATGAACTGTCCGAAGAAGATAAGTTGATCGTGGCCCGTGCTCGCAAAATTCAGCGTTTCCTCTCCCAGCCAATGTTTGTCGCCGAGCAGTTCACCGGACGTGAGGGCCGTTACGTCAAGATCGCTGACACTGTGCGCGGCTTCCGCATGATCCTTAATGGTGAGCTTGACGATGTGCCGGAGCAGTTCTTTTTCATGGCCGGGCCAATTGAGGACGTGCTCGAGCGAAACCGGCGTGGAAAGCTGGACTAGCATCTGAGGATGGTATGGGATGCCGCTGCGCTGCCAGATCATCACGCAGGAACGTCTGCTGTTTGACCAAGAAGTCGATATTGTGATCGCGCCTGGCGTCTTGGGTGAGATGGGCATTTTGCCACAGCATGCCCCTCTCGTCGCTGCATTGGACTACGGTGAGCTTCGGGTGCGCCGAGGTGATATGGAGGAGTCCTTCGCTATTGGCGGTGGGGTGGTCGAGGTGTCGAACGATCGTGTGATTGTCCTGGCCGACTCGGCGGAGCAGGCCGATGAGATCGACCTGGCGCGCGCGGAGGAAGCCCGCCGCCGCGCCCAACAGATGATGGAAGAAGGCCCACCCCATGATCCTGCTGCTTATGCTTCGCTGGAGGCTGCCATTCGCCGTGCCAGGATTCGCATCACTGTGGCCCGTAAGCGAGGGAAGGGGGCCAGTGAGATGGGTTTTAGATCCTCCTAGAGTTCGTCAGACAGTTCAGGGCACCCCGCCGGGGTGCCCTGTCTTTTGTTGAATCCCCGTCTGATGATGGTAGAATAAGCACTGCGCTCTGTTTAAGTGTTCTTGCGAAAAGTCATTCGAATGACTTTTCGCAAAACCTGAGGTTTCTCTGAGAGTTTTTCTCAAAAGCTTTCGGAGAAGCGCTTAATGGTCTGTCTCACAAGTAACTTGGCAGTTTGTGAGCATCGTTTGCGCTCGAAGTCGGCCTAAAGGCATTCAAAAGACTTATGAGATCGGCCACTTAATATCCCGCGCGTGGAGGCTTCATGTTCTCAAAACGTCTCGGCGTTGATCTGGGGACTGTCAATGTGACAGTTGCAGAACGCGAGCAAATCCTGCTGCATGAGCCTAGTGTGGTCGCCATCACCATTGCCGAGGAGAAGATTGTGGCTATTGGGCAGGAAGCCCGCGAGATGTATGGACGAACTCCTGAGACAATCGAGGTGATGCGCCCCATGCGAGACGGCGTGATCGCTGACTACGAAGTTACTGAGGCGATGCTGCGCTACTTTGTTGACAAGGTCCAGGGCGGTCTCCGCCTGTTTAAGCCTACCATTATGATCACTGTTCCCTACGGTGTCACCAGCGTGGAGCGGCGTGCTGTTCATGAGGCTGCTATGCAGGCCGGAGCGCGTGAAGCCCGGATCATTCCTCAACCGCTAGCTGCTGCCATCGGTGCAGGTCTTCCCGTCGATACGCCCACAGGGAATATGATCGTCAATCTGGGAGGCGGAACTAGTGAGGCGGCGGTTATTGCCATGAACGGCGTTGTTGCGGCTGCTTCGGAGCGAGTGGGAGGTACACGCCTGGATGATGCGATCATCACCTACGTTCGCCGCAAGTACAACCTCATCATTGGGGAGCTGACGGCAGAACTGACTAAGATCAACATTGGCGCAGCGACGAACATTGGTGAGGAGCTGCGCATGGACATCCAGGGGCGAGACCAGGTCGATGGACTCCCTAAGATGCTCACCCTGACCACCGGCGAGATTGTTGAGGCGCTTCAGGAACCGCTGACGATGATCGCCAATGTGGTCAAGAAAGTCCTTGAGCGTACACCCCCCGAATTGGCTTCTGACATCATCGACCGCGGTATGGTGTTGACGGGTGGAACGGCGTTACTGCGGGGTATCGACGCCTACATGACCCGCGAGACCAATGTGCCTGCCTTTCTGGCAGATGATCCGGTAGGCGCAATAGCATTGGGAGCCAGCCGAGGGCTTGAGATGATCGACGTATTACAACGCACGATACCGAATCTATAATAGTTGTCTGCGCTGTCAGCCTTCTCAATAGGATGTACAGCAAAGCACCGGCCAAACGCCGGTGCCTTTGATGTATGGGTGGATTGCTCAATGAGCCACCGTGCTGCTGTCACAAAACATCCCTGTGTGTTGTTTTTGTATGGATGGGGTGGGTTATTCCTCTGGCTGGAGGTAGTATGCCATTCTCTGTAAGTGGATGACGGGATCGATGTACTGGACGCGCACGTCGGGCGGCACTGTGATCGCAATGGGAGCATAGTTCAGAATGGCTTTCACGCCGGCCTTCACCAGCAGGTCGGTGACTTCCTGAGCCGCCTCTGCCGGTGTTGCGACCATTGCGATTTTGATCCGGGCTTCTCGGATCGCCGTGGTCATCTGGTCAATGGGCAAGATGGCTAAATCGCCAATCTTTCTGCCAATCTTGGTCCGATCGGAATCGAACAGGTGCGTGATGCGGAATCCCCGATCGGCGAATCCGCCGTACCGGGCGAGCGCACGGCCCAGGTCGCCCACACCAACCAGCGCTACTTTCCACTCACCTTCGACGTTGAGAATACGTCGTAGATGAGCGCTCAGTGTAGCGACATGGTAGCCGGTACCCTGCTTGCCAAACTCGCCGAAGTGTGACAGGTCCTTGCGGATCTGGGCAGAACTGATGCCCAGTTGTCTGCCCAACTCATGTGATGAGGTGATCTCACAGTTTTCATGTTCGAGGCGAGCTAGTGCACGCAGGTAGATCGGTAAGCGACCGATCACGATGTCGGGAATCTCGGATCGGGTCATCCTGCCAACTCCTCCGTGGTTTTGTCGATAGCATGGGGCCGTCGCTCAAATGTGCAGGAGGATCATACCATAATGCAGTGGGTACCGGCAAGGTGCTCTCTCGACTTGGCTGCCAGCAGCCTTATCCTGCTCGATTTTCGGTGGGCCTTGAGCTAAACTTCAAAGGGTTTGCCGAGAATGCAAACCTGTTAGTCTGTTCGCTCTTTGGAGCCTGGTATGCGTCAACGGGTTATCATAGGGGTCTTGATCGCGCTTGCATGTCTGCTCACCGCTTGCAGGATATTCCAACCTGAGCCAGAGGTCCGCTTGAGACGTGGGACTGTGCGCCTTGGTTCCATTGATGCTGTGGTCAGCGCAACTGGCGCGATCCTGCCTGAAGAGCAGGCTTCACTGTCGTTTGAGCAGCCGGGAATCGTGCAAGAAGTCTTTGTGGCAGTAGGGGATGCTGTGGCTGTCGGTGAACCCCTGGCGCGCATCAATGCGCACCAGCTCGAACTGGGAGTGCGGCAGGCCGAGTTGGCACTCAGGGCACAGCAGCTGGCCTACGAACGTCTTTTTGTCACTCCTTCTCCGGCTCAGGTTGCCGCGGCTCAGGCGGCAGTAGACAGCGCCAAGGCAGCCTATGCCCAAACTGCACAGCCTGTCGATCCTGAGACCTTGCGGATTGCCGAGTTTGAGTACCAGCGGGCCTACAATTCCTACGAACAGGCGAAGATGAATTACGATGCCGTGGCCTGGTTGTTGCCCGAAGAGCGACTGGTCTCCTATCGTGAGGCGCTCAACCAGGCCACCGTGAACGTAGAGGTGGCGCGACTGCGTCTCGAGCAGCTTCGCGCTGGCCCCGATGAAGCCTCACTACAGGCTGCCCAGGCATCCATTGACCAAGCCCAGGCCGAGCTGAATCGCCTGTTTGAGGGCCCCAGTGATCTTGAGGTAGCGCGTGCCCAAGTCCAGATCGACCAGGCCCAGTTGGCCCTTAACCAAGCTGTTGAGCGCTTTCGGATGGCAACTCTCGTAGCACCATTTGCTGGTGTTGTCGCCGAGGTTAATATCCAGCCCGGTGCAGTGACGCCCGTTAACCGTCCGGCCGTAGTTCTGGTGGATGCTTCCCGGCTGCACGTCGAGGTGAACGTTGACGAACTGGATGTCGCGCGGTTGGTCGTGGGGCAGCCAGTGCGTGTGACGCTCGATGCGTTGCCTGGGGCGGTCGTAGAAGGACAGGTCACTCAGATCGCGCTGTCAGCTACCAACGATCGTGGCGTTGTGACCTATGCTGTGCGCATTGACCTGGCTCCAACAGACCTGCCACTCCTGATCGGTATGACAGCCACAGTGGAGATCATTGTGCAGCGGCTTGACAATGTGCTACTAGCGCCCAATTGGGCCATTCGGATTGACCGCAAAACAAACCAGACTTTCCTCAGCATCCTGGCGCCTGACAGTCAGACGGTTCAGGAAGTGCCTGTGCTCTTGGGCCTGCGTGGCGAGGCTGAAAGCCAGGTGGTGGCTGGCGTAAGTGAGGGGCAGATTGTAGCTGTCAACCTGGAACCGGAGCAGCTTGATCTGTTTGGCGGTGGGGGTGAGTAGACTATGCCACTGCTGCGTCGTATTCTGACGGTCATAGGAGTCGTGGTAGTTGTCGGTGTGGTCGCAAGTGGCGCTTACTTCATGCTGCGCGACCGGCTGTCGCTTCCTGGGGCTTCTTCTGCTTCCCAGACAGAAGCTGAGCGAGCTGCCGTGATCGGGCGTGGCGATCTGCGTGAGACGGTTAGTGTCACTGCACCGTTGGAGGCCCGCCAGCGATCCGATCTGACCTTCCTGCTCTCAGGCAAGGTGGCGATAGTGAATGTAACGACTGGCCAACGTGTTCAGGCGGGCGATCTGCTCATGCAGCTTGATACCTCTGCCTATGAACTCAATATCGCTGACGCTGCACTTGCTGTTGAACTTCAGCAGGTGGCATTGGAGCAGTTACAGGCTGGCCCCAGCCAATTTGATGTGGCAGCCGCTAGCGCTGCGGTTCAGCAGGCCCAGGCCCAGCTTGACCGACTCTCTCAGCCGGTTAGCGACGAGGCCATTCGAATCGCGCAAGCTAACCTGCAGATCGCTGAATCGCAGCGGCTCATCGCATACCAGAACTGGACTAACCAGGAGGACCTGTATCCCAACGGCGGCTATGCCGTCGACCTGGCTCGCAAGCAGGCTGAGGCGTCTGAGATGGCTGTGCAGATAGCCGTGCTAGAATTGGCCAATGCCCAGGAGGGGGCCTCGTCCAGCCAGGTCGCGTCGGCGCGTGCCGCTGTGCGCCAGGCTCAGGCTGCGCTCAGTCGCCTCCTCGAAGGTCCTTCCGACATCGACATTCAATTGGCTCAGCTTCAGATCGAGCAGGCGGAGTTGGCGCTGGAAAATGCACGTGCTTCGCTGAACGATGCGCAAATTATTGCCCCCTACGATGGTGTGGTTGTCGCTGTCCACTATCGACCAGGAGAGTCGGCTACTGCTGGTCTCCCTGCTGTGACCCTGATCGACGACTCGCAGTTTTACATTGATGTGTTGGTGGACGAGATCGACATTGCCCGCGTGGCACCGGGGCAGCTTGCCTTCATTGGGCTGGACGCCTACCCGGAAGCCCATGTCTCAGGCCATGTGTTGCGTATCTCTCCTGTGGCGATCAGTATAGCTGGTGTCAACAGCTTTGAGGTCCGAATCGGACTCGATGCAGCTGATGTACCTCTGCGCGACGGCATGACGGCTACGGTTGACATCGTTGTATCTGAGCTGACTGACGTGTTGCTTGTTCCCAACTGGGCTATCCGTTTCGACCAAGCCACAGGGACTGCCTTTGTCAATGTGCAGCGCCCGGATGGTTCTGTCGAGGAAGTTCCGATCGACATTGGCAAGCGTGGTGCCACAATGAGTGAAGTCCGCTCTGGCTTGCAAGAAGGGGATATCGTTGTAGTCAGTCTGGGACGTGAGGAGTTAGATCTCTTCGGCGGGGGAGAATAGCGAAGTAGGAGCATAGTTGGCTGTAGATGACGAAGAACTGACTGTCTCTATAGGGATGCCAGTATACTGTGGCGGGTTTGTGATATGGCAGACGATTTACATAACGGTAAGCTCATTGACCGTCCCTCTGTGATCGAGGTGCACGACCTAACCAAGGTCTACGTGATGGGTGAGGTCGAGGTGCGTGCCCTGCAAGGTGTATCTCTACGAGTCGAACGAGGCGAATTTGTTGCCATCATGGGACCGTCCGGATCGGGCAAGTCGACCATGATGAATATGTTGGGGGCACTCGACACGCCGACGAGCGGCAGATATTATCTCGACGGCGTCGATGTGAGCCATCTCAGAGATTACGAGTTGGCTGAGATACGTAATCGGAAGATCGGGTTTGTGTTTCAGAACTTTAACCTGTTACCGCGAATTTCTGCTGTGCGGCAGGTGGAGCTGCCGCTCATTTATGCTGGCGTCAGGAACCGTCGTCAGCGTGCTGTCGATGCGCTCCGTGCAGTGGGCCTTGGGGATCGTCTGAACCACACCCCAGCTGAGCTTTCCGGCGGCCAACAGCAGCGCGTGGCAATTGCGCGGGCGCTGGTGAACGATCCTGCGATCATCCTGGCCGATGAACCGACGGGTAACCTGGACAGCAAATCTGGAACTGATGTGCTGCGTATCTTCCAGAGCCTCAACGAAGAGAAGGGCATCACTGTGATCTTCGTCACGCATGATCCTTTCATTGCGCAACATACGCGGCGCATTGTCGTTCTGCGCGATGGCTGCATCGTTAACGACCGCCCTGTCCTGAATCCACACCGCGCTGGCCAGGTCGAGCGCCCATCGGACCAGATGCTGATGGAACTGGGAGTGATCCGGAGAGATGATGCATGAACCTTGTTGAGAGCTTCAGGGTTGCCATCAGCGGGTTGCTGGCTAACAAGCTCCGCAGTGCCCTGACGATGTTAGGAATCATCATCGGCATTTTCGCTGTCATCGTTCTAATTTCCATTGGGCGCGGCCTAGAGACTATTGTCAACGAACAGTTCAACGCTATCGGTTCGAACCTGCTGTTTGTGTTCCCCATCTCACCAGGTACACGCGCTGGCAGTGGACGCCCTAGCACACGTGGTAGTCAAGGTCTTAGCAATGCTGACGTGGCTGCACTTCGAGACCCCTTTCGCACCCCTGATGTCCAGGCTGTCGCTCCTGCAATCAACCGACGTCGTCTCGTCACCTATGGTCGGGAGGAAACCGAGACCGATATTGTGGGTGTGACGCCTGAGTACGAATCTGTGCGTAATTTCCCTGTGGTAGAGGGCACTTTCATCACCAGCGATCACATTTCCAGCGAGTCGCGTGTCGCGATTCTGGGCCAGACGGTTGTTGAGCAGCTCTTCCAGGAGACTGAGGATCCCATAGGCCAGACGATCCGCATTGACAATGTACCATTCCGTGTAGTGGGCATCCTAGCTGAGAAGGGGGGAGGCTCCTTTGGCGACGAGGATGACGTCGTGTTCATCCCTCTTTCTACTGCTCAACGGCGTCTTTTTCAGACGCGGAACCGGGAGGGGGATTACATGGTGGATGTGGTCTTTGCTGAGGCGGTATCTGAGGACCGCATGGATGCCGCAGCACTCCAGATCACTGAGATTCTACGCGAACAACACGGCATTCAGTTCCGTGACGAGGATGACTTTCAGGTGATCACCCAGAAGGAAATCCTTTCAGCCGCGGGGCAGATCACGGGTGCTGTGACTGTCTTCTTGGGGATCATCGCTGCGATTTCGTTGCTTGTTGGCGGAATCGGAATTATGAACATTATGCTGGTGTCCGTCACAGAGCGCACCCGCGAGATTGGACTGCGCAAGGCAGTTGGCGCCAAGCGCCGCGACATCCTGGTGCAGTTCCTGATCGAGTCGACGTTGTTAGCCGTCATTGGCGGTGCGCTCGGAATTGCATTGGGTGCATTAGGGGCTGAGATTGCCGAGCGGCTAGTCGCTGACCTGACTACTGTCGTCAGCCTGGATATTGTGGCCCTGGCAACTGCGGTCTCTGCTGCCATTGGCATTTTTTTCGGCATATATCCGGCTTATAGAGCTGCACGTCTGAACCCCATCGATGCCCTGCGGTATGAGTAGATAGGGACCTCATGTGCCAAAGATATGGCGAAATTTCATCAAGCGGATTGGCATTGCGATGGCGCTGTTGATCGCTGCTAATCTGGTGGTTGTCTCTTTCTGGTCACCAGCGTGGTTCACCTACTGGCAAGTGCCGATCAGCTGCACTATCTTTATCTGTTTCCTGGGTGTGCTGCTATACGATACATTAATGCAAGACAGGCCACGCTGATAACTTGAGGCGGCTCACCAAGAGATGTCCACGCAGGCATTCTGGAGTAGCACGACATTTTGTGGAATTCTGCCGCTCGTGGCGTCTGTGTTGCCCCTCCATCCTGGAATTTTTCACAAATGATCGTGCTATGTCTGAGGGGGCTTGATTGATTTTACTCCCAGACTTCGTTATGATCGCATTATCTTTTTAATTCCTTTAGAAAGTATGAAACATGGACGAATCGCTTCGGGCAGTCCACGACAATATGATCCAGGGGCTGGGCCAATTGACTGATTTCTTTGGTTTTAGCCCGGTGATGGGTCACCTGTACGGCGCACTGCTTATGAGTCCAGTGCCACTGTCACTAGACGCGCTTGAGGAGATCGTCGGTAAGTCCAAAGCCAGCGTTAGCATGAACATGCGTGCCCTGGAACGCTGGGGAATGGTGCGTGAAGTGTGGGTCAAGGGCGACCGCCGCAAGTTCTACGAAGCCGAGAGCGACCTCTGGAAAGTGGTTCTCTCGGTGATTGAGAGTCGTGAGCGACGCGAGGTAGGTGTTGCCCTGAACATTCTCGAAGAGAGTTCTCGTCGTCTGGAAGAAGCCCGGCCTCGTCTGTCTGACAATGATCGTGTGTTAGCCGAGCATTACCTGGCTCGCGTCCGTGACATGCAGCGTTTCTTCCAGTTTGCTCAGGCTGCGCTGGAAATGTTGTTGTCGCAGGGCGGTCTGCCACGGCTGGATAGCATTTCTACCGTCGTTCAACCTGATGTGAATCAGCAATCTGGCGGCGACCAAAGATGACACGCCTCCGTGGGGAGATCAGCGTCTGACGATGAGAGTGTGTCTCTCAAGGTAGTTCGAGGCGGATTGACGGCTGGCGTGCCGAATGCTATAGTCTGTTCAGAAAGTTCTGAAACTAACAAATGCTTTTGTGAGCGGAGGCTCCTATCATGAGGATGGAAGAGGCCCTGCAGGCTGTCCACACCCTGATGTACGAGGTTGTTCAGAGCAGCGTACCGATCCTGCAGGAAGCGAGTCGGCATATTATTGCAGCAGGTGGTAAGCGCATTCGTCCACGCCTGCTGCTTCTATCTTACCAAGCCTGCGGGGGCGCCGACTTGAGCCAGGCAGTGCCTGTGGCGGCTGCCGTGGAGCTGGTGCATACGGCCACCCTTGTCCACGATGACATTAACGATCGCGGAGTGATGCGCCGGGGTAGGGTGACGATCAATGAGAAGTGGGGGCACACCTTCGCTTTGTTGACTGGCGATTTCCTGTTCACCAAAGTCTATGAGCTGATGGCTCCCTACAACGAGTTAAATGTCACTTTTGCGGAGACCACAGTTGCCCTTGTTGAAGGCGAGACGTTACAGGCTTCGGCGGCTAAGGACGACACTCTGAACCGCGAAATGTATCAGCAGATTGTTGCAAAAAAGACAGCCTCGCTATTTCGTGGTGCGGCTATGTTGGGGGCGCAACTTGCCAGAGCAGATTCGCACCAGGTCGCGTTGCTCGGTGAGTTTGGCTTCTATCTGGGACTCGCATTCCAGATCGTCGATGATCTGCTTGACCTGACTGGCGATCCTCGCCTGCTGGGCAAGGGAGTGGGTATGGACATGGCTCAAGGTAAGGGGGTTGCGACAGCATTTGTCTCCACCTCACATGACAGCTACACTCCCGAAGTCGCTCAAGCTGCGCCTGCAGTGGTAATGGATGAGGCGGCTGCCTCCGAAGCCGATTCTTTTCTGGCCATCAAACGCCGCCTGATCGCAGGGGGCGCAGTTGACGAAGGCCGTCTAATGGTTCAGGCTATTGCTGCCCAGGCGCACGCTACACTCAGCAAGCTGCCCCCCGGTCCGGGCGTGGATGCTCTGCGGGAACTGATTACAATGGCCATCGACCGCGACTATTGATGGTGGCACGATACCAACCAAGATAGTGTCAGCGTTGTCTAGCACCTCTGAAGCGCCACACGGGATAATGCCCGATGTGGCGCGCTTTGCCCTTTCTGCTGGAGCAAGGTATGCTTGGTTTACCATGTTTCTAGACGAAGCCAGGATCAATGTCAAAGGGGGCGATGGTGGCCCGGGGGTGGTCGCCTTTCGCCGTGAAAAGTATGTGCCATTCGGCGGCCCGGCAGGCGGCGATGGGGGCCGTGGTGGCGATGTCGTGCTGGTCGTTAACCCACACCTGAATACGCTCACTCGTTTTGAAGGCAAGGTGCACTTCAAAGCTGAGCATGGTCAACGGGGAGGCAACTTCAACAAAACAGGCAAGTCGGGAGCAGACCTTCTGGTAGAAGTGCCACCAGGGACTGTTGTCCGCGATGCTGAGACAGGTGAGTTGCTCGCCGATCTCATCTTGCCGGGCCAGCGCGTGATCGTCGCGAGCGGCGGGCGCGGTGGGCGCGGCAATGCGCGTTTCAAGTCATCTACCAACCAGGCTCCTCGTATCGCTGAGAAAGGAGAGCCAGGTGAGGAACGATGGATTCGCCTCGAACTTAAGCTGATCGCCGATGTTGGGATCGTCGGTGTACCAAATGCCGGAAAGTCGACACTGCTCTCAGTGGTCAGTTCTGCTCGTCCTAAGATCGCGCCATATCCCTTCACCACGCTGGTGCCTAACCTGGGCGTAGCAGTAATTGATGACCGTGAGATTGTTTTAGCTGACATCCCTGGCCTAGTCGAAGGGGCGCATGCAGGGGTTGGGCTGGGCCATAGTTTCTTGCGGCACATCCAGCGTACACGCCTTCTGATTCACCTGCTGGATGGTGCAGGCGCCAATCCTCTGGGCGATTTTGTGCAGATCAACACTGAACTATCCCTCTTCGATCCTGGCTTACTTGGAAAGCCGCAGATCGTCGTGCTCAATAAGATGGATCTGGCCGAAGCACGGGATCGCTGGCCCCAGGTTGAAAAGGCGATGAATGCCCAGGGTTATCCTGTAGCTGCCATCTCAGGCGCCACTCGCCAGGGCGTGCGTGAACTGATGTATCGAGTCGCCAGCATGTTGAGCAACCTGCCTGCGCCTCTCCCCTTAGAGGAAGTGCCAGTATTTCGTCCTGAGGAAGACGACAGCGCCTTCGAGATCGTGCGGGAGGGCAGCGCTTTCCGTGTAGTGGGCAAGCGCATCGAGCGTGCGGCAGCTATGACCTATTGGGAATACGAGGAAGCTGTCATGCGCTTCCAGCGCATTCTAGAGGCGCTTGGAATTTCGCAAGCACTCGAAGAAGCTGGTATTCGGCCAGGCGACACGGTTCTCATCGGTGATACTGAGTTGGAGTGGTCGGAGTGAAGCGCCTGGGTGTGATAGGTGGAACCTTTGACCCGCCGCACATCGCTCATCTGATCCTGGCCGAGTGTGCACGTGACCAGCTTAAGTTGGATTGCGTCCTATGGATTCCAGCAGCGGATCCGCCCCATAAACAGGGCCAGTCCATCACATCTATCGACCATCGCATTGCGATGGTTAGGATCGCGGTGGCTGATAATCCAACCTTTGTGTTGTCGCTCGTCGATGTACAGCGACCTGGGCCGCACTACACTGCGGATACCTTGTCTATTCTTGCTAAGCAGTATCCGAGTGCAGATCTGTTCTTCCTGATTGGCGCGGACTCGCTGCGCGATCTTCCTACCTGGCATGCTCCTGGACGTGTGATAGCCCAAGCCTGGCTCGGTGTCGCACAGCGCAGTGGGGTGTCCTGCGACCTTGCAGACCTTGACCGCGCTATTCCTGGTCTGCGCAGTCGTGTGGTCTTTGTCGACACGCCAATAGTCGAGATATCGGCCTCATATATCCGTGCGCGTCTGGCGGCTAACCAATCCGTGCGTTATCTGTTGCCTCTGGGTGTCGAGTCTTACATCAAAGAGAACCAGCTTTACCGCATGTTCACAGGGTGATCTATGCGCCGATGGTATGCAACTCTGGTCGCCGTGCTGCTGACCACGCTTTCCGCTGGAATTATGGCAGCGTGCGGTTCGCAAGAGCCGTATGCAGGAGAGACTGCGACAGCTGAGCCTGCCCGCCAATCGGAAGCTACGCCGACACGTCCTCCCGTTTCTCCCGATCTCTCCGCCTTGACCCCCACATCCACATGGCCATCTGAGTCGGCGCTGGTGGACATTCGCCGACGCGGCGTGCTGCGTGTGGGGGTGCTTTACAATTACCCACCTTTTGGCTACTTGGCCGACAATGGCCGGGTCCGTGGTTACGAAGCCGACCTGGTGCACGCTATCGCCCAGCGCTGGGGAGTAGAAGTGTCTTTTGTGCAGGTGACCCGGCAGACGCGCCTGCCTATCTTGTGCGCGGGCGAGGTTGACATGCTGGCGGCTGCAGTGCCTCATCGCCGCGAGATGCAGCAATTTGTTGAATTTACAGACACGACCTTTCTCAGTGGACAGGCCATTCTGGTTAAGGTTGGGTCTGCAACTGATCTTCGCAGTGCGTTGACCGGCGGCCCACTGGCTACTGTAGGACCTGAGGCCCAGCAGGCTCTCCTACAGCGTGCACAGCAGCTTGGAATCTCGCCTGATATCCGGGTTTATGAGACCGTGGATCAGGCTATTGCGGATCTGAGCTCCGGGACTGTGTACGCGGTCGTCAGTCGCCGTGAGAGTCTGCTGCTCCCAGCCCAGACCATCGAAGGGGTAGATTTGCTAGAGGAGTTTGTTCAGACAGAACCCTATGCTTTCGCTGTCCGACGCGGCGATACCCCCTTGCGCGATCTGCTTAACCTTACACTTCAAGACGTCATTGCTCAGGGAGAGATTGGGGCCATCTTTTCTAACAACTTCTATGGTCGCCCGACCGATCTGTTTAAGCGCCGTGATGGCGAACCGCTGTACAGCTTTGACACTTTCCCGACAGAAATCACTTTCTCTGAGTCAGTGGTCGAGCGCATTCGACGCGGTGAGCCACTGCGTGTGGCGGGCATCGGCCTGTCTGCGCAGCCGGCGCTGTACGATGGTCAGCCCATTGTGGATGGGTTTGATAGAGCTGTCTTAAATGAGATGGCCCGCCGCTGGAATGTTCCTATCACGGAGGTTCCAGCCAGCATGGGAGAGACGGGGTTAGCGCTGCTTGAAGCTGGTCAGGCAGACATGGTGACCAGCATCCGTCCCGATGTCACTTGGCTTGGGCGGGTGGCTTTCAGTCAACCCTACTACACACGAGGTTTACGGGTTATCCATATGGGCGATGTGACGGTTCTAGGGGTGGACGATCTGGAATTCAAGCCGACGATGATCGTGCCGCCTTTCGACGTTAGTGAGGACATCATACGCAGAAACAATGACTTTCCCAGGATCGCGGTAGCCGGATCGCCTGAGGAGGCATTTCGGGCGCTGGTAGCACGGGGTGTCTACGCCGTAGTGGGTGACGAGTTCACGCTGACACTCATGGCGCGTGCAGACAATCGGATCGCCTTTGCTGGTGAGCGCTATCGACCCAAAGGCTATGCCTTTGCTGTGTCACGTTTTGATCCGGATTTCCTGGCTCTCGTGGACTTTACCCTCCAAGATATGTATCTTGACGGGACACTTGACACTCTACGTCAGCAATATTTTGGCCCATATCTACCTGAGGGTGAGTCGCTAGACTCGCTGCCAATCGAAATTTGGCCCGGTGATGGCAGCTACCTTGGGGTAGGGGGGTGAAGGCGTACAGTGACGATCTCAGCAGGGCGGGCTTCAAACGAAATCTTGTGTCCCTTTGCACGCAGGCGTATTTCTTCGATCACTGTTGACTCGTCGAGAGTCACACGTTTCGCTTGTTCGAATGGCACATCGGTGTGCAGCGTCACGTGCTCGGCTTCGTGGCTGAGGTTGTAACCCCGCACAATGATGCCTTGTCCGCCCGCCGCTGCCTTGATGGCACTCACCACAAACCTGGGGTTGTCTGTGGTTACTAGGCTCCCCGTGAGAGGCAAGCGCCCTGGGTGTACGTCTGTGATCTGAACCCGTAGGGGAGTCTCAAAAGCCCAGGCCTCGTGCCAGGCAGGCAGTGGATCAGCGCTGTGGGGGATAATGCTATAGACGAAGGTGTACTCGCCCTGACACTGCGCTTCTGGGATGGCTATCTGCGGTCCGGCATTATCTCGGCGGTTGGGTACTGTCTCGCGGCTTAGCCATCCAATGCAGCGCAACAATGTCAGTGCGATCTCAATGCCCTGCACGGTTGCCAGGACGGCCACTTCCGGTAGCCCTCTGTTGGCGATGGTCAGTCCTGTCTCGCTGCCCAGCACTGTTGTAAAGGCACGCTGTGGTTGCTCAGTTGCAGGTTGTTCGGCCCAGCCAACGGTGTCTTCGGCTGCAGGGAGGGCAATGTCGCGTTGCACTACTTCGAAGTGGCCATCGAACAAAGCCTGTTGTCCAATCACTCCAGTGGGGAAGTGAACACGCAACCGATGATCGCGAGCACTGTTGACGATTGTGGCCTCAATATCGATCCGTGGCACGCTCCGAGTAATGGTGATTGTTGTGGTAACAGAGACAGGCACAAACTGCGCAGCAAGGGGCAATCGTGCTTCCTGATCCTCTGTCAGTGTCTCCGGCAGCCGATAGATTTGGAATGTTTCCAGGGTCTGCGTCACGGGACCTACCAGACGTATCACATGCAGGGGGGCGTTGGTTGGCACATCGATCACGGTATCTCGCTGAGGGGCGCAGAAGGAAAAAGCGTCGCCGCGATCGCCGCCATCAACATATCGGTTCAGTCCAGAGAACGATCGGCCTGTGCGCTTGTCGAAAAGGGCCAGTGTTCCCTCTTCGAGCGTGACTGACAGGCTCAGCATTTCGTTCTCGATAGAAAGGCCCTGATCATCGACTGTAACTGTGCCAGCGGGCGCGTCATGGGCTGGGCGTAGCGCATAGGTTCGGTAGCCAAATGAGGGGACATCCTGTGCTACAAAACGCACAGTGATAGTCTCATCCTTTTTATCGTTGCCATGCCCAAGGGGAGTTGGTGCGATTAGCATCTCGGAAGGCAAAACGGTCCCTGATTCGTCGATGACCTCGAACGGGCGGAGGAAGTCGGGCAACACCATCTCGAAAGTCACCAAGTCAGTGTGGGGCTGTCCGGTGGCGTTGAATACTACGATCGGCACAGCGGGACCATCGATGGGCAGCGCTTGCGTGTTGATCTGTTGCGCCAAATAGCACAGATTCTGGTCAATGATCTCCTGTGCGATCTGCTCAACCTGGTCGAAGCGTGCAATCATTTCACGGTGCACTTGATCGCAGCTCGTGCCACGGATCGAATCAACAGCTTGGTTCTGGAGTAGAATTCGCCAGGCGTGGGTGAGCAGATCGGCCTGTGACCGCAGCGGTATCATTTTGTCTGGGTGGTTCGCCTCTGTTGAGCCAATCAGCGTAGCCCATGTGCTAAATGGCTCTGCCCACCGCTCGAGCATCTGTTGAGCGGTGTGATTGCGCTGTTTGAGCCACATCCGCGTGCTGAGCACCCCTAAGCCCATGACAAACCGCTGCGGAGAGCGCAGTTCGCCCACCACCGTTGGGAATTTGTCTCCTTCAGCTAGCACTTGCTCAACATAGTACGGCAGGCTACTGTAGACCACTCGTGTGCCACGAAAGCGCCGATTAGCTTCCTGAATCACCTCGTCATAGGCTGCTTGTGCATCCTGCTGATCAGCACCGTTCATCATGAGCAATTCGCAGGCGGAGCTGTGTTCTTTGAGGCTGTCTCTCGCGTGTCCCAGCGCTGCTTTGAGTGAGTCAATGTCGAGCGGCAACTGTGCAGCATTCTGGTAGCCGTCTCGGAGGTAGATTAGCAGCACCCGACTGCCGTCTGGCGAGTCCCACCAGAGCTCAGCTGGCACCTCGCCTAGGCCGTCCCTTACGACTACGCTCTCAACCCCAAACCCTCGTAGAATCTGGGGCATCTGCCCGATGTGTCCTGACGTGTCTGGCAGATAACCCACATTGAGCCATGCGCCGAACTGGGCGCTGGTGTGTCGACCTTGCAAAAGGTTACGGACAAGCGCCTCTGGGCTGACAAGAAACGGGTCAGGATTGACATACCAGGGGCCAATGTGCAATTTGCCCCGGCCAACTAGTTCCACAAGGGCAGCTCGCTGCTGGGGTCGAACTTCCAGATAGTCATCAACTAGGATGACCTGTCCATCCAATAGGAATTGCATCTGGTCGGATCGATTCAGCAAGTCGATCAAATGGTCGAGCAGGTCAACCAGCCTTAGACGCGACCTTTGGAATGTCTGATAGCCCTCACGATGCCAGCGCGTATGCGGCACCAGGTGCAGCACAAAGGGTCGTTTGGTCATTGGGCCTGTCTAACTTCCGGCTGTGGCATGTTCATCCTCAGCGCCAGTGCGTGGCAGGGCATGCTTGAGCTGCCTGATGGTCACCTTGTTAACACGTCTGCAGCGTGGACATTCTACAGTGTAATACTCTTCAGTGTGTTTCAGGGAGTCCAATGCTGTTTGCACTGCTTCCCGATTCATTGACCAACTCCAATGACACTTGTAGCAAGTGATTTTGAGCATGTCTAACATCCTTGTGTCACTCATCTGTCAAAGCCGTCACTGGACGCAAAGCTCCTATGGCAGTTTTTCCTTGATCCCTTCAACCTGCGACGCGAACACAATTCCAGCCAGGATCAAGATACCTCCTAAGATTTGAAGCAAGCCTGGTTGTTCGCCTAACAGAAAGACTGCCAGGATAGTCGAGCCAACAGGCTCTCCCAGAACGGCAATGCTGACAAGTGTTGCTGACAGGTGACGCACAGCATAGTTGGCCGCCGTGTGGCCGATCAGCTGGGGGATCAGGCCAAGCGCTATCATCAATCCCATAGCACGCAGGCTGTAACCAGCCAGTGGCAGCCCTCTCAGCGCTACCCATGCCATGAGCAGAACAGCCGCCGTGCCATAGACGATCCAAACATAGGCCACAAACGGCAGTTGATCGCGCACGCTGCGCCCAATGAGCAGGTAGCCTGCTGCAAACCATGCGCCAGCCAAAGCCAGGAGATTGCCCCATCCAGTTCCGCCATAGGGGTTTGAGAGATCAGCCAGCCCGATAACGGCGCTCCCCGCTATAGCCAGCGCGATTCCAAGCCACATCAGGCGAGATGTGCGCTCTTTAAGCACCAGCGGCCCTGCCAAACCAATCCATAGCGGAGTTGTACTCACTAGAACCAGCGAGCTTACAACTGTGGTGTGTGCTAGCGATGTAATCCAAGTTGCGAAGTGCAATGTCAGCAGTACACCACATGTTAGCAGAATACCCACCTGCTTTGAGCTAAGTTTAGCATAATCTTTCCATACCTGCTGACGGAGTGCAGGGATGCTGAGCACTAACGTCGCTGCTGTCAGCCTGTAAGCGGCGATCACCAGTGAGGGTACGTGTTCAGCCTGTGCCCACCGGACGAGGATCGATGCGGACGACATCGCCAGAACGCCCACCGTCAAGACCAGGCTCAGCTTCAGTGTACGTTTCAAGGCACAGCCTCGCCTTGCATGTCCGCGCCCCACAAGTTTGGCTGACCAGGCTTGTGGGTGCTCGGACGCACGAACCTTGATTCTCGATTCCTGTGCCGATACAATCAGGTGCGGGTAAGCATACACCTGACGGGCAAGTCTGATGCGTGCTGTGTGCGGCATCTGGGCAGCCCCGATAGCTGTGGGAAGCCACAGGATCATAACATCGCTTGGGCAGGTGGTCAATGTAACCTGGGGGAGGTTACCTCTCGTTTACCTAAATGCATTTGTAAGTTATTGCACGCTAATAGAGGAGGCATATTGAATGACACACCAATTACCGCCGCTGCCGTATCCATATAATGCGCTTGAGCCCCATATTGACGAGCAGACCATGCGCATTCATCATGACAAGCATCACCAGGCCTATGTGGATAACCTCAACAAGGCCCTGGAGAGTCACCCTGAGCTGCAAGCTAAAAGCATCGAGGATTTGCTCAAGGATCTGAACGCAGTTCCGGAAGACATCCGGACGGCTGTGCGCAACAATGGGGGTGGACATGCCAACCACACCATGTTCTGGCTATGCATGGCGCCTGGTGCTGGTGGAGAGCCTGAGGGCAAGCTGGCTGCAGCCATCAATGCGGCGTTTGGCTCTTTCGCGAACTTTAAAGAGCAATTCTCTAAGGCGGGTCTGACTCGCTTTGGAAGCGGCTGGGCATGGCTATGCGTCGATCGCAGCGGAAAGCTAATCGTTACCAGTTCACCAAACCAGGATACCCCCCTGTCGGACGGCATGACTCCTATCTTATGTCTAGACGTTTGGGAGCACGCTTACTATCTCAAGTACCAGAATCGGCGCGGTGACTATATCACTGCTTGGTGGAATGTGGTAAACTGGAAAGAAGTTACTGCCCGCTTTGAGGCTGCTACATCCTAAACTTGGGGCTGCAGGCGAGAAAACCTCACCTGCTGCGTGACCTTGTAATGAGAGGAGAATCCCCATGACGCATATCATCACTAGCCTTTGCCTGCGTGACGGCGCGTGCAGAGAAGTATGCCCCGTCGAGTGTATTGTCCCTGGCAAGCCTGAGAGCGATTGGCCGTGGTTCTACATTGACCCGGACACATGTATTGACTGCGGTGCCTGCATCCCCGAGTGCCCCTATGAGGCCATCTTTATTGAGGATGAAGTCCCGTCCGCCTATACGATGGCTGCGGGACAGAAGCTTGTCCCGCATGATACCAAGAAAGAGATCACGGCCGTAGGTGGCGAGGTGTTCGATCTGACCCCCGACATCAAGTTTAACTATGCCTTCTTCCAAGAAGGACCCGGCTACGACGCTCTCAACATGTAGAACGTCTCCCTCATACTAAATTCCTGTCATAGGAGCAGCCTGTTGAGCTGCTCCTTTGTGTTGATGGTGCGACTTTCTTTGTTCCGCTTGGTATGATCTGTGTGACCAACTCACCGAGGAGGCTGATCGATGAGCAAGTATCGTATCGAGCGGGACTCTCTGGGGGAGCTCAAAGTACCTGCCAACGCTCTCTATGCTGCCCAGACTCAGCGTGCTATTGAAAACTTCCCCATATCTGGCCTGAAACAGTACAGGGCTTTCATCTGGTCGATGGCAGCTATCAAACGGGCTGCGGCTCAGGTCAACTTTGATCTGGGCTTGTTTGCAGATCGCCAAGTAGGGACTCGTCTCTTCACTGGAGAGGAGATCGCAAAGGCCATTATGCAGGCTGCCGAGGAAGTGATGGCCGGACAGTGGGACGATCAGTTTGTTGTGGATCCTTTCCAAGCGGGTGCAGGTACCTCTCACAATATGAACACCAACGAGGTGATTGCTAACCGGGCTAACCAGATATTGGGTTTCGCGCTGGACGACCCTGACAAGCCCGTGCATCCTAACGATCATGTCAACATGGCCCAGTCTACCAACGACACGATCCCAACGGCCATCCGATTGGGTTGTCTATGGCGTCTTGATGAATTGCTTGACACGCTTGACGACCTGGCTGCTGCCTTCAGACGCAAGGCCCGCGAATTCGATGATATTGTCAAGTCGGGTCGCACTCACCTTCAAGATGCTGTGCCTATCCGGTTGGGGCAGGAGTTTGGAGCCTACGCCCGCGCCATTGAGCGTGCCGCCGAGAAAATCCACCAGGCAGCTGAGGGGTTGCGACGGCTGGGCATCGGTGGCACGGCTGTTGGTACGGGTCTCAACGCCCACCCGGAATACCATGCCCGGATGGTGTCTGCACTTGAGAATCTGACCGGCCTCGAGCTGGAAACTTCTGATAACCTGTTCGAGTCCATGCAGTCCATGCAAGATGCAGTACATTTCAGTGGGGCGATCCGCACCCTGGCGCAGGACATCACTCGTATCGCTAACGATCTGCGCCTGCTGGCCTCTGGCCCCGCCACCGGCCTGAGCGAGATTACCATGCCGGCTGTTCAGCCCGGATCGAGTATTATGCCGGGGAAGATTAATCCCAGCATTGCTGAGATGGTCAACCAGACTATGTTCCAGGTTATGGGAAACGACCTGACGGTCATGCTATGCGGTCAGGCAGGACAGCTCGAACTGAACGTCATGATGCCTATTATGGGTTACAACCTGTTTCAGTCGATGGATGTGACCATTAATGCCCTGCGGGTATTCCGCGAACGCGCAGTAGACGGACTGATCGCTAACCGTGAGAGGGCCGAGAGCTGGCTGGCTCACAATGCAATACTTGTTACAGCGCTCAACCCTGTGATTGGCTACTTGAAAGGAGCTGAGGTTGCCAAGAAAGCCATGTCTACAGGGCGTACCATCCGCGAGGTGGTACTCGAGGAGGGATACTTGACTGAGTCGCAGATAGATGAACTGCTCGATGCCCGCAGGATGACCGAGGGTGGGTTAATGGGTTGAGGTGAGCCGATTCCAGGCTTATATCAAGCACTGATGGAGCAAAACCGCAGCTGCCCTAGTCTAGCCTGACAAACACATGGGATGCCGCTTGAGGCCCGAGGATCTGCTTCTGGCCACCTACCTGGACGCTGATTGGACCGCCGAAAGGTGCGACCTCAAGAACTGCGATCTGGGCGCCAAGGCGGATCCCCAGATCGCCGAGGTAGCGAAGCAAGTCGGGAGTCTGATCATCTACCCGCACAATCAAGCCATGTTGATCGGGGGCTAATTCGCTCAACGGGCGGCCCGTGGTCGGCTCGATTCTGCCGTCGCTGGTCGGAATCGGCGAGCCATGCGGATCAAGCTCAGGATTCCCCAAGATTGCTGCAATACGCTCAATAAAAAGAGGGGATACAGCGTGCTCAAGCCGCTCCGCCTCTTCGTGTACTTCGTCCCAGGTGTAGCCCAGAGCTTTGATGAGATACAATTCGATCAGACGGTGATGGCGGATTATCTCAAGGGCAAACTTCTCGCCCTGTTCGGTCAATGTCACCCCATGATAGGGTTGATACTCGACCAGATTCAATTCGGCCAAGCGTTTAATGACGCCGGTCACGGATGCTGGCTCAACATTCAGAGCGCGGGCCAGCGTGGTAGTCTGGACCGGGGCACGCTCCTGCTGGAGATGGTAGATTGCTTTCAGGTAGTCTTCACGTTCCTTGGTTAGCACAGAGCATCCTCACGATCGCGCACAACGGCACATGATCCATGTGTGATTATAGCATATCTCGAGGCTGTTCTTGGCTTATTCCGACTCTGACTTGCTACATGCTCTATACCTCGCCGATGTGCATTGGCAGCAGATTGTCCACCATGTGCTCTCGGATGTGACGGTGGAGGCGTGTGGGTTGCTGGGTGGGGTAGGGAGGCAAGTGCTTCGGGTGTTTCCTGTGCCGAATGTCGCCTCCGATCCAACAAAGGCATACCTAGTGGAGCCGCACGAGCAAATTCGAGTCTTCCTCACTCTTGAGGAGCTTAACATGGATTTAGTGGGCATCTACCATTCGCATCCACCTGGCTCGCGTACTGATCCTTCTCCGACCGATCTGGTGCAGTGGTATTATTCAGACGCCGTCTATGTGATCGTGGTTCCATCTGTAGAAAACAAGATCGTCAGCTTACGGGCCTTTGTGCGTGGTGAGGAGGGCTTGGCCGAGGTTGCTGTGATTGTGTCTCCCGACGCATCAGAATCTCGTAACGTTGCACAGAGTCAAGGGTTATGATAATTGCATTCCTGGGATGAGCTGCCGCGGGCTGCTGATAGGCGTGCGAGCTGAGCGATTGTTGTGGGGGGCTATACATGTTGAACACGCTGGCTTTTGTTATCTCAATTGTGATTGCCTACTTGTTGGGGTCAATTCCAGTCGGATTGATTGTGGTTAAAGCGATCACGGGGAAGGATATTCGCTCGATAGGCAGTGGTCGTATCGGTGGCGCTAACGCTCTGCGTGCTGGGGGTACTTTGGCTGGCGTGCTGACAGGAGTGGGTGACTTAGTCAAGGGCATCGGCGCGGTGAATGTAGCTCGTCTGATTTGCCCTGGCTACCCAGCCCTGGAAGCATTGTGCGGCGTGGCAGCAGTAGCCGGGCATAACTGGTCGATCTTCCTTGGCTTTCGTGGTGGTGCAGGCACTGGTCCTAACGTAGGTGTGGCAGTCGCGCTGTGGCCGTGGTCAGGCGTTATTCTGGTGCCAGCTGTCCCCCTTATCCTGATCCTGACTGGATACGCCTCTGTAACCTCGACAGTAGTGGCTGTGGCCATTGTGGTGGTGTTTGTGCTACGGGCGGCTCTGGTCGGTTCTCCGTGGGTCTATGTGGTTTATGCAGCCTCAACAACGGTGCTTGTCGGACTGGCGCTCCTTCCTAACTATCGTCGCCTGATTGCTGGGACGGAGCGAATGGTAGGTCCGCGTGCTAAGGCCATTGCTCAACGTAGCGAGTAGCAGCTTGGCGTCGCAGTCAAGGTAGATAGAGCGCAACCCACTCACCGCTGCGCACCTGGCCAGCCATCAGATTACCAGCGCTACAGTCGCCCCAGCGAGTACAGGTAAGGTTCCCTGTCAGGCCCGGGTAGTCGGAGGTCTGATATAGCGCTTCGCGCAACGCCTGACGACCTATATGCATCTCCTGACTCTGCACTGAGGCGACCTTCTCGATTGCCAGGAGTATCAGAGTCGTCGCGTCATAAGCAAATGCAAAAGCGGTGCTGCGTGGCTCAACGCTGTAACGGCTCAAGAAAGCCTCTTCTGCACTCAGGTAGGCTTCTGCCTTAGTGTAGGGTCCCAAGGCATACAACCCCTCGGCCACGGTTCCCACATGGGATATAAACCACTGACTCAGGATATGGCGCCCTCCGAGAATAGGGGTGCCTGCCAGCGATGACATGTCGGCTTGCATTACGAAGCGTGTACTATGAGCGGGGAGTAGTGGGGCATATACCACATCCGGTCGTGCGTCGGCGATCTCCTCCAGGATTGGGATGACGCTGGCGGTGATGGGCGGTATCTGACGCGAGAGCACAACCTCACCGCCCAGTTGAGCAAACCTGGCTTCAAAGGCGGCCACCAACCCTGCGGTCTCGATAGTGCCATCGTCTACAATCGCAGCACGCCGAGCACCGAGCTGAGCATAGGCAAACTCGGCGGAAGCGTGGCCTTCCAGCACATCGTCGTACATAGTCCGCATGAACGAGTCAACATGCAAAATCTCATCGGTGAGATTGGTTGAGCTGCATGACGGCGAAACAGCGACCAGGTGGGCCTCCTCGAAGATCGGAGCTGTTGCCTGACATTCGACGGCACATGTCGGGCCAACTACTGCCACAATGTTGCCCTGATCCACAATGGTCTGCGCTGCCGTCTCCCCGCTTTCGGAAGTGCAGTCCGATTCTATGGCAACTATCTCGATAGGAAAGCCCTCAATCCTTCCGCGCCGCTCGACGGCCAGCTCAACTCCTTGCAGATGCTCGATGCCTTCACCTCCAGCTGCCGAGTTGCTAGCCGCGCTGATCACAGCGATTCGGACAGGTTCGTTGGAACGAACAGTAATGGTACCCCATGGATCGTTGGAGATGTTCCTGCCGGATGTTTGTCTGCACGCGGCAAATAGCAAGCCTATCGTGGTCAATATTATGGCTGGTATGAGTCTTGACTCCATAGGTATTCTGCCCTCTGGCAACTGCCCTTGCCAAGGTTTGGGCGAAGTGTAACATGGCCTCTATGCAGTGGCAACAGGGGCTTCCGATCGTGGTATAATGCAACCTTGCAGCCGATGATCAATTAGGACAGGCTTTTATGATGTTGAGCTACATGCTTGCAGTGCTTACTGGACTTGGTATTGGAGCCTTGGTGAATTGGTTGGCGGCTCGTCTTCCATCAGTGGCAGCGATCCCTGAGTCAAGCCCTCAGAAGGTCCACGAATGGGTTGCGCCGAAAGACAAGCTCTCGCGTCGGCAGCACGCATTGGCCGTCCGACAGGGAAAAGTGCGCAACCAACGTCTATCTATGTTTCATTTGTCCACAGCTCGACAGCGCCATGTGTTCGTAACTCGTGCCCGCCTGCGGCGTCGCCGCAGCCCAGCGGTGGCTGCCCCCCTCATCAGGGCCAGACACACCACATGGCTTCGCATTCTTGCCGTCGAGATTATACTGGCGATGTTGACGGCCTACCTATGGCAGCGAGAGGGTTTCACTCTCAAGTTCGGGATTTACCTGTTTTACATGTCACTCTTTGTCCTCATAGCCGTCATTGACATTGAGCACCGTTTGGTGCTCAATATTGTCATGCTGCCTGCTTTCGTCGTCGGCGCATTCGAAGTGCTGCTGAGTCGTCGCATTCCATTTCTGGATGCGATGGCCGGGTTTGCCATTGCACAACTCGTTTTACTTGCCTTCTTTGGTCTGGGGGAGGTCTACCTGTGGATCGTCAATGCAGGCCGCAAAGAACCGGTGACTGAGGTCGCTCTGGGCGGCGGCGATGTCACTCTGGCTACGTTCTGCGGAATGGTGGTAGGCTTTCCCGGCGTCGTTCTCATGTTGTTCCTGATGGTCGTCTTCGGTGCGGCGTTAGCGCTGCTGTACCTGGCCTACCGGGTGGTTGTTGTGCGGAAGTATCAGGCCCACACTGCGCTACCCTATGGCCCGGCGATTCTGCTTGCCGCCACTTTGCTGTTGCTGTGGGGACCGGCAGTAGCGCGCTTTTTCGGGGCCGAGTGACACATTCAGCGGCAAGCTGAGGGTTGCGCCTAGTATCGTCTATGTCTCAAGGGGGCGATGATGCCTGACGAAATCTACCGCCATCTGGCAAAACGGCTTGATGCCATTCCAAATGGTTTCCCACCCACACAAAGCGGCGTCGAGGTGCGGCTGTTAGCTAAACTCTTCACGCCGGAAGAAGCAGCGCTGGCCGCCGTCATGCGGCTGACGCCCGAACCACCGACCGATATAGCAGCACGCCTGGGCATCGACCCGGCTGACGCCCGCCGTAGACTTAAGGATATGGCCCGTAGAGGGCTGATCCTCGCAGTGCGGGGCGAGAGTCAGCTGCACTTTGGGCTGCTCCCGTTCGTGGTTGGCATCTACGAGCTACAATTGTCCCGGTTGGACGCTGAATTGGCTGCATTGTTCGAGGAATACTTCCTGGAGACACGTGGTGGCACGACATCCGTTGCTGAGCCAGCCATCCATCGTGTCATCCCCGTCGAGGAAGCTGTGCCCTTTGACCTAGAGATATTTCCCCATGAGCGGGCTTCGCAGCTGATTGAGAGTGCTAAAGCGTGGGCAGTGAGAGACTGCATTTGCCGTGTTCAACGGCGGCTGATTGGGCAGGGGTGCAATCATCCTGTTGAGAACTGTATCTCCTTTGCGCCGGTCGAGGGCGCATTTGATCAGGATGAGGCCGCTCGTGTGATCACCAAGGAGGAAGCACTGCGTATCCTACATGAAGCCGAGGAGGCTGGCCTAGTTCATTCAACGGGCAACTACCGTGACGGACACTTCTACATCTGCAACTGTTGCACCTGTTCATGTGGTATCCTGCGCAGTGTGGCTGAGTTCGGCATTCCAACTGCGGTCGCCCATTCTGGCTACCGTGCCATTGTAGACATGGCAATGTGCTCAGGATGTGAGGACTGCGTGGCACGTTGTCAGTTCAAGGCAATTGCGGTACCTGAGGGCGTGGCGGAGGTTGATCACAGCCGGTGTGTGGGCTGCGGACTGTGCGTCACAGCTTGCTCGGTCGGTGCACTGAGGCTTGAACGCCGCCCCGAAGGTGATGTTCTTCCCCTGCCTACTAATCAGGCTGAGTGGTTGGCTCTGCGTGCCCAGCAGCGTGGACTATCTGACAGTAGCATCTGGTGACGACAAGGGGCCTTCTACGCGATGATCCCAGCTCCAATCACACGGTCACCTTCGTAAAAGACCGCACCCTGCCCTGGGGTGACGTCTGGCAAAGGCTCCTCAAGGGCCACCTCGACTTGGTTCTTATCCGAAGGCGTAACGCGGCAAGCGACAGGTCGTGCTGTGTAGCGGACTTTCACCTCGGCAAGAAACGCGGTTTCTGGAGGCTTCCCGGCGATCCAGTTCATGTCCCTGGCTCGCAATGTGTTTTGACCTAGCTCAGATCGCGTGCCGACGATAAGCGTGTTAGTGGTTACCTCTCTGGCAATTACGTACAGAGGTTCGGACCAGGCTATGCCCAGCCCCTTGCGCTGCCCAATTGTGTAGTTGCTCAGGCCCTGATGAGTGCCTATCACTTCCCCACTGCGAAGCGCGATTGGTCCGGGTGTGAAGTCGTGTTTGCCGTGGTCGCGAAGAAAACGGCGATAATCCCCATCAGCCACAAAACACAGGTCCTGGCTGTCGTGTTTGCTGGCGATGGGCAATCCAAAATAGGCTGCGATCTCTCGGACCTGCGGTTTGGTGTAGCCTCCCACCGGGAAAAGCGCGTGCGCCAGTTGCTGCTGAGATAACATACTCAACACATAGCTCTGATCCTTGGCCGGGTCAGCTCCTTTGCGTAGCTCGAAGATGCCATCCTCAGTCCGGGTGATGCGTGCATAGTGCCCGGTGGCAAGGTAGGTAGCCCCACGTGCCAGCGCCACATCGAGCAAGAACCCGAAGCGAATGTGACGATTGCAGAACAGGCACGGGTTAGGCGTAATGCCCTGAATGTAGCCGTCAACAAAGGTATCGACGATGTGCTGCTTGAACATATCCTGGGCGTCAAGCACCTCGAAGGGAATACCTAGCCTCTTGGCCACGAAATGTGCGTCGAGCATCTGGTCGCGGGTGCAGCAGCGATTGTCGCGCCGGACTGTACTGAAGCTGCCAGGCTCTGTCCATAGGCGCAGCATGACGCCCATTACCTCGTAGCCCTGTGCCTTGAGCAGCGCCGCGCTCACCGAGCTATCCACGCCGCCGCTCATTGCTACTATGACGCGATCTTCGCGACAATCCATGTATGTTCCTGGGAAAACCATACAAACGTCACCTTAAAGCAGGATTTTAGATTGTAGCCTAGGCCCAACTGGTGTGCCAGCGACGCCCACATCACGCCAAGCACAGGGACACGGTCCGATGAATGTGTGCGTGCACCCAAGTGATCTTTGTCCTTGCCTCTTAACGGTCTATTGACTATGATTGGTGAGGCATTTGTGGGAGGTGTAAGCCTGGGGATGCCACCTCGGAGCGACCACAACTAAGGTTCCCGGAAAGGACAATGTATCAAGATGGCTATCATAATCGATGTCCATGGCCGCGAGGTGCTTGACTCGCGTGGCAATCCTACTGTTGAGGTGGAAGTGACTCTCGAAGATGGAGCGTTGGGCCGCGCGATTGTGCCTTCCGGCGCGTCTACTGGCGTGCACGAGGCGCTCGAGTTGCGAGACGGCGACCAGAAACGCTACAGTGGCAAAGGTGTCTTGCGAGCTGTCGAGAACGTCGATGGGCCGATAGCCGAGGCGTTGATCGGCATGGAGGCTACCGATCAGATCGGCATTGACAGGTTGCTAGTCGAGGAGCTTGACGGCACACCCAACAAAGAGAAGCTGGGTGCGAATGCCATTTTGGGCGCATCACTCGCAGTGGCGAGGGCCTCTGCTGAGAGTGTTGGTTTGCCGCTGTACCGCTACCTGGGTGGTGTCCATGCCCACGTGCTGCCAGTTCCAATGATGAATATTCTCAATGGCGGCAAGCACGCAGCTAACAGCACTGACCTACAGGAGTTTATGGTGGTGCCTGTTGGCGCGACGAGCTTTGCAGAGGCGCTACGCTGGTCCTCCGAGATCTACCATGCTCTCGGTAAGGTTCTCAAGGGGAAGGGGCACAGCACCAATGTCGGTGATGAGGGCGGTTATGCTCCCAGTCTGGAGAGCAATGCAGCAGCCATCGAGGTGATTCTTGAAGCGATCAAGGCGGCTGGATACGTACCCGGTGAGCAGGTCATGATCGCCCTCGACCCTGCTGCTAGCGAGATCTTCGAGGACGGCAAGTATCACCTGAAGAAAGAAGGCCGTGCCCTGACTGGTGCAGAGATGGTCGATTTTTACACGGATTGGGTGGGACGTTATCCCATTGTCTCGATTGAGGACGGCTTGGCCGAAGATGACTGGGACTCATGGGTGCTGATGGCTGAGAGGCTGGGTAATCATATTCAGATCATCGGCGACGATCTGCTGGTGACCAATGTCGAGCGCGTCCAGCGTGCTATCGAGTTGCGTGCCTGCAACTCACTACTGACCAAGGTCAACCAGATCGGGTCGCTCACTGAAGCGATTGCGGCAGTACAGCTCGCCCAGCGTCATGGCTGGACGGCGGTCATCTCTCACCGCAGCGGTGAGACCGAGGACTCAACAATCGCCGACCTAGCTGTGGCTCTCAATGCTGGACAGATTAAGACCGGTGCGCCGGCCCGCAGCGATCGCGTTGCCAAGTATAATCAACTCCTTCGCATCGAAGAAGAGCTGGGCAGCAGTGGACGTTATGCAGGATGGTCGGCCTTTACGTCGATCCATCGCGCCTAAGTCTAGGGGCGTATGTGGCAAAGGGCAGACACATAGGTCTGCCCTTTCTGTTATCACATGCCTCGTCATTGAGGAGTAGTGTACGCCACCACTAGATCGGCAAAAGTCTCCCCGTGGGCGCGGGCTGAAAGAAGCGGATACATGGTTTCGTTAGAATAGGGGAGCAGCCTCGGCAGGTTCCACCACAGTTCGTCATAGGGATGGATGCCAAGATCGGCCCGTGAGTTGCCACCAAACGAATAGTGGTAACCAGCGGCCTTCAGCAAATCCCACATCTGATGCGGGGTGTACTCGTATGGGGTGGCGAAGCCCAGAATGGGGCCTAAGTGTTCTTCTAGCACACGCTTGGACTCGATCAGCTCTGCCAGCCTTTCCTCGAGCGAGAGATAGCGGAAGCTGCGGTGACTCACCGAGTGAGACCCGTAAGACACTGCTCCGGTGGCCTGCCACCGTGCCAATGCATCCCAACATGGCCAGTTCAGTGTACAGTCGTCATGGATGCTGTTAGTCACCAAGAAGAAGATGCCGTGCAAGTGGTATTTCTGGAGCAGAGAGACAGTGTACTCGTAATCGGCCAACTGCCGGTCGCCAAGGTCGAAGGTGAGTACAATCGATCGGGCGGGAAGTTCGGCGCCATTCAGGTAGCCGACCAACTCTTCGGATGTCACAGCGTGATAACCGTTCTCGGCCAGCCAGCGAAGCTGATCCTCAAACCACTCTGGCCTCATCTTTACGCCTGCTTCCTGGGAGAAGTGAGTGTCATGATACTCCCAGGCTGTGATGCTGCGCCCAGAGGTATACGGTGCATCGCTGCTGGTCATAGGTACATCGTTCAGGTTGCCGCTGATGGTGCAAAACCAGGCCGTCACCCAGCCGGAGCGTCCGCCGTACTCAATCTGGAGCCAGCTATTGGCCCGGTTGCGGCCTAATACGGTTGTTGAGGCGCCCGCCGGGAACACCCCCAGCGCTGATGCGCTGATATGGGGGCCTGAGCGGATGCGCACATTTCTCGTTGCCACGGCCAGCACGGTTCCTGCAGTTGGTGTCTCCTGCCCTTGGGTCTGACCCTGCCCGACATCCTGCACCGGGATGCTTGACAGGTCGCCGCTGATGTCACAGAACCAACCTGCTATCCATCCGTGTGTTCCCCGATATTCCACATAGAGCCAGTCACTGGCTGGGTTGCGACCCAGCACGGGTAGGGCAGTCGCGGGTGGGATCAGCCCCACCTGGGGAAAGTTTGTCCCTGGGCCAGCTCTCAGCCGCATGTTGTCCGTCGTGGTCGCCACGACAGTGGGCTGCGGGTCTTGAGCCTTGGCTGTCAACAGGCCAGTCATGAGTGTCAATATGGCGGCCAGTGCGACAGCCCGCCCAATTACAGACAATCTCGGCATGTTCATGATGATGATCCTCGGCGCTCTTGAGGCAAAGAGTCTATTGGAGATCGTCGTTTGGCGCGTATTCAGGCTCTGCTGCCTCACCATAGCTTGAGAAGCGCGGGGCTGTTGCCAACCGACGCCTCTCGCGGACTTCCTCAACCTGGGGTTGCTCACAACACGGACATATTGTCCACGACAGGTCAAGCAACTCACCGCACTGTTGGCAAGGCTTTTTGAGCTTGGTGTGGCAGTATGGACACAACCTCCACTTGTCCTTGATGGTGTGTCCGCAACCAGGACATACTTGCTTATCCTCGATCTCCTGGAGTAGCGCCTCTTCTTCAAGCGCCCGCTCGTACTGCTCGGCCAGCGTCTCGCGTGGGCGGAGAATAAGGTACACCAATAAGCCGGGCACGTTTAGAAAAGCGACTACCAGAGCAGCAAGCACCTGCGCGAATACGTCCCGTGACCGTGCACGCATGTCGCGGAACGTCCAGATCGTCATCGCTATCCACAGCGCTACCCCGATGGCTGCCAGGATCGAAACTACAGCCATCAGCACGCCACTGAGCTGCTGAAAGTCGACTCTGAGGATAGAAGACACGTTGTCCTCCTGCCAGGTCCGTCGCGTGAGGGATTATACAGCGCGGCGGGAGGCTGGGCAAACCGCCCCGACTCACTATTGGTCTGCCTGCTGGACTGCTGTGGTTGACTTGGACATCTCCCCCGGTTATGCTATAACGGGGTGCACTGAGGCTGGAGGAAGGACAACCTATGGCAGACTCTGCTTCGCTCGTCGGTGTCTCACTGGGTCAGTACAAGATCGTCAGTCTGATTGGCAAGGGGGGCATGGCAGCTGTCTACAAGGCCACCCAGGCATCGATCAACCGCACTGTGGCGATCAAGGTGCTGCCCAGATCCCTTATGCACGATGACACGTTCATGGAGCGCTTCCGCCGCGAAGCAGAGGTAGTCGCCCGATTAGAGCATTTTCACATCCTCCCCATCTATGACTATGGTGAATATGATGGAATGCCTTTTATTGTCATGCGCTACCTGGAGGGTGGCACAGTCCAGGATCGTATCAAACAGGGAGCGCTATCCTGGCAGGAGATCGTGCGTATCACTTCGCATGTGGCTGAGGCGCTTGATTACGCCCACAACCGCAATGTTGTCCACCGTGACATTAAACCCAGCAACATTATGCTCGACGCCGAGGGTAACGCCTACCTGGCCGACTTTGGCATCGCCAAGGTGCAGGAGGGGACTTCACAGCTGACTGGCAGTGGAATCGTGGGAACGCCGGCCTATATGGCTCCCGAGCAGTCTGAACCTGGTTTGCCTACTCCGTCGATGGACGTCTACGCGCTAGGCTGTACAGTCTATGAGATGATCACGGGTAGGGTGCCCTATGTCGCCGACACACCTATTGCTCAGATACTGATGCACATCCAGCAGCCAGTGCCCTCGCTGCTCGACTTTGACCCGCAGATCCCTGCCGAGATTGACGATGTCGTGCGCCGTGCCATGGCCAAAAACCCCGCTGACCGTTACCAAACCGCTGGTCAGTTTTCTCGTGCACTCCAGACTGTCGCTGCTACTGTGGGTGACATGCAACGGTCACCACAGCAGATGAGCACGACGACGGCGACTTTGCCAGGCGCTCCATCTCCAGCTGCTCCGACTCGAAAGGGAACAGCCGCGCCACTGCCTGCCACAGCTATGGCCCAAACGAAACCGAGGCGAAGCCTGCTTATCATTGGAGGAGGGATCGTTGCCGTTGTGATGGTGGTGGTGGGCATCGTTGTAACCCTGTCGATTGTTGGCGGGCGTGGAAAAGTACAAGCTAACGCCACCGCGACTTCCGAAGGGGCTACTCGGCAGGCGATGCTGGCCGAGGAAGCTCTTCCAACAAGCACTCCCACGGTCACTGCCACTCCAACCAAGACTCCAACGCCGACAGTCACCGAAGCCCTGCTGACTAGCACTCCTACCCAAACCCTGCCTCCGACCGAAACGCCCACAGCCACACCGCTGCCCCAGATTGCTTATCTGCGTGGAGTGCCGATGGTGCTTGTCCCGGAAGGTCCGTTTATCATGGGCGTCGATGATCTAAATGCCCCCCCACGTGAGCGCCCTGCCCATGAGGTCTACCTCAGTGCTTTCTACATTGATCAGACAGAGGTGACTAACCAGTACTATCGGGCCTGTGTGGAGGGTGGAGGTTGCCAGCGTCCGGCGTTCACTGCGTTGATGATCTGGGATGACTACTTTGACAACGAGCGTTTCAATCTCTATCCGGTGGCATTTATCAGTTGGGATGAGGCGCAGAATTACTGTCGATGGCGGGGAGGTCACCTGCCCACCGAAGCTCAGTGGGAAAAAGCGGCTCTATATGACCCTGTGACGAGCGAGAAGCGTGAATTATTTCCGTGGGGTCCCTACAACCCCGATTTGTTCTACGCTAATTTCGGCTCCAATATCGGGAGACCAGAACCTGTAGCCCAGCGCCCTGGCGGGATCAGTCCGGTTGGTGCTTACGATATGGCAGGGAACATGATTGAATGGGTCTACGACTGGTACCAGGATAACTATTACGAGCAGTCGTCCTACCAAGATCCAACAGGCCCAGCGCAGGGGACTGACAAAGTCCTACGTGGCGGCTGGTGGGACAGCCGTGGCCGGAATCTCTCCTCAACCTACCGCGAATATATTGGACCAGGGACCAGGCAGAACTACATTGGTTTCCGCTGCGCCTATACGCCGTCTGGTGACCCAACGCTCAGGGCAGAACAGGCCACACAGGATGGAAGCTGAGCCGCAGGGAGAACACATCATGCCTGACGATCCGATCCGATACCACATCATTTTGCTACCGTCTGACAACTATTGGGCGTGGGTGCAGGCTGCACGCGAGTATGCCCTCAAGTTTAGGGCTTCAGTCACACCAAAACCCCACAATGCTGTGAATTTCCACAGCCCTGAACAGGTAATCACTGTTGTTGTAGCGCCAAATGCTTATCCTGAGCAGGGTGACATTGCTGCCTGGTTGTCCCAGCAGGCTCCTCAGGTGCGTCTTGACGTACTAAGGGTGACGACGCCAGCCCAACTCCGCCAAATCCTGGCAGAGCGTGTGTCGCGCAATATGCGTCTGGGCTCGGAGTCGGTGGAGCCGGCTCGGGGATTACCCATTCGTCTCCTCTGGCCCACTGACTATTCAGTCCAGATGCAGCCTTTTGGCGTGAATGCCGAATTGTATCGCCGCTGGGGACTGCCCGGCCACGAAGGGGTCGACATTCGTGCTCCTCTGAACAGTCACATCTACGCCTGTGCCGATGGCGTGGTTTATCGTGTGCATGATGGGTCAGGGGGGCATCCCTATGGCATTCATGTGCGTGTTCGTCATGCCGATGGCTACAAGACAATCTACGCTCACCTAAATCAAGTGCTGGTACATACTGGGCAGGCGGTAAAAGCAGGTGATGTGATTGGCCTGGCGGGACGCACAGGCAACTCGGTGGGCAGCCACCTGCATCTAACGCTCAAAAAGACAGGCGCATCGGCGGCTGGTGCAACCCCCTATCCCAACGACATTATCGATCCTACCCCCTATCTGATTCCTCGTGAGAGGGCCAGCATGGCCCAAGCAACCGTCGCGGCGTGGCCCTATGATCATGTACTGGTTGGGCTGCATGGCCGGGTCGGAGGGGCAATGCAAGAAGCTGATTGGGCGGTGATCAAGACGGCGCGGATTGAGGCATTGCTCTTGAGGAGTGTTGCTGCTTCTGTCGAAGTTGATCGTGCGCGCGCGATCACCCCCGATCTGTTTGTGATGGTCCGCCTGGAGGCGAACGTCGGGAGTAGGGCGGTGCAACCTGCCCAATTTGTCAGTTGGATCTCGGATGACCTGCGCCGCTTTTACGAGCGAGGTGTTCGCTACTTTGAGGTGCACACGGAGCCTAACCTTACACCGCAAGGTTACGGGACAAGTTGGCGTGATGGTCATGAGTTTGGCCGCTGGTTCCTAGAAGTGGTGGGGTTGCTGCGGCCAAAGTACCCGGAAGCGCGCTTTGGCTGGCCGGGGCTTTCGCCAGGCCCGACCACGTCTGGAATGCGTTTCGACCACGAGGCATTTTTGGAAAGCGCTGCCGGAGCTGTCCAGTTTGCTGACTGGATCGGCTGCCACTGCTACTGGGAAAACGATGCCGAGATGTTCTCACGCGAGGCAGGCTTAGCTTACAAGTTGTACCTTGACGAGTGGCCTGATAAATTAGTGCTGATCACCGAATTCTCCAATCCTTCGCCGTCGATCAGTCCTCACGTCAAGGGGACTCAGTATCTTCAGTACTTCAGCCACTTGCGCAATGAGAAGGGAGTAGGAGCGGCCTTCGCCTTTGCAGTGTCAGCGGTGAAAGGGCACCAATCGGAGGTGTGGCGTGGGGAGAATGGCCGTGCGACACCGATAGTGGCTGCCATCGGCTCGCGATCCTCGTGAATCAATCTCGCACACTCTCAGCAATCAAGTCGCTCGATCTATGCAGGTCGAGCGACTTTCGTATAGCGCTCCGTGCCGAAAGAGGCGAACGGGCCGCAGTGCGGTATCCGTGCCTCTGGCTACTCTGGAGCCCCCACCAATTCTAACTCGGTGACGTATACCTTATAAGCGTGGCCTGAGGCGTAGAAGCTGACCTGTTGTATCACCAACGGCTGCTGCTCTGATGGTAGAACGGTGAATAAATTGCCGGATTTAAATGTATACCATGTCTGTTGGTTGATCCTCTCGTGCTCAGTGCGACATGAGGCGCACGCCAGAGGGTAGTTGAGTGCAGGATCGTGGGAGGCATAGAACCCATGAATGTACGTGCGCGGCGTGCCCAGCACATCCAGATAGTCGATACGCAACATCAATGGGCACTCACTACCCTGGATGCCGCACGTGGACAGCGATTGTTCCTCAATATAAAAGGTTCCACGTAGCTCCAGGTATCCATAGTCGCTCACTTCTAAGTTGAGGTCCTGGAACAGCCGAGTCTCGCCGTGGCTCAACTCGACACCGGGCCAGTTGCTCTGGCTCCGGTCGAGCACTACCCCGTGGCGTCCTGCTATCCAAGCGTAGAACACCTGCCCCGCAGGTTCGCCGTCGCTCAAAAATTTCCACCCGACATCGTTCCTGTCAAAGTTTCCATTCTCCAGCAATGCCTCTGTGACCTTAATCTCAGGACGCCCTGTGTCGTTACGTCCAATGATCGTGTACTGGCCACTCCTCAGCCGCGCGACATGCCCTTCGTCTCGTTCGGTAACCTGTGACTGGCCGCTGAGAGTCGTAACACGTGTATTCTGTTCTGAAATATCGATCACATAGTGGCCACTTTCTGCTGTCTGAACCTGGACTTTCGGCGCAGTCAATACGAAGGAGACTTCACGGCGAGTGCCCTCTTGGATTATGATCTCACTGCGTCCGTATGGACTGATGATCTGGATCCTGAACGGCTCTTTGTTAAGCCGGAATCGAGGAGCGCTGGCTTGGTCAATCTCTATCTGGCTGTCGCGCAGCACCACCACCGAGGCGATCGGCGCGCCGTCTTCTGGATCAAAAAAGGTCAGCAGTGCCTGGGCGTTCGCGTCTGTGCGAACGTTCACCCCCGCAGAGAGATCCCCCTGCTGGCCACTGACTGCAAGTTCTTGTTGGGTGCCTGGTTGCACCGCAATAACTGTGCCTCGTGCCGCTGTGAGTTCTATTTTGAGAGGGACTGTGGATTGGAACAGATACCACTGGACAATATATACCAGACTGCCGCAGATCAGCAGAAAGGTAAAGAAAGCGGCCAGCAGGATGCGCCAAGCAAGGATCTCGGGATGTTGTCTCATGGTTCCTGTTCGAACATGGCAAGATGACTGCCATCTTCAGGCTAGATATTATGAGGTAGGGAACTGCAAGTCCAATACTTAGGGTTGCCCTTTGCGACTTTGACAGATAGGCGAGTTGCTGTTGGGCAACCCTAAAAGTGGCGAATCCTGAACTCGCTGAACTCGCCCGTTGCATCCTCCCACGTTACGTCGACATGGGTCACTTGGGCAGAGGGCGAGCCGACTTTTAGGAAGGCCAGAAAATCGTCCAGGTTGGCTCTGGGGCCTTCCGCAACGGTTTCGACGCTGCCATCGCGGAGGTTGCGTATCCAGCCTGTCAGGTTAGCCTGTACCGCTTCACGCACGGCATATGCGCGGAAGTTCACACCTTGCACCAGACCTCGCACAATGGCATGCAGCCGCAGGGGGGCAGTGGGTTGAGTCTCCTCCTCCGACATATGTATCTCCCAATCAACCCTGCTCTCTTTCTTTCTCATCAGCATACGGCAGGTTCACGCCGTCCTCCGACAGGGTGCGACTCGTGTCTACAGAAGGCTGTGGCGCGATAAATAGCAGGGCCAGTCCCATGCTGACAAACCAGGCAGCCACCCATGGCGCTAGTGATGTGTCCTGATGGGGTGCACGGGCGACATCGCCTAGCAGGTCATTATGCCACTGGCCGTGAAGCTCTGTCAAAGAGATCCCCAGTGCCTGTCGGACTGCTCCATCGCATGACAGTCCCTCAGAGTAGGCTGCTAATAGTGCTCGAACCTGTGACGCGCCGTATCGGTCGATGATGTAGCGCACCAGACCTCCACTCTGAGCGTAGGCCAGTGCTGCTTCTTGGGGCACAAAGCCGCCATAGCTCTGTACACACAGCGTCTCAATAGGCAGGAAAGCCTCACGGCGAGCGGCATCCTCAAGTACCGTGGCGAGTGTAGCATCAGGTTCTGCGCTCATGGTCAGTGCCAGCCCCTCGGTGAACCACCCCGGCAAGTTCTCGCGGCCTGGGCCGGCAGCGTTCTCGACTACAACGTGTGTAATTTCGTGAGGCAGGTCGCGTCTCAAGTTAACCAACAGGTCCGGTCCTGACGTTGCGGAGATCAAAACCACGTTCTGATCTGGAATAGCATAGGCGGCAACCCAGTCCTGCACTCGTAGATGGTGCAGACGCAGGCAGCTTGCCATTGCAGCCAGATCGGGGTAGACGTAGATGTGGAGTTGATCTTGGAAAGAGACGCCGAGCATCTGCTCAGTTTGCGTGACAGCACTGCGAGCAACGTCGAGCGCTGCCCGACTGACGGTTTCGTCTTGTCCATCGGTGTAGACTAGGATGTTGCCTTGAGAGACTATCGTCCAGGTCCAGGGGACACTCGTATCCTCGTAGCGAAAATGCTGTGTGTCGGTTCGGTACTGCTGCCCAGCTCCATCTTGGAAGTCCCAATAGTAGCTGACTCCTGCAAATGGCGGCAGATCCAAATTGCTGACTACAACCGTATGGGCGATCTCAACCGTGGTTCCGTGCGTTATCGGAACTACCTCGCTATAGAGGCTGTCCCGGCTGTCGATCTGGACCGTCAGGCGTGCGCTGGTCAGCATAGATTCGGCGCTGGCCTTAACCTCAAATACGACACTGTTGCCGTAGGTGAATGCTACGGACATCTCGGCGCTGGTCAGCGCGATCTGCTGCGCAGCAACCGGTCTAGCCAGGATGGCCAGCAGACCCAACAACACGGTTACAGCTACCAGTTGTCTCTGGAGCACGTTACCCATCCAGATCGTCAGCATCATCCTCAGAAAATTCGTCATCCTGGAAGTCGTCGAGGTCTTCGAGATCATCATCGCTTGACCTGAGAATGAAGGTAGCGAACTCCCCACTACCCAACATGGCAACGTTCAGTGCGTCCTCAATCGTTTCGAGCAGGGCATCATCGATGTCTTCGCGGTCGGCCAGTGCCATCAGTGCTCGTTGCGCCAGCGGTCCGCCAATCTCCCCCAGGGACCAGATCGCCGTCTCTTGGATCTCAAGGTCCTCGTCATCCACCAACTCAATCAAGCGGCGTACAGCATCAGTTAGGCTAAGTTCCCCTGCTGCACGGGCTGCCTCGAAACGTAGCTCCGGTTCCGGGTTCTCCAGGGCCTGGAGTACATATGAAGCCCACCGCTCATCGGCGCTGCGCCCCATGGCAAGCAGCGCACTGGCCTGCATCTTGAGATCGTAATGCTCTGCTGCCTCTTCAATCAGGCTTGGCACCTCATCCCGACTAGAGAAGGCGATGCTCTCTAGCGCACGTCGCTGCACCTCTGGGGCGTCCTCATGCTCTTCCCATGCCTCGAGCAACGCTGCCTCGGCCTGCTGCCCTAGCGCCTCGGATATTTCGCCAAGCTCACTTGCCAGGACAAAACGACCCAGCGCGCTGGCGGCTGCGGCGCGCACGCTCGTTGCCTCGTCAGTGCGCAAAAGGGTAATTAGACGGTGCATTATGTCTGGGTGGTCACTGGCCCACAGAGCCTCAATGGCACTACTGCGCACTGCGTCATCCTCATCCTTGAGGGCAAAGAGTGCCACTGCCGTAAAGTCCACCTCGAAGCTGGTCTCAGACATCTCCGCCAACCGCGAGAGCAGCAACTGGCGACGCTCCACAGGTATGTTGTTCCACCGCGCCTCGAGTGCTGTCAGCTCGTCCGGAAGTGGTTCCGACAGGCGGTAAATCAGCGCTGCTCTCAATGGGGCATGCTCGTCACACAGGTTATCGAGCAACTTGTCGAACGACTCTTCGTAGTTCATGGGATCAACGGGTCAACAATGTCGAGATACATGAATACCAGCATGGCCGTGATCAACACGGCAAACCCAACGAAGTGGATCAGCGTCTCACGCTGAGGGTCAACACGTTTGCCACGGATCGCCTCGATTACGACGAACAGAATGCGCCCACCATCCAAAGCCGGAATGGGCAGCAGGTTGGTGATTGCCAATGCCAGACTGATCATCGCTGTCAGATTGATGATGGGCCACAGGGCGCTCTCGCTGATCGACGTCTCCATGGCCTCTCCGCCGATCTGGCTGATGCCAATGACGCTCATAGGGCGTAAGTACCGTGCCTCGATCTCGCCCCGGATGACTAACGCTGGCAGCTCGACAAATTGGCGGGCGAGTTGCACCATCTCTCTCAATGTTCGCCCTATTGCCTGCACTGGTCCATACCGACGAATCTCATAAATCGGCTGAACCTGAATGCCGATTGGGCCCTGGCCCACTGGCCATTCGCTCCGTTCAGTAAGAGTCAGATAGAGCAGTGCGCCGCTGCGTTCTACCGCCAATGTGATCTGCTGGCCAGCATGGGTTTGGGCGTAGCGTGTCAGGTCAGCATAGGTCTCAATCAGCATCCCGTCGACTGAACGGATTACATCTCCAGGCTCGAGTCGTGCCTGAGCTGCTGGGCTGTCTGGCTCAACAACGACGACCAGAGCGCCTGGCATCTCTTCTGGTGCGCCGACCATGAACATCACCACCAGAAGCAGAAAAGTCACCAGAAGATTGGCCAGGGAGCCAGCGGCCAGTACCATCAGGCGTGCACGCTTAGAAGCTCCGGCTAGCCCCCCTTTAACGGTGGGATCGTCTTCCCCGGCGGGTCGCATGAAGCCACCCATTGGCAACCAGTTCAGCGTGAACTTGGTGCCCCTATGCTCGAACAACGTCAGCATACGGGGCGGGTAGCCAAACCCAAACTCTTCGACGGTGATTCCGTTCCAGCGCGCAGCCAGGAAGTGCCCTAGTTCGTGGAAGAAGATCAAAGGGCCGATCACCACCAGGAAGGCCAATACAGCTAATCCAAAATCCATACCAGTCGCCATACTGAAGCGCCTTTCCGCCCTCAGGCGTGGCTTTCTACCGCTACGTCCTTACTTGCAGCGTGATTATACCTATCCCCTGCGTCGCTGGCATCAATGTACTATGCTTCGGGCGGTTCTGCCACCACACAGGCTGGTCCGCCGGGTGTGGCTGTTAACACGGTGATCACTCCCTGGAGTTGCTCCAGCCGCTGGCATAGCTGGCTGGCATGTTCGACTGTGGTGATCACATGGACGTTTGGCCCAGCATCGATGGTGAACGCTGCCGGGATACCTTGCTTCCGCCACGCTCGTACAGTGTGCATCACGTGTAGGGTTGCGGGTAGCCAGTAGATCAGCGCTGGGCGGGACGTCATCATCACACTGTGCATCATCAGTGCGTCCTGCTCGATCACTTCTGCCAATGCCTCGAAGTCCTGGTCCAGGATTGCTGTGCGGCACAGGTCCAGCCGATGAGGAGCATCAGCCACGCGGGCGGCCTGGAGCGGTGAGGTGAGGGCCAGGGTATGCCCACCTGTCGATCCGACGGCCTTGTGTTCTCTGCTGACCACGGCAACAAGGTCTACCAGGTCCCAATGCTGGGGTGGCGCAATGCTCTCTGCATAGGATGAGTCATGTTCTTCGCCTGCATACCACTCTACAAAGCCGCCGGGCACCGATCGGCATGCTGAACCGGACCCCAGCCGCGCCAATCGCGAGAGGTCTCGCTCCGTGAGTGTCAGGCCCGATGCGCTACACGCCGCTATAGTGAGAGCTGCGAAAGCCGAGGCGGAAGACGCAATGCCAGCTCCGGTTGGAAAGTTGTTGATGCTTGTCACTTCTGCCCGCATGTTAATATTGGCCAATGTCCGGATATGATCTAGGTGCTGGACAACCCGCTCCAGCGCCGTGCTGCCCTGCTCACAGCCGTTCAGGATTAGCCGATCTGCCGCAAGCTCTGGGGCAAAACGGACCCTGGTTACAGTCTCCAGCCCGGCCAGGTTCATTGAGATTGAGCCGTTGGCGGGCAGTCGCAGTCGATCGTCACGGTTACCCCAATACTTAACAAACGCGATGTTGCTGCAGGCGCGCGCAGTAGCGATGTGTACAGTCATGTATTCTTTGCCGACTGCCTCATGTGTAAGATTTCCCACTGACATCCTGGGATCGGACACTATCGAACAGGCACGTCCCTGTCTCAAACCGATCTGCGGTCAGGCCCTGGTAGATGGCTTGTGGTTCCAACCCAGAGAAGATATGTACCTTCAGGCCGGGCATTGACTGGCACAGTGTCAGCATGGTCGTGACCTTTGTCTCCATGCCGCCGGTCACATCGATCTGCTCAGAACCGCCCAGAGCGTCCATGAGGCTGCTCAGTGTAGCGGGAGTGATGCGTGGCACGATCTGGCCATTCCGATCCCGGACTCCGTCGGACTCTCCTGCCAGCAAAATACGCGCTGGACGAATCGCCTGGGCCAGATACAGGAAAATTTCCTCCGTGCTGATGATCGTCCCGCCACGGATCTCATCCAGGGCCACATCGCCATACACTAGCGGCACTAGGCCCTCAGCCAGTGCCTGCCGGATCGGCCTAAGCTCCATCTCGGTGATCTGCCCATCGCGGCACATTACGCTGGCCGATGGCTGGATTCGCCACACTGCCACGCCAGCTGCGTGGAGGGCGTCCAGCACAATCTGGTTCAGACTGGCAGCTGCCACTGAAACATGTGCAAAACCCTGCCAGGCTTTCGGACCATGGACGCCGTCGCGTGTGCCATACTGCTCGGCCACTACGTGGCCAAAGCTCCCACTCCCATGCCCGACAATCAGCCTCAAGTTGGGGCATGTGTGTATCGCTACTGCGATCTCTTGGGAGATGCGGTCGATTATCTGGGGCCGCGCTGTCGACGGTTTGGCTTTGTCAGTGATCAGCGAGCCGCCAAGCTTGAGAAAAACTAGCATGTGCTTTCTCCTCTACCGCACTACGGTGTGCAGCACACGCCTTGCGCCGGCGCTGTTCAGTGCGGCGCTAACTGTCTCGACAGCCTCCGGGTGAACCAGCGCGATCATGTTTCCCCCGCCGCCTCCCCCGGAGAGCTTGGCTCCCTGCGCCCCGGCCTTGAGGGCTGCGTCGATTAGCCGCTCCAGATCCGGTGAAGATACGCTCAGACGGCGAAGCAGTTCCTGGTTGTGGTTCATCAGCGACCCCAGGCGGTGAATCTGGCCGCTTTCAATGCTACGACGTGCCTCCTGCACCACCTGGCCAATCTCTGCAAAGATCTGCTCGTAGGTTGAGGGGTCTTGCTGCCATGCCGCTCGTACTGCTCCCACAGTCATCTTCGTTGGGCTGGCTATCCCAGTGTCTCCAATCAGCAGGTCGAAGGGCGCACCGATGTGAAAGACTTCTGGTTCATGTCCCCGGACGAAGTACACAGGCTTGGCATGGCAGATCACCGTATTGTCGATCCCGCTGGGGGTCCCGTGGTGAATCTTTTCGACCTCATATACTAGAGATGAAAGGGTGCTGTCGTCCAACGGATGGCCCAGGTACCCGCTTAAAGCCCGCGCCAGTGCTGCTGAGACTGCTGCACCGCTGCCCAGACCTCCAGCTATGGGAATGGTGGACTGGAGTGTGATCACCGCGTCAGGTTCAGGGGCCTTCAACATGTCAAGCACTAAACGTGCAGTAAGCGCAAGAGCATGGGCGGCAGCCTCGGTCAGGGACAGCCTGAGGTTCAAGTCGGCAGCATCAATGACCAGCCCGCTGCCTATCGGTCCATCCTCGACTCGGGCCGCAGCCTTGAGTTCCAGCACCGGGACGGCGAGTGCGGGCTGGCTGTACACAACCGCGTGCTCGCCAAACAGGATGATCTTTCCTGGTGCGCTGGCCGTGCAGATGGTCATTTGAGCACATAGAGCACAAGGATCACAGTAATACCCCAGAGTATCACTGTAGCCTGTAGAGGCCGATCCTTCAAGACCACCTCATCCGGTGCGATAACCTCGCCTTTGACGTGGATCAGATAGAGGTATCTTAGAATGCCGTAGAGCACAAAAGGGTTGGTGAGCATCATGGTGTGGTTAGCAGGTAGTCCTTCTGCACTGAAGGTGTACAATGCATAGGTCAGCAGCGTGGTGGCCGTGACAATGACAATGATCTCGTCCAGTAACCGGATATTGTAGTGATCGAGGATCGCGCGATGGTTGTTGGCTCCTTCTTCTAAGAGGACCAACTCTTGGCGTCGTTTGGCAAAACCCAAAAATAACGCCAGTGTCGTCGTGAACAGATACATCCAGGGTGAAAAGCGGGTGACGTCTACAAGCACAATGACACCTGCGCCGACGCGCAGCAGAAAACCGGCAGCAATCGTCAACACGTCGAGCAGCACAATGTGCTTTAACCAGAACGAATAGGCGATCTGGAGCACCAGATAGCTGCCCAGGATCGCCGCGAAACGTGGCCCCAATGTATAGGCCAGTGGCAGAGAGATCAGAGGAAGGGCTACTGAGACTGCAATGGCTAAACCCTTAGATAACTGACCAGATGGCAGTGGACGATTACGTTTGGTAGGATGTGCCCGATCTGCCTCGATGTCTACAAGGTCGTTGATCAGGTACACCGAACCGGTGATCAGGCACAGCAGTACAAACCCCCCCAGCGTGACAAGGAAGTAGTGTAGGTTCTCCTGATAGTCACCGAATGGCAGCGGCAGCTTGCGATCAAACACCAGGGGGATGAAAATGAACCCATTTTTCAGCCACTGTTTAGGACGCACACTGCGCACCAGCCCTGCTATTTGCTTGAACACAGCCTTTCCGGTACTGGTGACGACTTGAGTAAAGGTAGCCAACTGTTTCCTCTTTTCAACCCGGACTTTGTTAGTGGTCCTTCGACCGGGTTATTATATCGCCGAGAAGTCCGCTCAAAAAGTGAAGTGGGGAACGCCAAATATAGCGAGGGAATGTAGTGGCTGCGCGTAGGGAGAAGACCCGTCTCGATGTGCTGCTCGTTCAGCGCGGTTTGGTCGGGTCACGTGAGATGGCCCAGCGACTCATTATGGCTGGGGAGGTGCTGGTTGATGAGCAGCCTGCAACCAAGTCTGGTATGCGGGTCTTCGCTGATGCCGCAGTCACACTGAGGACACATCCGCGCTTCGTTAGCCGTGGCGGCGAGAAGCTGTCAGCGGCGCTGGAGCGTTTTGCGATCGCACCGACTGGCTGGGTATGTGCTGACGTAGGCGCATCGACTGGTGGTTTCACGGATTGTCTGCTTCAAGCTGGGGCGTTAAGAGTGTATGCCATTGACGTCGGACACGGCCAACTGGCCTGGCAGCTTCGTCAGGACAGCCGGGTAGTCGTGATGGAAGGCGTCAATGTCCGCTATCTGGACCACCTGCCGGAACCGATCCGCTTTGCCAGCATCGATGTGTCATTTATCTCGCTCCGGCTGATTCTGCCTGTGGTGCGTGGGTGGCTGTTGCCAGAGGGACAGGTGGTGGCGTTGATCAAGCCGCAGTTCGAGGCGGGCCGTGCCGATGTGGGTAAGGGTGGGGTGGTGCGCAGCGCTGCGATCCACCAACGGGTGCTTCACGAGACGTTGGACCATGCCTGCCACAGCCGTTTTACTGTCCGGGGTGTGATCCCATCTCCTCTCCGTGGTCCTGCCGGGAATATTGAGTTTCTGGCGTGGTTTGCTACCAGCGACCGATCTGTTCTCTGTGACTGTAAGGAGTTCATCGATAGTGCTCTGGCCGAAGCGCATGCTAAGCCGGCTTCAGCCGGCTTAGCAGAGGACGACATCACATAGGGACAACATCAACTGTCCCTGCTGAATCCTTGGGTAGCTTATATTCACTCTAGCATGTAGATCATGAGCTGGCGGAACACGATGATTGTATCGCTGCTCCCGCTGTCTACATAAGGTCCTATCTGACCTTCGGGCGTATTCTCGATCTTTACGGTCTCAATCTCTCGCCCATCGACATACAGCGTGATCTGCTCCTCCCTCACCCGCACGGCGACTACATGAAGACCTTTAGATGGATCAATGCCGCCTGGTAGCGGACCACTTGCCAGGGTATTAACCCCACCTGGTAAGTCGCGATCGATCAACTTGTAAGTGCCGCTGCACGTGATCATGAATCGCCGGAACTGATTCTCGCTCCGGTAGTGAAACATCACACCATAGGCGCTTTGAACTGTCTCACACTGTTCGGCAGTGGCGGCGATCTCAGCGTAGAATGTGCTAGCGTTTATAGTAGGCACACGGTCCCAGAATGCCCAGTTTGACCCTACGCTGACCCGCAGCCCCTCTACTATACTTTGGCTCGATGACTTCTGGGTTGTGATTGGGGCCCACCCTTCTGTGAAGTCCGTTTCGTATAGTAGCTCACTCTGAGGGGGCCTGTGCCTCGCAGCCCGGCGCTGTACATCTCCGTTTCCTGCCACGATGAGCACAATCAGGATAACCAGCAATGCTACTGTCGTGGCTCCCGCTCCGAGCCAGAGCCACTGATTCTCAGGTGTGAGGCGCACTGTCTTAGGCACACCTATAGACGAGAGGAGGGCGTTGATTCTGTCCTGTAGCCTTGGCCCTGGCATCCTCGCGCCGGGGCGGGGCTTTTTGCCGAGGACAAAGGTGAGATCTGCTTTCGATGAGTCTTGTCCTGCGGCTTGCTTGTCTTGCTGTCGCCTGGCGTGCTTAGCGGCCTCCCGTGGACTGAGAGGCTTCCACACCCATCCCCCAGCCTTTTCTGCGGCTTCGGAGAGTTCTTTGGCTAACTCGCCAGCACTCATGTAGCGTTCGCCTGGGTATTTAGCCATGGCACGCCGAACGACGCGTGCCACGTCTTCTGGGATACTGGGATTCAGGTCCTCAAGCGAGGGAGTGGGGCGCTGGACATGGGCCATCAGTTGGGCGATAGGAGTCTCAGCAGGATAAGGGATGCGTCCTGAGATCATCTCAAACAATGTGCATCCTAGTGCATACACATCGGCTGCCGGCGTAGGGGGAGCTCCGTCGGCTTGTTCCGGAGCCATGTAGGCAGGTGTCCCAATCACAGTGCTGCCGGTCAGCTCAGCAGCCGCCTCCTGAACACGGGCAATTCCGAAGTCGGTTAAGTAGGCGTTGCCTTGTTTGTCGAGCATGACATTGCTTGGCTTGATGTCGCGGTGGATGACACCCTGAGAATGAGCGTAGTCCAAGGCCGATGCAATCTGATTTATGATTCGCACAACGTCTTGCCAGGGCATTGGCCCCTTGCGGATAATGGTATCGAGTGTGCCGCCCTCCAGATAGCGAGTCACGATATAGGGGCGGCCACCTTCCTCGCCGTAATCGTACAACGGCAGGATGTGCAAGTGTTCCAGCTTGGCGATCACGTTTGCCTCGCGCTTGAAGCGCCCTATGAACGTGTCGTCGTGGAGCAAGATGCTGGGTAGCACTTTGATCGCGACAATGCGGTTAATGCTGGACTGAAGTCCACGATAGACTGTCGCCATGCCCCCTTTGCCCAGCACTGCCACAATCTCATATTGACCGAGCTTTCCACCTATCAGTGGATCGATCTCTGCCATGAGTTCACTCTCTCCGTGGGAATGTGCCACAGTGTGCTCAGTGCGTATTTTCACGCTTGCGTGTGATAGCGTCAAGAGTACCTTGCGGGCATCGGTGATTACTCAGTCTCGTAGGCAGCCAGATGGGAGAACACCACAGTGATGACGTCAAGGTCAGCCTCGACATATGCGCCAATATCACCTGCTGGCATGTCGGTGACCGTGGCTGTTGCCACCCAAATGCCGTCCACGAAAGCTGATAGGGTATTGTCGATCGCCTGCACGCCGATGGTGTGGCTTCCGGTGGTCGGATTGATGCTCTCAGGCAACCTTCCACTGGCGAGAATTGTGGTCTCTGGCAGGTTGCGTTCAAGCAGCAAGTAACTCCCGTTACATGTGATCACAAAGTAACGATACTGATTGTTATTGACATAGTGAAGCATGAGACCATAACCGCCCTGGCCTGCCGGGCAGGTAATCGGCATTGCCATGACTTCGACGTACAGCGAGCTGGCACTTACCCGTGTAGTACGTGCCCAATGTGCCCAATCCTTACCGACCTCAAACTGATAGCCGCCATCGACGACTAAGCTCCGCCCGACAACGGCGCCGGACGGATTATTGCTAGTGAGATCAGGCCAGCCAGTGCGAAATGTTGTCTCGTAGATAGGCGTCCCATACGTCAGAGCAGGGGTCACACTGGCAGGGACGGCAACGGTCAGGAAGGGGGTCTCAGTGGCAGGTACTGTCGTGGTCTCAACAGTCGGTTCAGGCGTTTCAATTGTACTCATCTGAGCAACCATTGTCGTCGTAGGCGAAGGTACCACGGGGGTGTTGCGTGTGCCCACCGGCGCATTACATGCCAGTATGCTGCTGATCAACAGCCCTATCGGCAGCGCAGCAATGCTCTGTTTCATGGTGATTCCACGCCTCCCCGGTCCTGGATTATCTGAATGTAGTTTAGGTTAGTAGAGTAGTTTGTCAACTCACGGCCCGTGTCACCTAAAGCCCTTAGGATGTGTGCGACGTGGAGTGTCCCTGGTACAATTCCCACAGGTAAACGGCAGGGGCTGCAATACAACCTTGCAGAAAGATTCTGGCAGCCATGGAACAGAACCGGATACGCAATTTCTGTATTATTGCCCATATCGATCACGGCAAGAGCACGCTGGCAGATCGTTTGCTGGAGTTGACTGGCACGATCCCGGCACGTGAGATGACAGAGCAGGTGCTTGACTCGATGGACCTAGAGCGAGAGCGGGGTGTGACGATCAAGGCCAGCGCCGTGCGCATGCTGTACACTGCCCTGGATGGCCGGCAGTACGAGATGAATCTGATTGACACCCCTGGCCATGTTGATTTCTCCTACGAGGTGTCGCGAGCGCTGGTGGCGTGCGAGGGTGCTGTGCTGGTCGTCGATGCGACGCAAGGCATTGAGGCACAGACACTCGCTAACCTGTTCATGGCTCTCGATGCTGGTCTGGAGATCATCCCAGTCATTAACAAGATCGATCTGCCTGCTGCTCATCCCGATGAGGTGGCCGAGGAGATCGAGGATCTGTTGGGGATCGATGCTGCTGATGTGCTCCAGGTGTCGGCCAAGACGGGGCAGAATGTTCGCGATGTGCTGGAAGCTGTCGTTCACCGCATCCCGCCGCCCAAAGGCAGCCATGACGATCCACTTCGGGCGCTGATCTTTGACAGCCACTACGACTCATATAAAGGTGTAGTCGTGTATATTCGCGTGGTTGATGGGGTATTGGCAAAGGATGATAAGCTACTTCTCATGGCCACTGGAGCGCACATTGAGCCAGTCGAGGTTGGCATTTTCTCGCCGGATATGCGCTCGACGAGTCGGCTGGAGGCAGGTGAGGTAGGATACGTCGCCACAGGGTTGAAAACCGTGCAGGAGGCACGGGTTGGTGACACGATCACGCACCTCCGTCACCCGGCAGCGGAGGCGCTGCCGGGCTATCAGTCTGTCAAGCCGATGGTCTTTGCAGGTCTGTACCCGGTTGAGAACGAAGATTACCCACTGTTGCGTGACGCCCTTGAGAAGCTTCAATTGAACGACGCTTCATTAGTCTGGCAACCGGAGACCTCGCAGGCGCTCAATTTTGGTTTTCGCTGTGGATTCCTCGGTCTGTTCCATATGGACATTGTGCAGGAGCGCCTCGAACGCGAGTACGATCTGGACATCATTGCCACTGCGCCCAGTGTCGAGTATCAGGTTGTGCTGCGCGGCAGTGGAAAGATCGTCACGATTGACAGCCCAGCGCAGCTTCCGGACGAGGCTGTCATTGAGGAAGTGCGTGAGCCGTGGATGCGAATCCAGATCTTTACGCCAGCCGAGTACATTGGCCCCATCATGGATTTGGTGACTAAAAAGCGGGGTGATTACATTGCAACCGAGTACCTGGACAGCAGCCGGGTGATGCTAAGTTACGATCTGCCACTGGCTGAGTTAATCATCGATTTCTATGACCGCCTCAAATCGATCACACGAGGCTATGCATCTCTCGACTACCACTTCCTTGATTACCGCGCTGGCGACTTAGTCAAACTCGAGATTCTGGTCAATGAGACGCCGGTTGATGCCCTGGCATTGATTGTCCACCGTGCGGATGCCTATCACAAAGGGCAGGCGCTGGTCAGCAGACTGAAGGAGCTGATTCCGCAGCAGCTCTTCGTTGTGCCCATTCAGGCAGCTGTCGGTAAACGGGTAATTAGCCGAGCCAACGTCAAAGCGCTCCGCAAAGATGTCTTGGCCAAGTGCTACGGTGGCGACATCACTCGTAAGAAAAAGTTGCTGGAGAAGCAGAAGAAGGGCAAAAAACGTATGAAAATGATTGGCTCGGTTGAGGTGCCGCAGGAAGCATTCATGGCGCTGCTCAGGCTTGGCCAGGAGTAGCGGATGTTGACAGCTCCCCCCCCAGCGCCAGGCGGGCAGCGGCTACCAGATCGATATACACGCAATTTTTTCGTCGCGATGGCAGCCTCGGCATTGTTTTTCGCAGCATTGCAGCTCCTGACGCCCGTCCTACCACTCTATACGCTGGCCGTTGGCAGTGACGAAGTTGGCTGGGGGCTGACGACGACGATCGTCTCCGGGGTGGCAGTCGCAGTGCGGCTGGCTGGTGGACCGATTGCTGACCGCCTGGGACGCAAGGGGGTGATGGTCGCTGGGGCGGCAGCGGCGGTTGTGGCTGGGCTGATCATGCTCGTCGGGCACAGCTTTGTCGGTTTGTTGGTAGGGCGCATTTTGCAGGGCTTGGGCATTGGATTGTTCACCACAGCCCATAAAGCTCTGACGATCGATCTGGCTCCTGCCGAACGACGTGGTGAGGCAGTCGGCCTGGGCAACCTCACATTTGGTCTGGCAGGAATCATAGCGCTGCCGCTTGGCGAGTGGCTGCTTGTCGCCTGGGGCTACTCTGTCGTCTTTGTCGTTGACATGGTCATAGCTGCATTGTGCTTGGCAGGCGCCTTGCTGGTTAAAGCACATGACCACATCCCCAATCGGCGGACACTGCTCAATGGAGTACATGTACTTTTTCCCTGCCGGTCGATGCAGGCGGGAATATGGGGTATGTTGAGCGTTGCGGCTCCGTTTTCGGCTGTCTACACGTTTTTGCCTTTGTTGGCAGGGCAACGTGCGCTGAGCAATGTGGGGTTGGCTCTCAGCGTTTGTGCTTTGTTCGATATGGTTGGACAACCGCTTGGGGGACGGCTAGGCGATACAGCTGGACGCCGATTGGTGATTGTGCCTTCACTTCTGCTGGCTGCTGGTGGCGTGTACTTACTTTGGACTGCCGACCGCCTGTCGCTCATGTGCTTGGGAGCAGGTTGTGTAGGGTTGGGAACTGCCCTAACTCGCGTGAGCCTAGATACCCTGGTTTTAGAAGGGGCGCCTGCCGATCTGCGGGCTACGGCAACAGGACTTCAATATGCCGGCATAGACATATGGATTGGGCTGCTGGGTTGGATGCTCGGTCTGACGATAGTACGTGCAGGATACGACATAACCTATGCAGTCATGGCCGGGATTCCTGTGATGCTGGCTGTTGTACTGAGCTTTCTAGTGCCACCAGGACATGGCCTGTCTCTCGATAGAGATGCCGGTCCAGCCACTGGTCGCTAGCGCTGCTTTTACTCCTGGATGATCAGGAGTGCTCGTCTCAGCATGGCCAGAGCCTGTGTGGTGACCCAGATCGGCGCGTCGGTGCGAATATTGGTCCATTCATAGGTACGGCTGCGGGAACTCTCTGCAGAAACGACAGCAATCCCTGCTCCACTGGCCTTTGGGTCGCCAGCAGAGGCAGCATTTTGCATCAGTACCACTACTCCATACGTGGCTCTTTGCTCTTCACGAATGGCCTGCGCTGCCGCCTGTGCCATATCGGCCAATGTCCCCACTGGCTCGACACCATGTCGGCGCAGCTCCTCAAGGTTGTCGAGTGTATAGCTCTCTGCGATCAGCCCGAGAAATGCTGTTGATGCCGCTGACAGCCGTTCTTTGAGCATGCCCTGGGTCCCTATCTCAAGAGTAGTCACACTTGCTTTACGTTCGCTGAGCAGCTCCAGAACTGCATTCTCGACCGTCTCTGTGCCTGTGCCATAAATCCATTTGCCAATACGTTGGCGTATATCTTCTTCAACCGGGGAGATCATGGCCTGGGCTTCTTCCTCACTGCTTGCTTTGGCTGTGATGCGGATGTCCACCTGTCCGGCGTGCGCAGCTAACCCCACAGTCGGGTTGCTCATGGTCATCAGATCGGCAATCTGGGTGTCGATCTGGCTCTCGCCGATCCCGGCGGTGCGCAGTACCCTGCTCTTGATTACAGCTGGTGCGCCCAGATAATTCCTAAGCCATGGCAACAAGTCATTGTCGAGAAGGTGTTTCATCTCACGTGGCACGCCTGGCAGCACCATCACGACGCCGCGCTCGGTCTCCAGGATGAAGATGGGCGCGGTTCCGACCGGGTTCTCAATGGGGTTAGCGCCTTGTGGCACGTAAGCCTGACGTCGGTTGTTCTCGCTCATCGTCACCTGGAAGCGTCTGAATCGCTCGGCGATCTGGTCGAGAAGCTCCTGCCGGAATTCTAGCGGGCGGCCTGTGGCACGAGAGATGCCCTCGCGTGTCACGTCGTCCACTGTAGGCCCAAGGCCGCCGGTCACGATCACCACATCCACTCGATTCAAGGCGTGGTCGACCACCTCCGCAATGCGTTGCTCGTTGTCTCCCACTGTGGTTCGATACAGCAGGTCAAGCCCGATCTCAGTCAGCTTCTGTGCGATGTAAGTGGCGTTGGTGTCTGTGATGTCACCCAGCAGCAACTCGGTTCCAACAGAGATGACTTCTGCTTTCATGTTGCCTCGTACTGATGGTGGTGGATAAACAAGACGTGATCAGTGAACGTCGAGACATCAGGCTACTCAGCACAGTGAGTTGTAACACACACGACAAGGGACGTTGTGTTCCTTGCCTGTGCATTGCCTCGTGCAGGGCATTTGGGGTAGGGGGATCAGGGTGCGGATCGTCCGCGGGTCCATGTGAGCCACTCGCGCATCTGGAAATCTGTCGTCCTTGTGCGAATCGTCGAGGCCAGCTCAATAGCCAGATTCCGCATGAGTTGGTACCCCAGCTTTGGATGCTTACGACACAGGCCAAGCAGCTCCTCGCGTGGAATCAGAATGAGCTTTGTTTCCATCTGGCCGCAGCGGGCTGCCGCCGATCGCACGCCGTCATCCACCAGTGCGATCTCGCCGAAAGCCTCGCCCTGCCTTATAGTTGTGATTGTGATCAGGTCGGGTTCCAGCACCTCGCCGAGTACTGACTGATCGACCAGAATGTCTACTTCGCCAGTGGCGACTACAAATAACTCGCTGCTGGACGATCCTTGTTCGAAGATCATGTCCCCCGCATTGCACTCGAAGACTTTACTGATCTCAGCAATCATCTCCAGATACTCGGCGTTAAGGTCGAGGAAGATGCTTGCATTCTTCAGGACCTCTGCAATGACAATTGCGTCGCTCATGTGACCACCTCACGTGGTATCATAGACAGGGAACTCGCCTGCATTCTAGCATAGCCTGTGGTGAGGAACAATCTTGTCGGAGCGATTTGAGGGACGACGCACTCCTGCTGAACAGGGCCGATATGGTGAGAACCTGGCTGTCCAGGCGCTCATAGCGCACGGCTACATCATTGTGGAGCAAAACTGGCGGTGTTCTGGCGGTGAGATTGACATAGTGGCACAAGACGACAAAACATGGGTGTTCGTGGAGGTCAAAACGCGTCAGGGTTGCACGTTCGGTGCGCCAGAAGAAGCGGTGACAGCTTCCAAGCGAACTCACCTAGCACAAAGTGTCCTGATGTACCTCGCCGATCATGATCTCAGTGATGTGCCCTGGCGTATCGATGTGGTTGCGATTGACCTTGCACCATCAGGTCGGGTTCAACGCATGGCGATCTATCGCGACGCGATACGTTTCGATGGGTGAGGTTGAGACTATCCCTGTGCATGTGCAATCAGCACTTGTAGCCATCGTAGGTCCCACTGCTGTGGGCAAGTCAGAGATTGCCATCGAGCTGGCTGAGGCGCTCGACGGTGAGATTATATCCGCTGACTCACGGCAGGTCTATCGGCACATGGACATTGGTACAGCCAAACCCACCCTGCAGGAGCGGCAGCGGGTCCCCCACCACTTGCTTGACATCCTTGACCCAGACGAAGTGCTAACGCTGGCCGATTTTCAGGGCCGTGCCTATGCTGCCATTGATCGGGTACTTGCTGCGGGAAAGCTCCCGTTGCTTGTTGGCGGGACTGGCCAATATGTGCGGGCAGTGCTTGAGGGGTGGAGTATCCCAAGGGTGCCTCCGCAGCCCTCCCTGCGGGCCGACCTCGAAGCGATGGCTGAGGTCTACGGGGCGACGGTGCTATATGCCTGGTTAACTGCTGTGGACCCTGCGGCAGCCCGTACAATCGACTGGCGTAACGTGCGTCGTATTGTGCGTGCTCTAGAAGTATATCTGGTCTCCGATCAGCCCATTTCGGCTCTTCAGACGCGGCAGCCTCCTGCTTACCGTGTGCTGCGCATTGGCCTGACGCGGTCGCGGCCTTCACTATATGCACGTATTGATGAGCGCGTGGACCGTATGATCGATAGCGGTCTGCTGGACGAAATTGAAGCGCTGCTCGGCGCGGGCTGGGGCTGGCACCTCCCTTCGATGAGCAGCCTGGGTTACGTGCAATTTAGGGGCTTTTTCAGGGGCGAGACCACGGTGGAAGACGCAGTCCGTGCGGTGAAGCGCGAGACGCGGCGTTTCGTTCGTCAGCAATACACTTGGTTCAGGCTCGACGATCCGACTCTTGTTTGGTACGACCTCGACACTGTATGTGTCGGAGACATCCTCTCCCATGTGCGGTCGTGGCTGCGAGATGCTTAGGAGTTGTCACCCATCTTCCTGTGTAGGGCACAGGATAGGGCCTGGCATAGGCTTGTCTGCCATTACTTTCAGAGCCGGGATTCGGAGCTGCTCTGTGGAGATATTCTTAGGGGAGGCTCATCTCAATCACGATATCGGTTGGTGAAGGTTGCTCGTCTGGGATAGTAAAGTTGTCCTCGACTATCGTGACATATCCCTCAGCAAATACATACACTGTATAGTAACGACCCTGCTGCAGACCTTTTGTGAACATGAAGCGTCCTTCACGGTCGGCGATCACCTGCGTGTGGATTTCCGACTCATTCCATGTAAACTGGGCCGATTCGAGTGCGACATCCAACACAATCACCAGAGCGCCCGGGATGCCATCGCCTGTCAAGGCATCCACCACCTGACCTGTGATCATCACCTCGGTGCTTGCAGACTCTATCCCGCTGACTGGCTGTGTCCCAGCACCTACAGAGATGTCAACTGAGAACATAGGCTGGTTTTCTACCAGCACTTCTATGGCATATTGCCCTTCGGGCAAAGGTTGGTCGGCGACAAGCCCCATCCAGTAATTCTTGCCGCTGCTCCCGCCACCCCATGGCTGGGTACTGCTGGCCACCAGCCTACCGTCAAGGAACCAGCGAAATGTCCACATCGTGCCAAGTGGCATAAAGTCCCAGTCCACAAAGGCATACAGGGTGGAAACTCCGAGCGGAACGGTCATTCCGCTTGCCCCCGACTGCCCAGCAGGCAGCCCATCGCGTGTGATGTCGTTGGCCAGGCGGGCATTGTAGAATATGATCGGAGAGGGACCCTGGCCGGGGTTGCCGGCCAGCGTCACATCGCCAGTAGCAGCAAGGTCTGGGCCGATGAACAACTCCAGCCGATATGTCCCGGCAGGGAGTCCTTCCACGTTCTCGGCTCGCACTGAACGTTGACCACTAGCCTCACCAGCCCACAGGTGGGTAGCTCTGTAGATCTCGATGCCATTCAGCGACCACACCTCACTCCAGTCCTGACCTTCGGTCATGCCCGAAAAGGTAATCTGTGCATCGAAGCGCTTGATGCCAGACGGAAGCAGGGTGCCGGATGGCCTGAAGACGCCGTTCTCATCGACTATACCGAAGGCCAAGTCGCTAAAACCGGTCTCTTCACTCGTTCCACCAATGGTGATTGTAGCGGTAGCTGCCACTGTTCCGTTCAACAGCACTGCGAACTCGTAGTTGCCGTCGGGCCAGGTCTTGCCCTCAGTACCCACGTACCAGGTTCCCCTACGACCACCACCCCATGCCAGTGGCCCCAGACTGAAACCTGGCATGTCCAGCCCGTTTAGCGAGACGTGCACCTCGTATGGTGTACCAGAACGCAAGTTGTCGTAGTCAAAGAACAAAAACAGGCTGGTGCTGCCAGTAGGCAATGATTTCACAATGCGGGTCGGCAACCCCTGGGCGCTGATCTCTGGAGCGAAGAATAGCCGTGTTATAACCGGCTCAGCAACAGGCTCTGCTGTAGGAATGTCTGGGGTGTGGCGAAGGTGGAAACCATTACGAGCTGCTTCGACCAGAGGTTGGGCAAAGACAATAGGTCGAATGGCAGTAACGGGCCCACCGATTGGTACGCAGGCATCACGCGCGTTGATCAGCCCATCGCGTGTGCTGTCCTGAATGCTCACACACATTGGGCCTGGTTCCTCGCCAGTGGTGGCTGGGGCGCTGGTCAGGATGCCTACCAGACGTCCATTGGCATCGAAAGCGCCACCGCCGCTCATGGTCCCTCCCAGTATAGAGTCAGTGCGGAACCATGCCAGGCGACTGCTGTGCTTTTCTGCTGTGATGCCTGTGATCACCCCCTGAATAGCTGTCACGCCAGTTGTCGCCATGTCTGGGTATCCAACATAGGTCAAGCCATTCCCTGGCAGGTAGCCAGAGGAATCGCCAAGCGCGACGAAAGGCAGATTCAGTGTGCCGCGCCGGATCAGGCTTCCGTCCAGGCTAGCGGCGATCTGGAGTATGGCTAGGTCGTGTTGGACATCGATCTGCACGAGTTCCGCGAGGTAAGTGGGTACCGGAGGATCGTCCACCTGCACCGGCAATGCAACGACAATGCGGCTGCCGAGACAGGGGCCCATCGGCGAGGCAAGATGCGCGTTGGTCAGGATCAGCCCATCAGCGCTGATCAGCGTGCCAGAGCCAACACATGACAGAACCTGAATACCTCCTTCTTCGTAGGTCTGCATCAGGAACACTGTGGCTTGCATGGCCTGTCTCGCCTCTGGCGGTATGCTGTCTTGAGCTGACACCACAGGCACTAGGCTCAACATACTAGCAAGCAGTCCCACTAGCAATCCAAGCCAGCGCTGCTCTCTCTTGTTTATAGCTGATCGTGCCGTCGAGTCGTCCATAGCTATCAGTACTGCAGGCTGGTCAAGAATTGTTCAAATCCGGGCAGGCCGTTAGCGAACGTATTTTCGTCAGCCATGTAAGTCACGATAATCACTCGATCGCCGTCGCGGATGACGATGTCCACGCCTTGCACCACTACCGGCAACCGTTGAATGAAGGGGTTAGGGTCAGCATCGACAAAGGCAAAGCTCATTTGAGTGAGAGTAGTACCACGGGCTGCCACATCCTGGACACTCAGCACGCGGTAAGCGGCGAGATTGGTGGATCGTTGGACTGTCAGACTGTCCAGCACATTGCGGATTGAAGTCTGACCGCCAGCGGGCGATATAGCGATCTGATACTGGGTCTTGAATGGCCTTGACCGCGGGTCACGAATGCGAACTACATAGTCTCCACGCTCGTCGACCAGCCACTCTGCTGGATAGAGAACCTGAATGCCGGCTTCGCGGCTCTCGTAAAGCCAGGTCTGGCTTGCAGCCCGCTGGCGCAGCGCCAGTCCTGTAGCGATCGCGGCAAGGACCGTCACCACGACCAAGATCGCGCTGAAGCGGTCATTTTTGGAAATATTGCTCACCGGTTCTGCCATCTGCCCGGCTTCGTCACGCATGATGTCGCTCATTTCTCATGCTCCACACGGGCCTTTGTCAGGGCGTTGTGTCGGTGAAGCAATCCAAAGACAGCGCTATAGGTTACGATCAATGCGAACAGGCTGATGACCAATCCTGGCCACGGGCTGTAGCCATCGGAGGTCAGGCCCAGGCGAACTCTGTCAAGCGCAGACCCAGCATATAGCAGCCCGCCGTTTAGCGCTCCAGCCAAAGCCACACCACTTGCAAGGTAGTAGAATGGCATATCCTCGAAACGGTTCCGGCCCAGGAAGTATCCCACTACCAGGCTGGTTGCTAGGTAGGCCGCCATTTGGCTGATCAGTCGCAGGTAGCCATTGAGCATCGCTAATCCACCCAGATCCAGCACCATGAGTGCGTTGATCGCTGCTGAGTAACCAAAGCCTGCGGCGAGGCCGTACAGAACACCATCCACACGATGGACGAACGACGATGTGCGCCACACTGTGTAGCGTATGACGACGTATAACGCAAAGGCGTGAGTCATTCCGCCAATCAAGATGTTGGACAAGAAACGATGGCCAGGAGTGGCTCGCGCCAGCCAGGCATTAAGGTTCACCAGGTTGTCGAGAAACGGGCGTATCACCGCTGCTGCGATCAGCGCCGCAAGCACGAAAATCGCCAGCATGAGAGATGAAATCTGCTCATGCTGGCGATTTCTGGCGCGCAAGAGCAACACTATCCACACTAATCCCGGCGCTAATGTGACTACCAGCCCACCGGCGATTTGCTGCGTGTGTGGAAGATCATCGTGAAGAATGGCGCTGCTTATCGCCACTCCTGCGATCAGCGCCAGAACCAACAAAAATGTGAGTGTGCTTGCCTGCCAGATCGGTGTGATATCTTGGTAGAAGGCAGCGAGATGCTTGGGGCAGTAAAGTCGTCTGCCGTATTGGAACTTCTCGACGAGTGTCTCACCGCAGACAATGCACTGCCCATAGGTTTTGGCCATACAAGCCATTTTACCTGGCTCCCAAACATGTTTCAACGTGGCGAGAAATGCAAGGGGTACGGATTATCCCGGATTTGTTGTCGCTGCCTCATCTGTGCCGTATACTCGGTGTGTCGCCGGCAGGATCAGGGTTTAACCCAGCAAGTTTGCCAAAACATACTCTGCAAAACGTTCCGGCCTCTGAGATTCCTGGGCGGTTTCACAACGGAGGTTATTCGCTATGATGAAGCGCGACACAGTGCATCTCTTGGTGCTTGTCGCTCTGTTAGTGGTAGTATGTGGTGTGGGTGGGTGCGGTGCTCAATCCAATGTTGCAACACCTACCGAGCTGGTTTACGGTTTGACGCTTGTTCCCTCTGGTATCGATCCCCATATCCATGCTTCCTCAGAGTTGGGCATCCCTCTGCGCAGCGTCTATGACACACTGGTGTATCGAGATGCAGAAACATTAGAGTTTGTGCCGGGGCTGGCCGAATCATGGGAGATCAGCCCTGATGGTTTGAACTACACGTTCAGATTGCGCCAGGATGTCAAATTTCATGATGGCACCCCCTTTGATGCAGATGCGGTGCGCGTCAACATCGAACGGATTTTGGCCTCAGGGACAAACTCGCTTAAGGCCGCACAGCTTATTGGTCCAGTTACACATGTTGTCGTCAACGATACTTACAGCGTCTCCCTGATCCTGTCTGAGCCATTTGCTCCACTGCTTGATGGCCTCAGTCAACCTTACCTGGGAATGGCATCGCCCACGGCGCTCCAGGAATACGACACTGCCACCTACCAGTTTCATCAGGTAGGGACTGGCCCTTATAGATTTGTTGAGTACATTGTCAATGATCGCCTGGTGTTGGAGCGTAATCCAGACTATGCTTGGGCACCTTCGACGGTTAGCAACCGTGGAGTGCCAGCCGTTGACCGAATTGTCTTCCGGTTCTTCCCTGACCCTGCTTCGAGGGCGCTTGCCCTTGAGAGTGGTGAGGTAGACATCATGGGGGAGCTGCTGCCAACCGATGCACGCTATCTCTCTGCTGATGGCAAGATACAGCTAGCAACTGTTCAAGTACCCGGTCAGCCTATGCAGTACATCTTTAACACAACCCGTCCGCCGACTGACAGCCTGCCTGTCCGGCAGGCGCTGATCATGGGCGCTGATCGCGAGTCGATTGTCCAGGCAGTTTTTCAGGGCTATTCGCCGATAGCCTATGGCCCGTTGAGCCGGTCCACATTGTACTACGATCCAGCGGTGGAGGGTCGCTATGCGTATGATCCGGTTCAAGCAGCAGCGTTGCTTAACTCCACAGGGTGGACCGACTCGGATGGCGATGGCTGGCGCGATGAGAATGGAAGCCCTTTCGAGATCGTCATTGTGGTACCACCCTGGGGGCTTAATCCCGAAGTGGTGCAGGTCCTGGCCGATCAGTGGCAGACCAATCTGCAGGTCAGGGTGAAGATCGAGCAGGTTGCCTCATTTCCAATGTTGAGCGATGTCGCTAAGACAGGCGAGTACAACCTGATTGGCATTAACTTTTCCGGTCTCGATCCTGTCCTGCTGAATAGCTTCTTTATGTCCGATGGTATACGCAACTGGTCTGGCTACATTGATCCTGAGATGGATCAATGGCTGCAGGCGGGGCAGGCTGAGCCTGATACGACACGCCGGGCTGCTTGGTATACCTTGGTTCAGCAGCGCATCATGGACCAAGCGCTGATTTTACCTATTCGTGACTACGTGAATCTCAACGGAGTTCGCCCTGGAATCTATGGGCTGCACTATGATGCGCAAGGTTGGTTCCCCTACCTTGCCGATCTGGGCTTTGGCCAGTAATACAGCCCAGTCAGCAGTCCGTAGCGCGTTGCTACGCTTCATTGTCAGGCGTAGCCTGGGTGTCCTGTTGTCTGTGTGGGTGGCAGTCACGTTGGTTTTTGGGGCAATGCAGATCGTACCTGGCGATCCGGCGGAGGCTGCGCTCTCGCAAAGTACAGCCTCATACGATGTGTTGGAGCGTCGTCGCGCCGAAATGGGGTTGGATCAGCCGTTGGTCAAGCAGTACGCTCGTTACCTGCTCAACCTTGCAAGCGGCCATCTGGGAGTCTCTTGGTCTGGCGGCCAGCCTGTTGAGCTGCTTATTCGTCAAGAGCTGCCCCCCACAGTAGAACTAGCAGTGTGTGCGATGCTCGTGGCTATAGGTACAGGGCTGCTACTTGGACTTGCAGGCGGGATGGGACAGGGACATTGGATTGGGGGAATGTGCCGAAGCCTGGTGGCGTTCCTTCTCTCCTTCCCAGTCATGTTCTCAGGTACGCTAGCGATCTGGCTTTTCGCAGTGACTTTGGGCTGGCTTCCTGCCACTGGGCAAGGTACTGCTGTGCACGTGATTCTACCTGCCTGTGTTGTGGGGCTGAGTGTCTCGGGTGGTATTGCCCGCACCATAGACGCCAGTGTCAGCGATGCACTGCACGAGCCTTTCATGCTTCTTGCCTATGCTAAAGGTCTCACCCGCCTGCGTGCTGTATGGCGGCATGCGCTGAGGGTTGGGCTGCTGCCCATTCTCAACGTGATCGCAGTGCAGACTGGATTTCTGCTTGGAGGCACGGTTGTCACTGAGAGTGTATTTGCTCGACAGGGCATTGGGCGTTTGCTATTAGTTGCCGTGCTTGACAAGGACTTGCCCATCGTACAGGGTGTCGTTGCACTCTCGGCAGTGGTATATGGCTTACTTAACCTGCTCGCTGACGTTGCACACGCTGTGCTTGATCCCCGTGTACGTCACCACGTAACATGAAGAACAACCATCTCTGGATCGTGTGGGCAGCAGTGTTGGGAGTGATAGCGGGAATGTTAGTGCTGGCCCCTTACCTGACCGATCACGATCCGTTCCGCACCGAACCGACCAACCAGTTTGCCTCCCCTGATGCCCAGCACTGGCTGGGCACTGACCACTTTGGCCGTGATGTGCTGAGTCGGACTCTATGGGGCGCGCGGCGTAGCTTCAGCAGTGCTGCGCTGGCAGCGGTGGTGGCTGTAGGTGTGGGTGTGCTTGCAGGAGGACTCGCAGGGGTAATTGGGAGCTGGCTAGATTGGCTGCTCATGCGCACAGTGGATGTGCTGCTGGCCTTCCCTGGCCTGTTGCTGGCCATGGCGCTGATCGTGATATTGGGCAGGGAGCAGTGGTCAGCTGCTGTCGCAGTGGGAATTGCCCTATCGCCTGCTCAGGCGCGGGTTGTGCGTGCCGCCGTTCTCTCGATCTACCCCCGACCTTATGTGGAGGCAGCAAGGGTGGCAGGTGCAGGCCCCTGGCGCATTCTGATGGTACATGTGTTGCCTAATGTGGCAGAGCAAGTGGTGGCATACATTGCCGTGATCTATGCGTGGGCGCTGCTTAACATGGCTGCTCTTGACTATCTAGGTCTCACCGAGTCGCTCTCAATAGCAACCCTGGGTCGCCTGCTGGCCGAGGGGCGGGACTATCTGCGAGTTGCCCCCTGGATCGCGGTGTCTCCTGGCTTCGTACTGACTGTGTCCGTCATGGCCATCACCGGGGTCAGTGATGCTTGGCGAAGAAGGTTACCTAGGAATCTGTGACTGTCGCTACTGGAAACGAAAAATGTCGCCGGGGAGGCGACACTTTTCGTTGAGGAGGAGAAGAAGGCGTCCGCATTTCTAAGATAACATACTTCGGGACAGTTTTGTTGACGCCAATTCGTCGTCTGCCCTACGCCGCCCCTACGCTGTGTTTTGCCCTTGCCCTTCAGCCCACGGTATACTTTTCCCCAAGCTGGTCATTTCTTTCTACAAAAGGACCCAAAGCTGTTCATGCGGCGCATCCTTGGCCTTTCGCTGGCTGCTATATTGCTTGTAAGCCCATCTTTGGGTGGGGTCGTGCCTGCTTTTCAGGTTGGTGACGATCCGCAGGTCGAAGCCATCTTCAGCCAAATGAGTGATGCGCAGCGTGTGGGCCAGCTCTTTCTCGTTACGGCCTATGGAACAGATGTTGGACCAGACTCGGACATTGCCACTCTGATCACGGACTATCATGCGGGTGGTGTGGTGCTGCTTGCCGCCAATGACAACTTCCCCGGTGGGGACGATCTGGCGGGCCAGATCTATCAAATGACCTCTGCTCTCCAGAGGCTGGCAGCCAGGACCGAAGTGCCAGAGGAGTCAGGGGCCAGTGCAGCTCTGACTCCAACGGCATCGCCCGAATCTACAGTCTACGTTCCCCTTTTTATTGGGATTGAGTATGAGGGCAGCGCCTGGCCCTACACGCAGTTTCTCTCTGGCGTGACTCCACTGCCGAGCAATATGGCTCTGGGCGCCACCTGGAATCCGGCGCTGGCTGAGTCGACGGGGGAAGTCGTCGGTGCAGAGATACGCGCCTTAGGCATCAATCTGTTACTTGGGCCGTCGGCAGATGTTGTCGAGGTTCCCCAGCCATTTACTGCGGGCGATATGGGGGCGCGTGTGTTTGGCGGTGAGCCCTTCTGGGTCTCACAGATGATTGCCGCCTATGTGCGGGGTGTTCACCGGGGCAGTGAGGGCCATGTCGTGGTCGTGCCTCGTCACTTTCCAGGCTATGGTGGCGCGGATCGACTTGCTACAGTTGAAATTCCCACCGTACGACGCTCGCGTGACCAACTCACACAATTTGACCTCAAACCCTTCTTTGCTGTCACTGGTGATGCTGCTGATTCGCTGGCTATGGCCGACGGCTTGTTGGTTGGACACATCCGTTACCAGGGTTTTCAGGGTGACAATTTACGTTTGGCAACTCGTCCTATCAGCCTAGACCCAGCGGCGTTGCAAAGCCTAATGTCACTTCCTTCGATTGCGCGATGGCGTGATGCAGGTGGTCTGATGTTCAGCGACGCATTAGGGCTGCGCGGGGTGCGGCGTTTTTACGATCCTCAAGAACTTCAGTTTCCTGGCCGCCGCATCGCCCTGGACGCCTTCAGTGCGGGCAATGACATCCTGTATCTGGGCAACTTTGGCGTGGACCCGCTCTCCGATCAGACTGAAGCTGTGGCCGACGTGATACGATTTTTCACTCAGCGCTACGAAGATGACCCTGCCTTTCAGTCGCAGGTGGACGCAGCTGTGCGACGTATCATCCGAAAAAAACTGGATCTGTTTGTCCAGTTTGATCTGGACCATGTGATTCCGGATCGCGCTGGTCTGAGCATCCTTGGGACCCGCAGTGATGTGACTTCTGCGGTGGCTCGTAGCGCCTTGACTCTGTTGTCTCCTGCTCAGATCGATCTGTTGACGCCACCTCTGTCTGACGACAACATTCTCATCTTCACCGATACACGTACCGTCCAACAGTGTGAGAGGTGTCCTGCTCAGCCGCTGCTCGCTATAGACGAACTGCGGTCCGCCATACTTCGGTTCTATGGACCTGAGGCCACCGGCGTAGTTAGTCTGGCCAACATTTCAGCTTTTTCCTTCGATGAGCTAGTTAGATACTTGCAATTTGGGCCCCTGTTGCTACCTGCCGCTGAAGGTGAGACGCCGGAGCCCGATCCGTTGCAGGTTGCGCTCAACTCGGCTGACTGGGTGATCTTTGTCATGCTGGACGTGAACGGGGCTTATCCAGCGTCTAGTGCTGTCAAACAGTTTCTAGCTGAGCCACCGGTTGGGCCTGATGCACATGTCATCGTGATGGCCATGGGTGCGCCCTATTACCTCGACTCCACAGAGGTCAGTAAGCTGACGGCCTACTATGCTCTGTATAGCTATACCGATCCATTTGTCGACTTGGCTGCACGAGCGCTATTTCTAGATGCTGCACCGGTGGGTGCTCTGCCGCTCTCGGTGAGCGCGATCAATTATGATATCCTCAAAGCTACTTCACCCGACCCGTCTCAGGTACTGACCCTGTCGTATGCTATCGAGCGAGCCACAGGCGAAGTGTCAACCACGCCAACGCCCGAGGAGCCTGTTGTAGGGCAGGGAGACACTCTGCGCCTGAGCACCGGCGTGATCCTGGATCGCAACGCTCATCCTGTGCCGGATGGGACTCCTGTTGACTTTGTCCTCAATTACACCCTCGACGGGCGACGAGACGTCCAGTCTGTCGTTACGGTAGGTGGTGTGGCGCAAACCAGCATCGTGCTAAGCCGACCCGGTGAACTTCGCATCACGGTCCAGGCTGGCGATGCGCGTAGCTCGGACACTTTGCTGCTGGCGGTACCTGATACAGGCCGCGCCCCGATTGATGTTCTCCCGCCGGACATTTTCCCGACCTTCACCCCTGAACCTACTGACACACCTGCTCCGCCGCCCACTCAGGTTGCACAGCCAACGCCACAGCCGACCCATACCGTCAGCCTGCCCAATGGGCCACCTAGCGTCGATTTTGGCGATCTGTTTCTAGCGATGATCGGCCTCACAGGAATGGCGACTGTCACTTTTATGATTGGTTTTGTTCGACAGGATATGAACTATGGCCTGCTGCTGGCGCTGCCTGTGATTATCGTTGGGCTTGTGCTCTACAATTACTACGCGCTGCTGCTGCCAGGTGCGGGCTTGTGGCACGCCGCATTGGGCGATTCGTGGAGCGCTGCGCTGGCGTCCTGGTTAGGGGGTCTGCTGGGTGTTGGGGCTGCCCATCTTGGGATGTATGCGTGGGATCACTGGGGAAGACCACTAATCAAGCGGAAGCGTCGGTGAAAACAGAGTGACGATCACAGCAAGGACGAGAAGAGCCAGGGCTGTGAACGCCAACAAGCGATTAAGCGGCGCGATACTGTCCAGATGGCTCTGCCCTGCGACGCGAGGCCAAGCGGCCATAGAACTGGTGGACAACAGCATATCGCGAAACTCCTGCACACTCGAAGGACGTTCGTCTGGGTGCATGGCGAGGGCCCATAGAACAGCGCGCTCGGTTCGAATGCTCAGGCGAGGGTTGATCTCGCGGGGTGGGATCAGGGTATCTGGTTGCAGGAAGCGAATCTTTGCTTCAGCAGGTGGGGTGTTAGTCAGCAAGTGATACAACGTGGCTCCCAGGGAGTAGATGTCTGACCGGGGGTCAGTATGGCCGGTATCTCCTCCATATTGCTCCAGAGGTGTGTAGAATACGGTTCCCCGTCCCTGCACCACAGTGATTGTTCGGCTGTCATCTGGTCTCATGATCTTGACCAGCCCGAAATCTACCAGCTTGATCAGGCCGTCTGGCGTGAGTTTGATGTTAGCTGGTTTGATATCGCGATGTAGCACAGGAGGATTCTGGCTGTGCAAGTAGATCAATGCGTCACATAGTTGTCCGGCCCAGTCCAGGACCTGGCTTTCGGGAAGGAACCGTTCGTTGCTGCGGGCTTCCTCGATTTTCTGCCTCAGGTCTGTGCCCGGTATATAGTCCATCACCAGAAAGTCCCGGTTGCCTTCGCCGAAAAAATCGGATACTTTAGGGAGATTAGGATGGTCAAGGCGTGCGAGGATGCTAGCCTCGCGGTGAAATTGCCCGCGAGCCTGCTCTTGCTGTGAGGGTGAACTGTTGGGATCGATCTGGATCTCTTTGATGGCACAGAAACGGCCTGCAAGGCGAATGTCTTCGGCCCGATAGATCGACCCCATGCCGCCCTGCCCCACCGTCTCAAGGATGCGGTAGCGTGAGCGGAACACCGTGTTTGGTTTCACGGGAGGCAGCACACATTCCTCCTCGACCCTGACTTTCCCCGGTGTGAACAGACGCATTGCGGACGTTGGGGGCGCTGAACACCTGGTCAGAGACATTATCCATTTGTGAAGGGTTTGTCAAGGGGGCATTATACTGTGACAGGACTCACTGTTGACAGAGACAAACCTGTGCTGCTGGTCGTCGAAGGGCCAATGCGTGGTCAGCAGGCGATCATGCAGGGCGATCATTTGGTAGTTGGGCGGGGTCCTGAGTGTGACATGGTGATTGCGGATCGCCGAGTCTCACGTGAACACGTGCGTATCTGGCGAGAGGGCAACCGTTACATGATCGAGGACCTGGGCAGCAAGAACGGGACGCACGTCAACGCTGAGCGTCTGGCTGATGCCCCGCGCGAGTTATACGATGGAGACGAGATTCAGATTGCACTGGCTGTGAAGATTCGTTTCATCGGATCAGAAGCTACCGTGCCGCTCTCCCTGGACGAAACTGAAATATCTAATGTTGGCCTCAGACTAGACGAACGAACCCGCCAAGTGATGATCAACGGTGTACTCGTCGATCCGCAGCTGTCCCTTTACCAGTATCGCTTACTTCAGTTGCTGGTCGAACGCAATGGAGGCATCTGCACCCGCGACGATGTTGTGCGTGCTGTATGGCCGGATGCGGTCGAAGAGGGTGTCAGTGAGCAGGCTATTGATGCCCTAGTACGCCGTCTGCGCGACCGATTAGCCGAGGTAGATCCCAGCCATGAGTACGTTGTGACTGTGCGTGGACACGGGTTCCGCCTTCAACAGCCGGGCCACAGCGACAGACAGAAGGAGCAAGCTGATCATTAGACAGCTATGTGTGCCCTAAGCATCGATGATCAGCCTGCTTCGTCGGCGGTGAAGTCCACATACTCCTTCTGCGTTAGCGCTTCTTTTCCGATTCTCAGAAGGTCAAGCAGCTCTGTCATAGCCGCCGCTTTGTCCTCCGCGTCTGTGGGTGACCAGGTGCGGCTTTTGAGCTCCAAAAAATAGCTCTCGTAGCTGGGCTCCAGAAGCCGGTCGAGGTTGACATAGAAACGCATTCCACGGTAGTCGATATGCCAGCGCCGTCTCTCCTTGACAACCTCCCGTTCAGACTTGGCCTGCACGTATTCACGGTAGAAGCGAAGTGGGCGCGTGGCGGGAGAGATGTAGCGTGAGCGTGAGAGCAGGATAGCATTCTGGAACTCCCGCTCCTTCAGTTCGCCTGTGAGAGTTAAACGGGTGCGCACGCTCGAAACGTTGCCATGTTCATCCAGGAAGTCGTCTTCGCGATAGCGCAGGCGGTAGTATTCAGGTGCGCCAATCTCGAAGTAGGTATCATACTGCCGATAGTGTGAATACTTTACGACGGTAACCTCGGAGCACTCCAACAGGACCTGAACCCGCGTCGGGTCCTCGAGCCGAGCCTTGACTTGAATTTCGTAGCTCTCTTCCTGCTGCACGTCGCCGATTGTGACCAGCTTACTGAGGATGTCGCCTTCGCGAGCAATCAGGAAGGAGTCGATTCGCTTTGCTACCTCAGCAGCTTGCCTGAGCAGTTCCTCACTATCGACCGTTGTCAGGGCCCCACTGCGCATCAGCCACCGGCCATTACACATGACATGGTACACATCTGCGCTCTTGGCAGCGTATACGATCCGTGCGTAAATGGCCTGTGCATCGCGTTCAAAACTGGGCAGGTTGTGCAGGCGATTGAGGTCTAGAATGGCAATATCGGCTCGCTTGCCTGGCTCCAATGATCCTGTCAAGTGATCAATGTGTAGAGCGCGCGCTCCCATGATCGTTGCCATCTCAAAGGCTTGGCGTGCAGGCAGCGTAACTGGGTTGTCGGTGGCCACCTTAGCGAGGATCGCAGCCAGCCGTGTCTCCTCGAACATATCGAGGTCATTGTTGCTGGCCGGGCCATCTGTCCCGATCCCCACGTTCAGCCCCAGATCGAGCATCCTCCCCACGGGAGCGATGCCGCTTGCCAGTTTGAGGTTACTGGTAGGATTATGCACCACGCCAGCATTGTGATGTAATAGGGTCCGGATTTCACCTTCGTCCACATGTACGCAGTGAGCGGCGATCACTTTGGCGCTGAATAAGTTCTGCTTCTTTACCCACGGCACAGTCGGCATGCCATATTGGTCACGGCTTGCTAGGGCCTCCTCGGCGGTCTCGTTAATGTGGATATGCAGCGGCACATCGAACTCGTTGGCCAGCGCTGCGCACATCTGTAAGATTTCGGCAGTGCAGGTATATGGTGCGTGTGGAGCAACGGCAGGTACAATCAGCGGGTGATCTTTCCAACGGACGATGAATTCACGGCATGCAGCCAGGCTTTCTTCATAATTGTCTGCATCGGGTGATGGGAACTTGAGGATAGTCTGACCGCACACTGCCCGCAGGCCAGCTTCGACGCTGGCCCGCGCCACATCTTCCTCGAAGTAATACATGTCAGCAAAGGTTGTGACACCTGACCGGATCATCTCGGCGCAGCCTAACAAGGTGCCTAGCCGCACAAAGTCCGGATCGACAAATTCGCGTTCGGTGGGCATCATATAGCCCATGAGCCATACATCCAAACGCAGATCATCAGCCAGGCCGCGTAACAGTGTCATGGCGACATGGGTGTGGGCGTTGATCAAGCCCGGCGTGATTGTTAGCCCGGTGCAGTCCACAGTCTCCTGAGCTTGGTACTCTTTGCAGATTTTCTCTGCTTCTCCCACGGCTACCAGCGAATCGCCCCGAATGGCAACTGCGCCGTTGGGAATTACAGAGTATGATTTATCCATTGTCACGACAGTGCCATTGTTGAGGATCACATCGACAGGTATCATAGAGCCTCCACTTGCTAATTGCGCCAATTATAATGGCCATGGCTCGAAAAGCTACTCTGTCGTGGCGACTCGAGCAACTATTTTTGCTAAGGAAGCCATCCGTATGGGACTAGGCCGAATCTATCGTCTGATCGAGAGCAGCCTGGTGGCGCTGTTCTTCCTCCAGGCGTCACGTGTAGTCTTTGCTGCGTTACTTAGCACGACAAACGTGGCACTGGCAAACGGCCAGGTGGATCTGATGCTCGTCTATGCCCACCTCATGTTGATCGGAGCCATTGTTCTGCCCTGGTTTGCGCCGCGCTCTAGAGCTGCGCTGCCTGAGACGCTCAGTATCACTGCGATACTCATCTCGCTTGCCCGTGTGATGCTTACGGTTCAAGTACCGATGATACGTCTGGCTGCTGGGTTGCTGATCGTTGGGGTAGGGGGAGTATATTTTACCTCACTGGTTCGCGCCAACTGGCGCACGTTGGTCTCAACAATGGTGGTTGGCATCACATTTGACCAGCTTCTCCGAGCCCGCGACACATATGATATATCATTGCGCACTTGGCTCGACCTTCTCATCGCCGGGCGGCATCTGCTCATCCCCTGGATCGTGGTGCAAGCGGTGATCGCCATCTTCCTGATCGTTGTGAGTCGCTTGGCTCGCCGCACTGCCCGGAGCGAGCCATACGAACCGGGCTTTGTATCTGCCTGGGGTGGATTGTCACTAGGCGGGTTTCTGGCACTAGAGACTCTGGTGCTCGGCATGCCGAACGTTGTGGCCCGCTGGACTGGTGTGGCTTATGCTGGTCTGGTGCCCTGGCTGATTCTGGTGACAGCTCTACCTTTACTTCCGGCGGTCCGCCGTTTGATGGGCGAGACGCTGGCCATGTTTGATGACCGCCTACGTGGTTTGGTATGGTTGTTTGCATTGCTGATGCTAATCGTGGTTGGTAATCGTTTGGCTGGGCTGGCTGCCGCCGGGGCGCTCATCTTTGCCCAGTTTATGGCGGTGCTGCTGTTGTGGTGGATGCCTAGCCCTCCCGATCCGGTAGAGGTGGAACAGTCTGGTCCGTCGGTCAGTTTGGGGCTGGCTGCTTTCGCACTATTGACCTATGCCTACAGCCTGACTTTTGAGTATGCCTTGATTCTTCCTTGGCTCAAGAATCAGGCTTTGTCTATCATTCTGGTGGCTGCTACGCTGTCTGTGGTGCCGCGTATGTTGTGGCGCGAGGAGGACCCCTGGCTGCTTGTGCCAGCAGCGCCAGAAGGTATAGCTATGACTTTCGTTGCGCCGGTAGCCGTCTTGGGTCTCATTTTGAGTGGCCTGAATGTCGAGCTTGCGCCGCCGCCGTTCAAGCCCACGCTTCGTGTAGCAACCTATAACATAAACGGAGGTTACGACGACCGCGGCGTATTTCAGCTTGAGTTTATTGCCCGTACTATTGAAGCCAGTCTGGCTGATGTGGTTATCCTGCAAGAGGTTGACGCGGGACGTCCGGTGAGCTATGGCATTGATGAGGTTCAATATTTGGCCTGGCGGCTGGGTATGTACCAAGCATATGTGCCGACCGCTGAGCATGTTCGCGGTTTGGCCATCCTCTCTCGCTGGCCACTGTCGTCCCGCGCGACGGCCACGTTGCCAGGCATCGGTGAACAACGGGCCAGCCTGAGAGCCTTGATCGAGGATCCGTCTTCGGAACGCAGTGTGACGGTGATTGGCGCTCAGCTCTCGGATGGCCCTGATGAAGACCGTGTTGAGCAGCTTGCCGTGCTATTAGGTTTTGTCGGCGATTCCTCGCCACTGGTGCTGGGTGCCGATCTGGCAGGAACACCCCAGGACTTTGTCTACCAGCAACTTGTTGCAAATTCGTTCGTGGACCCTGATGTCGCATTAGGTATCGAGCAAGGATATACCACTCCCGCTCGCAATCCATCCCTCCGACACGATTACGTCTTGGTGCGTAATCTGGTGCCCCTCGACTCGCGGCAGGTCGACAGCACAGCCTCCGATCACCGTTTGGTCGTCATCGAGGTCGGCTGGCCAGGAAACTGACCTTTGGCTGCTCGTTCCAGAGCCTGTTCTATGGCGATCAGCGGCGTGTGAAGAACTGCATGTGCCCGATCGAGGCGCAGGGTACAGTTGCGTGGCCTGAGGGGCGCCAGTTCAGCCGCCTGGACAGGCTGTGCCACATGAACCGGATCATGACCAAGTGCCTGCAGCAGGGCGCAGCCGTACTCCCAGCGATTCATAGGCTGCGGGCCTGCTATGTTCAGAATGCCTGTGATGTCCGATTCCGCTAGTTCCAGCAGGATTTCCGCCAGATTCCATGCCCAGATTGGCTGCCTGACCTCATCCGTGAATAGCGGCACCTGCTGACCGGAAGCGATCAACCTCTGCATCCAAGCGATCTGCCGATTCTCTGGTGCAAGGTCATAAATGAGACTGGTACGGACGATCAGGCAGTCACCGCCTGCACTCAGGAGGTACTGTTCGTTTTCTGCTTTAACTTTACCATAGGGATGCGTCGGGGTAGGGAGGTCATCCTCACTGTAGGGGGGTTTTGTGCCATCATAGACCATGTCTGTCGACAGAGCCAGCAGGCGGCATTTCGCAGATCGTGCAGCCTGGCTGATGTTGCGGACTGACGCAGCGTTGGTTTCGACCATGTCCGCGCTGCGGTCCGAAGCTGCTGCGTGGATGATCACGTCTGGCTTCACGTTGTGGACTAGAGTCAGGACCGCCTCGTTTTGTCTCAGATCAAGTTGAACTGCATGTCCTCCCCCTACAGCAGGATTAGTGAAGTATGTGCTCGTTGTAGACCAGCGACTGGCAGCCAGTGACGACAAAGGACGCCCCAGATTGCCGCTTGCGCCTGTAATCAGCAGTCTCATGCGCGATCAGAATCCTGGAGACGTTCTAGGGCCAGCCGTGCAGCAACCTGTGCGGCGGCCTGCTTGCTCAGCCCGGTTCCGACGGCAACCTGCTCGTTGCCCAGATAAACGGCGACGGTGAATTCCTTAGCATGATCCGGTCCAATGCTGCTCAGCGTTTTGTACGTGGGAGTGAGGCCCAGCTGAGCCTGGCTCCATTCCTGCAGACGGCTCTTGGCGTCTTTGTCGAGTTCCAGCCTTAGGATGGTATCCAGAGTTGCCTCGAAAAGCGGCGTGATGAATTGCCTGACTTCCTCCAATCCTTTGTCGAGATACATTGCGCCCATGACTGCCTCGAGAGCGGCACACAAATTGGTGAGACGCTCACGGCCGCCGCTATCTTCTTCTCCGTGGCCAAGCAGGAGAGCTTGGTCGATGTGGCATTGCACCGCAAATCTGGCCAGAGTCTCGGTACGCACTAAGGCCGCGCGCAAGCGGGTCAAACGGCCTTCGGTTGCCTCTGGAAAGCGGTGGTACAGGAGCTCCCCGCTGATGAAATCTAATACGGCATCGCCAAGGAACTCAAGCCGCTGGTTGTCCTCGATGCCTTGGCGAGGATGCTCGTTGAGGTAGGAGGGGTGGGTCAGTGCCCGTAACAATAGCGACTGATCGCGAAAGGACAGGCAATTAAGCTCTTGGAAGGCGGCCAAGTCGATCTCGCTCATGAACCTGACACCTCGTGGTTCAATCTGTAAATGCCTTGAAGATCAGCACTGAGTTGTGTCCTCCGAAGCCAAAAGAATTGCTCATGGCGACCGAGACAGCTGTCTCACGAGCTTGGTTGGGCACATAGTCCAGGTCGCATGACGGGTCGCGCTCACTGTAGTTGATTGTCGGTGGCACCACACTGTCACGAATGGCCTGGACGCAGAACATGGCTTCCAAGGCCCCAGTCGCACCCATCATGTGGCCTGTCATGCTCTTTGTTGAACTGACAGGGATGCGGTATGCAGTATGGCCCAGAGCAAGCTTGAGGGCAGCCGTCTCAGCAGCGTCGTTAAGGGGGGTGCCAGTGCCGTGGGCATTGATATAGCCAATGTCTTCTGGGGTGACGTGTGCGTCCTCCATGGCTTGCCGGATGGCGATAGCGCTTCCCGATCCATCTTCTGTCGGCGCAGTGATGTGATAGGCATCTGCTGAAACGCCATATCCCACCAGCTCGGCGATTATTTCTGCTCCCCGCGAGCGGGCAAATGACAAGCTCTCTAGTACAAGCACTGCAGCGCCCTCGCCCATCACCAAGCCATCGCGGTTGGCGCTGAATGGGGAGGGAGTGCATGTGGTTCGGCTTGTGTATGCGCCGATCCGGACGAATCCGCCCACTCCAAAGGCTGTGATGCCTGCCTCTGCCCCGCCAGACACGATGGCGTCAGCCATGCCTGTGCGGATCAATTGCATAGCAATGCCTATCCCATCCGTAGCCGAGGCGCAGGCCGAAGTCACGCATAACGCAGGCCCACGAATGCCATGGGCGATGCTGATGGTGCTGGATGCGCCGTTGGTCATGATGCGCGGTATGGCAAATGGGCTGAGCCGCCGCGGCCCCTCTGTGATCAGCACTGTCACCTGATCCACAATTGTCTCGAGACCTCCCACGCCGCTGCTGACCACTACTCCGATCCGTGTGCTGTTTTCCTCCGTGATCTCTAGGCCGCTGTGTGCCAGCGCCTCGTTGGCGGCGGCGTTTGCCAGCCATTCAAAGCGATCCTGGCGGCGAACCTCACGTCGGTCAAGGACGGTTTCGGGATCAAAACCCTTGACCTCAGCTGCCACTGAGACAGGAAAATCAGTGACATCAAATAGCGTAATTGGCCCAACACCGGACTGCCCTCTGACGGCAGCCTGCCAACTTTCCTCTGCTGTGTGACCTAATGGAGTCACTGCCCCTAGCCCTGTGACGACGACGCGCTGCATAGGCAGAACCTCCTTCTTGTTCTCGAATATGACATGCTTTGAGTGATATCAATATGGTGTTTGCAAGAGACTGACATCGGAGATACTGACTCGCATAGAAGTTTGGGTTGTTCCAATATTGCTGCCAATTACGCCTGCATTCCGCGTGGATTCGTCCCGACTGGTGAAGCTCGTGCCACTTCATCCAAGGTTGGTAGCTGGTCCAGGGCCTTAAGCCGTGTGGTTTATCCATTGCGTTCAATGTCTATTTCAGAGTGTCCTCCGGGGTAGGATGGTAATGTCCTTCAACCCATGTGGTGCCGCTTGGTCCCACCTCCTTCTTCCACACCGGCACGATCTCTTTAAGCCGATCTACGCCATACAGCGCTGCTTCGAAGATGCCATCTCGCCGATGCGCCGACGCACATGCAACCAATACAGTCACTTCACCCGCAACCAACCTACCGATACGCTGCACGATGGCAATTCCTTGCACTAACGGGAAGCGTTCGCGGATCTCCCGCGCCACCTGTTGCAGTTTCTTCTCTGCCATGGGGCTGTATGCTTCGTAGATCAAGTGATCGGTGTGAATCTGGCCCCGAGTCAGACTTCGCACAGCACCAGTGAATGTGCATATTGCCCCTGTCTCAGGTCGCGTAATGGTTGCGATGATCGCGTCAATATCCAGTTCGTCTTCAGTGATGGCGAAGTACTCTGGCCAGGTGTTGTCGTTGCCTCCACTAACCGGCGGGAATAGCGCTACTTCGTCGCCATCGCCAAGTATGTGCTCTCCAAAGACGTACTCGTGGTTTACCGCGACAATCGCTGTGGGGAGGGCAGGAGCAGTGGCTGGGAACATGTCCGCAATCTGATCAAGCAATGCTGGAACTGTAGCTGCAGTGTCTGGGAGCTTGATGCGAGCCGATTCAAGACCGGCCCGGTCGCGCAAGGTCGCAAAGAAGCGAACGGTGACTTCTACCATCCTAATCCTGCACAATGTCTCCTGACTGACCACCGCGCTTTTCGACCAGACGTATGGCCTCTATTCTCATGGTGTGGTCGACGGATTTGGCCATATCATAAATGGTCAACGCGGCAACGGATACCGCCGTGAGCGCCTCCATTTCGACACCTGTCTTGCTGACGGTGCTTACCTGGGCCTCGATCAGTACATGTGATTGCTCCTCATCAATTGTCAAGTCTACTGCAATATGGGTAAGCTGGAGGGGATGACACAACGGGATCAAATCGGCAGTGCGCTTGGCTGCCATCATGCCTGCAATGCGGGCCACCGCCAGCGCATCGCCTTTCTTGAGCGTGCCCTCGCGAATAAACCTGATCGTTTCAGGCTGCATCGCAACGCTCCCACGGGCAATAGCTACGCGCTGTGTGTCGGGTTTGTGGCTTACATTGACCATGACTGCGCGTCCAGCTTCGTCCAGGTGTGTCAGCTTGCTCAAATGACCTGCTGCCCCCTACCGTGCATTGGCTTGACGTCCTTTGAAATCGATTATAGCCAGAGGCCCATGTCCCGACAATCGTGACTGCGATCATGTAGGGGATGTGCTATAATCGCTCCATTGCCAGATACAGCCCAGTTCGGCTGAAGAGAGCATCCATGTTCCGCGTCTCGCTGCAGCGCACTCGGCAAGCCTTTTTTGGCCGTATCGCATCCCTGTTAGGAGCTACACAGCTTGGCCCTGACACTTGGGAGGACCTCGAAGCGTTGCTGATCCAGGCAGATGTAGGTGTTGACTTAGCGCTTAGAGTGACGGAAACATTGCAAGCGCGGGTACGCGAGCAGGGCTTGACCACCCGGGCGCAGCTTGAAGAGGCCCTGAAACGTGTTCTACTAGACCTGCTGCCTGCTGATGTTCCTTCGGCTGTGAATGGATCCCGGCTTTTAACAATTATCCTGATAGTGGGGGTCAACGGCTCCGGCAAGACCACAACCATTGCCAAGTTGTCACACCGACTGACGGGTGAAGGTTGGCGAGTTATTGTGGCCGCGGCAGATACGTTCCGTGCCGCGGCTATTGAGCAGCTGCAGGCATGGGGTGAGCGTGTGGGTGTGCCGGTGATTGCTGGACAGCCGGGAGGCGATCCGGGTGCGGTTACATATGACGCCATCCGGGCTGCCCGTGCTCGTGGCCATGACCTGCTGATCGTCGATACAGCGGGCCGTCTGCATACTAAATATAACCTGATGGAAGAACTGAAAAAGGTCCGTCGTGTGTGTGAGAAGAATGTCCACGACGCTCCGCATGAGGTCTGGCTCGTCCTGGACGGCACGACGGGCCAGAATGCGCTTCAACAGGCACGGCACTTCAAGGATGCAGTTGGGGTGACTGGTGTGATTGTCACCAAGCTTGACAGTACTGCGCGTGGAGGGATGGTGTTTGCGATTGGCAGTGAGCTTGGCCTTCCGGTACGTTACTTGGGGACAGGGGAGGGTTTGGACGATCTGGTTCCCTTCGATGCACATGCCTTTGTGGATGGCCTTTTTGAAAACTGATTCTGTGAGCAGAGGGTGGGATCACGATTTATGGATGATATCATTGGTGTGCTAAACGAAATTCAGGAACGTGCTCAGAACCTGATGGAGCGCCTTTGACCTGGCTGGGAAACAGGCTGAACTGGCTCGAATCGACGAGCAGGCCGCCATGCCGGGTTTCTGGGACAACGTTCGTGCTGCTCAAGAGACGATGCAGCGTGCTTCGCGCCTGCGTGCTGAGGTTGACCAGTGGAAGGCGATTGTTCAACATATTGATGACGCGCTTGAGCTGGCCCGCCTGAATGATGAGGAACTTCGTGCGGATCTGGAGGTTGAAGTCGATAATCTGGCGCAGGCTGTCGAGCGGATGGAGTTCGCAACTTACCTTTCGGGCGAATACGACCGCGAAGATGCTATTTTAGCCATCCATGCCGGCACAGGGGGCGTGGACGCAATGGACTGGGCCGAGATGCTGGAGCGCATGTATCTGCGCTGGGCTGAACTTTCCGGTTACCAGGTTGAGATCCTCGACCGTAGCCCTGGAGATGAAGTTGGTGTGAAAAGCGTGACGATGGCAATCAGCGGCGAGTGGGTCTACGGCTACCTCCGATCCGAGCGTGGTGTGCACCGCTTGGTCCGCCTCTCGCCATTTGATTCGGCGCACCGCCGTCACACGTCGTTTGCACTGGTCGAAGTGTGGCCAGACATTCATGGTGAGATTGAGGTCAAAATCAATCCCAACGACCTGACCATCGAGACCTATCGCTCCAGCGGGGCGGGGGGACAGCACGTCCAGAAAAATGAGACTGCTGTGCGCATCACCCACAAGCCAACTGGCATCGTTGTTACATGCCAGAATGAACGTTCACTTACCCAGAACCGAGAGAGCGCACTCCGTGTGTTGCGTGCTCGTCTTTGGGAGATCGAGCAGTCTAAGGTGGCTGCTGAACGTGCGGAACTTAAGGGTGAGTATGTTGATGCCAACTTTGGCAACCAGATCCGATCCTATGTTCTGCACCCATACCAGATGGTCAAGGATCACCGCACTGATTATGAGACTGCCAACACCAGCGCTGTCCTTAATGGTCGTCTGAATGAGTTCATGGAGGCCTATTTGCGCCATATGCAGTAAAGCTGAGTCTGTGCCTATGTGGGATTGTATGTACGGGAGGACCTATGATCAGCAAAAAGGTAGGGAAGTCTAAGAAACCGCCTCATGGAGGCGGGCCTAAGCCCAAGCCGCCCTCCTCTCCAGGCTCGTTTGGGGGTGGACCGAAGCCGAAATCGCCGACGCCTCCAGCCAAGCCTGGTGGTTCGTCTGGCTCGTTCCAACGCAGACCGACGACACCTCCACCTGCTAAGCCCAAATCGCCGCAGCCTGCCAAGCCAGCCCAGCCAGTGCGGTCGGTCCCCCCTCCGACGGTGCGCCCTCCAGCAGGCAGTGTGCCTGGTGGGGCTGCAATGGGCGCTGCCGTCGGAGGCTCGATGGACACAGATCTTTCAGAGCGAGTCCAGGGACTCGATGGCCAGTTGAGTGCACTCAACGACCGAGTAGCAATGGTCAATCCCCGCCGCGCTGTTGAAGAGTTAGATCAAGGTATTGCAGATCTTGCCGAGAAGTTGCTCAGCATTCGTGAGCGGGGATACCGCTTTAAGAACTACTTGGAACGCAAGGTTGAGATGCTCCGTACCAAGTGGCAGGAGGCCGAACCTGCGATCCGACGTGAGCTTGAAATGGTCGAAAGTCAGCTTGTGCCAATGTATAGCGGTCTGTCGCAACGTTTGAGTAGCCTGATGCGAACAGAAGCCGGGGGTCAGGCAGACGCGCTGGAACGTGACATCGATGACTTGAGCGCGCGTGTCGCAGTTGCAGAAGAGAGTATTGAGGCAGCCTACGGCGCTGTTCGACAGACGTTCTATCAGACACGGCAGCAGGTCGATCAGGTCGTATGGCTGATCGACGAGCTTGATCGCTCGTCGTTTGAGTTGTTAGCTAATGAGAATCCGATCCAGGCTGTACCGGCTAAGTGGTGGCGTGACGGCAATGACAAGGGGCCGGAAGGTAATCTCTACCTGACTGATCAGCGCCTGTTGTTCGAGCAGAAAGAGAAAGTTGCTACTAAGAAGGTACTGTTTATCACAACCGAGTCGGAGCTGATTCAGCAGCTTGTGCTGGCGACCTCTGTCACATCAATCCAGACTGTCAAACCCAGCAGGCGTGGCATTGGTGGGCATCAAGATCATCTTGACATCGATTTCAGTTCTGGAGACTATGTTAACGCGCACTTTCATCTCCAAGGTCAGGATTGTGAAGAATGGGTTGCTCTGATTAAGCGTGTCCTGAATGGCGAGATCCAGCGCGAACGTTACTATGCTGAAGGCGAGGATGCCACTGCGGCCCAGCAGGTGCTTGAGGAGACGCTTGCTGCCGCCCCAACCCGGTGCCAAGCGTGCGGTGCCCCCCTTGACGAGGAGATCGTTCGCGGTCAACATCAGATACAATGTGAATACTGTGGCACAGTCATGCGCTGGTAGACGGATAATCGAGATGGTAGTGGTGCCGGGAAGCCCCCGGCACCGTGTGATCTGAGTTGGCCAGAACCTACAAGCCCCGAATTTTGAAGAAAAAATTTGCTTGACAAGTCTCCGGGAGGTATATTACAATAGCGGATTGCGAATTGACAGGGGCTTCTGGATCTTTGGCTCTCCGAGCCAGACAGCCTAATGGGTGGATTTGAAACCGGAAAGTGAATACCACATCCTCAGCCACTTCCAGACGCGCCGGGAGATAATGCCCGTGCGCCATTTGTGTTTCCTCGACGACGGCGTGAGGATAGGCGTATGATTGAGGAGGGTGTACGTGGTTCACAGTCGGATGCAGGACACGACAGGGTTGGAGGCAAAAGACTTCAGGGCGCTGCGAGTCAGCCTCGCCTCGCCAGAACAGATCAGATCGTGGTCGTATGGGGAGGTCACTAAACCAGAGACAATCAATTATCGCCGTCTGCGTCCGGAAAAGGATGGCCTCTTCTGTGAAGCCATCTTTGGCCCCACGCGTGACTGGCAGTGCTACTGTGGCAAGTACAAGAATGTCCGATACAAGGGTTTGACGTGCGACAAGTGCGGGGTTGAGATCACCCGTTCGTCGGTGCGCCGTGAGCGTATGGGTCATATTGAGCTGGCGGCGCCTGTAGCGCATGTATGGTATACACGTCGTGTTCCCAGCTATCTTGGCCTCTTGCTCGATGTGTCGCGGCGCAACCTGGATCGCGTGCTCTACTTCGCTCAATATGTGATCACCAACGTTGACGAAGATGCTCGCCAGAAAGCTCTCAAGCGTCTCTCGGAGGAGTTGAGCACTCAAGCTGATGCTATTCGAGCGGAAGCTGAGGCGCAGATCCGCACGGTTGAGGAAGCCCGCGATGCAGCCCTGGCCCAGATCGATGAGCGTCAGAGCGCGGTCGTGTCGCAGTTTGATGAGGAACTGTCGTCTCGCACTGATGCCCTGATGCATTCGGCCCAACTTCTTCAGAAGGAGCTGGAAGACAAGACTGGTGTCAAGGTTCGCAAGACCATTGTCTTCGAGCCGACGGGCGATGTCATTGTGTCTGCGGGTGAAGTTGTCGGGCCAGAGCACATTGGGCGTGTCCAAGAGATTGCCGGTCCATTGCTCAGCGATCTCCAGGCTGAGGTCGAGGAACGGCGTAAAGATGCTCTGGTTGGGGATGCCGCCAGGCGAGAGGAGATCATTGCTGAGGCCGCTGAGCGGATTGCTGAGATCGAGGACGCGATGAATGTGCGCCTTGGTGAGGTGCAGCAAATCTACAATGATCAGCGAGCCGAGATCGAGGCGCTTGAGCCCATGCAATTCCTGGGTGAGGCTCGCTATCGTGAGCTCAAGCAGAGATATGGCCAGGTTTTTAAGGCTGGGATGGGTGCTGGTGCATTTTACGAAATCCTGCGTGCGCTTGACCTAGACAAGCTAAGCACTGAGCTTTGGCACGAGGTGCGCACTACCCGATCCAAGCAGCGCCGGAAGAAGGCTACCAAGCGTCTGCGTGTTGTCGAGTCGTTGCGTAAGAGTGGCAATCGCCCCGAGTGGATGATCTTGACGGTCCTGCCGGTTATTCCGCCCGATCTGCGTCCTATGGTGCAGTTGGACGGCGGTCGGTTTGCCACCTCTGACCTCAACGATTTGTATCGCCGCGTGATCAATCGCAACAATCGGCTCAAACGTCTGCTTGAGCTCGGCGCGCCAGATGTGATCGTCCGCAATGAGAAGCGCATGCTCCAGGAAGCCGTCGACAGTTTGATCGATAACAGCCAGCGGGGTAGGGCGCTCAGCCGACGCGGACGCCGTGAACTCAAGTCGCTGAGCGACATGCTCAAGGGTAAGAAAGGGCGTTTCCGTCGCAACCTGCTGGGCAAGCGCGTCGATTATTCAGGCCGTTCGGTGATCGTGATCGGTCCCAAGCTCAAACTGTATCAATGTGGTCTGCCCAAGACCATGGCCCTTGAGCTGTACCGGCCCTTTGTTATTAGCCGGCTTGTCAAGTACAACTATGCCTCGAATGTCAAGAGCGCCAAGCGCATCATTGAGCGAGAGAAGCCAGAGGTGTGGGAGGTTCTGGAGGAGGTTATCCAGGAGCGTCCTGTCCTGCTCAACCGTGCGCCGACGTTGCATCGTCTGGGCATCCAGGCTTTTGAGCCACTGCTGGTTGAGGGCAAGGCTATCCAGATACATCCCCTGGTCTGCACTGCTTTCAACGCCGACTTCGATGGCGACCAGATGGCTGTCCATGTGCCGCTTTCGGACAAGGCTGTGGAAGAGGCCCGTGAGCTGATGCTCAGCACCAAGAATCTACTCAAGCCGGCTGACGGTGCACCTATCGTGGGTCCCAGCAAGGACATGGTTCTGGGCATCTATTATCTAACAATGGAAAGGCCCGGGCGCGAGCTCGCCAAGCTCGACCCTAGCACTCTGCGGGCGTTCTATAATATCGATGAGGTAGAACTGGCGTTTTCTCTAGGTCAGCTGCATGTCCATACGCCTATCCGTATTCTGTGTGTATATGATGAGGGAGCACCGCTCGCCCAGCCCCTTGTCACTACGGTAGGACGCTGCATCTTCAACCGCATTCTGCCTGATGGACTGCGCTGGGTCAACGAGACGCTCGACAAAAAGGGTATCAATAAGCTGGTCGGCAGATGCTATACGCTGTTTGGCCCAGATATCACAGTCGAGGTAGTGGATGCGATCAAGGATCTCGGCTTCCGCTATGCAACTCATTCTGGTGCATCCATTGCCATTAGTGACCTGACTATTCCTGAAGAGCGTGCGCCCATTCTAGAAGAAGCGACTCAGGCGGTGAACCAGATCGAACGCGAGTATCGCCGTGGCCTGCTTACTGAGGAGGAAAGGTACCAGGCGACCATCAATGAGTGGACCAGCGCCAAGTCAAAGGTTGAACGGGCGGTCCGACGGACGCTCGATCCCTATAGCAGTGTGGCCATCATGGCGAATTCCGGTGCGACCAAAGGTGGCATGGGTCCTATCACCCAGTTGGCTGGTATGCGCGGTCTGATGGCTGACCCGTCGGGTCGCATTATTGACCTGCCTATTCGCAGCAACTTCCGTATGGGGCTGACGGCGCTGGAATATTTCATCAGCACTCATGGCGCGCGCAAGGGGTTGGCGGACACCGCGCTTCGAACGGCTGACGCAGGCTACCTCACTCGCCGTCTGGTGGATGTAGCGCAGGATATGATCATCAATGCCCACGATTGCGGTACCCAGGCCGGAATCTGGATCAGGCATCATGTGATTGAGCAGGTAGCTGACCAGACAATGTCGGAACGGCTGATCGGTCGTGCTGCTGCAGCACCTGTAGTCAACCCAGAGACAGGCGAGATCATCGTCGAGCGGAACCAGATTATTACTGAGGCCGCCGCCGAGCTGATCGAGAACCTGGGTATCCGTGAGGTCTTTGTTCGCTCGCCAATGACCTGCGAGATGGTAACGGGTTTGTGTGCACTGTGTTATGGGCGCGACCTGGGACGTGGTGAGCTGGTTGAGATCGGCTCAGCCGTTGGTATTGTCGCTGCCCAGTCTATTGGCGAGCCGGGCACTCAGCTGACGTTGCGCACTTTTCACACAGGAGGCACGGCAGAGGAGCGGGGAGACATCACCTCTGGTCTGCCGCGCGTTGAGGAGTTGTTTGAGGCACGAAAGAAACCGCGCGGCGAGTCGGTCATCACGGACATTGATGGCGTGGTGCAGATCTTCCAGCGCGAGGGCATCCGCTATGTCAAAGTTGTTGATAGCGAGGTATTGCAGGAGACCTATGACGTTGCGGGGTGGGAAGTGCTCGCCAGAGATGGCGACGAGGTGTCATACGGGCAGGAACTGGCCAGACGTGACGGTGAGGTCTTGTCCGCTGGACATGCAGGCCGCATTTCGATGGAGGGCGATGTACTGACGCTCAGCTATGAGCGGCGTGATGAGCGTGAGTACGAACTTCCTAGCGCAGCGCGTCTGGTTGAAGTGGACGGCCCGACTGGAAAACATCGCCTCCAGGATGGCGACCATGTGAAAGCTGGCGATCAGCTGACGGAAGGTTCGAAAAATCCGCATCGCATTTTGCGCATCCTGGGCATCGAGGCCACGCGCCACTACCTGTTGAGCGAAATCCAGAAGGTTTACCGCACACAGGGCGTGAATATCAATGACAAACACTTCGAGGTCATTATTCGCAAGATGCTGTCCAAGGTGCAGATCACGCGCAGCGGTGATACTGATCTGTTACCTGGTGAGCTAGCTGACCGGCTGGTGCTGCGGCAGATCAACGAGCGGGTGATCTCCGAGGGCGGTAATCCCGCCACAGCCCAGAACATCTTGTTGGGAGTCACTAAGGCAGCGCTAAGCACAGACAGCTTCCTGTCGGCATCCTCCTTCCAGCACACTATCAAGGTTTTGGCTGGTGCTGCTATTGCTGGGATGGAAGATCCTTTGGTGGGCCTCAAGGAAAATGTCATCATCGGCAAGTTGATCCCGGCAGGTACAGGCTATCATCACTATCACACGCCGCAAACGGCGAGTGTGGCCAACGCCGCAAATGTGGGCGGTGATGTGGCTGCTGGGAATGATGCTGTGGAAGCCCCCCTCGGTCCAATGGATGATACCTGGGATTAGACTGCAATCGTAGAACCTTCCCAAGAACAGATCATGGTGGAGAGAAGACCCCGGCAGTTCTCCGGGGTCTTCGTGTCAGGTGTGGGGGTGCTTAGGAGTCGATCTTTGGTGTATCGCGTAGCGTTGTGTAGGCTTGCCTGGGTTGCAAGTTGCCTCTCAAGATGCTGTACCCACCCTGGTTTGTGTCGAAGCCCTGCAGTGTGGCGATGTTCAGGTTCCACAGGACCATTGGACCCATGAAGGGCCATTCTTGTGCCATGCGGTAGGCCGCAACGATGTATTCAGCCTGTTGCCCTTGATTGACGTAGGCGAAGAAAGGCGCGTCTTCAGGGATGGGCAAATCTAGCCCGTCCATAGTCCCCCACCCGAATTCGGTGGCCCACAGCGGGCGAGTGTCGTCGCCAAACTCCTGTTGGATGGCGCGGTAATCCTCGATGGTGTTCAAGAAATAGAACGTCGGGTCGTCGTTGTGGGTGGGCGCTCCACCCCAGTCACCACAACAACGGGTCCATGGAGGATTTCCCCACGAGTAGGGGTGGATGCCTATGGCGTCTGCATAGTTCTGCACCCCTGCCTGGTACATCTGTCTGAAGAACACACGGTCTGACACCGCAGAGATGCCATCGTTGATGCCAGTCGGAGCCAGCCCCGCGCTGATGACTGTGACGTTGCCTTCTGGATATTCGCGCTTGATCGTGTCGTAGGCGCCCGCGAGCAGCCGTACATACTCAGTCCCCGATATTGGGGCGCCTGTCCACTCTCGACGCAGGTTAGGCTCGTTCCAGATTTCAATGGCCGAGAGCATGTATTTGTAGCGCAGCACAATGAACTTCACAAAGTTGTTGTATGCAGCATAGTCTACAGGTGGACCATCGGCTTCGGTTGTGGTCCGGGCCCAGTCAGGAGCCTTGGCGATGCTCAACATGACATTCAGTCCACGTTGGAATGCATCATGCACAAAAGCGTCCAGGGCGCTCACCATCTCGTCCGAATACTGACCAGGCGCGTACTCAAATTCTGCCCATTCGACCTGCTGTTTCACCCAGCCGGCTCTGAGGTCGAAAGCTACCATGTCGAGTAACTGGCGACGCTGGTTGTCTTCGATCAGGAAGTGGCCCTGGATGCCAATGCGGGAGCGGATCAATGCCCCCTCGGCGATCGATGGCGTGGGTGTCTGCGCAGGTGTCGCAGTTGGAGACAGAGGGGCGACAGTTGGTGGCGTGATGTTCGCTTCGACGCCTGCCATCGCCATGATTGCGCTTTGACGATTGGGAGCATAGAGACGCTGGCCAAAGGCTTCAAGCGGGCTGGCCAGTCCGTTGATCAGCAGGATGCTCGACAGCGAGTTGCCGCTCTCAAGCGCGGCTAGCCAGGTTGAAGTTCCAGGCTTGATCTCAAACAGTAAGATGCCATTCTCTGTGCGGCTGCCCGCGGCGGGAATGAGAAGACGCTGCCCTTCGGCCAACCGCGTGGGGTTCACAACTCCATTGGCACGCCAAAGCGTGTCGACCGGCACTATGTAGTATGCAGCGATGCTAGCCCAGGTGTCCCCACTCCTAACAGTGTGGAACTCGGCTTGATGCAACGTGGCACCGATAGCGGGTTCCGCCCATACTGTTGTAAACAGGATCGTGATCGACAAAACGCCGGCCAGGATTGCTGGGCGTTGTGGCTTCGTGAACAATGTGCTGAAGATCTTCATCCCAAAAACGTTCCCTCGCAAACGGTTGCTGTCAGCAATATACGACAGATCAATATTCTGCGCTGTTAACACTTAGTAGCAGTGTGATTGTACCAGTCAGGGGGATAGCGTCAAGATACGCTCAGGCTACGGTTGCTATTGGCATCCAGTTGATCTAGACTATCGCTGCTAGAACAGATGAGCCTCGGTCTGCTGCGATTGACACAATGCATGTTTGCTCCTATCATGCCAATCGTCACGACACTGTTCGAAACTTTGAGGGATGGATGCTATGGAAGTAGGCACTGTCCGCCTTGTAGACATTGATTCGGAGATGCGTGCAGCCTATCTCGATTACGCCATGAGTGTGATCGTCAGTCGGGCGCTCCCCGATGCACGGGACGGTCTCAAGCCGGTGCACCGGCGTATCCTGTACGCCATGCACGACATGGGGCTGCGCCCCGATAGTCCGTACCGCAAAAGCGCCCGTATTGTAGGCGAGGTGCTTGGCAAATATCATCCACATGGCGATGCTGCGGTGTATGATGCCATGGTGCGCATGGCTCAAGATTTTGCCATGCGCTATCCATTGGTAGACGGCCAGGGCAACTTTGGTTCTATTGACGGGGACAATGCTGCTGCCATGCGCTACACGGAGGCGCGCATGCAGAATGTCGGCACCGAGATGATGGCCGATATCGACAAGGACACCATCGATTTCGTCGAGAACTTTGACGGGAGCCTCTACGAGCCATCTGTGTTGCCGGCCAGCATCCCGAACCTGTTCGTCAACGGTTCATCCGGTATTGCTGTTGGCATGAGCACGAGTATCCCTCCGCATAATCTGGGCGAGGTGTGCGATGCCCTCACCTATATGCTGGATCACTGGACTCGGCTGGATGACGTAGGCATCCCAGAACTCATGCAGTTTATCAAAGGCCCAGACTTCCCTACTGGAGGATTAGTCTTTCGCATTAACGAGGAGGGTGGCGAGGACAACCTGGCTCATGCCTATGCCACGGGACGCGGCAAGTTTGTCATACAGGCTAAGGCTCATATCGAGCAACTAAGCCGTAACCGGAACCGTATCATTATCACCGAGCTGCCCTACCAAGTGAACAAAACCAACCTGCTTGAGCGGATCGCTGAGTTGGGCCGTGAAGGACGTATTGAGGGCTTGACCGATCTGCGAGACGAGAGCGACCGACAAGGGCTGCGCATCGTTATTGACTTGACGCGCACGGTTGATCCTGAGGAGGTTCTGGCTCAACTGTACAAGCTGACGCCGATGCGCACTACATTTAGTGTCATCATGCTGGCTCTGGTCGATGGTGAGCCGCGTATGCTGTCGCTGAAGCAGGGGCTGCGCGTCTACCTCGAGCACCGTTTTGTCGTCATACGCCGTCGCAGTGAATACGAGTTGGCCCGTGCCAGAGAACGTGCCCACATCCTGGAGGGTTATCTGACAGCGCTGGACAACCTGGACGAGGTCATTGACATCATCCGGCGCTCGCGCACTGTCGAGACTGCCCATCAGAACCTGCGAAAGCGCTTCAAGCTCAGTGATGTGCAGGCCGAGGCTATCCTGAACATGCCCCTGCGTCGTCTGGCTGCGCTGGAGCGGAAGAAGATAGAAGACGAGTACAAAGAGAAACAACAGCTCATCAAGTACCTTGAGAAGTTGCTCAAGAGCGAGCGCATGATCCGAGACGTTGCCAAAGAGGAGCTAAGTGAGATCAGACGGGCATATGCCGATCCGCGACGCACGCTGATCATCGATGACTCGGTGGGGAGTGCTGTGACAGTGGCTCAACTCCTGCCCGATGAGCAGGTTTGGGTTGTGCTGACCGAGAGCGGCCTGCTCTCCCGTTCTTTCGATGATAAGCAGCCTAAGGTGACGACCGAGGTCAAAGACCCGCCCCGGCTGATGCTCTCGGCAAGCGCCAGTGAGACAGTATATCTGTTCACCAAGGATGGCATGGCTGCCACCATTCCTGTGCACCAGCTTGCTCAAGCTCATGACTTCCAGGAGGGTGTGCACTACTCGAACATTGCACCACTTGACCCTGGCCAGGAGGTGGTATCGGCTCTCACGTTGCCGCCGGGCATTGATACAGGCTTTCTTGTTCTTGCATCGGTTGGGGGAATGGTTAAACGGGTAGCACTGGCCGACTTGCCGGGTTTGTCTGCCCGCCCATTCCGGGTGATGGGTCTTACTGGCGACGATCTGGGATGGGCTGCGTGGACTTCCGGCAGGAACGAGATCATTCTGGTGAGCGCAGAGGGTCTGGCTATCCGGTTTAGCGAAGAGGACATTCGTCCAATGGGATTGCCTGCTGGTGGCGTGAAGGGCATCAAGCTTGGTGGGCGTAACGACCAGGTCGTGGGTATGGTGCTGGTGGCACCGCGTGCAAGCTTGTGGGTGATCACCAACACAGGCTATGCGAAATCGACGCCTCTCAGTGAGTATCCCAGCCAGGGTCGTTATGGTCAGGGAGTGATTACGTTCAAATTCTCTGACAAGCAGTCATATCTGGCTGCGGCGGCCGTTGGCACGATGGATGATAATTTGATTGTCGTAACCAATAAGGGAAAGCCGAAGTACATGCGCTTTGGCCTTGCACCTCGAGGGGGCCGCGCCACTAAAGGCGAATCGGTGGTCGCGTTGAGCGGAAGTGAATATGTGACACGGGTGGTAGTTCCTGGTCGGTGCAACGTGCCCGAGCCACAAGGCGAAGAAACTCAAGCGAGTGAGAGTGAGTAGAGTCAGGTTTTGCCGATCTCCATCTTACTGAGAACCCATCTCCGGAACCGGAGGATGGGTTTTATTTATCAAAATAGTGTGCCTGGGGCAAAGCGGATCAAATTGTCGAGTTCGTGTAGCGATCATGGCAGACGGGGAGTTATAGGTTTTTTTACCACTGCCGCAAAAGCGCGGGAATTAACCAAGCCATGCGTAGATAGCCAACATTATCTGGGCATTCGCGATTCTCTTGTTAGCGGCGAAGGACAGTCGTTCGCGCGCCGGGGTAGGGAGATATGGTGGTTCTATGGTACAATCACCCTGATGTGATGTGGCGCATGAGTTACAGAGGGGAGAATTGCCATTCCCAGTGAAGGAACGAGCCATCCTAAGTGTGATCGGAGGCGGTTTGGCAGGATCGGAGGCGGCCTGGCAAGCCGCCCAACGCGGTGTTCCTGTGGTGCTATGGGAGATGCGTCCTACCCGCATGACGGCAGCCCATGTCACCGGCCATTTGGCTGAACTGGTGTGTAGCAACTCGCTTGGCTCAGATCTGATCGACCGCGCCAATGGACTTTTAAAGGCTGAGCTGCGGCGTCTTGACTCGCTGATTATGGCCTGCGCCGATGAGGCGCGGATCCCTGCTGGCGGGGCATTGGCCGTGGGCCGTGAGGAGTTTGCACAGATTGTCACCGAGCGCATCGAAGCGCATCCGAACATCGTTGTACGGCGCGAAGAGGTGACGTGTGTTCCTTTGTCACCAGCAATTGTGGCCACAGGTCCGCTTACGTCGGATGCACTTGCCAACGACATTGCTCAGCTTGTCGGAGCTGAGTACCTCTTCTTCTACGATGCACTTGCCCCTATCGTTAAAGCAGAGAGCGTAAACAGGGAGGTTGCTTTCCGGGCGTCTCGCTATGGGCGAGGCGACGAAGGCGAAGGGGATTACATTAACTGCCCGATGACTGAGGAGGAGTATCGACGGTTCGTTGAGGCCCTGTTGACTGCGGAACGTATTACGCTGCGCGGCTTCGAACGAGAAGACCCGCATTTCTTTGAGGGGTGTCTGCCGATCGAGGAGCTTGCTGGCCGGGGAATAGAGGCGCTAGCATTCGGGCCACTGCGTCCTGTGGGGCTGACTGATCCGCGTACCGGGAAACGGCCTTATGCTGTAGTCCAGCTACGCCAAGATAATGTCGCAGGCACCCTTTACAATATGGTTGGTTTTCAAACTAATCTGCTCTGGCCAGAGCAGAAGCGGGTTTTCCGTCTGATCCCAGGCCTTGAAAACGCCGAGTTTGTGCGCTATGGACAGATGCACCGAAATACGTTCCTAAATTCACCGACTCTCTTGCGGCCTACCATGCAGTATCGAGGTCGTGATGATCTGTTCTTTGCCGGCCAGATCGTTGGTGTGGAAGGCTATGTCGGCAATGCGGGCACTGGCTGGTTGGCTGGCGTAAATGCGGCCCGCCTCCTGCAAGGCAAACCGCTTTGGGTGTTGCCCAGGGAGACAATGTTAGGGGCGCTGAGCCACTATGTGTGCCATGCTGAGCCTGCGCACTTCCAGCCCATGAAAGCTAATTACGGTTTGTTGCCGCCCTTGGAACGACGCCTACGCCGTAAGCGCGAGCGCTATACTTCGTATAGTCATCGTGCGCTTGACGCGCTTGATCGGTTTCTTGACAGCTTTGACCATGGGGTTTCGGGTGAAAACGTGAGAGATACAACTTGCTAAAGACACGAAACGCTCTTCGAACTGGTGGGCTGGTTGGCTTAGTGGTAGCTGTGGCGATCATAGTGATGATTATTGCTACACAGGGCACAGAAGGAAGGGGTATGCCTGTGTCAGCGACTGCCACGTCGGCAGTGAGTCCAACGATACTGCCCCCAACTTCTCGTCCGATGCCGACTGCCTCCCTGACGCCGCTACCCACGATGACAGCTATGCCCAGGCCTGTCATCGTGCCAGACACGCTGTCGTTCAGTGGTTTCGAAGCTATGCGCCATGTTAAGGCTCAGATGGCCTTTGGCCCGCGCCCTACCGGTTCTGACGCTTCTCGCCAAACGGCAAACTATATTCTCTCCTATCTTTCTGACCTAGGCTGGAGGGTTGAGGCACGCCAGTTCACCTATCAAGGTGTCATAGGCCAGAATTTGGTGGGCCGCACTGGTCAGCCTGATGGGCCAGTGCTCATGTTAGGTGCTCATTATGACACCCGTCGAAATGCAGACCAAGACCCCAGTGCCCCTGATCGGCCAGTGCCAGGGGCCAATGATGGTGCCAGTGGGGTGGCCGTCTTGCTCGAGTTGGCACGCGCCGTTGACATTGAATCTGTGAAAGGTGAATTGTGGCTTGTCTTTTTCGACGCTGAGGACAACGGCCATCTCGATGGTTGGGAATATATTGCTGGATCGCGTATTTTTGCCTCTCAGCTTGAAGTTGTGCCAGAGTACGTAATCGTCGTTGACATGGTGGGAGATGCCGATCAAGCCTTTTATCTCGAGCGCAATTCAGACCCGGAGTTGAGCGCTCATCTGTGGCAGATCGGGCATGAACTGGGGTATGGTGAACAATTCATCGCTGAGCCGGGTTATTCTATGTTGGACGATCATACGGCCTTTCTGGAACAGGGTATCCGTGCTGTGGATATCATCGACTTTGATTATCCATACTGGCACACGGTCGAAGACACTATCGACAAGGTAAGTCCAGAGAGTCTGGAGCGCGTTGGGCGCGTGCTTGAGGCATTTCTCGAAGCTGGCGGTGTTTATCCTAGCGGAAACAACCGTCGTGTTCTTCGTGTAGCGATCGAGTGTTTCGGCAGAGGTGGATATTTTGGTGGCACATGAGATACAGAGCCAACAGCCGCGGGCCTTTCTGGTCGGGCTAGATTACCCAGCCTCTCCTGCTGTATTGGACGTTGAGGCATCTCTTGAGGAACTGGCTCTTCTCGCAGATACCGCTGGTATTCATGTCGTGGGGCAGATTGCACAGCGGCTTAAGCGTCCCGAACCTGCTACCTTCATTGGGCGCGGCAAGGTTGATGAAGTTCGGATGTGGGTCGAAGAACTGGGCGCCAGCATGGTTATCTTCGACGATGAGCTGTCTCCACGACATCAGCGCGAGCTTGAAGAGTTTTTTGGAGAGAACGTGCGCGTGCTGGATCGAACGACGCTGATCCTTGACATCTTTGCACAACATGCACACACGCGTGAGGGCGCGTTGCAGGTTGAACTTGCTCAGTATGAGTATCGGCTTCCACGTCTGACGCGGCAGTGGACGCACCTTGCCCGGCAGGCCGGCGGCGCCTCAGCTCGCGGGGGTGCGGCCGGGGTTGGGCTGCGGGGACCTGGCGAGACACAGTTGGAAGTAGACCGGCGAGAGATTCGTCGGCGGATTTCTCACCTGCAGGCACAGTTAGAGGCTGTACGTGCTCACCGTGAACGCCAGAGCCTCCAGAGACGGCGGATGGGAACACCTGTGGTAGCGCTGGTGGGATATACTAACGCAGGGAAATCTACGCTTCTGAACTGTCTGAGCGGGGCACAGGTATATGTTGCTGACCAGCTATTCGCTACGCTTGATCCAACTATTCGCCGTGTCGAACTGGCGTCAGGATGGATGGTGCTGTTCTCAGACACGGTAGGATTCATCCAAAAGCTGCCACATTCGCTGATCGCTGCATTTCGAGCAACGCTTGAGGAGATTGCGGAGGCGGCAGCACTGCTGCATGTTGTTGATGCATCCCACCCAAATGCAGAAGAGCAGATAGAAGTTGTCGAGGCAACCCTTAAGGATGAACTTGGCATTAAAGACATTCCGTCTTTGTTGGTATTCAACAAGATCGATCGAGTGGCTGAGGACAACCCCGAACGATTTGGGAATCTATGCGCTCGATATCCAGAGGCCATCCATGTGTCTGCTCTACACGGTGTAGGGATCGACCGACTTCTTGCAGCCACGTCGAACTTGCTCTTGGCGCGGCGGATGTCCGTGGTTGTCCAGGTTCCCTATGATCGAGGTGAGTTGATTGCTCGATTCTACGAGGTTGGAATCGTCGAAGCCGTTTCCCATGAGGCCGGCTTTGTTCGGTTGAAGGGGAAGATAGATATGCGTTACCTCCACGAGTACGAAACCTATCGGGTAAGGTAGAGCTATGGGCCTGGACTGGCAGGCTCAAATTGAGCAAATAACCACCGATCGCCACTCAGGGGCAAATCAGATTGCGCAAAACTGTGCTCTGATGCTTCTGTCATTCACGGAACAACGACAGAAGCCTGCGGCGCTCGATGATCTGCATGGTACGCTTCTCCGCATTACCTGTAAGATCCTCAGCGGCCAGCCCTCAATGGCACCCGTGGTGCGAGTTCTGAACGATGCGATGCTGGTCGCAAAACGGGCCAGGGATGTAGATGAGGCCATTGGTGAGCTGCGCCGTGTATGCCAAGAATATGTGGGTTGGGTCGGATCCACATCCGATTACATAGCCAAACAGATACAGCCACTGATTTCCCCATCAGCGACCGTGTTGACAATCAGCTTTAGCAATACTGTGGCAAATTGTCTAGTTCAGGTGTCGCAATCAAGAAATGTCAAAGTGATATGCCTAGAGTCGCGGCCTGGGCTGGAGGGCCGATCGTTTGCAGCCTTCCTGGCCCGCAGAAATGTGGCGGTCGAGCTAGTAGTTGATGGGGCGATCTATGAGTCGCTTCAAGAGGCTGACCTCTGGCTGGCGGGAGCAGACGGTCTCACAGTTTCAGGTGTAATCAACAAGATAGGAACCTCGGCCATGGCAATCACTGCCTATGCTCTGTCTGTGCCTGGCTATATTCTCAGTGACACAGGCAAGCTGTGGCCAGACGCTCTTGGTTTGCCTCGGATCGCCGACCATGATCTAGCAGAGGTATGGAAAGGGGCGCCAAGCGGTATACAGGTGCGCAATCTGTACTTTGACCTGACTCCTTGGCAATATATCCCAGCAATCGTCACAGAGCAGGGCTTGCTCTCCCCAGACCAGGTTATTGATATGTGCCGTTCGATGCATGTAGACGAGGAGATTCGGGAATTTCTTTGCAAATCGCCAGAGAGTTTCGTGTAGAGATTCGAGTACCACAGACAGTGGCAGCACATCTGTCGGGGTAGGGGGGTGACATAGCTCGCCTTTGGGAAGTTTCTTAGCACATGTATAAGACAGTATGTCAGAGAATATTCCCTCAGTAAGCCTCCGGCTGAGGTATGTCGCTATTCCCTCGCGGCACTTCGTGTAGCGATCATGACAAGAGAAGAGCTACATCCTCATTTTCGACTCAGATGGAAGTATAGACTACACGAAATATTGCTCTGTCCAACCTCCCGCGCCGGTATGGAGAATATTCACTCGTTCCTTGCCCCTTAACCTCACGAATGTTACAATCCTCTCTCAGCCAGGACCAACATTGCTGCCGAGAGAACCTCTATGCCGGCTCACAGCCCAATACCTACCACAGTCGATGAAGCCATTGAGGGCTACCTTATCCACATCACGCGCCACTTCTCACCCCAAACGTGCTCCGCGTACTCCCAAGCATTGAATCTTTTCACCAAGGTGTTGCATTCCGATCTCCACGTTCGTACCAGCCAAGTCTCCATCGATGAACTGCAAACAGGGTGGGGGGAGCACTTTCTGAACTACCTCCAGTCAACCCGCTCTGTCGAGACCGAACACCTGTATTCGAGAGCCATGATTGACTTTTTCCATCATGCCGAAATCCACCACTGGACAAAGACTACGTCTTCAGACCTTGCGGCTTACGTCCTACAACACCGTAGGCCTAAGCAACATAACATACCTACCCCCCCCACAGACGAGATCGCCCATATTCTTGCCTTCGTTGCAGCAAGCCCCATCCCATCACCCGCAGCAGGAACAAGTAGCCGTGAGTATCTACGTCTATACCGCGACAAGGCTTTCCTCCTCACTTTGGGAGAGACCGGCCTCAAGGTATCCGAGATCTGCGGCCTCCGGCGTAGGCACTACCACCCCACTGCTAATACCATCAAGCCAGACGAAGGTCCAGCTCTTCCACTAACCGAGGCTACCAACCACGCACTCAGCTCCTACCTTACGGCCCGCGCTCAGCTCGATGCCGCGTACACCATCCAACCCTTAGAAGCCATGCCGTTATTTGCCCGCCACGACAAACGCGCCGGCAAGCGCATTCTTCCACTATCACGCTGGACTGCATCGAACATAGTAGAAGAATGGGTCCGACATGCTCTGCCTGCTGAGACTCGCAAGAAACTTGAAGACAATGGACAACTCATCACACCACAAACGTTCAGACACCACTTTGTCCTGACAACCCTTGCCCAGACAGGCGATCTCGCTACGACACAGGCGCTCGCCCGCCACACAGATCCCTCCACAACCCGGCGCTACCGGCGAACGCTCAGCCTAAAGACCCAAGAGCCTTCGCAAGACAACTGACTAGCCACAGAGGACTCACAATGGCCGACACGCACCCCCCCACAACTGATACGCAACCTGTCCCCTTTCTCACCAAGCTCGTCTACGGCACCGGCGATTGGGGAATGGCCACCTTCAACACAATTCGCCAGATTTTTTACGCCATCTTCCTGACAGACGTTGTCGGTCTCAGTCCTCAACTTGCTTCATTCGCAGCGCTTGTTGGCATCATCTGGGATGCCGTCAACGACCCGATCATCGGCGCACTGAGCGACCGCGTCCGCACCAGGTGGGGACGCCGCAGGCCCTTCCTGCTCCTCTTCGCAATACCCTTCGGCGGTGCCTTTGTACTCTTATGGTGGGCCCCTCCCTGGGAAACCCAACTAGCACTCACGATCCATGTCACGCTAGCATACATGCTGGCAGACACACTTCAAACACTGGTTGTCGTTCCCTTCCTCTCACTCACTCCCGATCTCACTGAAGATTACGACGAGCGCACATCTCTAACAACGTACCGAATGCTCTTCAACCTCTTCGCGTCCCTAGCGGCAGCCGCAGGCGCACCAGAGATCGTAGCAAGTTTTCAGAACCCTCAGCGCGGCTACCTTTTCATGAGTCTCATTTTTGGAGGGCTAGGGATCCTGCCATTCCTAGCCATCTTCCTAGTCACCCGCGAGCGCCGTGAACACCTCCTATTACCAACACCGTCCATACGCACCTCGCTCAGAGCAGCCTGGGAGAACACCCCCTTCCGGATCGCCACCATCATAAACCTGCTCAACTGGGTCACCTTTGATCTAGTAGCTCTGACACTTCCATTCTTCATCCGCTACTGGGTCGACAGCGGAGAACAATATCACCAGATACAGGTCCCACTGATCGGCACCCTCACGACCGAGTCCCTGGTATTCTTCATCCTCCTAACAACGGCTATTGCTGCCCTCCCCCTGTGGTCATTTCTGGCCAGGCGGCTCGGCAAGCGCGATGCGTATATCATCGGTATGTCCTTTTGGGCCGTAGTCCAGCTACTTATCATCGCCATCATGCCCGGTCAGCACATTTTCATCTTCACCATGGCCTTCTTCGCGGGAATCAGCGTTTCGACTGCCCATGTCTTACCTAATGCCCTATTCCCAGACGTTCTAGAGTGGGACGAACTTCGCACCAACCAACGACGCGACGGCATGTACTACGGCATACTCAACCTCATCCGCAAGCTAACCAGCGCCGCCGCTATCTTTCTCGCGCTCCAAGTACTCGGCCTGTTCAACTACCAATCACCACCAGAAGGCGTCTCTTTGTTCCAGCAAGCTCCCGAAACACTGCTTGCTATCCGCATCCTCACCGGCCCTGGCGGTTCCCTGCTCCTTCTCGGTGCCATCGTTGCAGCATTTTTCTATCCCGTGAGCCGCGAGCGACACACACGCATCCGACGCTTGCTGGCCCGCCGCCGCTCCCGCCGAAACTCCACCATACCAATGCTGCAACAGATTCCATCGCAATCAAAGGTAGACAAATAGGACACGCCCATGAGAATTATTATCAACGAACGTCACGCCAAACTCAGGAGGATCAAGCGAATCGCGGCCATCATAGGCATAACAACTCTGACACTCATCCTATCCTTCTCCCTGCTAATTGTGCTGATTGCCGTCCTCTTCCCACGCATTGCAGAATCGCCCATTCTGATCGTGCTCATGGGCCTCACCTCCGGCATTATCGGTCTCCAGGCAGGGTCACAGCTCGCTAACTCACCAGCACCCCACGACGAACTGAACGCTGCACTTAAGGGCCTGGGCAATGACACCACGATCTATCACTACTGGCTTCCCTCTGCCCATGTGCTGGTCACTCCGAATGGCATTTTCACCCTGACGGTCCGTTCTCAGGATGCTCGCGTTACCTTCAAACCACACCAAATCCACACTGCTGATAGTCTTGGTAAGCGTATCAAGCGCACTCTCTCGTTCGACACGGTCGGCAATCCGATCAAAGAGGCCACCAAATCCACCTACAAGCTCAATACATGGCTAGGAGCACACCAGACCACCCACGGACTACAGGCATATCCTCTCATTGTCTTCACTAATCCCGCTGCGACAGTTATTGCTCCAGACAACATGGAGCCGCCAGTTCTATTCTCGGATAGACGGAAGCCATCCCTGAAAACGTTCATACGCAAGTACTCCGGCCCGCCAATCCCATCCGACACCACAGCGCAAATTGAAGCGATCCTAGACATTCCCAAATGAAGCATACCCACACCAATAAATCACACACACACTGGCCGACGGCCCTACTCATCCTCCTTGCAGGCTTTGCGCTGCGCATCCACCATCTCAACCATCAGCCATTAAGCGCCGATGAAGCTTTTAGCCTTGTCGTGTGGACACGCTCCACGCTCAACCACCTGTTCACGACTATCGCTCTGATCGATCCCCAGCCACCTGCCACACTCCTCACCCTCTATGGATGGGTGCGCCTAGTTGGCGACACAGAATTCGCCGCTCGCATGCTGTCAGCCCTCGCCAGCACGATCACGCTTGCCACAGCCTACGGAGCAGCCACACTAGTCTTCAACCACCGAATCGCACTCATCTCTCTTGCCCTCTGTGCTATTAATCCGTACCAACTATGGTATGCCCAAGACATCCGCAGCTACAGCCTGTGGATGTGCACAAGCGCTCTCTCACTTTGGCTGCTACTAGCAGCCCTCAAAAACCCCACTGCAACGTCACGATGGATCCCTTATGTCATCGTAACAGCCCTAAGCATCCACACCTTCTATCTAGAGGTATTCCTCATCGCAGCACAAAACATCTTCATACTCCCACAGCTCCGAAAGACACCCACACTCATCAAGCCATGGCTATACAGCCAAGCTGCAATTGCTCTACTCCTCATCCCCTGGTTCTCTCGCCCCAGCCTATGGAATAGCGGCTATCTCCCAACCGCAGGGCCAGCCAACATCCCAAAGTCAATCGAGACCTTCCTCTTCGGAGAGACTCTACCAACAGCAGTCCAGACACCCCTCTTCTCAATCGCAACACACACATTCTCCATCACTTCTCTCATCGCCACAGCCATCTTTCTTGCAGCCCTAATCGCTACGCTCAACATGAAAAACACACGCGACTTGCCCCTGATCGCTCTCTACGCCGTCACGCCAATCGCCGGACTTGCTCTACTCGCAACTCTCACCCACAAAGGATACTTTCGAGCCAGATATGCCAGCGCTGCATCAATGCCCACCCTTCTGCTAACATCCGCACTCCTATACGCCCTGCTAACCAAAAGCAGCAACAAAAGGACAAACATCACAGCCGCCATCATGCTTGCCATCCTCACCCTCACTCCAGCTACCCTCTCAACCTGGCAATACTACACAAGCTACTCAAAGGCCCCCCCCTGGCGAGAGATCATCCAGACCCTCACAATCCAAGCCAAACCAACAGACCTGGTCCTCCGAAACTATCCCGATCCAGCCTTCGACTACTACTACAACCTACAAGTCAACACAGCCCTCCTGCCCACAGAAGCCACCACCCCTCCCGAGGAGACCCACCACACACTCTCCGACCTACTCAGCCGCTACGACCACATCTGGTTCATGCCTGTACCATCAGAGGCTTTCGACTCACAACAAGTCGTCTTCCACTGGTTAGATGAAAATGCCCAGCTAATCTCCGAACAATGGATCGCCAACACCCACCTGATGCAATATGCACGTTGGAACGTCAATCCTCATCAGATCGAGCACCAGACCACAATCACCTTCCCAAACACAGCCACACTAAGGGGATACCGAATAACACCTCCTGGCACACCCCAACCCGGCACCACAACCTTCCTGGAACTATTCTGGGAACCCACCACACAAACCGACAGGCCAATGACCATATTCACACATCTGCTAGGTCCCCCAAACTTAGACGGCTCACCTCTGTGGTCCCAGGACGACCACCCACCACAAGAGGGACGCATCACCACCCAAACCTGGCAACCTGGAAGCCTCATCCGCGACGTCTACCAACTAGACATCCCCGAGTCCCTGCCAAGCGGCAGCTACACAGTCACGGTCGGCTTCTACGACTCAAACGCCACTAGGCTCACCCTGAGTCCCGACACCCCACAAGCCGAACCGGACGGCGCAACATTGTTCACCTTTCAGCGCTAATACCTCGCCTGAAAAAACAATGCCCGTCCTCCAGAGGACGGGCATCTCCACTCTGCAATCATCAAGCGATTAACTCATCTCATCAAGCCGCTTCTGCCATTTCGCGACCAGGCGATCATAAGCCTCCTGAGAGATCTCACCATTTGCAAGCCGCATATCCAGGTTGTCAAGCAGCGCCTGAATCTCCTGCCGCGTCTGGGGTGTCTGCGACACCGGCTGCTGAGATTGCTGCTGCTGTTGCTGCTGGAACATGCCTGCCATCATCTGACCCAACCCAAGGCCGGCTCCTATACCAACGCCAGTCCCCGCAGCCCCTCCTGGATTCTGCGCCGCATCGCGCAGCGCATCCGCAGCCTGGAGAGCCTGGTAAGTTGCCACATCCAGCAAACCCATATTGCGCAAATCCTCAGCCGTCGTTGGCGCTGCCGAGAGAGGCTTCATCTCGAATGCCTTCAGCAGAAGGCCAACCGCCTCAAACTTATCGCGCAACTGAGCCAGTGTAGCCTGCTCAACCTCGTTGATCATCCGATTCAGCGCCATGAGATCGCCCGGCGCAGCCGAGGCAATCACATCTTGCAACTCACCAAGGACCATAGTCAACAACCGCTCTTTGATATCCCCAACACGTACAATCGGCTTGCCTATCGCATACTGCTTGGCAAACCGCTGAGGGTCGCTGACACGAATGTCCATAACTCCATGGCCCTGGAGAAGAAGCCAGCCCAAACCTTTTCCCGGCGTCTCCAGTGCAAGCGGCTGCGACGTCCCCCAACCAATCTGCGGAAAGTCACCAGTATTGATAAAGTAGACCTCAGCTGTGAAAGGCGTCTGGTTATTAAATGCCCTGCCAATCAGATCGACCAACAGAGGGATATTCGCCGTTGTGATTGTGTGAGTGCCCGGCCCCAGGGCATCAAGCGCCTGACCACCGCGTACAAAAACCGCCGCCTGGTTCTCACGCACAACCACCTGAGACCCTATGCGGAAGTCTCCACTGCCACCCTGGGGCTCGCGGTAGGCAAGCTCTTCGCTGCCCACATTAGGGTGCTGGATAAGATCGAGAACTCTTGCCATCTTGTCCTACTCTCCTCATATTCCGCGCCGCGTTACACAGCCTCAACCATGCCCTGCATGGCCTCCACGCGGCGCTTAAACGTATTATTCGCTTCCGTAACAACGCTGTCCAGCTGGCGCAGCACGCTAGCGACCTCTTCCGTGCCCAGAACCTCCTGCAGCCGCTGCAGGCCCGTCGCAAACTGCTCTTGATAGACAATCAACGCGTTGTCAAAGGCATACACACGCGCCAAAGCAGCCTCGTCAACCTTTACAGCATCAAACAGGCCAGCGTAGCCCTGCGCCGCGCTCTCAATCCGATCAATGAAGGTACGAAGTTTGATGTCAATAGCCTGCACAGCCTCCATGTGTCTCAAGCCACCCTCGCTGACCAGCGCCTTCTGCAGGCGCGTAAATTCAGCCATCTGAGCCTCAAACACGCGGACCAGATGCTCACGAAGCAAGCGATCAGCAGCCCGCCGATCCTGCTTCTCAAAGTAGCCCTTGAATCCTGGTATCTTGCGAATCAGGTCCTCAACTGTTCCCTGGCCCTCTGTGATCAACTGGAAAAAGTCCGCCATCAAGTTTCTCCTTTTCTGCTGCCTACAGACACAGCTCTCCAGCATCGCGATCACGACAGAAAATATTCTGTCCCACAGTAAGGGCATTTCAGCACACCCTTACCGACAAGTGAGATATTTCCACCACAGTGCTTGCACTGCTGCATCTCACGAATTGAGGCCGCTTCTGCAGAGTACAGCACTCCCTCAGCCCAATTGACATAGCCGCTGAACACACCCATGCCCACCAGCCCATAAATCATATCCTGAACAGCGGGCAGATCAGATTGAAGCTCTATCACGATATCCGAAACGTTGACCTTGCCCCGAGTTCTCACCATATCCAGAATCTTACGCTGAGCATCAGCCTGAGCCTGCTCAACTCGCTCACCACGATCCCGAATCAACGCCAGCACACCACCGCCGATCAGTGGCGCAACGACAAACACAGACAGCAATCCGAGCCCCAGGATCGCCCCAGCCGGCTGAAGCTGTCCGCTCGCCAATCCTGCCACTAGCAGGGCCGAGCCTAACAGGCAGACACCCACCCCCACAACAACCAAGAGAACACCTACAGTACGTGTCATAGGTTGCTCCGTTCACACACCACAAAGCCTTGCCTATCCAAAGCGGGCGCCTCCACCACCACCGCCGCCGCCACGACTGAAGCCACCGCCGCTGAAGCCACCTCCACTACCAGAGCTCGACGGAACACTGCTAAACACCCTGGCAGTCGAGTTAAGCATCGAGAACAGGCCATCGCTCATACTGCTCAAGCCACCGAACATGCTCTGAGCCATCCCATCCAACGATGGAGCTGGTCGGACAGCACTTCCTGCCAAACTCTGGGGAACCTCACCGATCTCGCCCCCACCCGTTGCCGTCCTACCATGCCCACGAGCATAGTGAGGCATGCCCACTGGAAAGTACCAGGAAGGTATAGGCGTGTTCGGGATACGGGAAAACTTGTTCACCCAGGTACGCTCCAGCCCGAACGCGATGGCGTAGGCCAGGTAGCGATCAAACTGCTCAGTGACCTCTCTCAAATCAGCATAACGTTCTGCGCTCTGCAAATATGCTTTGAATGCTTCCCACTTGGATGCTTCCTCTGCACCCTTACGTGTCTTGACTGGCATCACGCCGCTGACGGCGATCAAACTTACCGACACTACACCCAACGCTGCGAACGGGCATAGAACAGCGTCGATCCGGCCTGCCAGCGCCGACATGGCGCAGAAACCAACACCCACAGAGAGCACTAGCCCGGTGATCCCCAATCCCAACCACCTCTGGCGGATAACCTGTGGGCTGGTTGGAAACAGACCGGCTTGGACCACTTCCTGGTATAGTTCACGCTGCAACCTAGGAATCGCAGTGTAGAACTTGTTGCGCAGATCATCAAGCTCAACCTGATCGCGTGAGCCGAACATCGCTTTCAACAAGAGACTTTCAAACGGACGCAGAGTGCCCTCGTAGTCATTACGCCGGACAAACACAAAGTCCTTGCCCGTCGTGAATCCGAAGACTTTCATCTCTTTCTCTTGCATGACAATCGCACCCCGCCGAGCCAGGTCAACCAGCGTAGCTACGATGTCCTGCAGGTCAGCTTTCTCGTCGACTAAAGTACCTACCACACCTGGAGGCAAGTCAGAAGGCGGTTCTGCAAGATAGGAAGGTGCTACTCCTACCTTTGGATCGCGCCCTCTGAGCAGCCACAAGAAATACACGCCAACCAACCCACCAATCAACAAAAAGACACCTAGTACACCAGCCAATAGATTCAGGATTGGTCGCCACGTGTCATTCCACGTCTGCTCGCGCTCATACTCTGCTTGCCAGGATGGCTTGGCCGCATTTGGAACAGCAGCGCTCGGGAATCGCACCCCGACCTCAAACTCGGCCTGCGGAGGAATGTTGTTAGTTTGCCAAGTCACAGAAGCCAAGTCACCTGCCACCGAATACGTTGCATTGCTAACACCAAAATAGACAGGCTCTAACGTGGTGTCGATAGCTGCTCCCGGCGGCATCCGCACCGTGACAGTTGAAGACTCGATAGTGAAATCATGTTCGGGGCCGACGGCTTTCCAAAAGAATCTGTGATACTCATCACCAACGATCAGCCCTCCCACAACTGTATACTCAACAACAAACAAACGAGTAGCATCGCGAGTAGGGGGATAGAACCAATTGATGACGATCTCGTTGCCATCCCGTGTCCAGTAGAAAGTGTTAGGCTGCCCGCTATAAGACTCCTCATATTGCCTGCCACCCTCACGCACAGAGATATTCGTGATCTGTTCGACCTGGTCCACAGGAATGTCACGGACACCAAAAGTAAAATCTCCACCAATGAACTCAATCTCAAAGAGTTCACTCACGTGAAATGTGCCGTCTGCGTTGATCTGAATGTCAACATCCCATCGATGCCACCGCAGAGTCTTGGTCTGCGCTTCAACCGAAGGCGCCACAGCCAGCGCCAGCAACAGAGCCGTGAAAAACGCGAGAAGCCAGGAGCGCAAGCGACCCTTCATGAAGTTCCTCTCCGTGGAAGCGCGGAATACGTCATCAATCTTAAAGACCACGCGCCAGCCAGCAAACCCCCAATTGTCGGAGCATCCTGGGGCTACTATAATCTCTACAGAGCCTTCTGGCAAGCGGAGAGCACATGGGTGCAAAAGAGCAAGGTCTCGAAAAATCCCAAGGCCGCTATCAGGTAGTACCTCGCGTACTAGTCTTTGTGACAAATGGGTCAGACGTGTTGCTCCTCAAAGGGTCTCCGGACAAGCCCATCTGGCCAGGCCTCTACAATGGAATAGGCGGACATGTCGAGCAAGATGAGACGGTCTACGAAGCAGTCCAACGAGAGGTCTTGGAGGAGACTGGTCTGAACGAGATCACATCACTGAGGCTGAGAGGGATAATCAACATCGATGCTAAGAATCCCACAGGCATCATGCTCTTCGTGTTCACAGCAGTCAGCTCAAGCCGTACCGTGAGGCCCTCCAGCGAAGGCACACCAGAGTGGGTCAACTGGCGAGAGATAGACTCACAAGTGCTTGTCAAGGACTTGCCAATGCTCCTCCCGCGTGTGTTATCAATGCAACCAACCGATCCGCCATTTTTTGCACGCTATTGGTACGATGAAGACGACGCACTAAGAGTTCTGTTCGATCCTCAGGGTGCTGACATCTAAGGAATAGGATCATGAGTCGCTCTCTGAGTCGAGCCGCACGGCTGCGCGAGATCGAGAACATGCTGTTTCGAAACACGCACGGCATGCGCGTGACAGACATTGCACGCGCCTGTGGAGTCAACCGTCGGACAATTTATCGCGATATTGAACTGCTGTCCGAAGCCGGAGTTCCCATCTGGGAAGAGGACGGCCTCTATGGGATCGTCCGTGAGCAATACCTGGCAACTGTGCGCCTGAAGTTCAGCGAGGCCGTGGCACTCTATATAGCTGCCAGGCTGCTTGGACGGCACTCAGACGAGCACAACCCACACATTATTTCAGCGCTCAATAAACTAGCTACAGCCTTTCCCGATCCTTTGGCAGATTACATCAGCCGCACAGCCGAGGCCATTCGTGATCGCCCTGTGAATAGCACCTTCGTGGCCGTCCTAGAGGTAATCACACTGTGCTGGGCTGAGAACCACAAAGTACGCATCTGGTATCGCTCGCCACGCAGCGGTGCAACCCGGCAGCGCGACCTGTCCCCTTACATGATCGAGCCATCCAGCACCGGAGGACTATACGTAATCGGCTTTGACGATTGGGCACAGGACATCCGCACGTTCAAGCTAGAGCGGCTGGTGCGAGCAGAGCGCCTGCCTGCAACCTACACCATCCCTGAAAACTTCAGCCCCGCTGACTACCTTGCTGACGCCTGGGGCATCATGTCGAGCCACGAAGCCCCCACACAAATTGTCCTGCGATTTAGTCCCAAAGTGGCATCATTCATCAGCGAGCGCATCTGGCATAGCTCTCAGGTACTTGACGAGATGCCAGATGGCTCAATAACCATGCAGATCTGTGTCGCAGATCCCCGCGAGATGCGTCCCTGGATCCGAAGCTGGGGAGCAGAAGTCGAAGTCCTAGCTCCTCCAGCCCTCCGCCAGGCAATCGCTGAGGAGGCACAGCGACTCGCTACACTCTACCTACCAAGCCAAACGCCGTGACGAGAAAGATGACAAGCCCACTTCCTTTGGACAGCAAGATTCCTGACTTGCGCATTATCCCTCTTGGCAGGTTGCTGCCTCACGAACTACATGACAGGCAACGTGCCAGACCACTCATTGAGCGGCTGCGCCAAGACGGAGTGCTGCGGAATCCCCCCATAGTGACTCCGCTAGGCCCTCATGACGACCGATTTGTCATCCTTGATGGCGCAAACCGCACTGTTGCATTGGACGTGCTCGGCATTGGCCATGTGTTGGTACAGGTCGTGCCATACGAGCCGCCACAGGTTGAACTCTACACCTGGTACCACGTTTTGTCCGGGATCGAAGCAGACGAACTACAGCGCCAGTTCCAGGGACTAGCTGGACTGGACACTCTGCAGAGTGACATCTTCCATGCCAGAGCGGCCCTAGCGCGCAAGACCATTCTTGCCTATTACCTACTAGCCAATGGACAGGTCTACATGCTAGCGGGCGGTCTCGATCTGCACAAACGCACACAACTGCTATGTCAAATCGTGGACTCATATATTGGCATTGCACACGTCAATCGGGTCAACACAGATCATGTCGATCAGCTGCTGACCATGTACCCTGCTCTATCCGCCGCAGTGATCTTTCCAAGCTACGAACCTGTCGAGATCCTGGACTTGGCCCAGAGTGGTCTGCGTGTACCAGCGGGGATTACCCGCCATGTCATTCACGGACGGGCTTTACGCCTGAACTATCCTCTAGAAAAGCTGAGCGCAGCAGCTCCACTTGAGGTAAAAAACCAGGAGCTACTCAACTGGATCCACAGCCGATTCGAGCAGCGCGGAGTGCGTTACTATGCCGAATCAACCTACCTGTTCGATGAGTGACCAGCCACTCCGCTTGCTTGGCGGTATGGAGAGTATAAGCGCCCCCTATTCTGGTCTTTTTCACTTCCATCTCTTATAATCCATCACATGGACATTGATTTCATCACCGATCCTGAGGTGGCACCCAGGCCGCGTCACGAGGTCCGTATTCTTGGACTCGCTGTGACATCGCTCCTATCCGACAGCCAGCGTCTCCAGGTTGAGATTGAGATCTCGCCCTTCGCGCCTGGAGATCGGCCCAGCCTTGAGGTCACTGTCTGGACAGAAGACGGCACACTAGTCACTTCAGCCAGCGTGATCGAGACGATGCAGCGGATATTGGCCATGACATTGCACCTCCGCAAGTCGGTAGCCCCCTCCAGCAAGTGCATTGTCCGAGCTGACCTGTACTATGATGCTGCGCAGGTCCAGCACAGTGTCAGCCAGTCCATTGTTTTGCCCAGCCACGCTCCCTCTCCAGCAGGGTAGGTGGAAGCCATACAGATTTTATCACTGCGAGGCGACAATCGTGTCTGAGGACCTTGTAGGAAAACTGCTAGGCGGTAAATACGAACTGCAAGAACGGATCGGACGCGGTGGAATGGCCGAGGTCTATCGCGCCTACCATGCCGCCCTCGACCGCAACGTCGCGATCAAGATCCTTCACCCATTTCTGGGTGAAGACCCAGCCTTCAAAGATCGATTTGAGAGCGAGGCGCGGAATGTTGCGCGTTTGCGTCACCCTAACATAGTACAGGTCTACGACTTTGAGCACGACACAACCCGCGACTTGTACTATATGGTAATGGAGTACATCGATGGTGCATCCCTGCGAGCACGTCTGCTCAGTCTAGAGTTTGAAGGCCAGCGACTAACCATCCCCGAATCAATCAACATTACACGCCAGCTTGCCAGCGCATTGGCCTATGCGCATTCCCGAGGGATGATTCACCGAGACATCAAGCCTGGCAACATCATGTTCGACTCCGAAGGGCGCGTCGTACTGACCGACTTTGGAATTGCGCGCATCATCAGCGGACCTAACATGACGGCAAGTGGGTCCATGGTAGGAACCCCGGCTTATATGTCCCCTGAGCAGGGGCTAGGGCAATCAGGCGATAACCGATCTGACATTTATTCGCTGGGCATCGTGCTCTACCAGATGGTCACAGGGACTATTCCCTACGATGCTGATACGCCCATTGCTGTCGTCCTCAAGCATGTCAATGACCCTCTGCCGCCACCATCCGGCCTGAACCCCGACATTCCGGAAGGGCTGGAGCGGATTCTCTACAAGGCGCTGGCTAAATCGCCTGCTGAACGTTACCAGAATGTCGAGGAAATGATAGTCCATCTCGACGACTTGGAAGCCGCCTCGACGCTCGTGATCCCTATTCCCGGCCACGCTGAAGGAGCGCAGCCAGCCGGAGCGGCTGTGCTCCGGCGTCCGGAGACAGGCACAGTTGGAGAAGCGGAAGTGTCTCCGCGCAGAGCTGGCTGTCTAGCCTGGCTCATCCTCCTGCTGGTAGCCATCGGCGCCATGGCGGGAGGAGCTTACCTTACGTTCACAGGGACGCTCAGCACCTACCTGCCGTTTATGCCTGAGGTGGCGCTTGTCCTGACAGACACTCCCTCACCCTCCGCCACACCTGAGATCACGCCAGGGCCAACCGCCACTCAGCTCACGAGCACTGATGACTTGCAGGCAACACAGATCAGCCTAACCCTCGAGGCTCTGGCTACTATGGTCATCAGACCACAAACAACTGTCGCCAACCCAACGCCTGATCTGACAGCCACACAGGCCGCCTGCGAGTTCGACTACGAGATCGTTGGGCAGTCGCCCCCTAACGGAGCCGTCTACCCGGAGCTAACAACACTTACATTAAGCATCACGATCGTGAACGAGGGCAAGTGTCCTCTGCCAGACGACACACAGCTGATTTATGTTGAGGGATTCCATTTACAAGGACCAGAGGCAGTCGAGTTTGGCCACGAGATCCAGCCTGGAGGCAGACTCGACGTTGCGCTGGCGCTGCGAACTCCTGCCTACAACGCAGACCGTTCGGTGGTGAGCAGCACCTGGGCTATTGTCCTACCTGACGGAACTCGAATAGGGCGTCCATTGACTTTCGAGCTCCGACTGTTCGACACTACACCGGCAGCGCCAGAAAGCACCTCTATTTCTCCGGCTCCTCCTGTCACCTCTTCACCGCCCTAAAAATAAGTAAATATTACAAAAATAAAGAAGATTGCACAGATTTTGGCAATTAGGAAATATGCTGCAAGGAGACTGATCCCTATGACAAGGAGCTCTTTTGTGCTGTTGCGCCGTATCTCAATAGCTCTGACTGCACTTGGCCTACTCATCGCAGGCTATCTGACAGTCATCTACCTCACCAACTCCAGCACATTGTGCAACACCGGCTGCGACTTGGTGCGACAGAGTCGCTACGCCAGGGTAGGGGGAGTCCCTGTCGCTGCTATAGGTCTTGCAGGATATCTGGCAATTTTGGTGGTCTTCATCGCAGAGGAGGTCAAAGGGCCGCTGGCTGAGCAGGGACCGGCCCTCGCGTTCGGTCTGACCTTAACAGGCACGCTATATTCGATCTATCTGACCTACCTGGAACTGTTCGTTATTAGGGCAGTCTGCCCCTATTGCATAGCGTCAGCAATAGTCATGGCGGCGACTCTCGGCATAGCAATCGCGCGATTGAGCATTGCATTGCGCATCTAGAGGAGCCTATCCCTCAGTAGTGAGGGCAGAATCTCTCTTCTCGAGCTTGGTAAGGGCTTAGCTGCACAGGAAGTGAGAGAAGGGTCAATCGCCCTGGTGTCGCTCGAGGGTGCGACGCAGGATATCATCTTGCTGGTCACGGCGCGGTTTCCCGGTTCTCCGAGGGGCAGGCATAACGGACTCCTCCCCTTCAGCACTATCTGCCAATGCACGCCGCAAAGCCAGCCCCATGGCCGTCGGCAAGTCTTCCTGTGGTTCCTGCTGGACAGCTGGCTCGGAGGGCCTGGCTATGGCTTTCATACTCAGGTCGATCTGGTTTTTCTGGCGGTCAATGCCGATCACCTGAGCCTCAACCTCTTGGCCCTTCTGCACGACCTCGTTGGGATCGCTGACATAGTCGCGCGCAAGTTCGCTAATGTGAACCAAACCGGGGCGCTCTGCGCCGATATCCACAAAAACGCCGAACTTCTCGATCCTCACGACCTGGCCCTTGTAGACTTGGCCTACAGCGATCTCATCCCAACTCACAGCGGGAGGCTGGATCATGGTAACATCGAGGCGGGCATTCTCTTTATCAACGGCAAGCGCCCAGACTGTCACCTTTTGGCCTTCAGCCAAGGCATCCGCGACATTTTTAACGCGCCTGCGACGGCGGATCTGCGAGATGTGAAGGAATGCATCGCATTCTTCCAAGCCCACGTCAATAATAGCACCTGCCAGCTGAATTTGTTTAACAACACCTTTGAGTCTGGTCTTGGGCTGCACGTCGCCTAACGACAGCGGAGACAGTTCATCGGTCACGATTTCCGCTCCTTCTACACTAATTTGCATGGCTCACGACATACACGTGAGCACACATGCATCAGGTGCCAACGGGGGGAGATTATACGTCCGGCAAAGAGGCCTGTCAACGCTCAGTCCCGCACCGTCACGGGTGTTCCAACTTCCGCCCATTCATACAACAGCCGGGCATCACTCTCGCTGAGAATCACACAGCCATAAGAAGCAGGTCGCCCAAGCAATCCCTCCCACAAACGCACGCCGTTATGCAAAATGGGGAGGGCATGAAACCCATTCTGGAGGGACCCTGCCCAATAGAAACCCAGCCAATATGGCATCTGCAAATCCCATGTGGCGGCGTAAGCGTTCGGGATCTTGTTCTGAATCTGGAAGTTGCCGCGCCATGTCTCGGAACCAGGCAGTCCTGTACTGACAACAAACGTCCACCGCAGAATGCCATTTTCATACACATAGGCGCGCTGATCTGAGATATCCACTACGATAGCCTTGGATGTGGCGGCGTTTCCAGCAGTAAGGGCGCTAGGAACGGGCACCGTCAACACCTGTCCACCATATATCAGAGAAGGATTACTGAGACTGTTCACCTGCGCTAGTACCCAAGTCGTGACACCATAACGAGCAGCGATAGACGAGAGAGTCTCACCTGGTAGAACCACATGTGTCACTACAACTTCTGAAGGCGTATAGCCCGGAGTGCTAGCAGTAGCCGCCCCGGGGATGGTAAGCCGCTGGCCTGCGTAGATCGCAGACGGATTGAGGAGTCCATTCGTATGGGCGAGTGCCTCTACAGAGACGCCATACCTGCGACCGATGCTAAACAATGTCTCGCCAGCCTGGACAACATGCACGGCAGCAGTAGCTACAGATCCTGATGGCTGTTCGGCCTGCCCAGAAGCCCCGCCTGCGGGCTGGATGATCAACGTTTGTCCAGCTCGGATCTGATCGGAATCGGTAAGATTGTTAACCGCCATCAGTTCGTCAACCGTCAGACCGTACTGTAACCCAATCCGATAGAGATTCTCCCCAGGCTGTACAACATGCACGATGGGCTGTCCGGAAAAGGGTGAGCCTGCCTGAGAGACCACTCCAGGAATGACCAACTGCTGGCCTGCATAGATGCGGTCATCCATGAGGCCATTGGCCTCCGCAATGGCCTGCACGGTAACACCATAGCGCTGCGCAATGGACGACAACGTCTCGCCCCAGGCAACCGTGTGGATAATAGTAGTTCCCTCCTCCTGAGCTGCCGCCGACTCATGGGACACATGCATTGAGATAAGCATGAGGCTCACCACAACAACTACAAGCCACCGACGAGGGCTGCAGCAAGAACGGCCTATTCCACACGTGAAGGTCTTGAGAATTGAGTGCAGAGCCTTCATCTCGTCTCCCAAGGACGATATCCGCTTTGCCATTACTATAATGCAGGATCTGCCCGAATCCCACTCCTGAACAAGATAAACCTGGGGATACACCTCAGCCTTGCGGTAAGAGCACCAGCAAAAAGGATTTTTGGATCGCAAAACAGAACTTCTGTTTGGTATTGATATTGATTCATATAGCGACTTACGCTCCAAGGTTGAGGAGATTCGGGTCGATAAGCAACCGAAGTGCACTTGTGCCGGGCGTCCACACTACTTGCCACAGATTTATAGAGAAGATGCCTGCAACCCTGGCCTGCGATCCTGTGCTGAATGTAAACAGGTCGGGCCGGCGTAGAGAATAACAACTTCTTCGTTCCTTGCAAGTTACTCAGTGTCTTGCAATCACTTTCTGGCGGGGCTGCCAGAGCGCTCTTGAGGCCCCAAGAGGTCCATAATAAGCTAAATTGTAGTCCGGAGATATGAAAGCCTACAATACAGCATCGATGGCCTTCATAGGACTTCCAGTTGCCGATCAATCGCTGGCGAGCGAGTCAGCAATTGTTGAACAATGCTCTACTTTCGCAAGCCTGCCAGACATGTTATGATCTGCGCTATGCTTGCGCGCCTCTTCCGTCTACTTGACCGCCTGGGGGGCCTCGTTGCCAAGATCGCCATCTGGCTGGGGAGGCACCTTGATCAGTCTCTACACGGCGTGTCTCTGTGGGTCAGCGAGCGTTCAGAGGGATATGCCATCCTGACCGACTCTGCCCGTATCGAGAGCCAAGTGCGCTTGCTGAGTGGTCTGGCCGTTATACTGTTGGCCTCTGTGGCGCTGCTCATTTTTTGGGCAACCACACCTCAGGCACTGAACAGCCCTGCAACCAGACTCCCGCCCCTAGCAGCTGACAACGCTGCTCCAGAGCCTGCGGAGGTCAATGGACCACCAGCTCAGCAAACCCCAGCCTCCGCTGGCGAATTCCTCGATACTGGAGGTACCCTCATCTTTTCGATGTACGTTGGTTCCCAGAGTGATCTGTTTGCCCTAACCGCAGGGCAGGACAGGCTGGTTCGGCTAACCGACAGTCCGGCTGATGAACGAGACCCGGCCTGGAGCCCCGACGGCCAACGTGTCGCATTTGCCTCACGCCGCGATGGGAATTGGGAAATCTATATCCTTAACATGGTCACTGGCGAGATATCTCGCGTCACCTACGATCTCGCCTACGAAGCATCCCCCTCGTGGAGTCCTGACGGCCAGTGGATCGCCTACGAAGCGTACTACGAAGGCAACCTCGATGTCTACATCATCAGAGCTGACGGCAGCGAGGGTCCCTACCCCCTGACACGGCAGCCGGGGCCGGACTTCTCGCCGGCGTGGACGACCGCAACTGAACCATTTGGCCGCGAGATCGCCTACGTTTCCAACCGCGATGGCTATCAGGACATCTACCTCATCTCACTGGATGATCCCAGCGAAGAACGGGCTGTTAACCTGACCCGCTCCCTCGAAATCGACGAAGATGAGCCAGCCTGGGGACCCAACGGCACACTGTTGGCATACACCACCGTGGAGAATGGTATTCCCCTAGTCCATGTCATCGAGCGCACGAGCGAGGGTTGGAAAACACCACTTGTGGTAAGCCAGGGACACTCACCCGCTTGGTCTCCTGATGGTCGCAGTCTGGTATTCCTGGCCGAACGCTCTATGGGGGGAAGTTTGCTACTCACCAGCCAACTCAACACTTGGCAGACTTCTTTGAGGGCATTCTCTGTCCCCTCAGTTGCGTCAGGGCCCGTCTGGTCAATCGCCCCTCTGCCCGCTATTCCAAGAGGGACGCTTGCCTTTGCCGCAACAGCTCCCCTTCCCTCTCCCTTTGAAGAACCACTGGTTATCGAACCCCAGCAGGATGGTCAAGCGCCCTACCGTCTGGTCGACCTTCGCGCGTTGGGCGTTATTGCCGAGTCGCCTTTTCTCAGCGATCGTGTGGATGGCTCGTTCACAGCCCTCCGCGAGTATGTCGATCAGATAGCAGGCTGGGACTTTCTGGGACAGCTTGATGAGGTCTACTGGGACCTCAGACGTCGGACTGAGCCTGGTCAGGACTATCACAGTTGGCATAAGGCAGGGCGTGCTTTTGATGTCGTCCAGACCTACGCTCAGGGGAGTCCTGCTCAGATCGAACTGATCCCCTACCAGGTGGGACCAGACACATACTGGCGTCTTTATGTGCGATGTGCTATCCAGGATGGCACACTTGGAGAACCTCTGCGCCATGCCCCCTGGGACTTCACGGCACGGTTCAGCGGTGATGTAGACGCTTATGAGGCCGGCGGGCGTTTCAAGGACAGCGTGCCATCGGGCTACTACATCGACTTCACACAGGCGGCCCAGCTGTTTGGTTGGATGCCAGTTTCATCAGACAGCTCGTGGCGATACAATTGGCCTGGAATCCTGTACTGGCAGTATGAAAAGCGAGACGGTCTCGACTGGTGGAACGCCATGCGCGAGATTTACCCGGAAGACACGCTTCGGGAAGTCTTTGGATCGATGGACTCGTCGCCTATGCTCAGCCCTGACAATACACCCACCCCTGAAGATGCCATACAAGCAGGCCAATAAGGTAACTGTTACATGCAACGGGTTCGTGGAGCAATTCTGTTCTTTGTCCTAGTTGGCGTCATTATTACTGCCGCACTAGCAACTCACGTCGCGGCCTCGCAAGGGGCTACGGAGGGCACAGTCGTGGCACCCTTTGTTCAGACCACTCAAGCCAAACCCGCGCTTGTCCCCCTGTCTACCCCATTGCCAGCACCCACAGAAGCCATTGTTGAGACTAGGGCATCACCAACCCGTGTGTCTGCCCTATCCGATCCTTCGCCCACACCCCCCCTAGTCTATGCCCCCGATCTCCAGGGACAATCTGACGACGGCGGTGAGGCCGCTCCTCCTGATGTTCCGTCAGTGAGCTGGAATCCACCATCTCTTCCCGTCCCTTTGGCTCGCCATCCCTATGACCACTATTGGTTTGTCCGGCCTGTGGCATCCAATTATGTCAACTATGGTCTAGCCTGGTATCCCTACGGATCCAATGGCCCATCAGACAATCTGCGCGTCCACCATGGGATCGACATCCCTAATCCCGTCGGCGTGGAAGTACATGCTGCAGCCGATGGCACAGTGATCTACTCTGACAAGGGCCACAACAACCAGAATGAGACCATCGCAACCTATGGCAACACGGTAGTGATCGAACACAACTACGGCTACCGAGGTCAGCCCGTCTACACGCTCTATGCGCATATGTCGGTTCTGCTAGTGAAGGCCGACGATGTTGTGCAAGCCGGTGACGTGATTGGCCTAATTGGTGCCACTGGTCAAGTCAGTGGTCCGCATGTCCACTTCGAGGTTCGTGTAGGGCGTGACTGGTACTACTCAGTCCGTAACCCGGATTTGTGGATGGCTCCTTATGTTGGCACCGGCGTCATTGCAGGGCGTATCAAGTTTGCCGATGGAAGTCTGGCTAACGATGTCGATGTCACGGTGATTGACCTTGCCAGTGGAGCAACAACCCACCGCACGACAAGCTACGCCGGGTTTGGCGTCAATGCTGATGACAACTGGAATGAGAATTTCACGGTGCCCGATGTGCCGGTAGGCCACTACCTGATCACTGCTACATATGGTACCCTCACCTGGTCCGGCCAACTCGAAGTCCGTGAAGGGATGACAAACTGGGTTGACATGATCCTTTACACGCCTGGCAGCCCACGGGAAGGCGGCGAGGGATAGCCAACACCTCCACTCCCATTGCCACCCCCTCGTCTGGACAGGCATTGCAAACTGTATCCCAGCTGATTATACTGACTCTAACGTAGTAATTAGCAGGGGCTGGGTTGTCTGAGGATAGACAGTCCAGCAGGATTCCGTCATACTATGACGTTGACAACCATCCCGACTTTTGAAGAGTTCATTGCACCGGCAGCCAACCTGCCCATCAATGAACGCAACATCCTCAAGCATGCTTACGAGTTCGCCCAGCGTGCCCATGCTGGGCAGAAGCGTGCTTCAGGTGAGGATTATATTGTCCACTGCATTGAAGTGGCCCGCATACTTCTTGATCTCGGCCTCGACACAGTGACAGTCGCGGCCGGTCTGCTCCACGATGTGGCAGAGGACACGCCGAATACGCTCGATGACCTGCGTGAAGAATTCGGCGAAGAGATCGCTGCCCTGGTAGCCGGTGTAACCAAGCTAGAACAACTCCCCCTCAGCACCGACCATGCCCCCAGAGGACGACCACGAGACCGCGAAGCTGAGTACCTTCGCAAGACACTGCTTGCTATGAACGATGATGTACGTGTCATCCTCATTAAGCTAGCTGACCGTCTACACAACATGCGTACCCTAGGGCACCTCCCACGAGATCGACAGCTCCGCATGGCTCGTGAGACTATGGATATCTTCGCTCCACTCTGTGCACGCCTGGGCATCTGGCAATGGCGTTGGGAGCTTCAGGACCTGGCTTTCCGCTACCTTGATGCGGAACGATTCAGGATGATCGCAGAGCTGATCGACGAACGCCGCGCCGATCGCGACTACTACATAGCTCAGATCGTCAGTCGACTAAAAAGCATCCTAGAGCAATATAATATCAAAGCTGATGTGCAAGGGCGCTCCAAGCACATCTATAGCATCTGGCGCAAGATGGAGCGCAAGGGGCTGCCATTTGATCAGATCTTCGACATCCGTGCCGTGCGTGTCATCGTGCCAGACATCTTCACCTGTTATCAGACCCTGGGCATTATCCACCAGACGTGGCGCCCCATAGCAGGGGAGTTTGATGACTACATTGCAGCGCCGAAGGATAATTTCTATCAGTCGCTGCATACTGCTGTCATTCTGGAGGACGGTAAGACTCTGGAAGTCCAGATTCGCACTCCGGAAATGCATGCTCACGCCGAGTACGGCGTCGCTGCACACTGGCGCTACAAGGAAGGGGTCCCTCGGCAGGGAGACCACGACGAGACTTTCGAGCGTCGCCTCAAGCACTTGCGCGAATTGATGGAGGTCGGTCAAAGTGTAGAGGATGCCAGTGAGTTCCTGGATGCACTGCGCACAGATGTTTTTAAGGACCGTGTATACATCTTTACACCACGTGGCGACATCATAGACTTGCCCGCGGGTTCCACGCCGATTGACTTTGCCTATCACATCCACACCGACATCGGGCATCGCTGCCGTGGCGCAAAGGTCAATGGTAAGTTAGTGCCCCTTGACTATACGTTGCAGGTAGGTGACCGCGTCGAAATCCTGACGGCCAAGCGCGGTGGTCCTAGCCGTGATTGGCTTAACCCCAGCCTAGAATACGTCAAGACTAAGCGCGCAGCGGCCAAGATCCGCCAGTGGTTTCGTCGCCAGGATCGTGACAAGATGATAGCTCAGGGCCGGGAGATCCTGGAACGCGAGCTCAAACGTCTGGGGATGGATAAGATGTCCCATGAGCAAGTCGCTGAGCTTTTTGGGATTGAACGTGTGGATGAGCTACTCGCCCAGATCGGTTTCGGCGACATTCATCCCCAGCACATCGCGACCAAGATCCTGGAGTTGGAGAGACACACTACTCCGGAGATCCCTGTGGCCGAGTCTCCTGCACCGGCGGCTACCGCACGACGATCATCCCAGGGGGTTCGCGTGCAGGGGACGGCCGGGATGTTGACAAACATCGCTCGCTGCTGCAACCCGATCCAGGGTGACCCAATTGTCGGGTATATCACGCGCGGGCGCGGCATCACGATCCACCGCCGGGACTGTCCCAATGTCCTTAATCTAGCTGATCCCGAACGTCTGATTGCTGTTGAGTGGGGTGAAACACAAGAAGAGCGCTACCCTGTCCCTGTACTGGTCAAGGCCTACGACCGCGAAGGTTTGATGCGTGACATTGGAGCTGCTGTCGCTGACAGCCATGTCAACATGAGAGACGTGAGCATTCATACCCAGAACCACATCGCTACATTCAATGTCATCATGGAGGTCAAGAGTGCAGCCCAGTTGAGCAATGTCCTGCTGAAAATAGCCCGTTTACCTAATGTGATTGAGGCTCGCCGCATTACGACAAGTTAAGTGTTTTGCGAAAAGTCATTCGAATGACTTTTCTCAAAACCTGAGGTTTCTCTGAAGATTTTTCTCAAAAACCTTCAGAGAAACGCTTAAATAACCACCTGGCCACCCCTGCTTCTTTGGTAAAAACCCGAAAACAGAAAGGACGCACGATGTCACCGAATCTGGAAGGCAAGGGATTCTACATCTGGAAGATCAATAAGTGCGAAAATGGTGACCCCAATGCGATTGTTAGGCGGGCACGTGATGCAGGTCTGACCCATGTGTTGATCAAGATCGCAGATGGTTCGCGCGCCTATAATGTAGACCTGGCCACACCACTGGTCGAAGGGCTGAAAGGTGCAGGGATCAAGTGCTGGGGCTGGCAGTTTGTCTATGGCGATGAGCCTTTCCGTGAAGCCGACATAGCTGTCCACCGTATCCGATCGCTTGGGCTGGATGGTTTCGTCGTCAACGCCGAAGTGGACTACAAAGGCAAACACGCCGCTGCCAGCGCATACATGGAGAGCCTGACTTCACGGGCTGGCATACCAGTCGGACTGAGTTCGTTCCGATATCCTCAGTACCACCCCACGCTGCCCTGGGCTGAGTTCCTAAGCCGCTGCGAGGTAAATATGCCCCAAGTCTATTGGCTTCAGGCTGACAATCCGGCCCAGCAGCTTGATCGTTGCTTGGCTCAGTTCCAGCAGGTATATCCTGTCAGGCCAATTGTTCCGACTGGCGCGGCTTACGAAGAATATGGCTGGCGACCCAAGCCATCCCATATCCAGGAGTTCTTGCAACATGCCCTGGACATCGGCATTCCCGCAGTTAATTTCTGGTCCTGGGATTACGCTGGTAGCCCTTCAGGCAGCGACCTGTGGGACGTGATCGCCCGGTTTGATTGGCCAGTTAGCGTCCCTACCCATGATCTTGTGGATACCCTAGTCGATGCTCTCAACCGCGCCGACATTGACGCTTTAGTTGCCCTGTACCAGCCCAACGCCGTCATTGTCACATCCAGACAGACCATTCAGGGACTTTCTGCAATCCGCCAGTATTATACTGACCTCCTCATCAACCAGCTCCCCGGCGCAACATTCGTGGTGGAGACACGCGTGGCAGAGGGCAGCATGCGCAGCATCAAATGGGATGCTGTCGCCGCAACTAACGGCAAGGCTGTTAACGATGGGCAGGACACCCTTGGATTGCGCCTGGGGCTGATCCAGTATCACAGCAGCGTGTACCAGATCCTCTGATATGCACGCTTGTAACTTATCCCTCAGCTACGGGATGTCAGTGTCCTAACCCAGCCCGGATGGCATCTGGCACGCCTCCCTCCACTGCTCGGCGGGCCTGGCGTATGGCGTTCAGGATGCCAATTGCGTTTGTGCGCCCATGCCCAACGATCACCACACCGTTGACACCCAACAGCGGCGCGCCGCCGATCTCGAAAGGGTCAACATGGCGGCTGATGCGGTCGAAGGCCGGCTTGGCCATCAGCCCGCCCAGCGATGTGCCAACCCCGGCCCTGATCTCACGTTTGATCAACTTGCCCATCATGCTAGCCGTCGCTTCAATACTCTTGATGAAGATATTGCCAGTGAAGCCATCGTGAATCACGACGTCAGTCTCGCCCGCCAGCACTTCTTTAGGCTCCACATTGCCAATGTAATTGACAGGGGCTTCTCTGATCAATGGGATGGTGTCTTTGATCAGCTGGTTGCCCTTGCCCTCTTCCTCACCATTGCTGAGCAGCGCCACACGTGGTCGCTCAATGCCCATTGCTTGTGCAGCATACAGGCTGGCCATCACTCCAAACTGCACTAGAAATTCGGGCTTGCAGTCGGCATTGGCCCCAATGTCGGCTGCAACCACATGACCATTCAGGTGCGGAAAAATGGCGGTCAACGCAGGGCGTCTGACTCCCCGGATACGCTTGAGCGTATAGAGTGTAGCGATGGTCAGAACACCACCAGTGTTGCCGGCGGTGACGTAGGCATCTGCATTGCCCTCTTGCACCAATCGCATGCCAACATGCATCGATGAGTCTGGCTTGTGCTCAGCAGCCTCAGTGGGTTTGTCAGTCATCTCTACCACCTGGCTGGCATGGACAATCTCCAGTTTGAGGCCGCCTGTTTCGTGCTTGGCAAGCTCGGTTTCTACCTTCGCGCGATCGCCTACAAGAATGATCTCGTCACCCCACTCCCGGGCTGCCAACACCGCCCCCGCCACATCGGGAACGGGGTAGTTGTCACTGCCCATAGCATCAACAACAATGCGCATGTCAGGCCCTCCCTGCATGAAAGGTATCAGTTTGGTGAAAAAGGCTCTGACGAGCCACTACGCCGCCGTTCTTGTTCAGCAATGTAGTTGAGCAACATCCTCTCACGTCTCAAAAGAGATTGTTCTACCTTCAAGATGCTTGGTAGGTCGTCGGTGGCCAGGATGCTCTGCTTCTCATCCAGTGGCAGCGGCAGCACCGCTGCCGCAAAATAGGCCAGGGCCGCTCCATCCTGGGGGATCTGATCCAGGGAGACTTTTAGGTCCATGATGTCAATCAAGATGTGCAAGTAAGCACGTAACGCTAGGCCCAGGTATGCGGCTGAGGGCTGTACTTCCGGACTTTGGGTGCCTTGCAGAGGATAGTCCTCCACCATACCGGTTGGGTAGGGTTGATCCTGGGTTAACTCCTTAATCCTGAAACGCTGGTAGCCTACTACCTGGATGTTCATCCGGCCATCTGGCAGTCGATCGACATGAGTCACATGAGCCAGAGTGCCAACCTCGTGCGGGATAGCCTCTCCCCCCACCTCTACTCCCTCGCGGATCAGCACTACACCGAATGGTGCACTCTGCTGAATACATCGCCCAATCATCAATCGATAGCGCGGCTCGAAAATGTGCAACGGCAGGATCATCCCCGGAAACAGGACAGCATTCAAAGGGAACAACGGTAATTTGCGCAACTCGCTCATCAAAAGGCACCCCTCTACCTCTAATTCAACCATCGTCAGATAAGTCTTCGCATGGAAGAATAACACATTACTACCCCTCCCTCACTACCCTGCCCATTGAGAGAGTGTCTAATAGAGTGGATATGGAGGGCTAAAATCGCCTGACCCGTTAACACCATGACCACCCTTTTGAGCACTCCCGCCCATTGACAGGGCTGCCCGCCATGCTATAATGATCGTTGCTTTGCCCCGGTGGCGGAATTGGCATACGCGGCAGGTTGAGGGCCTGTGCCCTTAGGGCGTGGAGGTTCGAGTCCTCTCCGGGGCACCTTGTAGTGCCTGTCTTGAATAGGACAGGCACTCTTGTTTGTCCTCCTATCTCCCTACAGGTGACTGCGCCTGGAGCATCGCCACCAGCCGTGCAACCAGTCCCATCAGGTCAAAGGTGTAGGTCTGAACATAATCCTGTGCCATATGACGGGCCAATTCAATGTGCCCAGCCCGAATGAGCGGCTTCACATGGGGACGGAAGTCGCGCATTGTGACGATCAGCCGATCCTGGTCGTCAGTCATGATTCCCCAAGCGAGAGCTTTGGTGTTGCCATCGTCCTTGGCGGTCATGAAGCGGGCCAGCGACGATCCCTGCGCTACGCGACCCACATTGGAGTACACCTCATCACCCCGTATGAGCTCATTCAGTACGGGGAACTGCTCTGGGATCTCTTTCAGCATAAACTGAAGCCATGGGGGCAAACCTACCAGCAGCTTGAGGATGCCGATGTTCAAGCTCGCACCACGCATAGCAACCGCCTTGTTGGCAGCCAGGATGTAGCTGAAGGCACGCAGATTGCCGATGAGTAGGGTCCGCTTGAGAGCAAAGGCTTGAAACGCAGCAATGCCTTCAGGTGTGTTGGGCGGCTCAATACGTCGGTAGGCCTGGTAAGCTTCCCAGGTGTCATCCCAAATCCACACCAGGTTATCGGCCAGGTTGCGAAATGTGATCGGGAAGAGCCGCTCGTGAGGCTCAACCGGTGAGGCATCGACCGGGATGAGAAGCGCCGGATTAGTCACGCGGCCACGTTGCAGCGAGTGCTGAATGGCAGCCAGGGCTTTGCGCTCGGCTACTGTGCTGGCACGGGCTCGAAACTCGTCAATGGCTGTTTGCACACTCGGAGATGGCTTGTAGTGGGCTGCGTGGAAAATCCGTGTGATCACAAGCAAATCGTTGATCGTAAGCCGTGTGCCGGTCTGTGCTAGCAGCCTGCGCAGCTGAAAAATGCTTGAGATGTCCCAGATCGTGGTCTCGGCTGAGATCTCCGGCACCTGGCGGTAAGGTATCGCCTCTGACAGAAACGCCGACGATGGCTCGATGTCTAGTGGCTGCACAAGCGGCGCTTCACTGGGTGCAATATGGATACACCGTTCGCACCATCGCACTGCTCCGTTGGTCAGCACCTCGGCCATGGCCAGCGACCAAGTTCCATCAAAAAAGACGTGCGACTGGTCGAAGATCAAGCTGTTCTCTGTTCGGATGATTGTCAGTGGATGGTCACCAATTCCCCGATGAGTCCGGCGTAATTCGGCCAGCGACCGATCGCGTGGAAGAATATCCCAATTGATGATGATAGGCGCACGGTCCAGGCGGTCCAGACTTTCTTGGGTTTCACGGGGAAGCGAGCGCCGTAGCCGTGCCTGCCGCGAGCGCGGCGTTTCGGCCAGAAGTATATCTACTGGAACCTCACCGGCAGAAGGCGGGGACTGACGGCTTCGTTGCTCCAAAATGGCGCGCAGCTGCCATTTGACGCGGGAAGCAGGAGCCATGTCTAGATACCCGACCAACCCACCGTCGGTGCGGCGGAAAAGGTGATCCCCATGCATTACCAGTTGATCGCCGGCAGGGTCGAACAACTGCCCATTTTCGATTCGCAGAGGCCAGCGGCCCCCGGAATATTCATAGACAACCGGGGCGCCGTTTTCGTCGTGATCTACAACCGGGATCAGATAGTACCGTCCACAGATCACTAGCCCGATCCGTGCGTCCCACAGCGGAATGCCTTCCTTGTCATCAAGGAAACGCCCCGGCTTGGTGTGGGCCAACAACGACATCTGCCTCTTGAAAGCCTCGCGCTGCGCCGCCGCAAGCTCCTGATGCTCCCGCTGTATCTCCACCCTGAGGTCATGAGGGAGAGATGCCAACCGTGGTGCGATGAACTCCTGAAAGGCCGCCTGGCGCACGTCAGCATAAGTACCATTGAGCGGCGCATGATACGGGCGTGCCATCTCCCAGTCACGCTGGAGTCGCACGAACAAATTGTCATGGGCTAAGCCAGCTCTGTGAGCAGCCTTTGACAACAGCCTGAGCGTGATCCATTCGTCCCACACCACGCCCATCAGTTCATCGTAGTTCCACAGAAACTGGATGACGGTCATCGTCCAGGCAGTCAGGTCATCTAGCTCGGTCGATTCTGGCGGGCGTTGGAGGTGGTAGCCGATTGTCTCGTTGGTAAAATGGGCCAGATCCTCACGCAGGCCAAACTTGAGGTAGAACTGCCACGATCCCTGAGGGTAAGCTCGTGGCTGGCCTGTAAGCCAGGTTCGCAGGCGCTGCACAATGTCGAGGATGATAGCAGGAACGACGATCAGGACTATGTAAATGACTTGGTTGATAAGCTCATCTGCGTGGAAACGCTTGTGTGCAATCTCGTCCCGAGATCGCACTCGCCGGGCATTCAACAGTGTAAACCCGCTGCGCAACAACCCGCGCAGCGTGCCAGAGTCATAGTAGGATTCGAGAGGTTCGGATTCGGCTGACATGTCCTGATCCAGTAGGTCGCCGCTAAGCTCCTGGCTGTTATCCTAGCACCACCCCAATTCTACTGCCAGTCGTGGGACTGCTTACTCCCTAGTTCCTCTGGCGATCAGGGTAGCCTCGCGCAATGTTCACGGCTGCGAGCAAAAGTTCCGGGTTGTGGCGGTAGGCATCCCACGGTATGCGACCTGCGGCAATATCTGAGACGGTCAGTGCCAGGGCGTGGTTCACGGGTGCCAGGCGCTTTAGACTGTCGGCAGACTGGACCACTGCGCCGTTCAGCCAGGCCACCTCGGTCTTTCGCTGGCCGGACCGCAATGCGGCGAGCAGGGAGGGCAACTTGTCACCGCGCCCACTGCTGACCTGCCGCCTGAGCAGCAACCGAAGAGCAAAGGGGGGTACATGTCTAACCAATGCCCCAAAGGTCCGGGCTGGTGCTCCAGGTAGATCGACCAGATCTATGCCTTTGAGATCCATTATCCATAACGCCTCTCTCAATGCAGCCCATTCCACTCCGAACAGCGTTGGGTCACTGAAGACCTCACCAGGCGTCATATCCACAATAGCTGGCACTGCATTGGCCACCATGTTCAACAACAGTTTGGACCACTTGAGCGCATTGGAATTCCGTACAACCTGGAGGGATAGCGTCGTTTGTCGCAAAGCCGCCGTAACGAGGTCTGCTGCCGGCGAGTCGTCTGCCACTGCCACGCCCCGTCTCTTCTCTTCCACCACCGTGCCCAATGTAGGCATCGACACCGGCGAGGTAAGTGATGCCGCGACAACCCTCTCACTTCCAAAGATCGAACGCAAAGTGTCTTCATTGCCGATCCCGTTCTGAAAGCTGACTAGAGGGGGTGGTTCTGGGAGGTATGCCTGTAACTCCCAGGCTGCTGAGGCTGTGTCATAAGCCTTCACAGTGAAGGCGATCCAGTCAAAAGGTGTGGGCTGGTTCAACGCTGCGGCGAGTGTGTCAACGGCGCGAAGTGTGCGGATAGAATGGATACCGTCCCGCAAGTGCAAGGTGATACCTCTGGCCTCGACTGCCTGGATCAGGGGCGTCCGTCCCAGCAATGTTACCCCGTGGCCAGCCAGAGCCAGGTGCCCACCAATGTAGCAGCCTACAGCACCCGCTCCGTAGATCAGAACCTGCATGGTTATACCTTCCCGCGCTCAGATTGTCGTCCGATGATAACGTACTGTGTTCCACACAATCAAACAGGGGCCAGCCAGTGCCGACCCCTGCTCCCGTGATGCAAGCAATGTCCCCCGTATCTATGGCAGACTCGGGATGTAGTTTTGCCAGGAGTCGTCAATTGTGACATCTGCCTCGTCACGCCACTGCGATACTAGCTCACTGAATTGTCGCTGACGTTGGCTTTCTTTGTCGCTGTCGGTGGTTGGTACTTCCTGCCGGTCGTAGACCTTGACGATGTACCAGCCTGTCTCAGTCTCAATAGGGCCACTGATCTCACCCACGGGTAGATTAAAGACTGCTTCGCCGATCACCTCTTGAAGCTGCTCTTGGGTAACCCAGCCCAGGTCGCCCCCTTTGTATGCTGTGAACGAGTCCTGTGAAAGCTCAGCAGCAACTATGGCAAACTCCTCACCCGCGTTTAGCCTCTCTAGTGCACTGAGTGCTTCATCCTGCGTGGTGACCTGTATTTGGGCTACATGAGCCACGATCTTCGTGTCATCAACTTGCAGGGCAAGCTTCTCGACCAGCTTCTGACGATACAGGGTAACCCGCGCTCTCTCGTTCCATAGCTCCCTGACACGTGCTTCTGGAATACCTGTAATGCTGCTGATCTCGCTAATGAACTCATTGACCCTCTGGCTATATTCTGCCTCGGTTAGCGTTGGTGCCGGGGTGAACGTCGGCGTGACAGTAGGCGGTGTGCTTGGCGTTGGGGTGAGCGTGGCTGTAGCCGTCGGGGTGACATCAGGTGCCAATGTGGGCGTCGGTAGGGGTGTCAGCGTATAGACAAATGTCGGCGTGGCCGTCGGCGTCGAGGTCGGGCCTGCCGGTGTCAGTGTGGGAGTTGGTGTAGGCAGGGCGCTGCCTGAATAGTAGTCATCCACCTCTTGATCGCTGACTGTGATGCCCATCTCTATGGCCTTCTGCATCACGAGCAGGTCGTTGATCATGTTCTCCATGTCGAGCTCGGCATAGAAGGCTGCATCGATCCCCAGTTGCTCTGGCGATACCGCACCCGCCTGAATGACATAGTCGAATTTGACACGTTGCTGGAACTCGGCAGCGGAGATCCGGTCATCGTTGACAGAGACTATGACATGCCGGGGCTTGAGGATGTACTCATTAATAGCAGCGAAGGCCAGCAGGCCCAAAACGGCTAACCCTATAACTGCTGTACCTATCAGAACCGCGCGCTGGATATTGGCTTCACGCTGCGCTCGGGATATCTGTCGGCGTGTGGGAGCTGGTTTGGCTGCTGTCACAGGGCGTCTAGCCATAGGTCGTTCGATCTCCTCACAAACGAAAAGGGCATAGACCCATCCATCTACACCCTCAGGCTCGGTCCACCTGCAAATCTACCAAGAGGACCACTGTGGCGAACAAACACGGATGAGCTGTCGAGTATGGATGGCAAAACAGGTATCAGCTCTCCATGGTATGTTCGCTCGTGAATGGCAGGAGCGCCAGGTGGCGTGCCCGCTTGACAGCACGGGCCAATGCACGCTGGTGTTTAGCACAGGTGCCAGTCTGGCGGCGTGGCATGATCTTACCCCGGTCATCAATGTAGCGGCGCAGCATCTCATACTCTTTGTAGTCGATGCTAGCTGTCCTCTCCACGCAGAAGGTGCAGGCTCTGGCGCGTCCGTAGCGACCCCGGCCAGATCGAGGGCCACCGCCTCGCCCCTGCCCTTCACGAGGGGGGCCAAAGCGTCGGCCACCGCGTGCTTCCTGCTCTCCTTCGAGGTCTTCCCCCTCAAGGCCTTCATCTAGTTCGTCGTAATCCATAGCAGTCAAGGTTGTCACTCCTCGAATGTGTGTGGTCTAGAAAGCAAAATGATCGTTCCCCGGCGTTCCTTCATCGTTCATGGGCGGGACTGGTGTGCTGCGACGGTCCCCCAGCACGATCATTTCGCTGGCCACTAGCTCCGTGCGGTAATGTTTCTTACCGTCTTCGTCTTCCCAGCCGCGGGTCTGCAAGCGGCCTTCGACGTACACTTGTTGGCCCTTCCTGAGATACTGATTACATATCTCGGCTAGGCTGCCCCATGCCACAACGTTGAACCACTCTGACTCTTCGTGCCGTTCCCCTTCGGCGGATGTCCAGGTCCGTGTAGTCACAACGCTGAAAGACGTGACTGGGCGGCCACTAGGCGTATACCGCATTTCTGGATCGCGTCCTAAATGGCCGATGACCATGACTTTGTTGAGACCCCTACTCATGAACGTCTCCTCACTCACTACCAGCAGCCAACTCACTGATACAACAGGGGTTGAAAAGGTTGCAGGCCTATCGGATGCTCTCACTCGCCTTGGCGGACGATCAGGTAGCGCAAGACATTTTCGGAAAAACGCAGGCTACGCTCTAGCTCGGCTGGAGCGTCGGCAGGCAAGCTAAGTCTGTAAAAGATATAGTAACCATCGCGCAGCTTCTTGATTGGAAACGCCAAGCGTCGCCGTCCCCAATGTTTAGCTTCGACGATCTCTCCTTTGTTCCTCTGGATCCAGTTCTGGATCGCTTCAATCTGGCCTGAGAGATCTTCTTCACTGAGATCAGCACGAAGCACAACTACCATCTCGTATGGTCGCATACTCGAGAATTCTCCTTCCCGTGGGTTTGCCTTGTGCTCAATCCGAGGGTGGATGTCACAAAGCGGAAAGGCACCTTGATGCAGTTTTAGTGCCGGTTCGCCGGATAGTTTATCACTTTCCTCCCATCAAAGCAATGCTTTGTGAAATGCTCTTCTGTAATCTCATCGGGCCTCAAGGTCCCGCTTTAGGTAACTGATGATCGGTCCACTTATGAATGACCTGGAGGCGCTGGCGCGAGACCTTGCTAGAGGATGATAGCGTTGCTATAATAGCCAATACTCGGCGATGTAGCTCAATGGCAGAGCAGCGGACTCATAAGCCGTTGGTTACTGGTTCAAATCCAGTCATCGCCACTCATTGTGCGGCCCATAAGGGCCGTTTTTTGTTGCACCAATGTACTATAGGGAACCTTGCTGGAATCTCTTACAATCAGAAGCACAGGTAAAGCACATGGATAGACGTGATACGCCAACCCTCGTTGAGTCTAAGTCGGGAGAGTTGAGATGAGAAAAGGATATTTGATCATTCTCGTAATCGCAACGGCCTTACTCAGCATCCTAATCTTCCAACCCTTGCAAACTGTCGAGGCGCAGTCTGGCAGACAGGTGTGGGTTTACTACATGGGCTTCTGGGCCGGAGGACCATCGTGGGACATACAGTCGGGCGTTCTCACCGATCGGCCACTGATGGGTTCGTACGACTCTCGGGATCCTGGTGTGGCCGGCGCCCACATCGATCAAGCTAAGGGCGCAGGGATCGACGCTTTTCTTGTGAGCTGGTTCGGCGTTGGAGAGACCCTCACTACGACGCCTGTGCTCAATAACATGCTCGACCGCGCTAACGAGCGTGGCTTCAAGGTGGGAGCCGTCATTGACATTTTCAACCCGGCTTTTAACCGCAATCGTGACGAGATAGTTGCCTCTCTCAACTACCTGATCTACGACCGCGCCAACCATCCAGCCTATCTCCGTTACAATGGCAAACCCGTGATCGTCTTCGCCTTCCAGAACCGGGCGAACTTCTCCTCAGCCGATTGGCTGTCGATCCGTAACCAAGTGGATCCCAACCGTAACACAATCTGGATTGCGGAAGGCGTCGATGGTTGCTGCCTGTACGGAGGTGCCATGGATGGCATGTATGCTTTCAACATTGCCTGGGCCAACGGGAGCAGCGCCCGCTTCCTACGAGAGAAGAACGCCGTTTCATCGCGCGGTGGGACAATATACATCCCCACAGTTCATCCGGGCTGGGATGAGGACCGAATTGCTGCCAGGGATAATCGCCCTAATCCTACCTCACGGCGCGATCGCGCTGGAGGCCAGTTCCTCATCAACAGCTGGAATGGCGCTGTAGCAGCGGGAACAGACGTGATCTTGATCGTAAGCTGGAACGAGTTCATGGAAGGTTCACACATCGAACCAAGCCAGACCTATGGAACACAGTCGCTGGATATCCTGCGTTCACTCATCGCTGCGTGGAAGGCCGGCAGCAGTGCAGCCTCGGCCGGAGCCGCCCCAGCGCCGTCGTCGCCGACTGGCCAGGTTCTGGAGACGTGGACCACGCTGAATGTGCGCTCTGGGCCAGGCGTGAGCAACGCCAAGATCGGCACGATCAGCCCTGGCGTCAAGTATGCCGTCGTAGGCCAGCAGAGTGGATGGTACGCCATTGACTACAATGGCCAGACCGGTTGGGTGTCTGGGTCCTATGTCCGAGTGTCGACAGGCTCAGCCCCAGCTCCAGCCTCGGCCGGAGCCGCCCCTTCGATCAGCTTCAGGGCTAGCGCCACGACCGTTAGCGCCGGGGGGTGCGTGACGTTATATTGGGATGTCGAGAACATCCGCGAAATATACTTCATGGGTGAGGGGGTGGTAGGCCACTCCTCGCGTCAAGTGTGCCCCACCAGCACCACCACTTACTACATCGATGTTAAACTTCTGGACGGCAGCACCACCCGGCGCGAGGTTGTCGTCACGGTCCAATAGTTGACCGTTCGCAGCCGTTCACAGCAGTTTGATCGCCCACCACAGGCATGGCCCAGCTGCCATGCCTGTGGTCTGTTGTTCGCCCTCAAGGGTGCATTTCAGTTTGGGGGGAGAAGAGGAGTAGACTGGATGCAGGAGGGAAGCACCTATGTCACCAGAAGAAGAACTGAAAGCGCGGTTGAAGCGTCAGGCTGATGAGCTGGTCGAGCGGGTGATGCGGG
>DAOTXR010000081.1:0-21602 GCA_034435375.1 Anaerolineae bacterium
CCCCCGCGGGGGGGAGGCAGACTCAGAGCCTCACCCCCGGTCGAGCCGCCCCTGGCGCGATCACACCGCTATCCCCAGCGCCACTAGCAGTTCGGTCATCTGTTGGCCAAACTGTGGCAGCGCCACCATCCCCCGACGACGCGGGCGAGGCAGGTCGACTGACAGGATGTGCACCACCCGGCCAGGCCGCGCACTGAGCACGATCACCCGGTCGCCCAGGTACAGCGCTTCCTCTACGTCGTGCGTGATGAAGATCACCGTCTGTTTGAACTGCTGCCACACGCCCAGCAGCCAGTCCTGAAGTTCACGCCGCGTGAGGGCATCCAGCGCACCGAACGGCTCGTCGAGCAGCAGCACGTCGCGCTCGGTAAGCAGGGTACGCAGCAGCGCGGCCCGCTGGCGCATCCCACCGGACAGGGAGGCGGGATAGGCGTCAGCAAAGTCTGTCAGGCCAAAGCGGGGCAGCATGGCGCGGGCGCGAGCGCGGGCCTGGCCGCGCGGGACGCCCTTCAGCTCCAGAGGGATGATGACATTGTCGAGCACACTGCGCCAGGGCAGCAACAGGTCGCGCTGGGGCATATAGCCTACCCGCCCGATGCGCTCGTGGCACACATCGCCATCCAGGCAGATGGCGCCCGCGTCTGGCTCGATCAGCCCGACGATCAGGTTAAAGAGCGTGCTCTTGCCGCTGCCCGATGGCCCGATGACGGTCACGAACTCCCCCGGCAGGACGTGAAATGACACCCCGTCCAGGGCCTGGACGGTGACGCCGTTGCCATGAAAGGCTTTGCTCACGTTGCACAGTTCGATCTTAGGGATAACCATGGCGCAGTTCGCCTCCTCCTCACCTGCAAGCAGAGTATAGATGAGACTCCTGTCCGGTTGCAACGCCAGGCGGCAGTCGCGGGGAAGCCCTCCCAAAGCAAAGAAGGCCCTGCCGCGCGGCAGGGCCTTCTTCGGTCAAACTTGAGCATTGCTCACCCAGCGATGGGTGAGCAGCGACAGGTTGGGCGAAAAGCAATTTGAATTGCTTCTCGCCCAACACCTAGAGCTTGACGACGTTGACGGCCTTTGGCCCCTTCTCACTCTGCTCAACGCTAAACTCAATGCGGTCACCCTCATTGAGATCGCGGAAGCCCTCGGCCTGAATGGCGCTGTGATGCACAAAAACATCCTTGCTGCCGTCATCAGGCGTGACAAAGCCAAAACCCTTTGTTCCGTTGAACCACTTGACCGTGCCGACAATACGTTCTGCCATGGGATAAATTCTCCTTTACCCGTGTGATGATGTAGATGGGCAAAGACCGCAAAATGAAAACCCGGCGAGATGCCGGGTGAGTCTTTTTGTCCAAAAGCCTTGTGCCTGCATTCTACTCAGCAATGAGTATACCTCGAATGGAGGAGATGTGCAACATTTGATCGGGCGCGGGCGCCTCTCTTTGTTGGGGGCAACTTTGGCCTCAGACTCCCCCTCAGCCATTGAATGGGAGAAGACCGCGCATCAGCGCGGTCGGGGGTGAGGCCGACCTAGGCGAGCCAGGGGCAACCCACGGGGATGGCCCCTGGCATCCCGATTCCTGCCGCCTGCCCACCTCCGGAACCAGGCAGGAGACAGGCCGGCGTCCCATCGCCAGCCCACAGCGCCCTATACCTGATCAGGCTCGCCGTTGCCGGCATCCTCCAGTTCATCCTCATCCTCGTCGCCCCAAGCCCACCACCACGGCGGCCCCCACATCGGGGCATGGTGGCGCATGTGTCGCATGCGGCGTCGAAGCCTTCTCATCGGCCCGTACCCCAGGCCAGGGCCAAAGCCCATCCTGAGCATGCGCTCCTTGTCGCCCTTGACCTCGATGCGAAACCCGTCGTCAGTCTCGACAAAACGCACTTCATGAATCACTCGCTCTGGCATTCGATTTTCTCCTTTGTCCACTAGGTATTCCAACACCTCTCCACATTAGCTCTCGCAGCACGTCCGCGTCACAGGTCGACCGGCCCGTCGGACTCCGCCGCCTCTTCTTCTTCCTCAGCGTCGATGTCGTGCACGATCTGCTGGAGCACTTCGAGCGCTTCCTGAAGCTTGGGACGGATGATGTCCTTGATGCGGGCCAGCTCCTCCTTCCCAGCGGGCGTCAGGCGGTAGATACGGACGGTGCGCTTGTGGGGGTCTTCCCATTCACTATAGACCAGGCCCTCTCTTTCCAGCATCGCCATCAGCGGGTAGATAGCCCCTGGGTTGGCCACCCACCGGCCACCGGTGCGCTCGGCGATGAGGGACATGATCTCGTTGCCGTAACGCGGCTTCTGAGCGAGCAGGAGCAGCACCACCAGCGGCAGCAGGCCCCCACCCTTGCTGAGCAGGTTGGCGACAAACGGGTTGAACGAGTCGAGACCCTGATGCCAGGGGCTGAACCGCCGCCCGCCGAAGGCCCAGTGCTGCTCAGGCCAGGCGCCCATAAAGCTGAAGAAGAACTGCCGCCAGGCATGGATCATCTCCGGAGGTGGGCCGGGCGGCCCGAAGCCCGGCTCCCCTGAGGGGTCGCCTTGCTCGCGCCACAGCCGCCGTCGCTCCTCTTGCCATGCCCGCCAGAAGTCGCGGTGTGCGTGTCTGCGCCGTCGATGGTCTCTGCCCAAAGCTTGCTCTCCTCAAAAGCCACATTGTTCGTCTAAACTATAATTAATTCAACATAGTTGAACTAATTGTAGCACAACGCCCCTCACGTCAAGAGGGCAGCCTCACCCCCTGCCGCCCTGACGCGCAGTCGGCTCTAGCCGCAGGTTAGGCGCCGCTCTGCTTGTCTAGCGCCGCACCGACTGCCGGCTCGCGTTCCTCACCGCGCTGCGCCGACCTACTACCACCACCCCACCGCCCAAACGATATCCGATACAGGAGATAGTCAAACGTGTTGCCCAATAGATTGCCCGCTCGAATCATCCTTAATCCCAGTTCCATCATCTCCACAACTTGCTGCCCATATCGCGCCACCACCTGCTCTCGCACCGACGGCTCAGGCTTTCCGTTCGCCTCGGCCCAATGCTGGGCATACAATAACGCCGGCACTTCTTCGGGTGGGCTTCCCGCAAACATCCCTTTTCCCAGCGCCTCGATTTCCTGTGGCGAGACCCCTTTCGATAACGCTTCCCGGGCGTGGACATACGAGCAATATCGACATTGGTTCACAGCTGTGACGGCAAGCATCAATCGTTCACGAAAGGCTGGGGTGATGATCTCTCCACGCATTAGCGAACGAAGCTCTTTCCGCCGAGACATAATGCACCAGAAGTCGGTTAACAGCTCTCCAGGGTTGTGATAGATTCTGCGGTCGAACGTATTCATTTCTCACTCCACTCAGTGCGAGAATCTGTGGCCTACTGAACAGCACCTAACGACCTGCGCCTCACCTGCGCCGCCCAAACGATATATTGTTCGGCTAAACTATATTTAATCCAATATAGTTGAACTAATTATAGCACAACGCCTCCCCATGTCAAGAGGGCAGCCAGACGCAGGAGCGGACGCAGGGGCGTCTCAAGACCAGAGGATAGGCTGGCCGCGATCCACTCTTGCCCGCCGGCCTGCGATCCCCCGGCAGCCTTATAGCGCCAGGGGCAGAGATGGACTCTGCCCCTGGCGTGTAGTTGTAGGCAATCCTGCTTGCTTCTACTGAGGCCCCCGGATGCGCCAGCTTTCTGGAGGAGTCAGCCAGTAGGTCGTCCCGCGCGGGTCGCGCCCCAGCATCTTCATATCGAACAGCTCGCGGCGCAGACTGGCTACGTCTTTGTGGAAGCGAGCCAGGATGGCGTTGACTTCCTGCTCGGTGTAGGTCGTGTCTGGCTCAAAGGACTTGATGATGTACCGCAGGATCACCTCAACCTTCTTGCGCTGCGATGGAATCTGCTTCAGGCTGCCATCGGGCAGCAGGTAGTTCCTGAGCACTTCCTGATCGTAGGCGTCCAGGTCCACAGCCTGGGCAGCCTCGCTGAGCATCTCGCGGGAGAGCAGACGCTGTGCCATGGCCTCCAGCGCGGCAGTTTCGAGCTGGTAGACGTTGTAGTAGCTCTCGGCCCGTGCGCTCACCAGCCCGATCTCCGCCAGTCGCGTCAGGTGGTGCGAGACGGTCGAGGGGCGCAGGTCGAGCAGGGTCGCCAGTTCCTCCACGGTGTAGGGGCGTTGGGCCAGCAACCCGACGATCTTCAGGCGGTTGGCGTCCGAAAGCGCTTTGAAGAAAGACAACAGTTCTGCTCCAGGGGCTTCCATCTCGATCTCCTCGTAAAACTAATTCTATATAAATCGAATTAATTATACCGGATCGAGCAGAGATGTCAAGGGGATGTCCGGCGTGCCGCCCCGGCCCGGAACAGCACGCCGCGTTGATCCAGCTTAGCGGCCAGGGCCGCGATCGGCCCTCACCTGGGCGATGTCCGCCTCGGCGTCGACGACCCGCAGGTGGAACTCGGCTCGCGGGGCTTTCAGGTTGTAGGCGCGGATGCGCCTGTTGACTGCCTGCACGACCTCGCGGAAGCGGGTCTGTGCGCGGTTCCACTCCTCGGCGACGAGGGCGTCCCCTTTGCCCTGCGCCAGAGCATCGACGCGCCAGACCCACGACCGCGCCAGCGCCGTGCGGGCCGCGGCCAACTCGGCCTCGATCTCCCGCCTCTCTTCCACCCAGTCGGGGGCAAAGCCGCTGTTTTTAAGCAACCGGTGAGCTGCCCAGCGGGTGGGGTCCTCATGCGGATCGCCCAGGTCGAGAGGTTGGCCTCTGCCCGGCAGGTTGTCAAACTGGCCCTCATCCATTGCCTGCCGGATGATCTTGTCAACAGCGCGGTCGCGGTCGTCTTCCACAACGCTCTCCTTGGCCCTAGAGCCTGCTAGGAACTTTGCCTCTGACTGCCCGCCAGCGAGGAGGCATCAAACAGGGCTGCAAACGCCTCCACCGGCACACCGTCACGGTGCCAGGCGGCCACCACGCCAATATCGTGTACGGCTTCCCAGCGCAATTCGTTCAGCATCCCCGGCAAGTCGGCCCATGGCTCCAGCGCCGCTCGCAGCAGCGCCCCGGCCTGGGCCATGTCGCCGGCCAGAAAGGCCAGGGCAGCCTCGATGACACGGGCGCGAGTGCTGTCCATGTCCTCCGGCGCATCACGCACGCCCGCCAGCAGCCGCGTGGCTTGGTCAAACCTGCCGGTCTTGTACATCACCCAGCCCAAACGGCGCAGCGCCGTCTGGTTGGGCTGCCGATCCAGCCGGCCAGCGAGGTCCTGCTCCATGGCCTGGTAGGTTTCCAGCGCCAGGCCGCGCTGCTCCAGCAGCTCGTGGGCGCGGGCTGCCTGCATCAGCACGTTGGCAGGATCGTGACTCCAGTCAGGCCGCGCCTGTTCGAGCAGCCGGAGCGCCCGTTCGCCCTGGCGCAGGTGCTCCAGACAGATCGAGCCAGCCCGCAGCAGCGAATCGCCGCGCATTTCCTCAGAGAGTTGCGCAGCGTGCAGGTAAGCCTCAACAGCTTCCTCCCATCGCTGCTGATCGTCGAGAAAGCCAGCCCACGCCAGCTCCAACAGGGCATGATTGGGATAGCGGGCCAGCGCGCGGCGCAGCAGGTCCTCGGCCTCCGAGGGGCGGCCTGCTCTCAGCAGGGCTGTCGCCGCCTTGCCCAGCGCCGCTGGCTCGCTTTCCATCGAGACTGCGCCAATCCAGCGATGCACCTCGGCGGCTTCGGCCCAGCGGCCCAGGTGCTCGTAAAGGTTGGCTCGCGCGATGGCCAGCTCCAGATGGTCAGGGTACTCGGCCTCAGCGCTGCTCAGCGTTTCCTCGGCCTCCTCCACCCGACCTGTCCTGGCCAGCGCCAGGCTGACATTGCCCAACGCCGTGGGTCGATACTCCTCGGAGACACGCGCGATCCGGCGGTAGGTTTCAATGGCCTCCTCCCACTGCTCCAGGGCCTCGCAGGTCCGGCCCATTTCAAACAGGGCCGTCACCCGGCCAGGCTCAGCTCCCAGCGACTGCCGATACGACTCGAGGGCCTGCTCAGGCTGGCCCAACTGATCGCGGTACAGGTCGCCGATGTGCTCCCAGGCAGCGGCGCGGTAGTGGGGGGCAAGGTCCGCCACCTGTCGGTGGCAGGCGATGGCGTCAAGCCAGCGTTTCATCTGTTCAAAGGTGTGGGCCAGCTCGATCACGGCGCTCAGGCGCTCCGGCTCGGCCTCCAACGAACGGCGATAGGCGGCCATCGCCTGCTCAGGCTGGCCCAACTGGTCGCGGTATAGGTCGCCGATGCGTTCCCAGGCGGCGCTGCGGTACTCCGGCGAGCGGTCAGCGATCTGGCGGTGCGCGTCGATGGCCTCTGGCCAGCGCCCCAGCTCCTCACACAGGCGAGCCCTGGCCCCCGTCACTTCCAGGTGGCCGGGATAGGCCAGCTCGGCCTCGATCAGGGCTGCCTCGGCTTCAGCCACCCGTCCAGCCATGGCCAGCACAACCCCGATCCGCCCCAGGATGGTCGGGCGGTTGTCCTCCTCCAGCTCGGCAGCCTGGCGGTAGGCTTCGAGGGCCTCATCCCAACGGCCAATATCTTCGTAGAAGGCAGCGAGGGCCACCGCCACTTGGGGGTTGTCCGGGTAGGCCCGCCGAGCCGTCTGCAGGACGGTCTCGGCTTCCTCCAGGCGGCCCAGCCTGGCCAGCATGTGCCCGACCTTGCCCAGGGCTGCCGGGCGGTGCCTCTCAGACAGCTCGGCTACGCGCCGGTAGGTCTGGGCGGCGTCCTCCCAGCGCTCCGCCTGCTCGCACGTCTGGGCTAACTCGATGGCAGCCGACAGTCGGCCCGGCTCAACTTCGAGGGCGCGGCGGTAAGCCTCGATGGCCTGGATGGGCCGACCGAGGCGGTCGCGGTACAGGTCGCCGATGCGCTCCCAGGCGGCGCTGCGGTATTCATCCGACAGATCGGCCACGCGCCGGTGGGCGTCGATGGCGTCCTCCCAGCGCTCCTCGTCCTCGGCCCGGTAGGCCTCCAAAACTGCTTCCCGCAGATCAGTCGGAATGGCGTTCCGCTCTGCACGGCTGGCCCCGGCGGCTTCCGCGAAGCGCCGCATCAACTCCAGCAGCTCATCGGAGCCGCCCTGCGTGGGGCGCGGTTTGCCGTTGTGGGGTTCCGGCGCATGGCCGTTGTCATCTGTCATCCTACCCTCACTGCGACGGGGCCGTGCTCAGGCCCGCGTGCTGACTCCAGTATACGCCGCCCGGAGGAATGCAACCACTGGTGAGAGGCCGGGGGGATCGGGCAGACCGAGCGCTAGCGAGGTCAGGGGTGAGGCGTTGGCTGCCCTGTGCGGACTGATCCTCCACCGACGACTACGCTGGCGCAGGTTCATCCCCTCCACAACCATCCGCGCCGCCCTGATTTCACTTGATGTTCTTGCATGCAGGCTTCGGACATGTCGTGCCATGAGCGTCTCACATCGCCTGTCTTTCGGATACTCCCCTGGTTGTGCCGCAATCGCCTCTCTGCTATAGTAGCCTCATCAACACGCCTACTGGAGGCTGATCGGCCATGTTGCAACCGCCCGACGATCAGAACCTTCCCGCCCGCGTCGTCGTTGTCGACGACAGCGACCTGACCAGCGATGTGCTGGTCCGTCACATGCGGCTCGAGGGCCACGATGCCATCGCCTACCTCGACCCGGTCGAGGGGTTAAAGGCCATCAAAGCCGATCCCCCCGATGTGGTGCTGCTGGATGTGATGATGCCTGGCATCAACGGGATGCAGGTGCTTGAGGAGCTGCGATCCTTCCCGGCCACCGCCGAACTGCCGGTCATCATGCTCACCGCCCTCAGCGAGACGCAGGACATCGTGCGCGGCCTGGAGTTGGGAGCCAACGATTACTTGGTCAAACCGCCCCAGTATGAGGTGCTGGCCGCGCGGGTCCGCACCCAGATTAGCCTCAAGCGCCTTCAGGATCAGCGCCGCCGCGACCTGGCCGAGTTGCGCGAGTTGAATGCCATCAAAGACAAGTTTCTCCAGATTGCCGCTCACGACCTGCGTAACCCGGTCAACAACATCATCATCGGCTTGGAGATCCTGTCCCGCACCGAGCCGCACCTCACACAACAGATCCCCGACTTCGATACTGTCATCAGCATGATGCAGGGCGCTACCGACGTGATGCGCTCGATCATCAACGACTTCCTTGACCTGCAAGCCATTCGCACTGGCAAAGTCGAGCTGAGGCGGCAGCCGGTTGCCCTCAACGACCTGATCTCGTCGGTGATCCAGCAGTATCAGGCTTACGCTGAGAGCAAAGAAGTTGCGCTGCGCGTCCAACTGGAGGACTCGCTGCCGCAGACCCAAGCTGACCCAGATCGGCTTGTGCAGGTGGTCGGCAATCTGGTGAGCAACGCCATCAAGTTTAGTTCGACGGGCGCGTCGGTGGGGGTGCGCACACACCTGATGGAAGGCCAGATCGTGGTCGAGGTGGCCGACAATGGCCCCGGCATCCGCGAGGAGGAGCTGCCCCTGCTGTTTCAGGAATTCGCCCGGCTGAGCAATAAGCCCACTGGCGGCGAAAAAAGCTCCGGCGTGGGGCTGTCGATTGCCAAGCATCTTGTCGAGCTGCACGGCGGGTCGATTGGCGTGCAGAGCGTGGTGGGAAAGGGATCGCTGTTCTGGTTCTCGCTGCCGGTCGTGGGCTGAGCGCGCGCCTGGCCGCCCCCAGCCCAAGCCTCATGAGAAGCCATGCCAACAGAGGGCAGGACCATCCTGCCCTCTTGCTGGGATTCCGGTTTCGCCCGCGCCTCACTTGGGGTTATAATTGAGGCGGGGTGAGGAGGTGGGACTAGGCACAGCGGGAATAGCCATGACCGACAATTCAGTCCATGTGCTGCTGGTTGACGACGAACCTGCTATTGCACAACTGCTCGCTCAGGCCCTCGGCAATTACCGCGTGAGTGTCGCCCACGACGCCAAGACGGCGCGCGCCTTGTTGCTCAGCGATCCCCCCGACGTGATGCTCCTCGACATTATGCTGCCGGGCGAGGATGGGCTGGCCATGCTGGCCGACATCCACCCACGCTATCCCGACATGCCCATCATTGTGCTGACGGCTTTCGCTACCACGGAGCGGGTCATTGAGGCGTTGCGCAACGGCGCTTATGATTTCATTCAGAAGCCGTGTCGACTGAAGGTGCTGCGCACCAGCATCGAACGCGCCCTGGCTCACCGTCGTCAGACTCAGCAGAAGGCCGAGGACATCGAGGCTATTCGCCAGCACAGCGCCGACGTGCTGGCCCGGCACCGGCAGCAGGTTGCTCAGCAGAACTTGGACGTGGTTCACGAACTGGCGCAGGGCATCTTGCACGAGATCAACAACCCCCTCAGCGCCATGCGCCTCTCCCTTGAGTTGCTCAACCTCACTCAGGACATGGATGAGCGCCACGCGAACCGCTTGAAGGCCATCGCTGCGGCGGTTGACCGCATCAAAGGGACAATGGACTCGCTGCGTCTGCTGGTCCTGCCGGAAGAGGATGCCGTGCCAATCGCCGTCGAGGCGCTGGTCAGGGAGGCGGCCCGCGTCCTCCACGAGGACAGTGGCGTAGAGACCGAGTGCCGGGTGAACGTGTCGCTGCCGTCTGGCCTGCCGCCGGTGATGGTCAAGCCGGAGCAGATGGAGCGCGTGATCACCAACGTGATGCTGAATGCCGTCGAGGCCATGACTCGCGCCGCCGTCACGCCGTGTGTCGTCGATGTATCGGCCTACCAGGATCGTCAGATGGTGTGTCTGGCGCTCCACAATCGGGGCACTCACATTTCTGCCGAGGAATTGGGGGAGATCTTCAGCCCGCAGCACACCACCAAAGTGACCGAAGGACGGGCGCACGGATTGGGGTTGGGGCTATTCCTGGCCCGCGATGTGGTTGAGGCCAGCGGAGGCTGGATCACGGTAGACAGCCAGGCAGGCTACGGCGTCACCGTGACGATAGCCCTGCCGGTGGCCGAGAAAGAGGCGAAGCCGGACGCCTCGCCTGAGTGAACTCCCCCCTCGTCGGCAGATTCGACGGGTCATCCGTGACACACGCTGAAGCGCCCGACTGGGCGCTCCGTGTCTTGCTGTGGCCAGCGAGCCGCCTTACCCGTGGCTGTTCTCAGCGTGGCGCGGCTGAGGCTGGCCCCAGCCGAAAGTCCGCTCGCAGCAGCGGGCCATGGCGCAGTACACAATGGTCATCAGCGCCAGGGCCAGCTCCACCAGCCAGCAGATCGCTGCTATCGGCCCCCAGATGTTCAGCCAACGACCTGTCCTCACCTGGACCCATGCCGATGGGCGCGCCTGATTTTGGAACACAGAGGCTGTGTCAGCTAAAATCGTTACAGGCAGGCGGTAGGTGTTTTCTCCACAGAGCTGCCCCTGCCATCCTGGGCACGCTTGACTGAAAGGGACCCGCATGACCCAACCCGGCGATACCCAGTGGTCGCGCCCCACGCGCTACCTGATCGTGATCGGGGCCACGGTGGCAGTGGTGGGATTGGTCGTCATTGCCCGTGCGCTGATCGGCCCCCTGGTGATCGCGTTGCTGCTGTCCTACCTGTTTGGCCCGGTGGTCAACTTCGTGGCGCGTCGCCTGAAAGGGCGGCGGCAGTGGGCGGTCAACATCGTGTTCTTCACCGCGCTGGTGATCGTCACCAGCGTCCCGGCCACTGCCGGGACGATCCTCGTCAGCCGCCTCATCCGGATCGAGATTGACCTGCTAATGCTGGCAGGGGAGGTCCAGGAAGTGTTGATGCAGCCCATTGTCATCTTCGGCTACCGCATCGAGCCTTCCTGGCTAACGGCCAACTTCAATCTGCGGGAGCTGGTCAACGGCCTGATCACCTCACTGCCAGGCGGGGCGATTAACCTGCTGGGCAATGTGGGCACCAATCTGCTGTGGGTGCTGGTCGTGCTAGGCGGGCTGTACTATTTCCTGGCCGAAGGTCCATCCATCCGCCGCGGGTTGGTGATGATGGTCTCGCCTGCCTTCCGGCCTGAGTGGAAGCGCCTGCTGGACGAGGTCAGCCAGGTGTGGAAGACCTTCCTGTGGGGCCAACTGCTGGTGTTTGCCATCATGTTCATCCCGACGGTCGGCAGCGTGTATCTGGTGATCCTGCTGTACGCCAGAGGTGTGCTCAATCTGTCGCCCATCGGGCTGTTGGTCGTGGTAGTGGTGGTATACACGCTGGTGCAGCAGATCGACAACATCTGGCTGCGGCCTCGCCTGTTCGGAGAGACGCTCAAGATACATCCCTCATTAGTGCTGATCGGTCTGATCGGCGGGTTGTGGGCAGGCGGTGTCGTGGGAGCGTTGGTCGTTGTGCCGTTGATGGCTACCCTGCGCGTGGTGGCTGGCTATGTGCATCGCAAGCTGTTGGGGCTGGACCCCTGGCCGGAGACGCCGTCGGAGGAGGCTACCCCGGCGGCACAGGCCGAACCCCTGCCCACGCCGTCCGCACCCGCCGAGGCGGAGACCTCCGCAGGGGAAAGCCCATCGTAAGAGACGCCTGGTACTTATTTCCTACCTCTCTCCCTTCTCCACCCTGTAACAGCCCTCCATCCTGCCCGTTCTACATGCAGAGAAATGGCAAGATTACACGGGAGGATGGATCATGAACAGGTATCGCTGGTTGGGCGTGCTGATGGCCCTGGCCTTGCTGCTCTCGACGGTGAGCGTCGCTGCCGCGCAGGAAGGGAACACGGACGACCCAGCGCCGGCTGAGTCGACCACCACCCTGAGCGGGACGGTGATCGCTGTCGACGAGGAGGCGGGGACAGTCACGCTGCTGACCGAGGATGGCGAAGAGGTTGTCATCGCCATGAGCCTCGGCGATTACGATCATCCCATCGTGGCGCTGCTGGCGGCTTACTTCGGCGGCCCTGACCTGGGTGACTACGCTGATGCGCTCGACGCGCTGGAGGTGGAGATCGCGCAGGACGACGGGACCACGGTCAGCGGGACGGTGGTTGAGGTGGTCGAGGTGACCGACGCGCAGGGCAACACCACCTGGGAAGTGACGGTCGAGGGTGAGGACGGCACTACCACCACTGTGACGATTGACGATGCGCAACTGGCCGAGGACCTGCTCGATGCGCTGGACACGCTCGACGCCACCCTTGAAGTCACCGAAGGGGAAGAGGGTGAATTCGTCGCCTCAGAGGTGGGCGATGACATCGAGGCTTACCACGAGGATGGCATGGGCTTTGGCGTGTTGGTGATGTTGTATAGCATCGCCGACCAGTCGCAGGCGGCCTGTGAAGCCGAGGCTGCCGAAGAAGGCGCACAGACCGGTGACACGACTGACGAGGAAACTGTCGAAGAACCCTGCGGCGTGACGGTTGAGGAGCTGGTGGAGCTGTTCAACAGCGGCGTCGGCATGGGCCAGTTGTTCCAGGAGTACGGCAGGCCGGCCCTGCTGGGCATAGGGCATGTGCGCCAGGAGATGCGCGATCAGCAGAATGTGGCTCAGGACGATGAAGCCGGTGAGGAAAACGGCGCACGCGGCGTGTGCAACGCCCGCAGCCACGGCGGAAATGCCAACGCCAACGGCAGAGATGTCGAGTGCCCGTAGCGATCCTCCCTACTTGACGCTCTACTCTCGATGGTCAATGGGCCGGGGCAGGTGCTCCGGCCCTGTACGTGTTGCCCGAAGGTTGCTGGCTTGGCCTCCTGCTACTACACTATCCCATAACATCCCGCCGACCTACACAGCCGCCGCCCGCACGACGGCGTCAGCAGCAGAGGGGGCGCGGGTGGTATACCTATGGGTCTTGCGGCAAGGAATTCAGGTTGCTTTTCGCAAGACATGCGATTTTCCTGAAGAACTTTTAGGAAACGCTTAACGGAATCTGCTGTATCCCGTTATATAAGGTGAGTGTCAACACTCATGGTCGAAGGATCGGGCGCCACGCGACAACCTGACGAGTACGCGCTGGTTGAGCGGGCCATTCAGGGAGACGCGGAAGCCTTTGGCGCGCTCTATGCTCTGCATCTGGAAGCCATTTACCGGTATGTCTACTTCCGCGTCGGCGATGAGACCGAGGCCGAAGACCTGACTGAAGAGGTGTTTGTCAGAGTGTGGGAGGCGCTGCCGGACTATGGTATCACCGGCCACCCGTTCACGAGCTGGGTGTACCGCATTGCCCACAACCTGATCATCGACCATCGGCGCAAGCGCCGACCGGAGCCTGTCGAGGATGAGATGCTGGCGAACCTGCCCTCACAGGCCGCCACCCCCGAAGAGGTGGTCGTGCAGCAGCAGGAGTTGCGGAGGCTGACAGCGGCGGTTCGGCAGCTAGGCGAGGAAGAGCAGCAGGTTGTGATCTTGAGATTTGTGCAAGGTCTCTCTCACCGCGAGGTGGCCGAGATTCTCGGCAAGAGCGAGGTTGCCTCGCGGGTGATCCTGCACCGCGCATTGAATGCGCTGGCGCGCATTCTCCGTTGGAGTGAGGCGTCCCATGGCTGAGCACCCGACGCCGCTCGATCAGCTGCTGACCGACTGCCTGGAGGCCATCGAATCACAACGGTGGACGGTCGAGGATTGCCTGGAGCGCTATCCGGCCCAACGGGCCGAGCTTGAGCCGTTGCTGCGCACAGCCAGCCGCCTGCGCCAGGCAGGTCTGATGGTGCGCCTGCCAGAGACCTTCAGCGCAGCGGCTGCCGCCCGCTTGCAGGCCCGCCTGCACACGAGTCATCGACTGCCGACACAGCCGCAGTCTCCAACGTTGTCAACCAGCGCCCCGGCGGCGCCGTCGGTTTCTGGGATGCCCTGGCCAGCGGTAGGGTTGGGCGTTGTGGCCGTCGCTTCGGCGGTCCTGCTGATGGCTGCCGCGCTGCTGGCGGGCGTGCTGGCCTTTTTCGCCGACCGCGCCGCTCCCGGCGATCCCCTCTATGGGTTGGATCGCTCGTTGGAGCAGGCGCGGCTAAACATGGCCGCCGGCCCTGAGGCGACGGTCGGCCTCCAACTGGACTTCGCCGGGGAGCGCCTGGACGAAGCCACTCGGCTGGCGGCGGCGGGCGATGCCGCTCTGGCAGAGCAGGCGCTTGAGGACTACGTGGCAACGATCTCTGGCATCACCGCCGGCGACCTGCCTGCTGGTGCGTCGGTCGAGGAGACGCTCGCGCAGTACCAGGACGCATTGGCAGCGCTGCGCGAGACAGCCCCTGCGAGCACGCTCCCGCTGGTCGATGAGGCCCTGGCCGCCTCGACGCTGCCGGAGACTGCTCCTGTCGTGGCTCCGACCGCTTCGGCCACGTCTGCTCCCACCTCCACGGCTGGGCCTGCTCCCGCCTTGGCCACGCCGCCCCCGGGCGCGCTGCCAACTTGGACACAGCCCGACGCGACCTTCGCGCCGGAGACTCCACCCGGCGCAGCCACCTCTCCGGCGCAGGCGTGCCAGGCAGCCGCTCCACACCCGGAGGCCATCACGCTGGGTGGACGTTACGGCGTGCCGCCCGCAGAGATCATGGAGTGGTTCTGTCAGGGATTTGGCTTCGGCGTGATCGACATAGCCTACAGCCTGAGCCGCGAGCTGGGGGCGCCGGTGGCCGACGTGTTCGCCATGCGCAGCGCAGGCATGAGTTGGGGGGAGATCCGGCAGGCTGTGCTCCGCGATCAGGGAGACGACCAGCCAGGTCCGCCGGATCGGTCCGGTGAGGAGCCTGGCAAGCCTGATAAGCCGCCGGGAGACGATTGACGGGACGATAGGGATGAGGTCTGGGGCATCCACCCTGGCTTGGAAGACTGGCGGGAGTGGTAGGGCTGAAGCGGCGAAGGACCGGAGTGCCGCCCATGCCGCTGGGAGGGAATAGCATGGCCTCAGAACTCATTGGGCAGAACATTGGCCCCTACACGCTGCTTGAGCAGATCGGCGTGGGGGGCATGGGCGCGGTGTATCGCGCCATCGTGCCTGGCCGCAGCGATTACCTGGCCGTCAAGGTGATCGGCCAGAGCGTTGCCGACGATCCCGACTACCGGCATCGCTTCCAGCGCGAGGCGCGTGTTGCCAGCCAGCTTGACCATCCTAACATCCTGCCGGTGCTTGACTTCGGCGAAATCGACGGCATCCTCTATATCGCCATGCCTTTCGCCAACTTCGGCACGCTGGGCGACTATCTGAGCTACGCGGGGGTGATGACGCCCCGTGAGACGGCCCAGGTGGCTGTCCAGATCGGCGCGGCGCTTGATTATGCCCACAGCCAGGGCGTGATCCACCGCGATGTCAAGCCAGAGAACATCATGCTGATGGGCCATGATCTGCTGTGCCTGTCGGACTTCGGGCTGGCCAAACGCACCAGCGCCGCCTCCGTGGCGACCACCCAGCTGACCATGGCGGGCAACATCATCGGTACGCCATCCTACATGAGTCCTGAGCAGGCCATGGGGATGCGCCTGGACGGTCGGTCTGACCTGTATTCGCTGGGGGTGGTTCTGTATCGTTGTCTGCTGGGCCGCCTGCCCTTCCAGTCTGACTCGCCGCTGGCGATGGTAGCCCTTCAGATCAGCGCCATGCCGCTCGCGCCGCACGCCATCAACCCCGATTTTCCCCCGGCGCTGGGCACAGTGCTGCTGAAGGCGCTGGCCAAAGACCCCAATTCGCGCTTCCAGACGGCTTCTGAACTGGTCGTGGCCTTCACCGACGCTCTAACCAGTCTCCCCGCCGGCCTCAAGGGGCAGGCGGTCGTCACCCCCGAACAGATCGAGGCTTCGGTGCAGCTCAGCGGCCCGGCCCTGACCCCGCTGGTCGCTCCGGTGATCAACGTCGAGGTCCAACCGACCCGGCCTGCCCTGGTTCAGCAGCGCCGTCGGCGCTGGATGCTGGGGCTGGCAGCCGTGCTGCTGCTGGTCCTGCTCCTGGGGGTGGGGCAGATGGCGCTGATCGGCCCGATCCAGCAGCGCGCCCTGCACGCCGAGCAGACGGCGGAGGCGCTGCTCCTGCGCACGCCCATCGTCATCACGCAGTTGGTCATGGTGACAAATGAGGCGGGCCAGCCGGTGTACATCGAGGTGACGCGCATGGTCACAGGCGAGCCAGCAGAGGGGCAACCGGCGCTAGGCAGCGAGCCAACCCGGCAGGCTGCGACAGCGCCCGCTTCGGCCCCCATCGTCTGGCCCACCCTGACGCCCAGCCCTACCCTGGCCGTTCCATCGGCGTCTCCCGGCCAGCCGCCGCCTGGCGGCGGTTCCGAGCCTACCCCAACCAGCCCGCCGGCGATCATCCCGACGGCCACATCGTCGCCCACGCCCACCCCCACCGTGGTGGTCCCCCCAACCCCGACCGCCAAGCCCACCCATGCGCCGCCTGGCCAGGTTCGCACCCCGACGCCGGGTCTCGTGGATCCGCCCACCGCCGTCCCGACTGCTGCGCCCGTGGAGCCGACGGTTGCGCCGGCGGAGCCGACCGCCGCGCCGCCGGCCCAGGCCCACACGCCGCCTGGTCAGGCCGCCGAGGGGCCGCCGGGCCAGAACAAGGATAAGTAGGTTGTCAGATGGTTCACGGCGTGGTCCGGCTCAGAACAACCTCACCTCCACGCTGTCACCCGCCTCCAACCCGGTTGCGTTGAGCGGCACCCGCATCAGCCCGTCGGCCTTGACCAACGTGAAGATCAGGTTGCTCTTGAAGAGAATCGGCTCGGCCCACAGCTCGCCCTCCCGATCAACCAGCCGGATGGGCACGTAGTCCTCGCGTCCCGCAGTGCTGGCCACGTTGGCGGCCAGTCTCGCCCGCACGAACAGGCTGCGCGGCACCTCGGCCCCCTGCAAGCGGTAAAGGATCGGGGTGACAACCATCAGGAACTGCACAAAGGCGCTCACCGGGTTGCCAGGCAGGCCCACCAGCGGCGCGTTTCCGGCCATGCCCAGGATGGTCGGTTTGCCGGGCCGGGTGGCGATGCCATGCACCAGCACGCCTGGCTTGCCCAACTGGTTGAACACCTCGGCGGTCATGTCGCGCACCGAGACCGAGCTGCCCGCTGACAGCACCACCATGTCCGCGCCCCGGTCAAGGGCCGCGCGGGTATGGGCAGCAATCGTGTCAAAGTCGTCCGGCAGGATGCCGCCCCGGATCGCCGCCGCGCCAGCCCGCTCTGCCAGCGCTGCCACCGTGTAGGAATTGATGTCGCGCACCTGGCCGGGCTGGGTTGGCTGCGCTGGCTCGATCACCTCGTCGCCGGTGGCGAAAATCGCCACGCGAGGCTGTCGCACGACCTGCACCTGCGTGAGACCCACTGCCATCAGGCCGCCGATGTCTTGTTCGCGCAGGCGATGGCCTCGCGGCAGGATCAGGTCGCCGGCGCGGATGTCCTCGCCCGGCTCAATGACGTTCTCCCCGGGGGCAACCGGGCGGCGCACTTCCACCTCATCCTCGCCGATGCGGTGTGTGGTTTCGATCATCACCACGGCGTCGGCCCCCGCCGGCACGTTGCCGCCAGTGTGGACGACGGCCAGCGTGCCGGGCGCGACGACCAGCCCGGCGGGGCGGCCCATGGGCACCTCGCCGATCAGTTTCAGGTAGGCCGGGAGTGTGTCGCTTGCGCCAAAGGTGTCCTGTGCGCGGACAGCGTAGCCGTCCACAGTGCTGCGCCGGAACTCCGGCAACCCGTGTGGCGAGGTGAGATCCGCAGCCAACACGCGACCCAATGCCTCAACAGTGGGGCATGTCTCGATCTCTGCCAGAGGCCGGAGGTGGGCAAGGATGCGAGCGCGGGCCTCGTCGGGTGGCAGCAGAGTGAAGAATTCAGGCATGGGCGGCTTCCTTTCCGCGTGGGTTCAGTTCGTTGTGTGAGTATTGTACTGGACAGCCGCGATGGGGTTCAACCTGTGCCCCCTTTTTCCCATTTACTCCCGAACGAATTTTCTGATAATAAGAGTAGGTGAATGAGGGAACTTGGATGTAGTTTGTGGTGAAGTGGGCAAGTTTTAAAGGTAGAGTGGATGATGAGCGCCAATCTGGAAAATTACGTTCTGGTCGTTGATGACGATCCCAGTGTTCAGGTCATCGCCTCCGAGGCGTTGGCTCGCATGGGCCTTCAGGGCCGCAGCGCTGCCAGCGGAGAGGAGGCTCTGCGGATCGTGCGCGACCACCCGCCGCGCATGATCCTGCTGGACGTGTCGATGGGAGGCATGGCCGGCCTGGTGACGCTGACACGTCTCCAGGAAAGCCGTTCCACCCGCCGCATTCCCATTATCCTGCTGTCGCAGCTGTCTGAAAACCTCCATCACATGCGTCGGCTGCCGGGCGTGGTAGCGGCCATGTACAAGGGTGACTTCTCGGTTGCGCAACTGTGCGATGTGCTCGGTTGGGTGTGCACGGCGCTGAATTAGGCGTTTTGCTGAAAGGGTCCTGGTCAAACCCCTGACGGGGTTCGGTCAGAGTCGCTTTCGGTCAATCGCAAGGGGGCGTCTTGCGCCCCCTTCTTTGTTTTTGGAAGTCGTCCCCTTCGAGCGCCGCAGTGAGCCTCACCCCCGGTTCAGACCTCCCTCCACGAGTGGAGGGGGCAACCAAGCACAGCGGGGTTGGAGGGTGAGGCTTGCAGCCGCCAGTGCGTAAGCCCTACAGTTTATGAGCGGCATCCCCTGGCTCGATCTTCCCTACGGCACCAGCCCCACAAACCGCCCCTCGATCAACTGCCTGGGAGGGGCGCTGGCATCTGCCGAAACCAGCCAGATCGAGGTTGTCGACTCGTGGTAGCGCTCCAGCGCCAGCGTGTTGTCGTCTAACCAGGCCACCGGATGATAGTATGCGCCCGATTCGGAGGCGGCAACGATGCGAGTTGAGGCGAAATTGCTGTCGCTCACCGCGATCCAACCCTGCTCGTTCTCATAGTCGCCGCGGGCCAGGCCGTAGGCCAGCCTGTCGCCTGCCGGGCTGAACAACCCATTGCCGGATTGCCCTGGCTGTGGCGCATCGATGGGATAGGGAACCGTCTGCGTGGCCCCGGTCCGCAGATCGACGATCTCGATGCCCATACAGCCCAGCGCAACACGGGTCTCGTCAGGCGACAGGTCATCCACACAAATGATATGCTCGCCGCGCGGCAGCAGGACGCGCGATGCGCCCGTGGCTAGGTCGTACACTGACAGGCTTGATTCGCCGCCGAACAGAATATACCCGCCCAGGCCCAGCGGTTCCTCGCTGTAGTACAGGCGCTGCCCATCCGCCGACCAGCCAAACGGCACAAAGTGCCACCCCTCAGACGAGGTCTGTTCGGCCACCAGTCGTCTGTCCGAGCCATCGACGTTGCTGATGAACAGCTGCGTCCTCACTCCTGCCCCGCCAGTGAAGTCCGCCGCGCTCCACGCGATGCGGCCCGGCTGTGCGCCGTCCCCCGGCCACACGGCGATCCCGTTCAGCGTGGCGCTGCCTTCCGGCGTGGTGAACTCCAGCTTGCGGATTCCGTCCGCTCCAACCTCATATACGGTGGGTGGAGCGCCGTCAGAAGGGTTGTAGTCGGCCAGCAGGTAGAAGTGATCAGCGGCCCAGCCTGCTGCGCTGTGTGGCCCTGGCCAGAACTTGAAAGGCAGCGAGGCGACAGGCGTGGTTGTCCCGCTGGCCGGATCGACCAGCACAAGCTGGTGGTCAGGCGTGATGACGGCAACGCGCGGCAGCGCAGGTGGGGCTGTGGGGGGCGCTTCGAGTGGCGTGGTGGATGTGAGCTGCGCAGACCCTGCGAGGGTCGGGACTGCGCAGGGCGGCTCGCAGGTGGGCGGCGGGGTGGGAAGCGGCGTGTGCGGCGCATCTAGCGCTGGCCCGTAGCAGGCCAGCGCTGCCAACACCAGTACACTCAGGGTGAAATAGAGAAGGCCGTGTGACTTCATTGATCATTGCTCCCGGTGGGTATCAAGGATATTTTTGATCTTCGTGGGCTTCCGCCGGCTGTCGGGGACAAAGTGTTGCCTATCACTATAGCACAAGATGCTGAATCGGGCCTGGGGCGCGAGGACTAGGGCAGGGCGGCGCGAGGGCCATTGCGCCGTATCGACTTCCGCACCGTGGCCCTGCCCGTGACACTCATCGCCTGATGACAGGAGACCTGTCGCTTGTGGGATACGGCGCATCCGGCTACACTGAGAGCACAAATAGCCCGGATTGTGATCCCGGCGTGGTCTACACAATCGACCCCGGCGTAAGATGTCAGTCTTGCTACAAGTCAGCCGGACCGCGCCCGGTGGTGTGCGGAGGTATCCAACCTGGATATCCCTCTGCCAGGCGGCGTCCGGCGCCTATTCTTTACTCAGGAGATGGTAAACCCAATGGCAACTGCCACCCAAAAAGAAGCGACCCTCAATCCCTGGGCCATGGCCCAGGCCCAGCTTGACCAGGCTGCCGCAATCCTCGAGCTGGAGCCAGCGGTCCATGCCCTGCTGCGTGAGCCAATTCGCGAGATGCACGTCACGCTGCCCGTCAAGATGGACGACGGCACGACCCGTGTCTTTAAGGGCTTCCGCGTGCAGCACAACGACTCGCGCGGGCCGACCAAGGGCGGCATCCGTTTTCATCCCGATGAGACCATCGACACCGTCCGCGCCCTGGCCATGTGGATGACCTGGAAGTGCGCCACGGTCGGCATCCCCCTGGGCGGAGCCAAAGGCGGCGTCATCTGCAATCCCAAAGAAATGTCCACGGGCGAGCTGGAGCGCCTGAGCCGAGCCTACATCCGGCAGGTGGGGCGCATCATTGGGCTGGACAAAGACGTGCCCGCCCCTGACGTGTTCACCAACCCCCAGATCATGGCCTGGATGGCCGATGAATTCGCCGTGCTCAAGGGCTACAACGAGTTCGGCGTCATCACTGGCAAGCCCATCCAGCTAGGTGGATCGCTGGGCCGCACCGATGCAACCAGCCGGGGCCTGGCGATCTGCGCCAATCTCGCCGCCGAGCGCCTCGGCAGGTCTCTGCGCGGGATGACGGTGGCCGTGCAGGGCTTCGGCAACGTGGGGCGCTATGCCGTCGAGATTTTGGCCAAGGAGTACGGCTGCACCATCATCGGCGTGGGGGACGTGACCGGCGGCTACACTTGCGCTGACGGCTTTGACCCCGACGACCTGGCTCACTATGCTGACACCATCGGCGGCGGGCTGCTGGGCGGCTACGAGAAGCAAAACCGCAAGGTCAAGACCATCAGCAATGCCGAACTGCTCGAACTGAAAGTCGATGTGTTGGCCCCCTGCGCCATCGAGGGCCAGATCCGCGCCGACAATGCCCCCAACATCCAAGCCACCATGGTGGTCGAGGGGGCCAATGGCCCGACCACGCCGGAGGCCGACCGCATCCTGTACGAGCGCGGCATCCTGGTGGTGCCGGACATCCTGGCCAACGCCGGTGGGGTGACGGTGTCGTATTTCGAGATGGTGCAGAACTCATACAACTACTACTGGGACCTGGCAACCATCCACGAACGGCTGAACCACACCATGAGCGTCGCGTTTGGCGAGGTATTCGAGATGACCGACCGCTTCAAGGTCGATCCGCGCATGGGGGCGTACCTGCTGGCCGTCAATCGCGTGGCCGAGGCGGTTCGCCTGCGCGGCTGGGTATAGACGATTCCTCCCCCACACGCAAGCCCAGGTGGGGGGGCGGCGCCCCCCCCCCCCCCC
>DAOTXR010000082.1:0-46712 GCA_034435375.1 Anaerolineae bacterium
GTTACTCACCCGTTCGCCACTCTCCCCTGACGATTGCTCCTCAGGGTCCCGTTCGACTTGCATGTATTAGGCACGCCGCCAGCGTTCATCCTGAGCCAGGATCAAACTCTTCGTTCGCTTCTTGTCAGCTCTCACGAGCTGCCTTTTCCTTCTCTCATTCCCTCGCCGGACTTGACTGCGGTCCTCTTGACCTGTCACTTCTGCGATTGTTAAGGTGCCCTCTCCCTCAAACACCCCCGCCGACGTCCTCCGTCGGCGGGCTGCGAAGGTCTCTCTGCTCTCTGCCTCTCCTCCGCGCCCTGCCGCTCTCTTCCCCCTTCCCTTTTGTCCCTGTGCTGCTAATGCTTGACCAGTATAACATGCCTCCTCCTCCGATGCAAGAGGTTTTTGTAAAAACATAGCACGACTTTTATGGGATCTTGTTGCTGATCACGCTTGAGTCAGTTTGAAAGGTGGCAGATTTCCCACAAATTGTCCTGCTACCTTGTAAAAATATTGGAGCTTCCGGACCCCCAGGGTTTTCAGCCTTCTTGACCCCTCCCCTCCTCACCATTTTCGAGTTTCTACACGAGCGTGCTATATTTACAGTGTCAGCCCAGCAAAGGAAGGCAGCTATGGACGACAACCGACTCCCGGACGACCCTCTGATCGATCAGCCCGCCCCTGGCGAAGGTGATGCCGAGGATGAGCCGCATCATCGGCCTGTCAGCCGCCGCGACCGCCTGATGAGCGCCAAGGACAAGGCAGACAAGCAGGCCGCTCGTTGGAATGAGATCGAACAGCGAGGGCAACCGTTGCCCAGCGCCGACTCATTTGATCTGGGAGGCACGGAACCAGTGATCCCCGAACCCCCCCGCCAACCGGGAGACACTCCCTCAGGCCAACACACGCCGTCCAAGGGCGTCCCCCCGGTGAAGCGCGACGATACACCCTCCACCGAGCCAATCCAGAGCCAGACCCCATCGGACAAGCCAGCTGCCGACCAAGCACCCAAACCATCTGGCAAGAGGACTGCCGCCGCTCGGCGTGGGCTGCCGCCGCCCTCTTTTCCGCATCCCACCGACCGGCCCATCGCGCCGCCGGAGGCCGCAGGCGAGAGCAAAGGAAGTCCTCCGCCGCCGCTCGACCTATCGGTAGAGCCGCCGATGCCCAGCCCACTCGACGACGCAGCCGTTGCCCAGGTTCCGCCCCGCCGCGGCGAGCCAGTCCATCGTCGCTATGAGCCGCCTCCTGAGGAGCTTCCGCCGGTCCGCCTCGACGAGAGCGGCATGCCACTGCCCCACCGCGTGCCCTATACCGATCAGGATGCCACCCTCGTTGGACAAAGCTCCTACAGCGATCAGCTTCCACTTCCCGACCAGACCGTTCCGCATGGCTATCGGCGGCCTGATCTTGAAGCAGCTCCGCCACCCTCTCCAGCGGCCCGGCCCCGCGCCGCGCTACCGCAGCGAGAAACAGCGCCTCCTGCTGCGCCCCCCCGCCGCGCCCGGCCTGCCCGCCCCGTCAGCAAGCCTAGACGCAAACTGCGCCTGACGTTCTCATGGGGATGCCTACTGCGTACCCTCAGCTTGATGCTTGTCGGCGGGTTAGTGGCCTTCATGCTGACCGGTGGTGGGGCCGCCATGTACTACGCGCAGGTTACAGCTCCATCCTTTCGCGGGATCACCGACATCACCGACCTCCAGCAGCGCGCGCTCCAGTTCCAAACGACCCGCATCCGCGACGCCGAAGGAAACATCCTATACGAGATTAACGATCCGACCGGAGGCCGCCGCACCTACGTCACGCTCGACCAGGTCTCACCGTGGGTAATTGTCGCCACGGTTGCCACCGAGGAACGCGAGTTCTTCACCAATCCCGGCTTCAGCATCACTGCCGTGATCCGCGCCGCGTATCAGAACCTGCGGGAGGGCGAGATCGTGTCGGGCGCGAGCACCATCACCCAGCAACTCACCCGCGCCCTGTTGCTGCCCGAAGATGAACGCTACGAGCGCTCCTACGAGCGCAAGCTCAAAGAGGTCTTTTTGGCAGCAGAGCTGGGCCGCCGTTTTGAGAAAACCGAGATTCTAGAACTGTACCTGAACCAGATTTACTACGGCAATCTGGCTTATGGCATCGAAGCCGCTGCACAAACCTACTTTGGCAAGAGCGCCCGCGATCTCAATGTGGCCGAGGCAGCCTTTCTGGCCGGCCTGCCCCAGTCGCCGGTAATGTGGGACCCCGTCAACAACAAGGCCCTGACGCTCCAGCGTATGCAGCAGGTGTTCAACCTGATGCTGGAAGCTGGCTGTCTGGATACCGGCAACACCAGCCTTCAGCTTCCATGCACCACTGGCGAAACGCTCACCGCCGCCCAGGCTGAGATCGTAGCCGTGGCCACGCGCGAGTACCACGCTCCGGCCATCCAGGCCAAGTACCCCCACTGGGTTGTGTATGTCCAGCAGCTCCTCGAAGCCGACGACACCATCGGTCCGGCCATCTACACCTCTGGCTTTGACGTATACACCACCCTCAACCCGGACCTCCAGGATGCGGCCCAGCTTCAGGTTGAGAGCGTGCTGTCTGGGTTGGCTGGCCGCAACGTGAACAATGCTTCAGTGGTGGTGATCGACGTGCATACCGGGGCCATCCTGGCCATGGTTGGCAGCCGCAACTTTAACGACGAAGCCATTGATGGACAGGTCAACATCGCCCTGACTCCTCAGCAGCCTGGCTCTTCGATCAAGCCCTTCACTTACCTGGCGGCCTTCCGTCAGGGCTGGACCCCCGCCACCGTGATCTGGGACGTGCCGATCCGGTACGAGATTCCCGGCTTCGGCACCTATGCCCCGGTCAACTACGATGGCAAGTTCCGTGGCCCGGTGACGATCCGCGAGGCTATTGCCAACTCGTTGAATGTTCCGGCGGTGCTGACGCTCGACCATGTGGGGGTCCCAGCGCTGCTGGAGGTGCTCAACGACCTGGGCATTAGCTCGCTGGGCGATCCCTCGAACCCGTACAACTTTGGGCTGTCGCTCACGCTCGGCGCGGGCGATGTGTACCTGCTGGAGTGGACCAACGCCTATGCCACCATCGCCAACGGCGGCGTGTTGCGCCCCCCGTATGCCATTCAGCGCATCGAGCGCAACGGCGAGGTGATCGCTGGCTACCCTTACCAGGTGCCGCCCGGCGAGCAGGTCATCGACCCCGGCCACGCCTACCTGCTGCAATCCATCCTGTCCGATAAACAGGCCCGCATCCCATCCTTCGGCGAGAACACGCCCATCAGCCCGCCCTATCCAGCAGGAGCCAAGACCGGCACCACCAACGACTTCCGCGACAACTGGACGATGGGTTTTACCACTGAAGTGGCCGTCGGGGTGTGGGTGGGCAACACGGACAACTCGCCCATGCTCAACGTGACGGGCGTCACGGGTGCAGGGCCGATCTGGCGCGGGGTGATGGATGTGGCCGCGCAGCTTTACCCTCCCAAAGAATTTCCTCGCCCGCCGGGGGTGTTCGAGCAGACGGTGTGCATTGATGACGGCGCCCTGCCCTCGCCCTATTGCCTGGAGCACTCGCGCACGCGCACCGAGCTGTTCACCAGCGATCCGCCCGGCCCCAATGACGGCCTCTACCGTCTGCTGACCGTCGATTCGTTCAGCGGACTGATTGCCAACCAAAACTGCCAGGATTACACCACCGAGAAACTGTTTGTGGTGTTGCCCAACTACAGCCAGATGATCGACACGCGCCCCTACATTCGCGACTGGCTGACCAACACCGACGCAGGCCGGGCCTGGGCCGCAGAGCGGGGCATCCCCGCCGAGATGCTGGCCCTGGCCCCCCCCGAAGCCTTCTGTGCGCCAGATACGCCGCGCCCGGAGATCGCCATCGATGCGCCACAGGAGGGATCGACCCAGGGCAACATCGTCACGGTGGTGGGCACCGCCAACGCGCCAAACTTCTCCCACTACCGGGTTGAGTTCGGAGTCAGCCACGATCCCATCGGGTGGGGGGTGGTGCAGGGCGACACCTCTCAGGCAATCCAGGGCGGCGTGCTGGGCCAGGTAGACTTATCAGCCTTTGAGGACGGGCCGATGACGATCCGCGTCATCGTGTACGACACAGCGGGCCACAGCGCCGAGCGGCGGGTACATTTCATGTTGGCCAAACCCACCCCAACCCCCACGCCCACGCCGACGGCCACACCCACCGTCACGCCAACCGTCCCGGCCACGCCCACGCCGACCATCCTCGCGCCGGAGCCGGTGGTGAGCACGCCGACGCCGTAGCTTGCCAGGTCGTAGGGCGCATTGCGGCGCGCCTTACGACCTAGCTATCGCTCCCGCACAACGATCTCCACCTCCTGGCTGGCCGTCATGGTGCAGGACTGACGAACTGTGCCGGGCCGCCAGAAGCGCTGGATCAGCGTGTGGCCGGGCGCCACCCGAAACGGCCCCACCTGGTGCCACACCTTGTCTTCATTGCGGATGATCAGCACGTCCTGCACACCCAGCACCAGCTCGATCCGGTGCGGCGGGGCGCTGCTCACGTCTCCTGCTGCCAGGCGCTCCGCCGTGCCCGCGGGGATGACGATCACCAACCGCCGGGCCTCCTCACGCAGGATCGACCCTCGGAAGGCCGCCACGCTCGCCGCGATCATCGCCAGCGCCAGCGTGGCGATCCATCGCCATCCCAAGGCGTGTGCCCTGACCGACCTCGTGACGGCGCTCATCGCTCGTTGAGGATGCGGCGAATGTCAGCCGCCAGGTCCTCGGCGGGGGTGCCGAACGCGAACACCTCGCGCCATTGACCCTTCTGGTCGATCAGGAACAGCGCCGCGGTGTGCGAGACTGTGTAGCTGGTATCGCCCTCTTCGTGCGGCGCGATCTCGTAGAACGCGCCAAACTGGGCCAACACCGCGTCGAGCGCATCCAGGTCGGTGGTACGCAGGCCGAGAAAGGTCTCGTGATAGCCAGCAACGTACCTGGCCAGATGCTCCGGAGTATCACGTTCCGGGTCCACCGTGACCATGGCCATCGTCACCTGCTGAGCGTCATCGCCCAGCTTCTCCATCGCCTGGCTGACCTGGTACAGGGTCGTGGGGCAAATATCGGGGCAGAAGGTGTAGCCGAAGTACAACAGCACGACCCGGCCTCGATAATCGCTCAGCCGGAAGGTGCCGCCGGTGGCCGTGGGCAGCGCAAAATCGTCGAGTGGCTGGGGCGGATCGAGCAGTGCGCCTTTATACGTGTAAGGCAGGCAGCCTGCCGCCCCCACCACCACCGTCGCCAGCAGCGCCAGCCAGACCATACGCCTTGTCATGTGCATTACCTTCCTGCCAGAAGACTCGTCGGGCCTGCCCAAATAGCGAAGGATACCCCTTGAGCGCTGTCGAGACCACGATTCGCGGGCAGCCCCCTGGACAAATCATTGCGATCTTGCACAACCTCACTTTTGGATGTCCACCTGGCGACGATGGTTGCATCGCATGGCCGCGTGGACAACTTCCTGCACCCCGACAAAAATATGGGTTACAATAGGACGGCGCGGCAGAGGGGCAGACCATGACCCCAGGCCGAAAAACTGCACCCTGAAAGTCGAATGCCATGACCCCATCTCGAACCAAGCCCGGTGGGCGCACCCGTTTCGATACCACCCGTCGCAACATCTTAATGGCCACGGTGCTGTTACTCGTGGCCGCTGGCTCGTCAAGCGCTGTTGGGCTGCTGTTGACACGCGGCAGCGGCGGCTCGCGCAACTTCGACCTGATCCCACGCTACATCAACATGTGGATCGTCTCCCCGGATGACACCCTTCGCCTGGCGGTCATCTACTACCCCCTTGACAACCGTGGCCTGCTCAACGAGGAGACAGTCCAGGTGGCCGGGCCGCTGCTGCTGACTGAAGCAGACGTTCTCTCCAGCCAAACGTTTGGTGGGGAGCTGACCTCCACCGAGTTTCTGCCCGGCCCCGATCAGGACAGCCTCTTGATCTACCCGCTGTTCACCCTGCGCCGCGCCGCCGGTCCGGCGCCCTATGGAGTGGACGTGCTTTTCCAGAATGCGCCCTACCTGACCGTTGACCCGCAAGACCCAGCTCGGCGCGTTCTATCGATGGGAGCAATACCGGAGGCCGAACCGTACTACGAACAGGTAATTGTGGCAGTAGCTCTGCCGCCCGGCGCTACCGTGGACGAGATTCCCGACCTCCAGCCCTACCGGAATGTGCGGATCGGCGGCTGGCATGTGTACTACTTCGATCAGAGCGAGCTGACTCAGGCCAGCTCACTCCGCATCGACTACACACCAGACCCCACCGTCACGGTTGCCCCTCTGGACTACTGGCTGATCGACCTGCGGCGGTGATCGTCACCCCCATCATGGCGCGACGCGCCACACGAACACCCGTCCGTCGTCGCCGCCGGAGACCAGCGTCGAACCGTCGCGCGAGAAGGCCAGGCTGCGCACTGTAGCGCCGTGCCCCCCCAGGCTGGCCAGCCGCTGCTGCACAGCTTGCCCCACGCCGGTGACGCCGCTCAGCCCAGCGACGTTCCACAGCCGGATCATCCCATCGTCGCCTGTGGTGACAAGCAGGCTGCCATCAGGTGAAAAAGCCAGGTCGAGCACATTGCCGCTGTGGCCCGCCCACGAGGCGTCGAGGCGCAGCCCTTCGATCTTCCACAGACCGATCACCCCCCGCGATGTCCCCACGGCCAGCGTGTCACCTGTCGGCGAGAAGGCCAGCGCCGTCGCTTCTTCGATCACTGGGCCGATGGTCTGGACGACCTGGCCGGTTTGTGGGTCGTGCAGCAGGACAATCCCATCGCTGTCGCCGCTGGCGAACCACCGGTTGTCAGGCGACCAGGCCACGCTGCGCAGCCGCACGTTGTGGCCTTCGATGTTGAACAACGACGCCGCGTCAGTGATCTGCCACACTTCGCCAATGGCGCTGAAGAAGCCCACCCCGGCCACACGTCTCCCCTCTGGAGAGACGGCCACCTGGGAGACCTCTCCCCCTGCCCGCGCCCCATACAGACGTTCGCCTGTCCACGGGTCCCACACCTGAATTGTCCGGTCGCGGCTGCCGGAGATCAGCCGCGAACTATCGGGGGTAAAAGCCACCGCGTACACCGTGTCGCGGTGATGCTCCAGCTCACGCAGCAGGTCGCCGGTCTGGGCATCGAACAGGAACACCGACCAGCGGGTGGTCGCCACGGCGATCAGCCGGGCGTCCGGCGACACGTCCACGCCCCACACGCCGCCCAACCGCCGCCCATCGAGGATCAGCACATCGCGCACCTGGCGAGCCGTCTCTGCCGTGATGGCATTCGGCGACAGGGTGGGCGTAGGGGTGATGGTCGGCGTCAGCGTGGCGGTGGGTATAAGGGTGGCCGTCGGAGACAGCGTGGCGGTTGGCGTGACGGTGGCCCGATAGGTGGGCGTGGGTGGGCTGGTCAAAGTAGGCCATAGCACTGGCGTCCGGGTGGGGAAAGGGGTAGGTATAGGCGGCGCGATGGGTTTCTGCTCGACGCAGGCCGCCAGCCCGACCACTGCCATCATCAGCGCCGCGCCGATGGCCACAGCATGCCAGGAACAACGAGAAACACTGCAAGATGTCAAGCCGTTTGCCATCCGGTACAATCTCGCCTGATGTCTGACAGGAGTGCGATGTCCGATCTGACCGTATCCTACGCGGTGCCCTATGTGTGCCAATACGCCAGCCCCGACCGGGTGCGAGCCTTCGTCTACGGCGAGCAGCCCCTCGAGTCCGATCCGCACTGGGCCGCCTATGGGGCAGCCTCGCCGGAAGAGTATGCCCACTGGGCGCGTCGATCGTGCGGCGTGGTATGCGTCAAGATGGCCGTCGAGGCGCTCAGCCGCGCCCCTTCCCGCAGCGTGATGGCATGGGTGCAGGCCGGGCTGGCCATCGATGGCTATCTGGCCGAACTGCGCCCGGAGCGCCCCGACCAACCCGTCGAGAAGGGCTGGAAACATGCCGCGCTCGCCCGGCTGATCCGGGACCAGGGTCTGGAGGCCAGGACGGCCACAGACATAGGTCTGGACGACCTAGCCGCCCACATCCGAGCCGACCGACTGGTGATCGCCTCGGTCTCGTCCGAGCTAGGCGAAGTCGATACACCCATCACGCGCCGGTCGGGGCACCTGATCGTCGTCCTGGGTGTGGCAGTGGACCGCCAGGGGATGATCAGCCACGTGATTGCACACAATCCGTCGGGCCGGGTGCATGACCTTCAGGCGCACGCCCGTCTTCCTGCCGACCGCTTCATGCAGGGCTTTTCGGGACGAGGGATCGTCGCTGCCCACAGCCTGTGACGACGCTGGCCTGCCGATCAGCGTAGGCCCAACACCACGAAAAACAGGTACAACCCCACCCCGATGGCGGCAATCGTCAGGCAGCCGATGGCAAACATCTTCATCGCAATCTTAAGCAGCACCTTGAGCACGATCCACACGATCACCAGCGCCGCACAGGCTATAGCGACGACAATGAGTTGGGTGGCCGTCAGCCCCACCAGGTTAGCAACCGGCTCCAAAAATTCCACCTCACACCACCTGACCTTGTTTGATGACGGTTCGCACCAAGCTCCCGCCGTAGCGGTAACTCAGGTGTCGATAATCAGGCACCTCCAAGACCAACACGTCGGCCTGTTTGCCCGGTTCGAGGCTGCCCACACGATCTCCTCGACCCACGGCAAAGGCAGCGTTGATCGTCGCTGCGGCCAGCGCCTGCGGCGGCGTGAGGCGCATGTAGCGACAGGCCAGCGCCATCGCCATCGGCATCGACTCGCACCATGTGGTGCCAGGGTTACAGTCGGTGGCAATAGCCAGCGCCCCTCCGGCCTCCAGGATGGCCCGCGCGGGGGTATAGTCGCGGTGCGCCAGCCCGAACGGCGTGCCCGGCAATCCAACGGCTACCGTCTGTCCCCGCCCCAGCGCCCGGATGTCCTCCTCCGGCGTGGTGACCAGGTGATCGGCGGACACCGCGCCCAGCTCCACCGCCAGCTTTGTCCCCCCCAGGCCGACAAACTCGTCGGCGTGGACCTTGAGCGGCATTCCATGCGCCCGGCCTGCCTCTAGGATGCGGCGCGTCTGCGCCACATCGAACACGCCCTCCTCGCAGAACACATCGACGAAGGGCAACGGTCTGCTGTGCTGGCGGGCAAAATCTGCCACTGCGGGGATCATCTCCATGACGACCAAATCCACGTAGGCGTCGGTCCGACCGGCATACTCCGGCGGGACGGCGTGCGCCCCCAGAAAGGTTGCCACGACATCAACAGGGTGTGTGTCGTCTAGCTGGTAGATGGCTTCGAGCATCTTCAATTCGGAGGCTGTATCCAACCCGTAGCCGGTTTTGATCTCAATCGTCGTGGTGCCGGAGCGCAGCGCCCGATCAAGACGAGGGCGGGTCTCGTCGATCAACTGCTCGACTGACGCAGCGCGGACCTGCCGCACGGTGCTGTTGATGCCGCCGCCCGCCGCCATGATCTCCATATAGGTCGCCCCGGCGATGCGCATCTCGAACTCATGCGCACGGTCGCCGGCCCACAGCAGGTGCGTATGAGGGTCCACCAGGCCCGGCACGACGGCGCATCCCTGCGCGTCAAGCACATCGCGCGGGGTATAGCGGTCCGCCAAGCGGTCCTCCGGGCCGACCTCGACGATCAGGCCCTGGTCGATAGCGATAGCGCCACATTCGATGGCCCCCAGCGCGCCCAGGACGCTGCCGCGCTGCGGGCCGCCGTCCTGGCCCGGCACCGTGCACACCTGGCTCGTATGACAGATCAGCAGATCGACAGTTTTGCTCATATGCGGACAGTGTAGCACAAGCCAAAAGCGGATGGCAATTGTACGCCGCTCACCACCCCAGCAGCGCTTTGATTCCCCACCGCACTGGCGGTCCCAGCACCATCACCAACAGGGTGGGCGGAAGCATCAGCATGAGGAAGAGAGCCACACCCAACACAGCAGTCGTCCAGCCGGAGGCTCGTTCCCACCAAGCCGCTGCCCGCAGCGGAAGCGCAAACCGGATCAGCGCGTAGCCGTCCAGCGGGAACAGCGGCAGCGCGTTCAGCAGCGCCAGCGTCAGGTTGAAGCGCACCAGCACAGTCAGGAAGTCCGCCGGAACAGGCCAGCCGCTCCACGGATACGTGGGCTGGAGCGCCAGCGCGTCGAAGGCCGCCTGTCCGGCCAGCGCCAGTCCCAGGTTGGACAGGGGACCCGCCAGCACGGTCAGCAGCCCGCCCACCGGATCACAGAGGCGCATCCGGTGAGGGCGGATAGGGGTGGGACGGCTCCAACCCACGCCGATCAGCACCCCGGTGATCACCCCCAGGCTCTCGACATGGCGGAGGGGGTTCAGAGTCAGCCGGCCCGACTCGCGCGGCGTCGGATCGCCCAGCAGAGTGCCCACCAGGGCGTGGGCTACTTCGTGGACTGTAAACGACAGCGGAACGATCACAGCTCGGCTCAGCAGCAGTGCGGCAGGGAGGTTGTTCCACAGGGTGGTGAGCAGATCGCCGAACATGGCGACGATTATAGCAAACCTGCACTTGCCCCCAAAAGAACGGGAATGGCGCAGTTGAAGCATTGGGGGATGAGACTCGCCGCAGCCGACGGCGCAAGTCCTAAAAAGAGAGGGAGGGAGAGGCACCGCCTTATCACCTCTCCCCCTATTCTGTGAAGAAGACCAGGGGTCTTGGGTAGGGAATACTATGCAGCAGATTTGGCTGTAGTGTTCCGCAGCTCTTTGACTCTCAGGGTACACCCGAATCACTCCTGGCACATCCATCCCCTGGACTAATTCATACCTGTCCAGATGGCCTATTGGGGAGGACATGGTATAACTGGAACAGATCAGCGTGACGATTACCTCACCGCGCTGGCCCAGCTCTTGGCTCTCAGAAATTGGAGGCGACATGGACCCTACCACTCGCGTTCCTCTCGGCGCTACCGGCGTGACCGTCACCCAGCTTGGCATGGGTACCGGCCCTCTGGGTGGGCTGTGGGAGCCTGTGGCGGCACACGAGGCCCATGCTACCCTGCGCCGCGCTTGGGATCTAGGTCTCCGCTACTTCGACACAGCCCCTCTGTACGGCTATGGCAACTCAGAGCGCGCCATTGGGGCGGTGCTCAGCCGACTGCCTCGGACACGACTTCACCCTCTCGACCAAAGTAGGGCGGCTACTGCTCAGCGATGGGCCCGCCGAACGGCTGGACCCCTGGCAGTTCTTCGGCGGTATGCCGATCTACCGAGGCGCCGGTCTGGAGAGGCCCTATCTTGATTTCACCTACGACGGCGTGATGCGCTCGGTGGAGGCCAGCCGACAGCGGACAGGGATCGACCGCTTCGATATACTGTTCATCCACGACCCTGACCTGTTTCCCGACGAGGCGCTGGACGGCGCTTACCGGGCGCTCGACGAGTTGCGGACGGCGGGCACCGTGGGAGCAATCGGCTGCGGCATGGGCCAGTGGCAACTGATGGCCCGCTTTGCCCGCGAGACCGATCTGGACTGCTTCCTGTTGGCCGGACGCTACACACTGCTCGACCAGAGCGCATTGGCCGAGCTGCTGCCGCTGTGTCAGGCCAGGGGCATTGCTGTGATCGCCGGAGGCGTGTTTAATAGCGGCATCCTGTGCCACCCTGACCCCATCAAGGCGCTCGATGCGAGCCGCACCCCTGACGCCATCTCAACCTGGGCAGGCGGTGTGACCTACGACTATGCCCCCGCTGGGTGCGAGGTGGTCGAGCGGACGGTGCAGATCAAGGCGGTGTGCGAGCGACATGGCATCCCGCTGATGGCCGCCGCGCTTCAGTTCCCGCTGGGCCATCCAGCGATCGTCTCGGTGCTGATAGGGCCGCGCTCGACAGCGCAGGTAGAGCAGAATGTCGCCCTGTTCAACACTGACATCCCCGCTGACCTGTGGGCCGAGCTGAAGCATGAGCGGTTGCTGCCTGAGGACGCCCCGCTGCCAGGGTGACAAAGCCGAGGGGCGAGACATTGCTCACCCCGACCGGTTCTTGCGTTTTGACGTTCACAAAGGACCGCGGGGCTTGTCCTATACCATCGCCTCTCCGATCTCCCGTAGCATGGCAACCGTCTCTGCCGGCAGGACAGAAGGCTCGCGGCCTAGCAGGTGGCACGTGACCAGCTTCTTGGCCGTCTGCTCGATAGCGTCGCTCATGTCGGCGGCACGGCGCAGGCTGCTGCCTGCCACCACCAGCCCGTGATTCTGCATCAGCACCGCGATGCCCTTGCCCAACGCCGTTGCTACCGCGTCGGCCAGCTCCGTGGTGCCCGGCATGATGAACGGCACGCGCGGAATCTCGCCAATAAAAGCTGCCTCGGTCGAGATGGGCAGGAAGGGCAGCTCGGCCAGCGCCAGGACGGTCGCCTGCGGCGCATGGGTGTGGATCACGGCCTGCACATCGGGGCGGGCGCGGTAGATGGCGCAATGCACCTTGCGCTCGCTCGACGCGGCCAGTGCGCCCGGATCAAGCACCTGGCCATCCAGGTCGATCCGCACCATCATGTCGGCTCGCAGGTCGCCCTTGAAAATCTGGCTGGGGGTGATCCATACCTGAGTGGGATCGTCCTCCAAGCGTGCACTGATGTTCCCCCCGGTGGCGGTGATCAGTCCCATCTCGTACAGCTCGGTCGTCACCCGCACGATCTCATCGCGGATGTCGCCGACGCCTGTTCGCACCACCGCCGGGGCAGCGGCGATCCGCTCAACGGCAGGCGTCGCAGGCGCTGCCGCCGGAGCCGGGGCGGCCTCGATTGCAGAGAGGTCGCCCGGATCGCCCACCTCCTCGCGGGCCTGCGAATACAGCGCCGAGAGGTCTTTCTGAATGCGCTGGAGGGCCATCGCTTTCGAGGCGTCGCCGCTAAAGGAGAGTTTGCCAGACATCGCAGCCCGGGTGGGGTTGGTGCGGCCTGTGAACATCCCATCCAGGATGTCGGCCTTCATCCGCAGCTGAATCTCGGCGGGTTGATCGGGTTTGCCCAGCCTACCGATCACTGTCCCATCGTGGAAACCCATGATAAAGTCGATCCCCAGGTCAGACAACGTATAGTGCATGGTGACATGTCGGCCCACCGAAAACTGCCGCAGCGACTCGCTGGCCGTCAGAGCGTCCAGGAACGCTGCCAGGATGCGCTCCATCTTGCCGCGCACATCATCCACACCGGACGAGGGGGGCAAGGGGGCAGGCGCTGATGTGGGCGGCGGCGCGGTTTCTTCCCTGCTGCCGACTAGCTTCCGCAGCCCGGAGAGGATTCCGCCGCGCTTCGACGGTTCGACGGGCGCGGGGCGCGCCTCCGGCGTCACCAATGGCCCTGCCGGCTGTCTTGCGCTTAGCTCCTGCTGCTGGAGATCGGACACAGCGGGCGGCGGCGCTGCTGCAAGTTGCGCCAGCACCTCGTCTGGCGGCGACCGGCGTGGACCATCCCACGTGAAGCTGAGCAGCGTCTCCGGGTTCCGGACGAAGCGCGGGCGGTCGCCGCGCAGCAGACGAGCCAGTTCGTCAGCCACGATCTGCCCCTGGTGGGCGGCGACCTCCGCCGTGTTGCCGCCGATGTGCGGCGTTGCGATCACGTTAGGGAGCTGGAGCAGGGGATGATCAGACCCCGGCGGCTCCACCGAGAACACGTCGAGCGCCGCGCCACCCAGATGGCCAGAGCGCAGCGCCTCAAGCAAGGCGTCCTCGTCGAGCAGCGCCGCACGAGCCGTGTTGATCACGAATGCGCCGCGCTTCATGCGGGCCAGAGCCTGCGCGTCCAGCAGGTTGCGTGTCTCGTCGGTGACGGCGGCGTGCAGGCTCACGAAGTCGCTCATCTCGAGCAGCCGCTCCAGCGACGCCCGTTCCGCGCCGCACAGCGCGGCTTGATCTGGGTCAAGGTATGGATCGAAAGCCAGGATGCGCGCACCGAAAGGCCGTAAGCGCTGCGCCACCTTGCGCCCGACCGCGCCCAGGCCGATCAGCCCGACGGTCTTACGCCATAGCTCCCTCCCGCCCAGCGACATAAATGCCTGGCCCTGCCTGCCAGCGTCGCCTGCCTCGATCCCCGGTTGGCGCAGGAAGGCGGCGGCGTCGACCAGCTTGCGGGCCAGCATCAGCATCAAAGCCACCGTCAGATCAGCTACGGCGTCGGCGTTGCGCCCTGGCGTGTAGATCACAGGGATGCCAAGCGCCGTCGCTGCCGCCACGTCCACATTGACCGGGTTGCCACGGCAGACGGCCACGACCCGCAGGTCGGGGAGCTGGCGCATGGAGTCGGCATCGACCACATCCACCTCGGTGACGAGCACATGGTAGCCCTGCAACTCCTCCACCAGATCGGGGCCGGCGAGCAGGCGCATCTCTTCACGGAAAGGCGCATAGCGCACCTCGCCCAGAGCGCCGAGGGCCGCCAGCGCCGCCTCGTCCACATCGGCTGTGATCAACAGGCGGGGCCGGAAGCCTGGCACGGCGGGCGCTCCGGGCTGGGGAGGAACTTCCATCATCGTCTGGAGAATCAGCCCAGCGGCGATGGAGTCGGCCTCGGTGTGAGCCTCGCGTACCTGCTGCCATCCGGCGTAAACCTCGTGATAGGTCCGCATCCGCGACTCATCTGGCGTGCGATCCTCCAGCCGCACCAGCGCCTGTGCGCCCTCAACCAGCGACCGGAACACGCCTGCCCCTACCCCCGCGCAGATTGCAGCGCCGAGCGCCGTCGCCTCCGGCGTGATCGAGACTCGCACGGGAGCGCCCAGCACCTCGCTGACCATCTGGGTCCACAGCCGGCTGCGCGACATGCCGCCCGCCACATGCACTTCGGGATGTGCAATATGGGACACAGCGCTGATCTGGTCGCTGTTGGCTCGCACTGAGCAGGCCAACCCTTCGATCACCGCCCGCGCGACATGCCGCCGCCGAGCCGGGTCTGCGGCGGCGATCAGGTGCGTCACGGTCAGATGGCCAATGGGCAGGCTCAGCGCAGCGGCGTTGAACACCTGCACCCCCAGCGTCGAGAGCAGCCCTGCCGCGCCCGGCGTCGACTCGGCAGCCTCGGCCATCAGCGCGCCTGCCGGGTTAGGCGAGTCGGGGTACAGCGCTGCCGCGATCCAGTCGAGCGTCTCGCCCATCGCGCCGGCATTGCTTTCAATCACCCACAGCCCATCGATGACGTGTAGGCCGGTCCACAGGCGGGCCTCAGAGTCGATCAGCGGGCGATCGACGACGAGCTGGAGCGGCGCGGTCGTCCCAGCAATGAGGCCCATCTGGCCTGGCATCACTGCTCCCGCGCCCAGCAGCCCACATTGCGTATCGCCGCCGCCCAGCGCCACCGGGATGCCGGGCGCCAGCCCCAGGTGCTCGGCGGCGTCCCTGGTCAGTGCGCCAATAGCCGCGCCGGGCTGCCGAATGGTCGGAAAGATTCGCTGGGGCAGTTCCAGCGAGTCGATCAGGTCCCAAGCCCAATCGCGGCTGTGCAGGTCGAACAGCAGCGTCTCACCAGCCTGGGATGGCTCAGCGGCGAGTTCGCCGCACAGCCGATAAGCCACCCAGTCGCTCAGGCTGAGCATCGTGCGGGCCTGGTCGAGCAGGTGGGGAGCATGGGCAGCCATCCAGCGCAGGCGTGCAGCAGCGAAGATCGGGCTAGGCCAGTGGCCAGTCCGTTGGTGAAACTCGCCGCCGCGCGACTCGCCCAGCGCCATGCCTTCGCTGGCCGCACGGGCGTCTTTGTTGGGCGTGGCCAGAATCTCACGGCCCTGTTCGTCCAGCACAACCACAGCATGTCGCATGCTGGTGGCGGCAATGCCAAGCACCTGATCTGGGGAGGCCCCGGCCTGGTGCAGGGCTTCGCGCACAGCCTGGCCGATCAGCTCCCAGTTGCGCTCGATGGCAAAGTCGAAACCCCAGCCGCCGGTGTCGGGTGCAGGCAAGTGCGTCCAAGCGTGAGTGGTCACAAAAGTCTCGCCATCGTTCACACCAACCAGCAGGCAGCGTGCTCCGCCGCCTCCGACGTCTAGTCCCATCAGGTAATGTCGAGTCATGGTGTTCTCCAGCGATGTCAATCCACAGAGGTTGTCGAGATGCGTTTCCTCAGGCGCACTCAGCGAGGCCGGGGGGGGGTGAGGCCGCGGACTGCCCACTTGCCCCCCGGCTTTGAAGTGCACCCGTTTTTGGGAAAAACTTCCAAACTAAACACTCAGGGTACACTATAATTCAGAGTCAGGTGTTTGATCAACAGAGCGCCAGCCGCAGGGCAAAGATAGCCCAGCCGGGTCGTCACTTTCCGGAGCGGGATGTGGTAGACTGAGCAAGAATGGGGCATCATAGACAACCATTCGAGTGGTCAAAGATTATGGCAGATCGCAAGCAGTGGTGGATTGCAGGGCTGATCGGGGTGGTGATCGCGACCATGCTGCTGGCTTCGAGCCTGGCCAACCTCCGGCTCGAAGCAGGGAACATCACCCTGGCTGTGTGGCCGCGCCAGGTGAGTCTGGCCCCTGGCTTCCGCCTGTCCACCCAGGCGCTGCGCGCCCTCTGGCAGACGGTCGGGACGGCGCTGCTGATTCTGCTGCCCATCGCCATCGTGTATGCGCTCCTCGATCCAGACATCCGCAAGAAAGCAGTGCGCAACGCGCTGATCATGGCTGCCATTGCCCTGGCTTACATGCTGTGGCTGCGCCAGCGGCCCCCGGTGAGCCAGGACCAGAATCTGGCCGCGCCGAATGCCGGGCTGGGCAGCAACACGCTCCGCCCACCTACCGAATTTATCCTTCACCCTCCGGACTGGTTGGCCATCCTGATCACGGCAGGCGCGGTGGCCGGGGCGCTGATCGCCTTATGGGCGTTATGGCGCTTCCTAACGCGCCGGACGGACGCGGCTCCCCTCGAAGCGCTGGCGGCTGAGGCTCAGGAGGCGCTCGACGACCTCCAGGCCGGGGCTGACTGGCATGACGCTGTGTACCGCTGCTACTGTGAGATGAACCGCATCCTCCACAAGAGGCGCGGCCTGCGGCGCGGGGAAGCCGCCACCCCACGTGAGTTCGAGGTGCGTCTCAAGGCTGCTGGGCTGCCCGGCCAGCACGTCGAGCGGCTGACTCGCCTGTTCGAGACGGCACGCTACGGCGCACACGACTCCAGCCCCGAAGAGCAGGCCGAAGCCAAAGACTGCCTGGCGGCCATCGCTGGGGCCTGCGAGAAGCCAGCATGAAGACGCTGAGACGCCGCCTCCTGGTCGGCGCTGTCATTGCCCTGATCGCCCTGGGGCTGACCCTGGCATTCGACCGCGAGGCGCGGCAGGCGTTCGTTGCGCCGATCCTGTATACTGTCTGGTCGTTGGGCCTGTTCCTCGATGGCCTGCCTCAGAGGGTCCTGTGGGCCGTTTTTCTGGCTGCGGCGCTGATCCTCGCCTGGCACAGCCTAGACAGACCCCGTCTGATCAAACCCTCCTCGTCCAGCCAGGAATCGGCGCCTGCGGGGCGGGTAGCGACTGTGGCCCGCTGGGTGTCCGAATCAGCCCACGGTGGATACTTCCGGCAGCGGTTTGCCCGCTATCTGGCAGGGCTGACGCTGAGCGCCCAGGGTCGTCACGAGCCTGTCGGCGACGCCCAGATCGTGCAGATGCTCGACCGTGGCGAGCTTCGCCTGCCCCCAGCTACCCGCGCCTACCTGGTGGACGCCCTCCAGATCGGCCTCAGCCCGCAGCCTGCTTCCTGGCTGGAACGCCTGTGGTTGATGGTCCGGCAGCTTCCCGCCCAGTTCCACGCTGAATACACCGTCGATCCGGGACTTGAGCAGCTTGTTCAACACCTAGAAGACGAACTGGAGATCCGGCATGAGCATCGAGATCGCTGAAATTGCTCCCCTCAGCCAGCGCATCCTGGCCGAGGTCGAGCTGGCCATCGTCGGCAAGCGGGCCGTGCTGAAGGACATCATGGCCGCCGTGTTGGCCGATGGTCACGTGTTGCTCGAAGACTTTCCCGGCCTGGGCAAGACACTGTTGGCCAAGAGCTTCGCCGCTGCACTGGGCCTGGAGTTCAAGCGAATCCAGTTTACGCCCGACCTGCTGCCGGGGGACATCACCGGCGGCTATATCTACAACCGCGACAAAAGCGCCTTTGAGCTGCGCCCCGGTCCCATCTTCGCCAACGTCATCCTAGCCGACGAGATCAACCGCGCCTCGCCTAAGACGCAGTCGGCGCTGCTGGAAGCCATGCAGGAGCATCAAGTGACGCTGGAAGGCGAGACCATGGCCCTGCCCAGCCCCTTCCTGGTGCTGGCTACCCAGAACCCCATCGAGTACGAGGGCACCTTCCCGCTGCCGGAGGCCCAGCTCGACCGTTTCATCATGAAGCTGTCCATAGGTTACCCCTCAGCAGACGACGAGCAGGAGATTCTGCGTCGCCGCCGCGAGCGCCAGCGCGACGAGGTGAGGCTGACTCAGGTGACCCACGCCGCGCAGGTGCTGGCCATGCGCCAGGCGGTCGAGACGGTGTACGTCGATCCCGACCTGGAGCGCTACATGGTGGCGTTGGTCAGCGAGACCCGCCGCGACCGGCGGATCGCAGTGGGGGCCAGCCCGCGCGGGTCGCTGGCGTTGCTCAAACTGTCGCGCGCCCGTGCGGCCATGGAGGGGCGCAGCTATGTGATCCCCGACGACGTGAAGCATTTCGCCCGGAATGCGCTCTCCCACCGCCTGATCCTGGAGCCAGAGCTATGGATGCGCCGCAGCGCAGCAGAGGAGATCATCGGCCAGATCGTCGAGAGCGTGCCCGTGCCGGTGCTCAAAGAGTCCTGACCATGCGACGGTCGACCCTGCTTGCCGTGCTGATCTACGGGCTGGCCTTCGCGGCTTTCACCTTGTTCGAGGGCCGCCTGCTAGTGCTGGCCCTACCGCTGATCATCGCGCTGGCAGCAGGTCTGTTGTATAGACCCCAGAAGCCCTGCCTGCGAGTCGAGCGCGTGCTAGAGAGCGACCGCGTGGGCGAGGGCGTCCCCGTCGCTGTCACCCTGCGCGTGACCAACGAAGGGCCTGCGCTGGAGGAGATCGCTGTGCAGGACGCACCGCCGGCTACGCTGCATGTCAACGGCAACACGTCGATGCTGATGGCGCTGGCTTCCGGCGAGACAGCGGAAATCACTTACACGGTGGAAGGTCGTCGGGGCTGCCATGTCTTCGAGAGCGTGCAGGCAGAGGCTCGCGACCACTTCGATCTGTCTGCGCGGCGGGAGACGCTGCCCGCGCCGGAGCCATTGGGCCTGTACGTGCTACCTGCCGCACCCCATGTGCGCCGCATCGCCATCCGACCTCGGCAGACGCGCGTCTACGCCGGTTCGATTCCCACCCGCGTGGGCGGCGCCGGGATTGAGTTCTTCGGGGTGCGCCTCTACCAGCCCTCCGACCCGCCGCGCCACATCAACTGGAAGGTCAGCGCTCGCCACACTGAGGCGCTGTTTACGAACGAGTTTGAGCAGGAACATGTGGCCGATGTGGGGCTGATCGTTGACGCCCGCCAGCGCGTCAATGCGATGCTGGCCAATCGAGAGCTGTTCGAGTACAGCGTGCTGGCAGCATCGGCGCTGGCGCAGGCGTTCTTGCAGGAGGGCAACCGTGTCGGGCTGCTGCTGTATGGCCGTTTTCTCGATTGGACCACCCCCGGCTACGGGAAGTACCAGCGCGAGCGCATCCTGCGGGCGCTGGCCCGCGCCGAACCAGGCGAGAGTCAGGTGTTTGATGGCCTCCAATATCTGCCGACCCGCTACTTTCCGGCCAAATCGCAGTTGGTGCTGATCAGCCCGCTGTGCGCCGACGATCCGCCGTTTCTGATCGCGCTGCGCAGCCAGGGCTATGAGCTGCTGGTGATCAGCCCCAACCCGGTAGCCTTCGAGCGCAAAGCCCTGCCCGATACCCCTGAGATCGGCCTGGCCGCCCGCATTGCGGCGATTGAGCGCACTATCACCTTCCGGCGGCTGCGGCAGGCCGGAGTGCGTGTGGTGGACTGGAACGTTGAGCACGCCTTCGAACGGACCCTCGCCACAGCCCTGGCCCACCAGCCGCCGGGAGTGCGTCCGCTGGGGATCGTGCGATGAAGACAGCACGCCGCCTGACCTTTGTCACGATCAGTCTGGGCACACTGGCGCTCCTCCTCGGCTACGCCCACGACGGCCAGTGGCCCTGGGTGGCGGCAGTGGCCGGGACAGGGCTGGGATGGGCAGCCAGCGCATGGCTGGGGCGGGAATGGCCCGAAACACTGGCCTTTGTCGCTACTGTCGGGCTGGCAGCGAGGGGTGTGGTGCAGTCGCTTCCAACAGGCTGGATGGTAGTCGCCGTGGTGGCCGGGTTGTCAGCCTGGACGCTGGGACACTTCGCTCGACGGATGGCAAGCGCCCCCCAGGTGCAGGACGCGGATCGGCTGGCCCGCCGCTTCCTGCTGCGCCTGCTGGCCGTGGACGCCCTCAGCCTGGCCGTCGCAGCCCTGGCGCTGCTGATCGACATCCGACTCACGTTCCTGCCAGCGCTGACGCTGGGGGTGCTGCTCTTCCTGGGCCTCACCCGGCTGGTGAGCGCCCTGCGTCGAGAGACCTGATGCCCTTGCGCTCATCCCCAAATTGACGAAAGTCAATGACTTCCCTTCGTTTTGTGATAGTGTACACAAAGTGGACCTGCACGCTGCATCCTGACGTTCGATGGGCGCTTATCAACTAACTATGGGTGAACCATCCGAGATCGAGGGGAGGAGATGTGACCAAACAGGCTGACGCGCTGCGCCTGCTCAGACCTCTCCCGCCAGACGTGCAGGCCAGGTTCATGGGAAGCTCGCAGATTCGCACCTACGCCGCAGGTGAGACCATCTTTGACCAGGGCGAAGCTACCGCGGCGTTTTACCTGGTGATCAGCGGGCAGGTCAAGGTCGTGCGGGTGACGCCCGAAGGCTACGAGAACATCCTGTGCGTGCGTGGGCCAGGCGATCACTTCTGCCCTGTATCGCTGCTCGACCGGGGTCCCCAGCTTGGCACGGCAGTCGCCATGACCGCCGTCACGCTTCTGTGGATCGAGAAGGAGACTTTCCGCCGCCTGTGTGCCCAAAGCCCCGACCTGCTGTCCGCCGTTCAGGGCGACTGCCTGGCCGAAGTGCGGCGGCTGCTGCACCGGCTGGAGGTGGTAGCCTTTCGCAGCGTTCGGCAGCGCGTGGCTCATGCCCTGCTCACGCTGAGCCGCCAGCAACCTGATCGCAGCCAGGCTCACCTCCTGCGCCTGACCCAGCAGGAGCTGGGGGCGCTGATCGGCGCCTCGCGCGAGAGCGTGTCGCGGGCACTGGCCGATCTGGAGCGCAGCGGCGCAGTCGAGGTTCAGCGCGGGCTGGTGATCCTGCAAGACCGCCCACTGTTGGAGCAGGCCGCCGGAAGCGGCAGCGAAGACCCGGCAGAAGTGTGACGACGATCACAGAACCGGAGGCGATATTGTGCAATACTTCACATTAGAGACCGCTATGCCTGGTTCTGGGTACACAGGATGAGGAGGGAACCCCATGAACATGACGCTGTTAGATCGCGCCATCCTTTTGATCACGGGCCTGGTGGCCATTTACCTGCTGTGGCGGCTGTTCACACACTACCGCACGAGCGGACGGCGGGCGGCGCTCTACGAGATGATCGCCTTCGCTGTGTTGCTGGTCGCCGGTCTGCTGCTGATCATCTTCACCTACGATGCACTGGCCAGTCCGCTGGTCGTGATCGTGGCCGTCTTGATCCCCGCCGGGCTGGCGCTGGGCTTGGTGGCGGACGTGTATCCGAAGTATGAGATTCCCTATCTGGCATTCGTCGTGATCGGCCTGATCGCCATCGCCGTGACCCGCTTCACTGGTCCGGCAACGGTAGCAACCGTGGCGCTGATCATCGTTCATTCCATCGCCGGTTTGACGATCTTCTTTTTGCCGATCTCAGCGGTCTATCGCAAGCTGGCCCCCGGCGGCTTCCTGTTCGTGACGGTGGGCGGGGCGCTGATCGGGCTGGGGGGCATCGCCCTGGCCTTTCTGAAGACGGGCAGCCAGCTGCTGTTCTTCAGCGCCGAGCTGGTCACCACGATCCTGGCCCCGCTGCTCCTGCTGATGACGCTGGCCTACACCTGGGGGTTTGTCAAGCAGATCAAAGCGGCATGATCCCGGCCCCCTGCCGGGCGTGGCTATGTAGAAAGGAGCCTTATGCGCCCTCTCATCGATCGTTTCAACTACCTGTTCCGTTCGACTAAAGGGCTGGTGCTGGTCGCCATAGCGCTGGTGGCGCTGGTGACTGCCATCTGGGGCACCATCTCCGGCCCAATGGTCGAGTGGGGCGTCCGCGACGTGACCGTGCGCCTGCTGGGCATGGACCTGAACCCCGCCGAACGCGAGGGACGCATCATCATGCTCTATCACACCATCGCGATGGCCGTGGTGGCCATTGAGGTGTACTTTATGACCGAGGTCCTCCCGATGAAGGAGCATCAGCAGAGCACCATTAACGGCACGATCACCTTCGGCTACCTGGTGACGCTGTTCTTCGGTTTGGGGTTCGCCTACTTTGGGCACAACTGGGCCTTCCACGGGCTATACCTGTTCGGACTGTCGCTGGTGTTTTTCGCCGGGCTGCTGCTGGCCGTAGCGCTGTGGCCGTGGCAGAAAGCCTACCACATCAAAGACACAGCTTATGCCCACTGGGGCAAAGTCGATCTGGAACGGGTGGCTTTCTTTGTGATGGCCGTTGCCACCCTGGGATCGGCGCTGTTCGGCGCGGTGACTGGCTCGTACTGGGGCAACGGCCACGAGGCTTTTCTGGCCGAAGACCTGATCCGCGAGCCGGCTAAGACCCCCTTGCAGTTGGCCATCATCGGCCATCTGCACATCATGCTGACGTTGATCGCCGTGGCGCTGGCCCTGCTGGTGGGGCGCTGGTTCGATTTCAAGGGCGTGCTGCACAAGATATCCATGCCGCTTATGATCGCCGGGACCATCATCATCACGCTGGGCGTGTGGGCCGTGGTGCCCTTCGAGCCGATAGCCCACACCATCATCTACGTCGGCTCGACGCTGATCCTGCTCGCCGCGTTGATGTTGGTGATCTTCGGCTTCCGGAAGATCATCCGCGACCGGCTGAGCGAAAAAGGCGTGCAGAAAGCGAGTTTCTTCCAGGGCCTGGGAGCGCTGCTGCACGACCCGCTGAAATTCGGCGCGCTGTGGCAGATGGTGTTTATGAACTTCACCGTCAGCGGCATTGGCATTTTCATGGCCGTCAAGCTCGACGAGATCTTCCGGGTATGGCCGGCCCGTGAGGAACGCATCACCCTGACCGGCCACTGGCACATCCTGTCGGGCATCATTGCCACCATCATCCTGCTCTACTATGCCGACTATGCTGGGCTGAAGGGCAGGGCACGCCAGTGGTTCGGCTGGCCGCTGATCATCGGCTCAGATGTGGCCTTTGCCTCGGTGACGATTTTCTCGATGAAGCGGCTGATCGTGAGTGAGGCGGCCCAACAGTCACTGGTCAACTGGACGATGGTGTTTGCCGATGCCGGGCTGGCGACCGTGCTGGTCGTCCTGGCTGCGCTGATGGTGTGGCGGCTAGTGGACCTGTTCAAAAAGCGAGGGTTGTGGCGGGCAGAGATGGCAGAAACAGCCATCGGCTTCACGCCAGACGAACCCGCCGGGATGACCACGTCAGCAAGGGAGGTGCAGCAATGAAGCCCCTCTGGCTCTGGTGGCTACTAGCCCTGCTGGCTCTGGTCGGCTGCGCTCCGCAGTCAGCCCAGGCCGCCCCGCCTGAAGTTGACACCGGCGTTGATCCCACCTCGTGGGCGCTCGTCCCGGCGGGCGAGTTCCTGATGGGATTGCATAGCCATCCCACGCTGGTCGAATACGACTATGAGATCATGGTCACCGATGTGACCAACGCCCAGTACGCGGCCTATCTCAACGAGGCGTTGGCCAGCGGGGCGGTCAAGATCGTGGATGGCCAGGTCGTTGGATACTACCCTGGCGACGAGTTCCACGGCCACCATCATGAGGTGGAGATCGCTGCGGGGGACTGGCTGCACGTGCCGCTCGGCAGCCCCGACCTGCGGTTGGAGTATGACGGAACGACGTTCAGCGCGAAGCCCGGCTACGCGAATCACCCTATGGTCGTGGTGACATGGTTCGGCGCACGGGCTTACTGCGAGTTCTATGGCTGGCGGCTGCCCACCGAGATCGAATGGGAGAAGGCCGCACGCGGCACCGACGGGCGGGCCTATCCGTGGGGGGACGACATTGCACGCAACCAAGCGAACTACTACAGCAGCCACGACCTGTTCGAGAAGATCGGCGGGGCAGGCGACACGACGCCGGTGGGCTTCTTCAACGGTGAAACCTACAGCGGCTACCAGACGCGCGATTCGGCCAGCCCTTACGGGCTGTACGATATGGCTGGCAACGTCTGGCAGTGGGTGGGCAACGTGTACGAAGGCCAGCACTATCGGTACCTGCGCGGCGGCAGCCGGGCCGACTACGCCTACAACCTGCGCGTCTGGACGCGCAACAGCGCGGGGCCGGACTACTATAGCCCCAGCGTGGGCTTTCGCTGTGCGCGCGATGTGGCGAAATGATCTTGCTGAGACAGGGGCCTCATGCCCCAATCATGGAGTACAATCGAACCGCTGACACTTCGTTCTCGGAGGACCCTGAATGCACTTTCCACGGCACATCGCCCACGCCCTGATCAACCGACTGCGTGTCTATTGGCCGCTGCTCAAGAGCCTACAGACCGGTCTGCTGCTGATCACTGGCCTGGCGGGCTTCATGAGCGCCCGCTGCCCTGTCCTGCACTGGCCAGCCCTGCTGGGTCTCGCCGGCAGCCTGTTTCTGGCCATTGGCGGCAGCACGGTACTCAACATGTGGTACGACCGCGACATCGATGCCATCATGCCGCGCACGCTTAACCGCCCACTGCCCTCAGGCCGCATCACCCCACGCGAGGCGCTGACCGTCGGCTTAGTGCTGGGCGTGCTGGGCGTAGGCTGGGCCGTGGCGCTTCAGCCCCTGTACGGAGCCATCGTTCTGGCCGGGCTGTTCTTCGACGTGGTGGTCTATACCCTATGGCTCAAGCGTCGCACGGCCTGGTCTATCGTGTGGGGCGGCGTCTCAGGCGGGATGCCGGTGCTGGCCGGGCGGGTGCTCGGCCTGGGGCGCGTGGACTGGATCGGACTGATGCTGGCGCTGGCCGTCCTGTTCTGGATCCCCACTCACATCTTGACTTTCGCCATGCGCTATCATGACGACTACCGCCGCGCAGGCGTCCCCACCTTCGTCACACTCTATGGGTTCCCAGCCACTCGCGCCATCATCGCCGGGTCGAGTGTGCTGGCTGCCCTGGCCATGGCAGCCGCGGCCCACGGGATCGGGATGGCATGGGGCTATCTGCGCCTGATGGCTGTTCTGTCGGGTGGGCTACTGGTGCTGGCTACGGCCAGCCTGGTGCGCCCCTCCGAGCGGATGAATTTCGGCCTGTTCAAGTATGCTTCACTCTACATGCTGAGCACCATGCTGGCTGTGGTGGTGGAGGTGCTGTAGGCAATGAAGAAGATCACCATCCTCGACCGCATCGTGCTACTGGCAATGGTCTTGCTGGCCGCCTACCAGATCGTAGCCGGCATCGACGGGATGGGCGCGCTGGAGGTGTGGGCCTACACCATCGCTTTTGGCGTGCTGGTCGTGGCCGGGCTGCTGTTGATCATCCTGGGCTTCGAGGTGCTCGACAGCCCGGTGGTGGTGGTGATCGCCACGCTCATTCCTGTGGGCCTCTCCGCCGGGCTGGTGGCCAGGTTTCTGCCCACCCTCAGCGCGATCTACGTGGCCTTCGCCCTGGTCGGTCTGGCGGCCATTGCCCTCACGCGCCTGGCCGCGCCGGGCGCGCCCGCCACAGCGGCGCTGGCCATAGTGCACACAGTCGCTGGGCTGGTGATCTTCGTGCTGCCCATTGTCGTGAGCCTGCGAGGCGATACAGCAGGGTGGTTCGCGCTGGTGGGGGTGGGCGGTGGGCTGATCGGTCTGGGCGGGCTGCTGCTGGCCTTTCTGAAGGCAGGCCGACCGATCCTGCCCCGCGAGACGATTCTGGCGGTGTTCCCCGGCCTGCTGCTAATGACGACGGCGGCGTTCGTGGCCGGGTTCATGCTGGGCTGAGAAGGAACACATCGACGGCCCTGTTGTGCAACAAGGAGAACCTTCTGTGGCAGAGAAACCCTCAACTTTCGGGCAAGCGCTGCGTGTCATCGCCATTGTCCTGTTCGGTCTGTGTTCGGCAGTCATGCTGTTGGGCGGCATTGGCACAAGCTGTGTAGCCTGGGCGCCGCTCAACTTCGGCGAGAGGATGGCCGCGCTGGCCTCCATGCAGTGGCTGTACATCCTGGCATCGATCACGACCACCGGGCTGGGCGTGTTCGGCATCTGGGTCACAGTGGCGCTGGCGCGAGGGAGGCGCTGGTCTTACCGGGGCGCCCTGGGCATGTTGATCGCCGGGTTGGCGCTGGCCGGGTCGCAGATGATCGCCTCCGAGATGTTACGCGGCAGCTCAGCGCCAAACAACATGCGCGTCTACATCACGATTTTCACCCTGGCGGTGTTTCTGCTGCTGCGGCTGCCGGGCCTCTGGAACACCCTCGGCGGCTTCACCCAGCCGGGCGGTACGGATACTCCAGGGGCTGCCGCCGGGGCTGCGATAGCTGTCATCGGCCTGGCCATGCTGACGGTCCACCTGTGGGCCGCCTCGACTCATACGCTGGGCGGCGTCAACTACGCCGATGTCTGGCATCTGCCGCTGACGATAGGGGGCAGCGCCATCACCCTGATCGGGCTGGTGGTGATCGGCATTTCAGCGCTGGACGTGCCAGCGGTCCGCCGCTTGGCCCCCGCCGCCGAGCCAGAGATGTAGACCTTTTGACCCTCCGTTGGATTTTCGAGCCGGCGTGCGACGAGCGCGCCGGCTTTTCTGTCGGCGTTGCCTATAGCTTCTGCGTCCCCGGTCCCTCTGTCGGGCGTGCGGAGGAGACCCGCCGTCTCACAGATCGTGACAAATGACACTACAGGACAACCCGCCATCTGCTTATGCTGAGACTAATGCGACATGTGTAGCGAAGCGACCCTTCAGGAGGCAATGGACATGGCCGTGAGCTGTGAAGTGATCGCCCCCGCCCAGGTGTGGTCGGCAGCAGACACGCTTTCCCCGCGCATCAGACGCCTGCGCGACCAGTTCTGGTCTTTCTATGAGCGCGAGTACACCAACGAGGTGCGAGCCTACACCACCGGTACGCCCTGGGATGTCGTCTACTCCATCTGGAGCTGGACCAACGTGCCGGAGGTAGCTTTGTTCCAGCAGGGCTTTCGCAGCTACCTGCTGGCCGGAGCCACGTCGGTGGACCTGCCAGCAGGCTTTTGGAAAGAGCCAATCGTGGTGCGGCAGGCGATCTTCTTCCGTGAGGTGGCGCGGGCCTACCTGCCCGTCCAGATCCTCGAAGGCGAGTTGATCGTAGGCTCGCACTTCAACACAGCCCTCTCGCGCTGCCTGACTCGCCGCGAGGCCCGCCAGCGCGACCGGCAGGAGCGCGCCTTCCTGAAAGAATGGAACGTCCTCAACAGCGTCGGGGTGGGAAACTGCGGCGCAGTGCCCGGCCATCTGGTGCCCAACTATCCCAAAGCGCTGCGCCTGGGCTGGAAGGGCCTCCAGGAGGAAGCGCAGGCTGTGGCCGATGACCCGTCCAGCACCCGCGAGCAGCGCGACCTGGCCCGCGCCATCGCCATCAGCGCCGAGGCGGTGCGCCTGCTCATGGATCGCTACGCGGCAGAGGCCGACCGCCTGGCCGCAGCCGAAGCCGATCCCGTCCGCCGCGCCGAGCTGGAGGAGGTGGCGCGCATCGCCCGCAAAGTGCCCTGGCTGCCGCCGGAGACTTTCCCGGAGGCGCTTCAGGCGCTGTGGACTACCCATATGCTGGTCATGGCTGCTGAGAGCTATCCAGGGCCAGGGGTGTCGCCAGGGCGTGTGGATCAGTACCTCTACCCTTACTATCAGGCTGACCTGGCCGCAGGCCGCCTGACGCGCGATCAGGCCAAAGAGTGGCTGGAGTGCTGGTGGATCAAGCACAACTACGTCTATGACTACCAGGGCTGGACCGGCACCAACCAGGGCATCAACTCCTCGTTTGGGCAGTTGATCACGCTGGGCGGCATGAACGCCGATGGCAGCGACGCCTCCAACGAGCTGACGTACCTGATGCTGGACGTGATCGAGGAGATCAACCTGCTGGAGCCTAAGCCCAACATCCGCCTCCATGCCCACACCCCCGATGGCCTGCTGGAGCGTGTGGTCGAGGTCCTGGCCAAAACCCAGGGGTCGCCTTTCCTGCTCAACTTCGATGAGGCGTCTATCGCCGGGCTGCGCTGGCAGGGTCTGCCAGAGGAAATGCTGTGGGACTACGCGCCGGTGGGCTGTCTGGAGAACACCCTCCAGGGCTGCGACCGCTCCGGCACGGTGGATGTGAATTTGAACCTGGCCAAAGCCGTTGAGCTGGCGCTCAACGATGGACGCGATATGGCAACCGGCCAGCAAATCGGGCCGCGCACCGGCGACCCGCTGACTTTCACCTCTTACAGCCAGTTCTATGAGGCATTTCAGGCCCAGCTCGGCCATTTGGTAGACTGGATCATCCGTGTGAACAACATGGCCGACGCCGGACGCGCCCGCTGGGAGCCATGCGCCTACCTGAGCGCGCTGGTCGATGGCTGCCTGGAGAGCGGTCGGGACAGCGCCGCAGGCGGCGCACGCTACAACTTCCTGACGGTCGAGGGCGTGGCGCTGGCGACCACCGCTGACAGCCTGAGCGCGATCAAGAAGCTGGTGTACGAGGATCGCCAGGTGGAGATGGGGCAGCTCGTGGAGGCTCTGCGAGCCAACTTTGAGGGGTATGAGAGTCTGCGCCAGACACTGATCAACAAGGCCCCCAAATATGGCAACGACGACCCCTATAGCGACGAGATCGCCCGCGAGGTCAGCCGCTTCTGGACGGAGCGGGCTTTTGGGCATGTCTCGCCCACCGGCAAGCGCTACCGGGGAGGTTATCTGTCGTGGAACTACTGGATCGCCTATGCCCCCACCACCGCGGCCACGCCCGACGGTCGTCGGCGGGGACAGTACCTCTCCAACGCGGTATGCCCGGTCAATGGCGCTGATCGCAAAGGCCCTACCTCGGTGATCAAGAGTGTGGGCCACCTGGGGCTGGAGTCAGCGCCTAATGGAGCCAGCCACACCATGGGCTTCAGCCCTAGCCTGATGCGCAGCCCGGAGCAACGGCAGAAATTGATGGCCCTGCTGCGAGCCTACGGCAAAGTTGGTGGGACGTGTCTCCAGATCAACGTGATCGACGCCGACACGCTGCGCGAGGCGCAGAAACATCCCGACGAATACCGCAACCTGCTGGTGCGGGTGACGGGCTACAACGCCTACTTTGTTGGGTTGGGCAAAGAGATTCAGGACGAGATCATCGCCCGTGAGAGTCATCGACTGTAGACCATGAGCGATTTAACCTCATCGGTGGAGACGTGGGGCGCGGCACACCCCAGCGCCGCGTCCTCGTCCCTCACCGCCATCACCTTCAATATCCAGCAGTTCAGCACTGAGGACGGCCCCGGCATCCGCACCACCGTCTTTATGAAAGGCTGCCCGCTGCGCTGCGCCTGGTGCCACAATCCGGAGGGCATGCGCGCCGAGCCTGATCTCATGTGGTACGACGTGCGCTGTATGGGAGCGCGGGAATGTCTGCGCGTGTGCCCGGCCCAGGCCCTGACCCTGACGCCCCATGGGATGCAGATCGACCGACAGCGCTGCACAATGTGCGGTGAATGCGCCTCTGCCTGCCCTGCCGCCGCGCTGGAAGTGATCGGCAAACGCTGGTCTTCCACCGACCTGCTGGCCGAGGTGCTGAAAGACAAAGTCTTCTACGAGACCTCCGGCGGCGGCGTGACGTTCAGCGGCGGCGAGCCGATGATGCAGGCCGACTTTCTGGCCGAAGTGTTGCCCCGCTGCAAGCAGGACGGGCTACACGTGGCGCTCGACACGTGCGGCGCGGTGGCCTGGAGCCGCTACGAGCGCGTGCTGCCCTGGGTAGACTTGGTGCTTCTCGACCTCAAGCTCATGGACTCTGAACGCCATCGGGCAGCGACCGGCGTGCTCAATGCGCCGATTCTGGACAACGCCCGCCGGATCGCGGCGCGGGGCGTCCCGATGTGGGTCCGCACCCCCATTATCCCCGGCTACACCGACGACGCCGAGAACATCCGCGCCATTGGCCATTTCATCCGCGAGGCGCTGCCGACCGTCGAGCGGTGGGACCTGCTGGCCTACACCAACCTGGGGCGGCCCAAGTACCATCGCCTAGACCTGCCCTATGCCCTGGAAGACGCACTGCTGCTCAGCCACGACCAGATGGAAACAGTGTGGCAGATGGCCGTCGAGATCGTGCCGTCGGCCCAGTGGTCAGGGGCCACGCGGAGCGCACGGTAAGCCGACAAGCTCGCCACAGAAGTCCGTTCCGTGCGTCACTTTCCACATCGTAGCCTGTTTTATCACTCAGATCGGCGCCGATCCTTGCGATATACAGCATCCCTCATCCCTCTGGCTTGCTCATCTCAGCAATGCGATTATACTGTTGCGCGGCTGTGATGTGCTGGAAAAGCTGTTAACCCGATCGAGGAGCCTTGTCTGTGGAAGACCGAACATCCCCTTCCCCCTTCGACCCCCGCGGCCTGCTGCGACTGGTCAGCCGCACCTTTGCCCTCTCCATCGAACAGCTGCCTGCCCTGATGCGCGAAACCACGATGCTGGCTTACCTTGCCTTCCGCGTCTCGGACTTTCTTGAAGACAACCTGACGATGCCCGCCGAGCGTAAGGTTGAGCTGTTGCACTTGTGGGTGGATGTGCTCGATGGCAGGATAGACGCTCAAGAATTGACGGCCCGGCTCCACGATGTCGATCCGCGCGATCCTGAGGCGCAGGTTGCCCAACATGCAGACCAGGTGCTGGCCTACATCCGGCGGCTGCCCCCTGCCCTTCAGGAGTTCATCTTGCACGAAGCCCGTGAGTCGGCGCTGGGCATGGCCCGTTGGCAGGTCCGTGGCTCGCTTGTGTTGGACGAGGACGACCTGGACGACTACATGTTCGAGGTGGCCGGGCGTGTGGGCCTGATGTTGACACACATCTTCGCCTGGCATTACGCGCCGTTCCGCAAATTGCTGGACGATCTGCTGCCGCTGGCCCGCGAGTTTGGGTTGGCGCTGCAAACCGTCAACGTGATCCGCGGACTACGCAAGGACTATGAGCGCGGCTGGATCTATGTCCCGCAGAGCTTTTGCGCCGAGGTCGGCCTCAATCCGCCCGACCTGTTCGACCCACAGCATCTGGACCAGGCCATGCGAGTGATCGACCGGCTGTCCGACAAGGCTGAACGGCACCTGCGGCGCGGCCTGGAGTTCGTCAAGCGCATCCCACGTCGCTTCCACCGCGTGCGACTGGCCGCCATGTGGCCACTCTTTTTTGCCGTGCGCACGCTGGCCATCAGCCGGGGCAACTGCGCCGTCCTGGCTGCCGAAGCCAAGATCACGCGCGAGGAGGTGCGGCAGATCGTGTTGGACACCCAGGCCATGGGCTGGTCCAATCGCTGGTTAGACTTCTACTACGAGAAGCTCAGCTCGGTTGAAGTTAAGGGGTGAGGCCCTCGCAGGCAACAACGGCAATAGCTCGCCCGGTCAGGCAGGCTGCGTTATAGTAGGATGAGCACTGCCTCGCCTTGCGGTGTTGCTGATCCTGCTAGCTGGGGAGTCTCACACCAATGAAGAGCAAATTTAACCGTGTGTCCGTGATCCTGGCTCTGCTGCTGGCGCTGGCCGGGTGCAATCTGGCCCTGACGCCGGTTCCTACGCCCACGCCGACCGTCACCTTGACGCCCTCGGCCACGCCTGACGTATATGCCACCTCTGCCGCCCGGACGCTGGCGGCCATCGCCGGGGCGGGCACTGAATCGGTTGAGACGCTGGTCGCCATGCAAGGGACAGCCACTGCCAGGGCTAGCTTCACCCCCAGCGTCACGCCGCTGCCGGCGACCAACACCCCGACTCCCACGGGCACGCCCACCGCTACCGTCACGCTCACTTTCACCCCGCTGCCGACCGGGGGCACGCTGCCGCCCACGCCGCAGAACTCTGAACTCATCCGCGCCTTCACCGCTACTCCGACCGAGATCGACCCTGGCGACACGATCACCTTGAACTGGTCCACCAGCGGCGAGCGGGTGACGATGTACACCATCCAGCCTGGCGGTTCGCTCGGCGACATGGTGGACAACCTGCCTGCCAGCGGATCGCGCAGCGTGACGACCAGCTCGACGGTGCGCAATGTGGTGATCTATGCACTGTACGTCACGCGCGGCGACAAGACCGAGAGCGCCACAGTGACCATCGCTGTGCGCTGCCCCGACCGCTGGTTCTTTCCCAACCCGCCTGATCTCGGATCGGGGGCCTGCCCGCAATCGTCAGCGGTGGTGACGGCTGCCGCCGCCGAACGCTTCGAGGGTGGGATGATGATCTGGCTGGGATCGCTGGCGCGCATTTATGTGCTGTTCAACGATACGACCGTCTACACGACGGCCTACAGCGTCTTCAGCGATCCCTGGCAACCCGGGATGCCAGAGAGCGATCCGTCCATTGTGCCGCCGCCGGGCCTGTACCAGCCGGTGCGCGGCTTCGGCATGATCTGGCGGGGCGTTGTGTCTTCCTCGACCCCCATCCGCGAGCGGCTGGGCTGGGCCCGCGAGCCGGAGGTTGGCTACGAGGCGGCCTTCCAGTGCGACTCAGCGCCCAAGTACAACACGTGCTTCGTGCGCGGCCCCTCCGGGGAGATCATCGTGCTGAAGCCAGAAGGATCGGGCTGGTATGTGTGGCAGGGTGTGCCATCCAGCCCATGACCCTGCGGCCAAGACTGCGGGTTGTCTTACCGTGGCATGGCCCGGCCCTGAACGGAAGCCCCGATCAGGTTGGAAATAGGCGCGGCCAGAGGATCAGGGCTGCGTTCCGGCTCGCCTTCCACGCCAAACGCTATGAACGCTACGCTAAGGAAAACACCATGGCACCAACCGAGGCCGCAGACGGTCCTGAGACTGTCTATTGCACTGTGCATCCCACCGTCGAGACGACGCTGCACTGCAACAAGTGTGGCCGTCCTATGTGCGTCAGATGCGCCGTCCGCACGCCGGTCGGCTACCGCTGCAAGGAATGTGTGCGCGGCCAGCAGGCCGTATTTTACAACGCCAACCGCTTCGATCCGCTGATTCAGCTTGCCGTCAGCTTTCCCCTGAGCGCGATCACCGCAGCCCTGGCAGGCATGTTCGGTGGGTTCTATCTGTGGTTCATCGCCATCCCGGCCAGCTCGTTTGCGGGCTTTTTCATTGCCGATCTAGCCCACCGGGCCGTCGGCAAACGGCGTGGCCGATACTCATGGCTGATCGTAGCAGCAGGGATGGTGGCAGGCGCGGTGACCGTGGCGCTGATCCCAGCCCTGTTCTACGGGCTGCTGTTGGCGACCCTGCCAACCGCTCCCGTCGATGCCTATGCGGAGGACTACGTCCCCTATTCGCCGTTGATGCTCGCCCTGCTGGGATCGGGCTTCTCGTCGATTGGATGGTGGATCTACGTTGTAGTGGGCACGGCTTCGGCCATTGGGCGGCTGCGCATGGGCAGGGTCCGGTTTGGCGGGCTGGATCGATTGTTCTAACCCAGGGGCGTCGTCAAAACACAAGGGCGACGCGCTGCGTCGCCCTCTCATAGCATTATTACATCGACGGCGGCGTGCGCCCCCTACCCCCAGTCAGGTAGCGCCACAGAAAGTACACCCCTACCCCTGTCAGCACCGGCGCCCACAGCACGGCGGCAATCGTCTGCTGGCTGATGCCCAAGATCACCTCGAAGGAGAACCAGCCCACCGCGAAGAGGATCAGCCCAATGCGCCCGACCTTGATCCCAGAGGCCAACAGGCCCGGCTGATCGCCCCACTTGCCAGCCAGCGCAATCCCCAATCCGGCAGCAAATGGCCCGACCAAGGCCCAGGCATAGGCCCAGCTTGCCCAGTGGCCAAAGATCGACTGGTACAGCAACAGCACGCCCACCGTCGTCACCACTGTGCCTGCGATGGTCAGTCCGGTCTGGCGCTTCTCTCGCTCGCGGTAGCCCAGATACAAGATCAGCGCGCCGGGGACGATGATGTAGCCTGGCCACACGAAGCGCTCTACCGGAATCTTCAGCAGCCGCCCGGCTACCATCACCGCTGTCAGAAGCACAATGCCGATGGCGATGCGCTGGTTGGTGGCCGAACGGACGCGGCGCAGCGATCCCGTGGTCGAGGGGTCGCGGACCGGCTCCTCCACAGCAGCACCCTGACCAGACATCGGGCCGGTATCCGCCTCAGCCGACGCGACCGTGCTTTCGGCCACGGCCACCGCGCCTGCCGGGGTCACAGCAGCTGCCGCTCTGAGCGGGATCGTCTGAGGCTCATCCAACACGGCAGCCGCAGCCTCGCGCCGATGCGCCGGGCGGGTGGGAGCCAACAACTCTCCACGCGCTACTGCCTGGACAGCCTCGGCGAACTCGCGGGCGGTCTGGAAACGGTCCTCGCGGTCTTTGGCCATGGCCTTTTCGATCAGGGCCTCGCAGCCGACCGGCAGATTGGGGTTGACCTCCAGAATACGCGGGATGGGATCGGTGATGTGGCGCATGGCAATGCCCATCGGCGTCTCGGCGTCGTAGGGCAGCTCCCCGGTCAGCATCTCAAACAGGATAGCGCCCAGCGAGTAGATGTCGCTGCGCCCGTCGATCCCGGCTTCGCCACGGGCCTGTTCGGGACTCATGTAGGCTGGCGTGCCGATGATGGTGCTGCCGGTAAAGGCCGCCGTGGCCTCCGAGATCTTGGCGATGCCGAAATCGGCCACGTAGGGATCGTTGTACTTGTCGAACAGGATGTTGCCAGGTTTCAGGTCGCGGTGGATGATACCAATGGCGTGGGCGTCGTCGAGCGCCGAGGCCAGCCGCGACATGATGCGGGCCGACTCGGCCAGCGGGAGTGGGGCTTCGGCGATGCGCTCGGCCAGCGATCCGCCCGGCATGAAGCGCATCACCAGGTAGGGCTGGCCATTCTCCTCGCCGAAGTCGTACACCGGCACAATCGCCGAGTGCTCAAGCATGGCAATGGTCTTGGCTTCGCGCTCAAAGCGGCCACGGAAGGTTGGATCGTGCATGAAGGCGTGCGGCAGAACCTTGATCGCCACATCGCGGTCGAAGCGGGGATCGCGGCCCTGGTAGACAGTGGCCATGCCGCCGCGCCCGACTTCACGCCGGACTTCGTAACGCCCAATGGTCCTGGGGAGGCTCATCTGAGTTTGGTGGTCCGTCATGACTTCATCCCGATTAGAGGATACCATCGCACCCATAATCATCCCATGACTTTCTACGCTTGGCAAATAGTCTTCCCAGCCTGCCTACCTATACGCACAACCCCAGCTTGAAGTTCCTGCCCTCCCCTGGGTTTTGGGAGCAGCACCGAGGATTGGAGGAAGCCACCAGCGGATGCAACTCCCACGCCGGGTCCAAACTCGGCGGCATCCTGGTGGGCAGTGCAGTGTGTAAATTCGCTTCAGGTAGAGACAGCCTTCAGGAGCGAGGCTGCCTGAAATAGAGGTGCATCACGAGCTGGCCCACACGCACCGTGTCGCCATCGTGCAGCGTGTAGGGCACGCTGGGCGTGAGCTGTTCCTCATTGATGAAGGTGCCGTTGGTGCTGCCCAGGTCCACGATCACCAGGGCGCCTTCCTCCTCATCGCGGCGCAGGACGGCGTGCTGGCGCGAGACTCCCTTCTCGATCCCGCCGTGGGCCGTTAGATCGATGTCGGGGGCCTCGCCGCTGTTGCGATCCACTCGTCCCATGATCATCGCAGTGGTGGGCTGCACGATGATCGGCTCTCCGCCATCCTTGAAGTGAAGGACCACCTGTGTTTTCTCGGTGAACTGCGTGGTTCCCCAACCCGACAGAACAGCATTCCGGGCCTCCCGCGATGGCAGGGAGATGATCGTCTCGCTGGGGTCCCGCCTCAGCGCATGGCCACAGAACTCGCAGATCAGGGCATTGGCCGGAATGTCACGCTGGCATTTCGGGCATTTGGTCGTTGTCATGGTCTCCACACCTGGCTCACGGGGCATCGCAGCCCTCACTGTCAGGCTTACGGGCGACATAATTTCGCGCGATCAAAATTATAGCCCTTTTCCCAATTTTGCGTGCGTTTTGTGAGCCATTTGAAACACAGCGCCGGGAGCGAAAGTTTATCTCGCTCCCGGCGGCAGGCGTTCAAGCGACAGCACGACCCAGCATCACCCGCCAGCCACGGGCGCTGTTTCGGCTCCCTCCTCCGTTGCAAACTCGGCGACGGGCAGCGGTTCCGGCAGCGCATCGGGCAGCTCCAGCTCTAGCCGTCGGATGCGAGGGTGGATCAGGATGACATTGGTGATCATCACGTTGAGCAGGCCAGCCACGAGGAACATCAGCCCTGTGCCGCGCCCCTGGCCCACCCCCAAGACCTGGCCAACGAAGGTGCTCGCCAGCGCCCCACCCGGCATCAGCAGCGGCTCAAAGACTCCCTCAGCCAGCGGCCCAGCCGCCAGGTAAGCCAGCGGCATGATCGAGAAGGCGATCATGCGCCGCACCGAGAAGACCCGCCCTTGCACATCTGTAGCCACCTTGCTCTGCCAGATCGCCTGGCTGCACCCGTTGGTGATGGGCATGGTCAACAAGCCGACGAACAGGGCTGCGGCAATCAGCGGCACCGAAGGACGCAGGCCCATCAGCGCAAAGGACAGACCCGCAATGCTGTCGAACAACACAATGCCGTAGATGCGGCGCTGGGGGCCACCCCAGGCGCTCATGGCCAGGGTGCCGAGCAGCATCCCGATGCCTGAGATCGAAAACACATAACCAGCCACGTCTGGCGTGGAGGCATTCATCACCAGCGGCACGATCAGCGGGCTGGTCAGGCTGCCGAGGAAGTTGGTGAGGGCAAACACGGTCAACAGCCCCAACAACCCTGCACGCGCCCGGATGTACTGCCAGCCAAACAGCGCTTCACGCACAACGGACCCGCGAGCGGCCTCGCCTTCGGCGCTACGCTCTGGCTGGGGAAAACGCACGGCAAGCAGCGTCGCCAGCGCAATGAGCAGCGTAGCGAGGTCCACTGCAATGATGGCCTCCAGGCCAGCGCTGACATACAGCGCACCCGCCGCCGCTGGTGTGATAAGCTGGCCCAGCGCCTGCGCGATCTGCGTCATGCCGCTGGCGCGGCCCAGGTGTTCCTTCGGCACCAGCAGCGAGGTCGCCGCGCCATAGGCTGGCCACTGGAACGTATTGGCAGCGGAATCGAGGAATGCAGCGATATACACATGCCACACCGCCAGCCGGCCAGTGAAGAACATCGCCGCCACAAACAGCGTACCCAACCCGGCAAGGCCGTCAGCTAAGATCAACACCAGACGGCGATCCCAGCGGTCTGCAACGACGCCTGCAACAGGAGCCAAAGCGATGTTGGGCAGGACGTAGACCAGCATGCTGATTGCAAACAGGGTCTCCGATCCGGTCGTCTCGTACAGCCACAGGCCAAGCGCAAAGCCGATCAACCCCGAGCCGAGCGTCGAGGCAAGCTGGCCAGCCCAGATCACGGTGAAGGTGCGCATCCCCTGCGCCGCGCGAGCTTGAGTTGCCATTATGGCTTGAACTCCTCTCCTGTCTGACGGTTACTGAGTAGAGCACAGAGCGGCGTCTCCAGGCATAGCCCCTGGGGGACGCAAGGCAGGTCCCAGCTAGGGACGAACCATCTTGATCATCATCTTGATCATCATCTTGATCATAATGCACTCGTCCCAGGCCCGTCATGGCCCACACGAGCTATCGGCGGGCTGTCCTCTTGACCAGGCTGTGAAGGGACAGCCCCGCTGGCTTTCCCACTCAATACGCCATCGTCTCTCGCCGCCACCGGATCAGCAGCCGGTACAGGCCGACCATCAACACAATCGTGGCTTCGAACACCCACCATAGCTCGGCCAGCGGCAGCCAGGTGCCCAGCCAACGACCGGAGTGGAAGTAGTAATAGCCATCTTCCGGCGCAACCACCCACCGCCCGCCGACTTGCTCTACGTGATAGGGAAAGCGGTCATAGGTTTTGGTGTCCCAGAAAAGATATGAGAAATAGCGGTCGGTCACGTTGTACAGGATCGTCATGCGCACATGGGGGCTGGTGGGGAAGGTGGTTGGGCGGCGCAACCCTTGAAGTTCGGCCATCAACTGCCGGTCGCCAGACCGGATGGCGCGTTCGAGATCAATGATGACGGCGCTGGGAGCGTTATAACGGCTGACATACTCGGCGGAGAAGTAAGCCGGATCGTAGCGCAGGCCCGGCACTCCGGCAATCCCAGTGGTCAGGAGATACACCCCAGCGGCAACCAGCGGTAGCATAGTCAGCGCAGCGATGGTGCGCACGTTGTAACCCAATCCCAACTTGCCAGCGATAGACGACAACATGGTGGCCATCCTCATAATATTGTGTATGAGGTCTATATTATAAATAGAAGAGTTGAATTTGTAAATGTTTAGATTAATTTTTTGGCGTATCCCACGTTTGGGGCGGTTCAGCCTCACCCCCTGCCGGGCGCAACCGCCGCAGACAGGGGCAAGGCCAACGGTGGAAGTGAGCCAGAATGATACAGGCGGAGGGGGCCTACCGTCTGCTCCAGGCCCCCCTACCCTCACAACCCTTGCAGCGCCTCGATCATGGCAGCCACCGCCGCGTTGAACACCAGCTCTATCGCGGTCTGCGGGGCGCGGTACGGTCCACCGAACGACCCATCACCCAGGCGGTGGCGGGCCTCTGCGGCGGTCATGACGCCTGCGAACGATGGCGGTTCCTTCTCACCCTCCGGCAGCGGCCCCACCACGTTCACCGGCAGCGCCTCAGACCAATTGGCGTGATGCTGTGGCAACCCGACGTTGTTGGCTGCCGCGATCACCTTGGGGTGCTTCCACCACTCAAACAGCGCAAAGCGGGCTTCAGAGTGGGCCGTGCCCATCTCGATCAGCAGCGCCGTCAACGTGCCGGTGTTGCCGCCATGTCCATTGCTCACCAGCACCCGCCGGAAGCCCTGGGCCAGCACCTGCCCGATCACCTCGCGCACCATCAGCGCAAAGGTCTCCGGGCGCAGGCTGATCGTGCCCGGATAGGCCGCGAAAGCCGGCGAGATGCCATAAGGCAGCGGCGGCGCGATCAACACGTGCTCGATCTGGGCCGCCGCGCGGGCAATCGCCAGCGGGGCGCGGATGTCGGACAACAGACTCAGGTAGGCGTGTTGCTCGCATGCCCCCGTGATCACCACCACCCGGTCGTCATGGTGCTGGAGATAATGCTCCACATCCATCCAGGTCATGTCTTCAAACAGCATAAAGCCTCCCTTACAGGTGAGGTCGTGCGCCACAGCTGCCGACGTCAGATGGCCGGTGCTGTGTTTGTCACAGTTACTCTTTGTCCAGGCCCACCATGCGATAGAGCTGGACCACCGAGCGGATCAGCACCCGCGCCCAGATCAGCAGGCGGCCCGGCAGGCTGGCCAAGATGTCTGCGTGGATTTTCTCCAGCCGCAGCCCCCAGAACAGCCGGTGTTGGAACTCGAAGTTGATCCGGTAGCGCCGGTCGTCGATGTGCGCCCTCCCCCACGCCAACACGTCCTCAAACGCCTGGCGGGCCTCGTCGTACCGGGCGCGCGCCTCTGCCGCGATCGGCTCCTGGGCTAGAGCCTCGTACAACCGCAGGCGGGCCAGGTCGAAGTGCAGCCAGCGGCGATGCAGGTCAAACACGAGGCGCTCTCGACGCCAGCCATTGGCCTGCGCCGCAGACAGCGGCGCTTCGTGCAGCGCCGCCTCGGCCTGGTCGAGCAGATCGAGGATGGCCTGGCTGTGGCGCAGTTTGTCGCGCAGCACATGGAGCGGCGCGTGGACCGGATCGCCTACATCGGCAGGGGGATGGGCGATCACTGCCCACAGGCTATCTTGCGGGTCAATCTCTTCCTGTTCTAGCTCTGGCGAGAGGTCGAGCGCCAGCGCGTAAGCCGCCTCCAGAGCGCGGTAATAGCGCCCCAACCCTCTGGAAATCTGCTCAGGAGAGTCCAGAGGCGTCAGCCGTCGCGTCCCGGCGCCGGGCGCTCCCGACATGGCCACGCAGAACTGCCCGATCAAGGTCTCCAAGTCCTGATCGGGGTTCCAGGCCAGCCGCGCGAACAGCCACACGTTGAGCTGGGGGGCGAGCCAGGGGGCCACGCCGGTCATCAGCCCCTGGACGGTGTGTGCTCCAGCGTCGCGGTAGAAGCGCAGATCGCGCTGCATCACGGTGGGCAGCGGCGGCAGCACTGACTTGAACAGGATCGCATCCAGGTAATACTCGAACACGCGGGCCGGAGCGGCCCCGGCTTGCGCGAAGGTCTCAACCTGAGCGCGGAAAGTCGACTCGTAGTGCGGCACATTGACGCGGCAGGCAGGGTTGTCGGTGGGATGGGCGTAACAACGCTTACGCGGCGCCCACAGCAGGCACACATTGTGGCGCGGCGTCACCCGACGCGGCGCATCCTCGGTATCGTGATAAGCCAGGAAGCTGAGTTGCGCCGCCGGATTGACTGACTCCAGCGCCTCGGCAACGGCGTTGGTGGCCAACAGAGCCTGATCAGACGGCGAGTAATCCCGGCAGCGTTCGCACTCACACCAGCCGCCGCCCAAGATGTCGTCGGCCCACAGATGGAAAACGTCCACCTCCGGGTAGGCGCGAAAGTGATCGGCGGCCTTCTCACGAACGATAGCCAGCGCGGCCTCGTTCGACGGGCAGAAGTTGTGATCGGGGGTGCGCGCCCCGTCGTGGTAGCGAAAGGCATTCGGCAGGGTCTTGAACAGCTTGCGCGGCAGCAGGGCAGCCAGGCCATGCCCACCGTGCTCAACCGCCATGCCACGCTGGCGGGCCAGCGGGACAACCTGTTCGCGGAGAGCCAGATACTGGCGGGCAGGCGCAGCGCCAAAGGCCAGCGGTCCCTCGATCACGTGGAAAAACACGGTGTTGATCCGGTTGCGGCCCGCCCACACGATCCAATCAGCGGCATCTCGCAGAAAAGCATGGTGGCCCAGGATCAGGCAGCGACCCGGCAGCGCCGGCGACTCGTGCACAGCGTCGGGCAGGCTAAAGCGCGTGCCCGACGGGAGACGCTCTCCCAGTGGTCCGGGGGCAATCCAGCGGCAACCCAGCGCCTCGAGCAGACCATAGGCAGCGTAGAGCAGGCCGCGCGGGCTATCGCCCAGCAGGTCGATCTGATCTGGAGTTGCCTGCCAGCCGAAGCCATCACCCGGCCCCCAGGCGTGCCTCAGCACGATGGCCGGGTCCCCCTCAGACGGCTCATCGACAACAGGCATGGCCTGGCCAGTGATGGTCTGGAGCGTGGTGTGCAACTCCGAGGCAGTCAGGCGGGTGGTGGGATGGTCGCCTGGCGCAGCGACGATGCGCCAGGGACGGGCAAAGTTGATCTCAGGCATAGGGAGTTCTCCTCAGGCACGTGCATCGCCATGAAGTGGGGCGAGATCGTGACAAAAGTGACAGTAAACATGTGACAATCGCCACCAAATATCGTATACCCTCTTGCGGATTTTGAGAAACCGTACTATGATGATGATGGTAAAAGACAAGGGTTCACAAACGAACCTGGGATATATGAGGTTCGTTTTACGAAGCCCCTCATTCGCTGAAAGGACCCCACCATCCAGTTGGATGTCCCCGGGGTCTTTTCAGTTAGGATGAAGGGCCTTTCTCCTGGCTCAGGCGCATCCATTCACGCGAGCCGTTCGACCTGGCAGCATCCAAGACTGTCCAAAGGACCCCGCATGTCTTCCTCCGTCACTCCCAACTCTGACGCCTTCCCAGTCGTCGTCGTGGGCGCCGGGCTGGCAGGACTCACCGCTGCCCTCACCCTGGCCGAGCGCGGCCTGCCGCCCATCGTGCTCGAAGCGGACAGCCTATGGCCGGGAGGCCGCCTGGCCGGCGGCGCATTCGACACGTTCGAGCACCATGGGCGCACTTGGTCGTTTCGCACCTGCCACGGCGTCCACGCGCTGTGGGGCGGCTATGATAACACCCGCGCGGTTCTCAAGCACCATCTGGGCGTCGATCTGCGCCTCTCGACCGGTGAGGACTGGATCGACCGTTGGGGCCGCGAAGTGCGCAGCGCCGAGGCCGGGACCGCCGTGCGCTATGCGTGGCTGCCCGCGCCCTTCCACTATTTGATGCTCCTGCTGCGTCCTCGCTTCTGGCCGACCATCACGCCACTCGATTTCCTCTCGCTGCCCGGATTCCTGGTCAGCATCCTGTTGACTCTCGGCTTCGATCCCCTCCGCGAGCAGACCCCGCTTGACGGGCTGCTGATGAAGGAGTATTTCCGCGGCTGGACGCGCAACCTGCGTGTGACGTTCATCGGGCTGGGGCGCAACCTGCTGGCTGCGCCCGACGAGGCCATTCCGCTGGCGTCATTCGTGGCTGCCCTTCGCTTCTACACCATGCTGCGACGCGACTCGTGGCACCCGGAGTACTTCGCTGCCAACTCTCACGACGCGCTCGTTGCGCCGATGATCGAGCGCCTTAACGCGCTGGGCGGGAGAGTCTTTCGCGGCGCAGAGGCGATGCTGCTGGAAGCTGTTCCCGCCGCCACGCCCCCCTATTGGAAAATCCACGTCGATGACAAGACGCGCGGGGGCCGGCGCTGGCTGGATGCCCAGCACGTCATCTTGGCCGTCGATCCACCTGCCGCACAGCGTCTCCTGGCGGCCAGTCCCGCTCTCGCCGAGCGCGCCGCAGAGCTGCGTATTCCCCCCGCCGTGCCGAGCGTCACCGTCCGCCTGTGGTTCGACCGCGCCCCTGCCGGCGGCGCACCGGGCGGAATGTTCACTGGGGATTTCCCCATGGACAACTTCTTCTGGCTACACCGCCTGCACGACGAGTTCAAGGCATGGCACGCCGCCACAGGCGGCAGCGCCATCGAGACCCACCTCTATGGCAGGCCCGGCCTGTTCGAGCAATCCGACCAGGCGCTGCTGGTGCTGGTCGCCACCGAAGTGCAGCGGGCATTTCCGGCGCTGCGCGGGCGCTTCGTGCACGGGTCAGTGCGGCGCAACCTGCGCACGCAGACTTTGTTCATCATACCCACTGCCGACAGCCTGGGCGTCGAGACGCCCTGGCCCGGCTTGCTGGCCTGCGGCGACTGGATCGCCCACCCCAGTCCAGCGCTGAACATGGAGCGGAGCGTCATCACGGCGCTGGAGGCAGCGAACAGCGTGCTGCGCGTGCACGACCTGGAACCGTGGCCTATCGTCCCGCCGCCCCGGCCTGAGATGCTGGCGGGGCTGTTGGGTGGGCTGATGCGGGCTGGCCGTTGGCTGCTTACCCCGCCGATCCGAGGGCTGGTGCGGGCCATCCGGCGGCGATCCGCCCCGGCAGCCAGTCGGTAGGGGCACACCTACCTCTGGGTTGTCAACCTCTCGCACCTGCCCTATACTGAGGGCAACGTCACACGGGAAACGCAACCACATACGTGCATTATGAAGGAGGCTGCCCATGGCTTTTAAGCTCACCTGGCTGGGTCACGCCAGCTTCGCGCTCGACATCGACGGCGTGAAAATCCTGGTCGATCCTTTCCTCACCGGCAACCCGCTGGCCAGCGCCGATGCGGCTTCGGTGCAGGCCGACTACATCCTGGTGTCACACGGGCACGGCGATCACATCGGCGACACGGTCGAGATCGCCCAACGCACCGGCGCGACCGTCATCAGCAATGCCGAAATCTCGGGCTGGCTCAGCGCCAAGGGTCTCAAAACCCACGCCCAGCACATCGGCGGCGGGTTCCACCATCCCTTCGGCTACGTCAAGCTGACCATCGCGCAGCATGGGTCAGGGCTGCCCGACGGCAGCTATGGCGGCAATCCTGCCGGTTTTCTGATTACGACCCGCGACAACAAGAAGGTGTATTTCGCCTGCGACACCGGCCTGTTTGGAGACATGAAGCTGTACGGCGAGGAGGGCCTAGACCTGGCCCTGTTGCCCATCGGCGACAACTACACGATGGGTCCAGAGGATGCCTTGCGGGCCGTCAGGCTGCTGACGCCCCGCGTTGTGATTCCCATCCACTACGACACCTGGGCGCCCATCGCGCAGGATGCAGCCGCCTGGGTAGAGCGCGTCAACGCCGAGACCAACACCAGGGCGGTGCTGCTCAAACCGGGTGAGAGCTACGAGGTGACGTGATCCACTGACACAGATACAGCGGCCTGGCTGGGGCCGCCGTATCTGGCCTCCGGCGACCCAGCCTCCGGCCATCCACTCTCATTGGTGCAGGGATCGCATGACGGCGCCACAGGCCACGATGCCCTCCTACCTGCCCGATACAGTCCTCAACCTGCTCTCTCAGCACCTTCGTGAGGGCACCGTTGAGGATCGCCTGCATATCATCCGCATCCTCTCCGCCAACCTGCGCGATCCCCGCGCGGCAGCCCTGCTGACCGAAGCCCTCAACGATCCCAAGCCACAGATCCAAGCTCAGGTCATCGCCGAGCTGGCCCGGCGGGATGCTCGCTGGGCCATCCCGGCCATCATTCGTATGCTGGATCACTCACACCCCGGCGTGAGGCGTGTGGCAGTCGAGACGCTGGGACGGATGCGGACTCCCGACGCACTCACATCGCTGGTCCGCTGCCTGCACGATGAGAACCATTGGGTGCGGTGGGCAGCGATTGCCGCCGTGCGTTGGGTGCAGACCCCAGAGGTAGCCTCTGCGCTGCTGCCCCTGATCGACGATGCCGAGCCAACCGTCCGACGTCGGGTGTGCGAGATGTTCGCCACCGGCCTACAGCCGATCCCCGTCGAGGCGTTGCTGCCCCGTCTGGCCGATACCGACTTATGGGTGCGCTTCTGGGCAGTGGAGGCCCTACGCGCCTCCGAAGACCCCCGCGCTGCGCCCGCTCTGATTCGCTGCCTGGAAGACCCCGAACCGACCATCCGGGTGAGGGCCATCCGGGCGCTGGGCTACCTGAAGGCTGAGGAAGCCATTCCCCACATTGTCAACACCATCCAGGAGAGCGCCCAGATCATCGCTGTGGCGGCCACAGCGCTCCATCACATCGACACGCCCGCCTCCCGCAGCCTGCTTGAGCGGCTGGAGAGCTACGACTTTGTGACCGGCGCACGGCGTGCGCCAGAGACTCGCCGCCGCCGTGGCTCAAAGGCTGCCTCCTCGAAGGACCCCTTGGCGGATCGGAAGAAAAAACGCGAGATCGTCAACCGGCTGATCGGCTTTCTGAAGGGCCAGAACGGCCAGGAGAACAAAAAGTAGGGACAGCGTGCTGTCCCTACGGGCATGGCCGTGAACAGGGGAATCCCCCGCCGTTCCCTAGCTGTCGGCGTAGTAATCTGGCACTACGATGTGCGCTGTGCGCGGGGGGCGCACGTAGTTCGTATCATCCGGCGGGCGCGGCGGCAGCTCAAGTTTTTCCGGGACGGCATCGCTATAGGGGATCATGCTCAGGATGTGGCTGATGCAGTTCAGGCGGGCGCGGCGCTTGTCGTCGGCCTCGACCTGGTACCAACGCGCCTCAGGGATGTCGGTATGCTCGAACATGATGTCTTTGGCTTTGGAATACTCAACCCACTTGGCGCGTGACTGGAGGTCCATTGGGCTGAGCTTCCAGCGTCGGGTGGGGTCTTTGACCCGCTCCTGAAAGCGCCGCTCCTGTTCGTCGTCGCTCACCGAGAGCCAGTATTTGAGCAGAATAATGCCAGAACGGGTCAGCATACGTTCGAACTCCGGGCACGACCGCAAGAACTCCCAGTACTGGTCATCGGTGCAGAAGCCCATCACCCGCTCGACGCCTGCGCGGTTGTACCAGCTGCGGTCAAAGATGACGATCTCACCAGCGGCAGGCAGGTGGGCCACATAGCGCTGGAAGTACCACTGCGTTCGTTCAACGTCGGAGGGAGTGCCCAGCGCCACCAGCCGCACACCGCGTGGGTTCAGCGGCTCGGTGATGCGCCGGATGACGCCTCCCTTGCCTGCGGCGTCGCGCCCTTCGAACAGCAGCACGACGCGCAGCCCTTTGGCCTTGACCCAATACTGGAGCTTGACTAGCTCGAATTGGAGGCGGGCCAGCTCCTTCTCATAGAACTTCTTATCCAGCCAGGTACGCCTGGCCTCCTTGGCCGTGATCACGGGGGCCACAATCTCTTGATTCTTCTTCTTGGGTTTCCTGCCATCTTTCTTGTTAGGCGCGTCCTGCGCCTGAGCGGCTTTGCCTTGCCTGGACATAGGGGGATTCCCTCCACTCCTACCCGCTGATCCTGCCCCCAGTATACAACAGGAATCCGGAGTACGCGCCACCCCTGCCAGACGGATACGTTTCAGTTGAGGGGGACTGAGCCGCCTGGGCGCTCCATGAAGGCCGCTCGGAGCCTCACCCCCCGGCCCCCTTAGCCATTGAAATGGAGAGGGGGAGGTCGAGCCGCCGAGGGC
>DAOTXR010000083.1:0-78267 GCA_034435375.1 Anaerolineae bacterium
CCTCACCGGCCCAGGCATGCGCTGGTCTCGCCCCGCCGCCGAACAGATGCTTGTCATTCGCGGCGCAGTCCTTGACCGTTCCTTCGATGCCCTCTGGGATGCTGCCTTCCCCCAAAACTGAAATGCACCCCGCTACTGTCCCCTGTTGACAGCACTGAGCGATTCGACTATCATAGATATGACATCATACATCATATCTGTTGATTCTGCTAGCCGCAGCAAGGTGAACGGCGCTGTCCTTCCCGATGCTGGACCATCTTCCAAAAGTTACTGCAAGCCAGTACTGCCGAGAGCCTACCAGATGGGAATTCAGCATCGCGGCAACTGCTGACTGTTCTCCAGCTAAGCATGAGGTGTGCCGATGACTATAGATGTCTCCAACATGCGTCTCGACGGTCAGGTCGCCATCGTCACCGGGGGCGGAACTGGGATCGGGAAGGCTACTGCTCAACTCTTTGCACGTGTTGGTGCCAAGGTCGTCATCGCGAACCGCCGCGCCAACACTGGCGAAGAGGTCATGCGAGAGATCATACGTGAGGGAGGCGAGGCCTCCTTCATCTCCACTGATGTCGGTGACCCCGCTCAGGTGCAGCAGATGGTGCAGCATACGGTGGACACCTACGGACGGCTCGACATTCTGTTCAACAATGCCGGACTTGGTATGGTTGCGCCGTTCTGGGAACTTAGCAACGAAGATTGGAATTTCATTATCAGCGTCAATCTGTCGGGGCACTTCTATTGTGCTAAGTATGCTGTGCCGCATATGCTTAGACAAGGCGGGGGTGTCATCGTGAATATGTCTTCCGTGCTCGGCTATGCCACCAACCCCGGTATGACCGCCTACACAACGACCAAGGCCGCTATTGTCGGCATGACAAAAGCCATGGCGTTGGACCTGGCCCGGCGGAATGTTCGGGTCAATTGCATCGTGCCGGGAAGCATTGATACTCCGATGATGTGGGAAGGCTATCCTGAAGAGGAACTCCCTCGTATCGCCCGTGAGGCCGCGGAGGCCGTGCCTGTTGGTCGGGTAGCACCACCAGAAGAAGTCGCCAGTGCGGTGCTGTTCCTGGTCAGCCCAGCAGCCTCGCTTGTGACCGGCACGACTCTGATCGTCGATGGCGCATTGCTGGCCAAGATCGCTACCGAGTACTGAGTCTACTAAGCGAAGTCCCTACACGAGTGACTGCATGGGATCAGTCTTCATTGGGATTGATGTTGGCACGCTGGATGTCCACGGCATCCTGATCAGCATGACTGGCAAGCTGGTAGCGCATCAACACCGCGCTATTGCTGTGCGTAGCCCATTCCCTGGCTATGCCGAGCATGAGCCTGAACAAGACTGGTGGAACAATCTTTGCTCAATTACCCAACAGTTGCTGCATACCAGTGGGATCGAGCCGCAGGCCGTGGCCGGTATCGGGCTAGCTGGGTTATTTCCAGTCACCTGTGCGCTGGACGAACAGGGCAGCCCTGTAGGGCCAGCGATCCTGTATTCTGATAGTCGCGCAGAACAAGAAGTTGATGAGGTCTCACGCATATGCGGCCAGCCGTTGACAGGAGATGAGGTCATTCCCAATCTGTTATGGCTGGCCCGCCACCGACCGTTGACCTTTGCTCGCGTGAAGACCGTCCTGAGCGCGACCGGCTACCTTGTGTATCGGCTGACGGGACAGGCAACGCTCGATCCGCACAACGCCTGTCGCTTTGGTGGGGTCGTCAACAGCACCCGTACCGGCTGGGAGCTTGAGAAGGTGGCTGCTCTTGGGCTTCCCCCCGACATACTCCCTCAGATTGCTGCAACAACCAAGGTGATCGGAACCGTGACTCGGCAGGCGGCTTCGTTTACAGGACTTGTGGAGGGGACACCGGTCATCACTGGCACAACTGATACACTGGCGACGCTTGTGGGCAATGGGGTGCTTGAGTTGGGCGAGGCCATGATCTACTATGGGTCGACAGGCACATTATCCATTGTGACCGTTCCTCTGGAGGACGCGTTTCATCAACCTGCCCTTTTCGCGCCGGACGCACCCTATCAACTGGCCGTCTATCTGATTGGATCGGGTGCCATGCTGCAGTGGGCGCTTGATCTAATTACCGCGTGTGCTCAGGCCCCTGAGAACCGAGACACTCTCTTCCGCCGTCTAGACATGGCTGCTGCTGATGTTGAGCCTGGCGCGGGAGGCATTTTTGTCCTGCCCTACTTGGCAGGCAGGTACTATCCCCAACCAGATGGCGCGGTGCGTGGTCAGATCATCGGGCTGAGCTTGCATCACCAGGCAGCACACATCTGGCGCGCCCTACTCGAGGCTCCAGGCTATGTGCTTGCCACACGCCTCCAGGAATCTCTGCCTCATCCCATCCGGAGACTGGTTGCCAGCGGCGGTGGGGCCAGAAGCGAAACATGGCGCCGCATTATCAGCGACATGACCGGCCTTGCTCAACACTATCTACCAAGCGGCAGTGGCGCAATGGGAGCTGCTGCGCTGGCAGCGCTTGGAACTGGCCATGTTTCAGACCTTAAGGCGATCCGCGAGATGTGGTTGCAGGACGAGCGCGTAACGGAACCAGACCCGGCGCAAGTCGCCATGTATCGGGAACTGCTGCCGAGGTGGCAGGCGCTGGACGAGGCTGCTTCTGCTCGCCGATCCTATTGAGAGCCACCGTGTAGCAACCATACGGTAGAGTTCGGTGTTGACTTTGGAGAAGAATTCGCCTATCATAATGTATGACATCATACGTCATACTTCGCGGGGTTCCTCGTATGCCATCTGTATCACGGCGCAAGAAGCTGTCGCATGAGGTAAGTGAAAAGATACTTGCCTTGATCGATGGGGGGGACGTCGCCCTGGGTAGCCAGTTGCCTACCGAGAGCGAACTCGTCGAGATGTTTAAAGTGAGCCGGACATCGGTCCGTGAAGCGGTGAAATCGCTGGCCGCGCTGGGCGTCGTTGAGGTGCGGCCAGGTATCGGCACCTTTGTCGTGGGGGCACGTCCAGGGCCACTGCGCTCGCTGCCAGTTTGGGGCGGGTCGATTAGTATGTTCGATCTGCTGCAGATACTCGAGTTTCGGCAGATTTTCGAGCCAGAGGTCGCAGCGCTTGCGGCAAGGCGCGCGACGCCAGAAGACATTGAAGAGATGGACCGTTGTGTCGTGGCGCTCGCGTGCGGTGTGGCTGCCGGGATCAGGCCGCCGGAGGACCTTGGTTTTCACCTCGCACTGGCCCATGCGACGAAGAATGACGCCCTTGTGGACGTGTCGAGCTTGACCGCCCGGTTCTATGAGCAAGACATATACCTGCCCGATGAACTGGACGTGAAAGGACACCGCGAGATACTCGAAGCCGTCAAAAACAACGATCCAGATGCCGCCCGGCAAGCAATGCGGGCCCACCTAGACGAAGTCGAACGCCGTTACCGCGTAGCGATGACCTCCGATGACGCCGAACCCAAGCGGCACCAAAGAACAGGAAACAACTCCCGATGAGCAACATCCCGCAAGAGATCAGCCGCATACAGGAGCTGGTCAAGCAGCACGATACCTGGCGGATGCGAACATTAAATCTAACCGCTTCCGAGAACGCTGTGAGTCCGTGTGTGCGAAGGATTCTAGACAATGATTGGATAGGCCGCTATGCGGACTTCACTGGTCGCGACTTAGATGCTCGCCGGTACCGGGGAACGCGCTACATCGCCGAGATTGAGAAGATCGTCGAGACCTTGGCAAAGCGCGTGTTCGGCGCAGAGTATGTTGAAATCCGGCCTATCGCCGGTCACTTGGCTGGTGCTGCCATCCTGATGGCATTGTGTCGGCCCGGCGATCTAGTCCTGGAGCTTAACAGTAGCAGCGGTGGTCATCGCGAGGCGACGAAGTATGTGACACCCAAGTTGATGAACCTCGATGTCCGCTGGCTGCCCTTCGATGGTGAACGGTACAACATTGACGTTCCCGCCGCCTTACAACTGATCAGGGAGACATGCCCACGGCTTGTCATCCTGGGTTCGAGCAACTTTCTGTTTCCTCACCCCGTCGCTGACATCAAGCAAGCGCTGGCTGAGTCCAATCCGGAAAGCATTCTCGTCTACGATGCATCCCACGTACTTGGCCTGCTGGCTGGTGGCTGTTTTCAAAACCCGCTTTCCGAAGGCGCTGACGTGATCTTCAGCAGCACACACAAGACCTTCCCCGGCCCACAAGGCGGCATCATCCTCACCAACCGCGCTGACATCATTGAGCCGATCAGTGAGGCGGTTTACCCCGGACTAGTCACCAACCACCATGCCTTCCGTATGCCAGGGCTGGCCATTGCGCTGGCCGAGATGGAGGCTTTCGGGGCAGCGTATGCGCATCAAGTTATTGCCAATGCGCAGGCGCTGGGCGCATCACTGGCTGCAGAAGGGATTCCCTGTGTCAGCGTTGACGGCAAGTTCAGTCAATCGCATACGGTGCTGGGGCGGGTAGCAGCCTTTGGGAAAGGAGCTGAGATTGCCCTCCGGCTTGAAGAGGCGGACATCATCTGCACGGCCTGCAGTCTGCCTGAAGCTCAGGGCAGCGAGGGCCTCCGGCTGGGTGTGCAGGAGTTGACCCATCACGGCGCTACCGAAGCTGCCATGCGGCAGGTGGCCGCACTGATCGCCGATGTCATCCTGGCGCGGCGTCCGATAGAACTCGTGGCGAACGACGTCCATGTCTTTGTGGAGCAACTTGGCCCTGTTCAGTACACTTGGTAGCCTGCAACGGGATTGTGATCATGGGAGACTCGCCTGTCATTCTGGTCATTGATCTAGGGCTCACCAACTGCAAAGCGGCGGCATTTGCGGCGGATGGTAAGGTGATCACCCGGTCCAGCGTGCCATACCCAACCCACTATCCTGGGACAGGGCTTGCCGAGCAAGACCCCAACGCGTGGTGGAATGCTGCTTGTCGGGCTGTACGGGAAGCCGTGAACGCGCAGCCTGACGTGGCGGAGAGAGTGGCGAGCATCAGTGTTACCGGCCACATGCATGCCCTTGTTAGCGTAGGGCGGGACGGGCAGCCGGTGTCGAACGCCATCGTACTGGGAGATCTACGCAGCATAACCTCTGCCCAGTATATCACCGCCGAGATGGGGCTTGAGACTATCTACCGCATTACTGGCACTCGGATGGAAGAAGCCATGCCTGCCGCAAAGCTCCACTGGCTCAAGACCCACGCGGCAGACATTTTCGGCGCTGCAGACCTATTCACAGGCTGCAAAGATTTCATTCGTGGCAAGCTGACGGGCGATCGCTTTACCGATCCAATTGATGCCTGTGCCATGTCCCTCTACGACCTGCAAAGCGGCACATGGTCAGAGGAAATGATGCGTTTGGTTGGTGTCACCAAGGCGGTATTGCCCGACATTCTGCCGCCGACTGCGCAGGCAGGAACGCTCTTACCCGAAGCGGCGCACGCGCTCGGTTTGCCCAGTGGTGTCCCGGTCGTGGTGGGCGGTGGCGATGACATCGAGGTAGTGGGGGCCGGGCTAATGACCCCAGGCTGTTCAAAGGAGCATTTGGGGACTACGGGTTCCTTTCTGACCTGCATAGCCGAACCGATATACGATCCGGCGATGGCACTGGAGCTTTACCCACATGCCGAAGCGGGGTTGTGGGTCCTGGGCGGCTCCATCACGTCGGCGGGGGCCGCGCTGGCCTGGGCTGCCGATGTCCTGGGGTATAAGGATGTGATGGGCGTGTTCCAGGAGGGCTTTGACATTCACCCCAAAGACACTTCAAGCCGGCTCATATTTGTGCCCCACCTGATGGGGCAACGCTGCCCAAACTGGAACTCTCAGGTGCGCGGCCTGTGGGCAGGGCTGTCCATCACCCACAGCAGAGCGGACCTGATGCGTGCCGCGTTCAACGGCACGGCCTATGCGCTAAATGGGATTCTGCGACGCATTGATGCGGTGGTTGGGAGACAAGAGCAGGTCATGGTCACTCACCGGCCGGGCGACAGCATGGAATGGCTGCAATTTCGAACAAATGTATATGGACGCCCGGTTGGCGTGCTCAACACGAGCGAACCCACCGCCCTGGGTGCCATGCTCCTAGGGGCCACCGGCATTGGAGTCTACCCGAACCTGCGTGAAGCAGTGAACAACGTCGCAGGTGTCATACACGTGGTCGAACCCGACGCCGACTCGCAGAGTCTGTTGGCCCGTGAGTCTGCTCTGTACGAACGAGTACAGACTGCGATGCTTCCGATCTGGCAGGCAATGCACACAAGCTTGGAGGTCCCCGACGGGGATTCTGTCCGATCGCTGGAAACATAATGGCGCTAAGACGATCTCAATCATGACAGAATTCGAACCACCGTCAGACGAGTACCCACAACGTATACGCCGGGCACGGATACTGATGGAAGAGTGGCAGCTTGATGCGCTGTTGCTCCTTACCGGCCCCAACCTGATTTACTTCACCGGTATGCCATGTGGGCGCAGTGGATCGCGGCCTTTCTTCTACATACTCCCTCAAAAGGGCTGCCCGATCCTTATCGTCCACGATGGCCGCGAATATGAAGCACGTGCGTTCACCTCAGTTGAGGATATTCGCACCTACACACGATTATCTCAGTTGCCGCTGGAGGTAGTGTTAGGCGGGGTTGATGACCTGGGCCTACAACAGGGGCGCATTGGCGTCGAGCTCGGTTCAGAGATGGTGATGGATCTCCCATTCGCGGAGTTCGACAACCTGAAGCAAGGGCTGCCTGGCGTGCAGTTCGTAGATGCCAGTCCGCTGCTGTGGCAGTTGCGTATGATCAAAACAGGGCCAGAGATCGCGCGAGTCGCGCGGGCGTGCACCATCACGCTTGAGGCTTACGACCGCACCTTCCGCTCTGTCCGCCCAGGGATGAGCGAAGCGGAGATCGAGCGAATCATGATGTGCAACATGCTAGAGCTGGGTGGACACTCTCCCTGGGTCCTGATTACAAGTGGGCCAGGGAACTACGACCTGGTGAGCAAAGGTGGCGGCTCACGCCGCGTTCAGCCAGGTGATATGGTATGGATGGACTGTGGATGCGCGGTCGAAGGGTACTTCTCCGATTTTGGGCGGGCGGGCGTGATCGGTGGGGCAAGCGCCTTGCAGGAGTCGGCTCAGCGTGAGATTCACCGCATTACCCGCATGGGCATAGAGATGATGCGCCCAGGAACGCCAGTCGCAGAGATTGCTGCCCGCTGCAACGAAGCAGTCCGAGCGCTGGAACTGCCTATCACGTCCAACATTTCGGAGCTTGCGGCCCGGGTAGGGCATGGTCTGGGTATGGTCGTGACGGAACTGCCCAGCCTGAGCGAGACAGACGACACACAGCTTGCCTCAGGCATGATCGTGACGATCGAGCCAGGCGTGGCAACAGACTATGGGACGTTCCACGTCGAAGAGAACGTGCTGATCACCGAGACCGGACCCCGGGTACTCTCAGAAGGACACTGGCAGTTATGGACGATCTGAGCTGGGCACCAAACCACTCCAAGCATAATGGCACCCAGCCGCTGCTCCAGGTTCGAGATCTGCGTACAGAGTTTGTGACCGAGTACGGTGTGGTTAAGGCAGTCAACGGTGTATCTTTTGAAGTAGCCCCAGGTGAGACGTTAGGAATCGTTGGAGAGTCGGGCAGCGGAAAGACCGTTGCCATGCTCTCTGTGATGCGACTCATCGAAAGCCCGCCAGGCCGCATTGTGAGCGGGGAAGTGCTTTTCGACAACACTGACCTCTTGAAGCTCTCGTTTCGGCAAATGCGGCAGATTCGCGGTGGCAAGATCGCGATGGTGTTCCAGGATCCACTAACTTCCCTCAACCCGGTGTTCTCCATAGGCGATCAACTCACGGAGGCCATCAGAATACACCTCGGCCTCTCAGGCAAGGCTGCTCTGGAGCGAGCAAAAGAGGTCCTGACACAGGTCGGTATTGCTGATCCAGCGCGTGCGCTGGAGGCGTTTCCCCACCAATTCAGCGGTGGTATGCGCCAACGTGTCATGATAGCGATGGCAATCTCTTGCAACCCGGCCCTACTCATTGCGGATGAGCCTACCACTGCACTGGATGTTACCGTGCAAGAGCAGCTCCTCCAGGTTGTCGATGACCTTCGCTCGCAGTTGAGCATGTCAGTCGTCTGGATCACACACGATCTCGGCGTGATCGCTGGCCTCGCCGACCGTGTCCTGGTGATGTACGGTGGTGAGATCGTTGAGCAGGGCCCAACAGATGTGATCTTTGAGGCTCCTCGCCATCCCTACACTCAGGGCTTGCTGCATTCCATCCCACGTCTGGATGTTCCGCGCGGTATGAAACTTAAGCCTATCCAGGGAACAGCGCCCGATCTAATCCACCTCCAGCCTGGATGCCAGTTCGCGCCTCGTTGCCAGCATCGCATCTGGCGATGTGACGAACCTCCATCGCTCACCAGTCTAACAGCTGATCACGCGAGCCGCTGCTGGGTCAACCCCAAGGCAGTATCGCTTGTAGAAGAGGGTGATTAACTCGTGTCTGATGAGATGACGATCCTCACAGTAAAAGATTTGACGGTGTACTTCCCGATCGCGCAGGGGGTCGTCTTCCAAAGACACATCGGCGATGTCAGGGCGGTGGATGGGGTAAGCCTGTCGATTAATCGTGGTGAAACGTTAGGCCTGGTTGGGGAATCAGGCTGCGGCAAAACGACCACCGGGTTGGCTATCATGCAGCTTGTCAGAGCAACCGGCGGTGAGGTCTGGTTCGAAGGGCATCCACTATACAAGATGAACCAAGGCGCACGTCGTGAACTGTGCCGGCGTATGCAGATGATCTTCCAGGACCCCTATGCGTCGCTGAACCCGCGCATGACCATTGGTAATATCATAGCGGACCCGTTGCGGGTAGATGGTTCGCTGCCCAGAGGAGCCATCAAGGCCCGTGTACGACAATTGTTGGAAAGCGTTCACCTCGATCCGGCAATGGTCAACCGCTACCCTTATCAGCTTTCAGGCGGGCAGAGGCAACGTGTCGGAATCGCCCGAGCGCTGGCCCTGGAGCCATCCTTCATCATATGTGATGAACCTGTGTCGGCTCTGGATGTGTCAGTTCAGGCCCAGATTCTCAACCTGCTGGAAGAATTGCAGCGCGAGTATAACCTGACATACCTGTTTATCTCCCATGATCTGGCCGTCGTGCGCTACATCAGCAACCGTGTGGCGGTGATGTACTTGGGCAAAATCGTGGAGATGGCAGACTCGGAGTCGCTTTATGCCGACCCGCAGCATCCCTACACCCAAGCCTTGCTGGCGGCAGTGCATACACCCAACCCGCGCACTGAACGGCAGCGGCAGCGCATAGTGCTGAAGGGAGATGTGCCCAGCCCAGTCAGTCCGTCAAAGGGCTGTAACTTCTGCACACGCTGTCCCACCGCTATTGACATTTGCCGTGAGGTTGCACCCGACTATCGGGAAATACGTCCGGGCCACTGGGCGGCCTGCCACTTGCTTAAAACCCAGGGGAAGACATCAACCAGCCCGTCAGCATTGGGGTCAGGAGAGCTGCTACTGGCCGTCTACCAATCCAGCTTATTGAAACAAGATCGAACAGGCGACGAGATCGAGGAGGTGTAAGAGGACAAACACGGGGATGTTTCTGCAGTCTAACCGTACACGACCCTCTATAGCTTGGAGGAGAATCATGAACCTATCTAGGTGGATCACATTGTTCGGGCTGGTGGTGATTGTGTTGGCGCTGAATGCCTGCGGCGGCCGGGCCGTCCCCTCAGGGGCCGAAGAAGCTCCTGAGGAAGCTGCGTCCGAAGGTGCCATTCCCAGCGGTGGTACTATCAACTACACTAATCTGGAACCGGCCACACTTAACCCGTACCTCCGGCCTGAGGCGATTGCCTGGCAGGCTGTCGCGCTGGTATCCACCGGCCTTGTCGATATGACCTCCGAGGGTGAATGGGTGCTGGAGCTGGCGGAAGAGTTCCCTAGCGAGGAAAATGGCACCCTGGAAGTTACCGAGGGCGGGCTTGTCGTGACCTGGAAGCTGCGTGAAGGCCTGAAATGGTCGGATGGCTCTCCGCTGACCTCAGACGACCTACTGTTCACCTGGGAGGTGTGCAGCAACTCGCAGAGTGGCTGCGCCATCAACGCCGGTTTCGACAAGATCGAGCAGATCGAAACACCCGATGAGCAGACTGCCATCGTGCATTACTCGGAGATGTATCCGGCCTGGATAGCGCAGTTCCGCAATGGCATCCTACCCCGTAGCGGCACTGGCAGCCCGGAGGATATGCTCAACTGGGAATGGAACCGCACCGTGAACCCCACGAACGGCCCATTCATCGTTGAAGAGTGGATTGCTGCGGATCACATCACCTTTGTGCGCAACCCGTACTATTGGGAGGCGGGCAAGCCTTATCTTGACCAGATCAACTGGCTGATTGTCCCCGACCTGGAGGTGCAGCGCCAGATGCTGATGGGCGGCGAATCCGATCTGGATGTGTGGGTCGCAGGTGAGCCGCAGGTGATCGAGACTGCTGAGGCGGGCTTCACACTGGGCGGCGGCACAACCTCCTTCTGGAATCGCATTCAGTTCAACTTGTGGAATCCAGAGGACCTCACCCAGCCTCACCCACTGCTCGGCGACGTGCGCGTTCGCAAAGCGATCCTCATGGCTATTGACCGCGAGGCCGTGACCTACAACTGGAGCGTGGAAGGCCTGTACGAGCCAACATTGATGACCGCGCTTTACGATCTATGGCCACAGTTCGCCTGCAACATGGAGCCATATCCCTACGACAAAGAGGCAGCCCGCGCGCTGCTCGACGAGGCAGGCTGGACCGATCAAGACGGCGATGGCATACGTGAGTGCCACGGCTGCCAGACCGCCGAGGATGGCACCCCGCTCCGCCTGCGGGTGAGTACCTATGCCAACTGGGGGCAAGAGGACAACGAACTTGTGATGGTTGAGGAACTAAAGGACGTTGGCATTGACCTGTACCTCCAGAACTACGAGGCCACTGTCATGTACAGCAGTTGGGCAGATGGCTCATTCATGTACCGCGGCGACTTTGACGTGTTGTGGTGGGACCATGACCCAGGTATGCCCGATCCCCAGTTCCGTACCGAGAGCTTCTACACCTCGTGGAACATCCCGACAGAGACGAATCCGACAGGGATGAACATGTCGCGCATTGCCGATGACGAGATTGACGAGTGGACAAGAGAGGCCGGTGCGACTATTAACACCGAGCGGCGGCGCGAACTGTACTGCATGATCGCCGACAAGATCTACCATGAATATGTGTCTGAGAGTGTGCACGGCGTCTTGCCGAACTTCGCGTTCTCCAATCCGAAACTCAAAGGCTGGTCGGTTAACGAACTGTTTGCGCCAGCCGGTTGGGACGCCGAGGACTGGTATCTCGAGCCGTAACGACATGAGCTGATGGCACTCAGGCCAGGGCGGCTATGGCCCCCTGGCCTGAGGACGAGGAATTCGATCATGTTGCAATACATCGTGCGGCGGTTGCTTCAGGCAGTTCCACTTCTGTTGCTGGTGAGCCTTGTCATGTTCTTTGTGTTGAGGTTAGTGCCAGGCGGCCCGCTGGCGGTCTACGCCCGTGGGCAGACCAGTCCCGAAGCACTGGCGCAGCTCCGCCAGAGGTTAGGCCTTGACCAGCCGCTTATCGTGCAGTACCTCCGCTGGCTGGTGCAAGCTGTGCAAGGTGACCTGGGCAACTCGTATCAGACGGGCCGTCCTGTCACCGTGGAGATAGTTGACCGCCTCGGCCCGACCGTGTATCTGATAGGCAGCACGTTCCTCGTGGTGTTGATCATCAGCGTACTCGTGGGGGTGCTTTCCGCCGTTAGACAATACTCACTGGTTGACATCGGCGCTACGACCCTGACGTTCATCGGTCAGGCCCTGCCAGTCTTTTGGGTGGGCCTGATGCTGATCCTGATCTTCTTTAGCTGGCTAAAGCACCCCGTAACAGGGAAGCCACTATTGCCCGCCAGTGGCATGTATACAGTAGGAGCGGGTTTCAACCTGTGGGATTGGCTGTTACACCTGATCCTCCCGATGATCACGCTTGGGTTGGGGTGGGTGTCCTGGTACTCGCGTTACCTGCGGGCCAGCATGCTGGATGTTGTCCACGAGGACTACATCCGAACGGCGCGCGCCAAAGGGTTGACGGAGTTCAAGGTGATCTTCAAGCATGCGCTGAAGAACGCGGCGATCCCATTGGTCACTCTCGTCGCGCTTGACTTACCTGCACTATTTGGCGGCTCGTTGTTTGTCGAGATCATCTTCAGTTGGCCTGGTATGGGACGACTGTTTTATCGCGCCGTCGAGCTGCGTGACTATCCGATTCTCATGGGCACAATCCTTATCGTTGCTGTGATGATGGTGGTCGCCAACCTGATCGCAGATATCCTTTATGCTTATCTCGATCCGCGCATACGGTATGAGGCATAGGGGGTATGTATGGTAGAGCAAGCATTAGTCGCAGACAGTGCGGAATGGCAAGTCCCCGAACAAGAGATCATGCTCCAGATTGTGTGGCGCAACTTCCGACGTCACCCAATGGGGTTGTTCGGTGTGGCGTTGCTATTGTTGATCATATTGGTAGCTGTTTTTGCCCCACTTTCCCCATATGATCCTGACGCCCTGGATAACTCAAACCGCTGGCAGCTCCCGTCCTGGGAGCACCCTTTTGGGACCGACAAAAACGGGCGCGATATCCTGACTCGTGTGGCGTATGGCGGTCGTGTATCGCTGATGGTCGGCATCCTAGCGATGACCACCGCATCGCTCTTGGGGATACTCATTGGGGGGATTGCCGGATTCTATGGCGGTGTTGTTGACAATGTATTGATGCGTCTGACAGATTTCTTCTTCAGTTTTCCGCAGTTGTTCGTGCTGTTGTTTCTGTCCTTCATCCTGCGGGAATCAAACATCACTTTTATGCAGGATGGACTGGGGAACATCATCCTCGTGATTGGGACAACTTCCTGGATGACAGTGGCGCGCCTTGTGCGGGCGACATTTCTGAAACTCCGCGAGTCGGAGTTCGTGCGGGCGGCCCGCTCGTATGGGGCCAGCGACCTCCACATTATCGTCCGCCACATACTGCCCAACGCTATCGGCCCGGTGATTGTCAGCGGCACAATGGGCACGGCCTGGGCGATCCTGACTGAGTCAGGACTGAGCTTCTTGGGCTACGGCATCCAGCCCCCAACAGCAAGCTGGGGGAATATGCTCCAGGATGCACACACGACAATGGGCGTGTACCCCTGGCAGACATTCTTTCCTGGTGCCATGATTTTCCTGACAGTGATCGCGTTGAACTATGTGGGCGATGCACTGCGCGACGCGCTTGACCCATACAAGTTCGTAGGGCATATCCGGCAGTAGACACCAGCTTCGAGGAGGAATTCAGTGGCTGAGATTGAACAGGCAGATCTACACACTGGCGGTGTGGCGTTCACCAAGCAGGAGATCGACCGGATCCTAGCGCAGCCGATTATAGCGCGGGTTGCCACGACCGGTTCAGATATGCAGCCCCACGTTGTGCCGGTGTGGTTCTGGTGGGACGGCGAGAATTTGTTCTTTGAGACCGGAATCAACTTCCAGAAGGCGCGCAACCTACGGGAGAACCCGAAGTGTGCCGTGATTGTGGACGACACTCAGGGCGGATTGCGATTCTGGGGCATCTTTATGCAGGGCGATGTCGAGCTTATCACCGAGCCGGAGGACTGGGTACGTGACCTCGTGCGGCGCATCTACCTCAGGTATCTCGGCCAGGAGGGCATTCAGGCGCCCACTCCGCAGACCATGATCAACAGCAAGCATGTGATCATTAAGTTCACCCCCAGGCGAATCATCACCTGGAACGAAACCAGACACAGTATCGCGCCGATTGGCTGACGAACGATGAGTAAACCAACCATGCCTGCCGCCGAGCAGGTCTCCGCGCTGCCCAACCTGACGGCCCTTCCGTCCGCCAGCCGCCACAGTTATCTGCTCCAGGTGACACCCATGGCAGACGGCACGCGGCTGTGTCTCCCCGTGAACGTCTTGATCGGGGAGCACAGCGGCCCGACTCTGCTCATGGTAGCTGGCGTGCACGGCAACGAGTATGAGGGGATCATGGCTCAACTCGAACTGTGGGAGGAGCTTGCACCAGAGGAGATCAGCGGTGTGGTGCTCATGGTGCCGGTCGCCAATCCTCCTGCCTTCCGCGCTGGATTCCGCCGCAATCCTGAGGATATGATCGACATGAACCGCGCCTTCCCCGGTCGGATGGATGGCGCTGTCACCGAGCAGCTTGCCTATCGCCTCTATCATGATGTCGCCACGAGGGCCGACATGGTGCTTTCGATGCACGGCTGGATGCATGGCGCACTCGTCCTGCCCTACGTGGAGTACCCGCGTGGGATGCCAACTACTGGCGCAGCCCGGTCAGCCGCACGCATCTTCGGGCCATCCTACATCGAGGGCCTCGACTGGCATCCCGGCCTGCTGGTCGCCGCCTGTACACAGGCAGGCATCCCTGCCATCGAGCCTGAGATTGGGGGGTTGGCATGCACGATGCCGGAACGCCGGGCGCAATACAAGCAGGGGACGTACAACCTGATGCGTCACCTGGGGATGCTGCCCGGTGAAGTCCAAGTGCCAGGTGCGGTACAAGAGGTCACGCGGGAAATGCTTTTTGCTCCGCTCGGCGGCGTGCTCCAGCGGCATAAGGAGCTTGGCGATCCGGTGAGGCCGGGGGGGGCTGTCGCCACGATCCGCGATCTCAATGGTGCCCCGCTAGCAGTGATTGAGTCGCCCGTCGAGGGGATCGTCGCCGCGCAGTTGTTGACTGCAAAGGTCGATCCGGGCGACCTGGTGGCCGTCATCTTCATGCCGCAAGAAGGCTCATAGTAGCATATGGCTAAAGTCCAGGCCTTTGATGCCATCGTCGTCGGTGGCGGTATCTTTGGGGCAACTTCTGCGCTGGAGTTACAGCAGCGTGGGCTTCAGGTGGCAGTATTGGATCCCGGCCCTTTGCCTCATCCACTTGCCTCCTCCACCGACATCAGCAAGGTGGTGCGCATTGAGTATGCAGACGATGCCACCTACGCACGGCTGGCTGAACGTTCGCGTGAGGGCTGGCTTGCCTGGAATGGCTGGTTTGGGGAAGACCTCTACCATGAAGTTGGCCTGATCATGCTGACGAGCGCCCCGATGAAGCCGGGCGAATATGAGTTCGAGAACTACCAGTCATTGATACGACGCGGCTACCATGTTGACCGGCTGGACGGTGAGCGGATCGCAGCGCGTTACCCCGCCTTCAACGCAGATCACTACGCTGACGGCTATTTCCACAGTCAGGCTGGCTACGTCGAGAGTGGGAAGGTGGTGGCGTCGCTGCTGGTAAAGGCCCAGGCTGCTGGAGTTTCCGTGATGCCCGGCCACACAGTAACCAAGATAACAACCTCTGGGCAGCGAGTCACGGGCGTTACAACCGCAGAAGGCGCGACTTACACGGCTGAACACGTGGTGATCGCTGCCGGGGCGTGGACGCCATATCTGGTGCCGGAGCTTCAGCCCTACATGCGCTCGGTAGGGATGCCAGTGTTCCACCTCCAACCAGAGGAGCCAGCGCTGTTCGAGGTGCCAAGGTTCACAGTCTTCAGCGCCGACGTGACGCGCACCGGCTGGTACGGTTTCCCATTGCACCCGGTCGCAGGCGTCGTCAAGATCGCCAACCATGGCGTGGGGCTGCCTGTGCATCCCATCCAGGATGAGCGAGTGGTCACCAGGCATGAGACAGAGCAACTGCGGGCGTGGCTGGCCACATCTATACCGGCTCTCGCAGAGGCCCCCATCGTCTACACGCGCCGCTGCCTGTATTGCGATACCCTCGATGAGCACTTCTGGATCGACCGCCACCCTGAAGTGCAGGGGCTTGTTGTCGCTGCCGGCGGGAGCGGTCATGCGTTCAAGTTTGGTCCGTTGATAGGCGGTTGGGTGGCCGACGCCGTGCAGGGCAGGCCCAACCTGGACCTTCACAAGTTCCGCTGGCGGACGCTTACACCGGGCACTCCGGGTGCAGAGGCCTCTCGTTGTCGCGATCCGCTTTAGCGATAGTGAGCTGCCAGCGCCGCTGAGCCGGTATTAGCAGTAAACGACCGTTCTGAGACAATAGGGCGAGGAGCATCATGAAAAAACACCTGTATGCCGAGATGACATCTGAAGAAGTCAATGATGCAGTTCTGGAAGGGCGCGTTGTGTTAATCCCTGTAGGTCAGCTTGAAACGCACGGGCCACACCTGCCAATTGACGTTGATGTGGTGCAGGTGGACTATGTCTGCAAGGAGGCTGCCCGCCGCGCGCCGGATGTGTTGGTCACTGCGCCCCCGATCTACTATGCCTTCTCTGAACACGTTATGGATTTTCCCGGCACAATGGCAGTTCGTCCTGAGACGCTGATTGCGTATCTGTTTGACATCGGGAACAGCTTTGCCCGCCAGGGCTTTGAGAAGCTGGTGCTCGTCAATGGGCATGGCAGCAATACCCCCATCTGTCAGGTTGCCACGCGTCGTATCACCAATGAGACATCAGCCTACTGCGCGACTTTAACTCACCTCAGCCTGGTCGTTGACGTAATGGCCTCCATCCGCGAATCGGAGGTAGGTGGGATCGCCCACGGCTGCGAGGTGGAGACCTCCGAGTACATGTTTATCCGTCCTGACCTGGTCAAGAAGGACAAGATCCGAGACGAGTTTGCACCGGACTACCGCCCGTGGCGTGCCGACGACTTCGCGGTTGAATCTGGGCCAATCCACTTTATGGAATTCTGGAGCCAGCGATCCAAGTCTGGGGTTGAGGGTGCGCCATCGCTTGCCACCCCGGAAAAGGGCGAGCGTCTGCTCGAGGCGACTATCGAGCGCCTGATCGAGTTCGGCAAGTGGTGGCAGCAGCTTGAATTCCCCCCCCGCACAAATTACACCGTGCGTCGGGATAAGCCCACAAAGTCATAGTCAGTAGACTGCAAGCAGGGGCTGGACCAGGGGCTTAAGCCCCTGGTCTGAGGCCCTCTGTGGCTATACTGGCAGTACCTGGCGCGGGTCTCAGACTGGCGAAGAGGCGGTATGCACAGGTGTGCGTCTCCGCAGTCCGCGCGAGTGTGCTTGCCTCCCGATGCGGACAAGCCTGGAAGTTTATCGTGGTGAAGGAAGTAGACAATGCAGCACCCATATCCAACGTTTATCACCGATTTTCGCGTGCTTACCGAGGCACAGTGCAAACAGATCCACCTGGCCAGCTTGGAAATCCTCAGCTATATGGGCGTCCAGATTCACGATGATGAGGCCATCACTCTGCTGAAAGAGAATGGAGCAGATGTGACCGATAACGTCCTGGTGCGATTCCCAGCCGGATTGGTGGAGTGGGCGGTGCGCTGCGCGCCGCCGAGCGTCATCCTGTGGGATCGCACAGGGCGTGCGGCTGTCCGTTTGCAGGAGCGCCATGTACATTTTGGGACAGGTTCAGATTGTCCGAACATCCTGGACTCGTTCACCGGTGAACGGCGTAAGTTCACCAAAGAAGACGTAGAGCAGGGGATGCGCGTCTGTGATTACCTGCCTAACATCGACTTCGTGCTATCTATGGGTCTCATCTCCGATGTAGATGAAACGGTGTCCGATCTGCATCAGTTCGATGCGATGATACGCAATACGGTCAAGCCAGTCGTGTTCACTGCACACCATGTGACCAACTGCCGCTCAATCGTTGAGATGGCGGAAATTGTTGCTGGAGGCGCCGACGCCTTGTGTCGGCGGCCACAAATTGCGTTGTTCACGGAGACGATCTCGCCTCTTAAGTATGCACCGGAGACGACTCAGAAGCTGCTCTACATGGCCGGGAAGCATCTGCCTGTAGTGCTCAGCTCTGGGCCGATGATGGGTGCCTCTGGGCCGCAGACACACGCCGGGGCGCTGGCGTTGGCAAACGCTGAGGTGCTGGCCGGGATGGTGATCGCCCAGCTTAGGCGCCGGGGGGCCCCGATCATCTATGCACTGGGCATCCATCCGCTTGATATGAAGACAATGGTGCTACCCTATGGCGCGCCTGAACTGTCGCTCAACACCGCTGCCGCCGCAGATATGGCGCGCTTCTACGACCTGCCCGTGTGGGGATACGCCGGATGCAGCGACGCCAAGACAGTTGACCAGCAGGCCGCCATCGAGGCAGTCAGTTCGATCATCATGTCCCTCCTGGCAGGCAATCACCTGGTTCACGATGTGGCGTATCTGGAGAGCGGGTTGACAAGTTCTTTCGACATGCTGGTGCTCTCAGACCTTGCTATCGAGATGGGACGCCACCTGTTGAAGCCCGTTGTGATCGATCCCGATACGCTGGCGCTCGAAGTCATTGAGCGGGTCGGTTCGGCTGGGCACTATATGGGCGATGAGCACACGCTGAGCCACTTCCGCGACATCTGGTATCACAAGCTCATTGATCGCCAGCGATACGAAGCATGGTTGGCTGACGGGGCGCTGACGCTGGGGGATCGCATCAACCAGAAAGTGCGGGAGATCCTCAACACACACGTACCTGCATCGCTGTCTGACGACATTAAGCAGCGGCTAATGGAGCGCCTGACCCAGGCCGAAGACGAGGCTGTCCAATCCGGGAGGGAAGCCTGATATGCCAGTGTTCAGCCGAGAAGAGATGGGCCGCCGAGTTGACAAACTGCGGTGGCAGATGGCCAAGGATGCACTCGATTGCGTCATTGCGACTTCCTATGTCGGCTCATACTATCTGAGCGGCGTGCCCATCCACTGGTTCGGGCGCCCGCTCGCGACCATCATCCCGCTCTCGGGCGAAGCGGCGATGGTTGAGTCCATCATTGAGCTGGGCCACACCCGCGCCCAATCATGGATCGAGGACATCCGCACGTACTATGACTACAACATCGGGCCTGTTTATGAGAACCCGCAACCTCCGCTTACTTCGATGGTTGCGCTTGTCAAAGAGGTCCTCGCCGATCGTAACCTGACCAAAGCTCGCATCGGAATCGAGGGGGCGGAGCTTCCGCTCGATCACCTCCGAGTGTTACAGGATGCGCTGCCAGACGTCGAGTTTGTAAGCGTGTCGAGGATGCTCGCTATGTTGCGTATGGTGCTGTCTGAGGAGGAACTCGCCCTGGTCCGCGCTGCCGATGAGATCGCCGACCTGGGTCAGCAGGCGCTTATCGAGGCCATAGAGCCTAATAAGCCTGCCTATGCCATCGAGCTACCCGTCCGGGAGAAGTTGATCGATGCACTTATGGAACGCCATCCAGACAAGCCTTTCAGCCTGCATGTGATGAGCGGCCTTGGCTCAGGGGACAAGAGCGCCGGTCACAGCGAGTGGACAACATGGAACAAAGACCATCTGGTCAAACCAGGCCAGCTTCTTGAGACCGTCGTTGACGTATGGCTGTGGGGCTATTGGGGCAACGTGGAGCGCGCAGTAGCGGTTGGCAAACCGGATGAGAGGACCCACAGGGCATTTGAGGTGATGATCGAAGCCAATGAGGCGGCCATCGCCGCTGTCAAACCGGGCGTCCTCCTCGCGGACGTTGACCGCGCGGCGAAGACCGTCCTGCAGAAATATGGCTACGAAACGATGACCGGCTCCGGCTGTGGGCGTGGGATCACAAGTTATGAGGCCAACGCGCGTGAGCTGCTCATGGACCTGCGGCTGTACTCCGATGTGGTAGTTGAGCCAGGGATGGCCTTCTCTATCGAGCCGGACGTGCGTGAACCCGGCGTTGGTACATTCCGCCACTGCAACACGGTCATTGTCACCGAAGAGGGCTGCGAAGTGGACTCCAAGGTGCCGCGAGGCGTGATCTGGGTTGGATAGCCGGTGGGCAACTGGAGACAACTATGTACGACACTCTAGCAAAGCGCCTTGAGAGACTCCGAGCAGCCCTCGACAAGGAGCATCTGCCTGGGCTGATCCTGAACCAGCAGGCCTACATCTATCACCTGACGAATTGGATACCGCCGTCATGGGCCAACGTGTTTCTATTGATTGGCCCTAGGGAGATGGTTCTGGTGACGCCCTTTGTGCCGGACAATACGCTGTCGGCGTGGAGCGACCCCATCCTCTACGAGTCGTTTGCACTCGACTATGAGATCGCGGCCACCGATAACGCCGTCGCTGCGTTGCAGCAGGCATTGAGTCAGACAGGATTGATCAATGGCCCACTTGGGGCGGTGCTGAACGCACTGCCAGCGGCCTATGGGCTACCGCTCAGCGAGCAGGTCAAACTCCGCGATGTGAAGGGCCTTATGCACGAGGTCACCAGCGTGAAAGACGAGGCTGCTCAGCAAGCGATCCGGCAGCGGGTGAGCTACCTTGATCGCGCTTTTGAGGTGGCAAGGGATGCCATCCGCCCCGGTGTGACCGAGACAGAGGTGTTTGGCAAGATTTTCACCTCGTTGGCTCAGTCACTTGGTGGGCCGCTTACGCTGGATTGCAACTTTGGCTCCGGGCCACGCGCGCTTGGCGATGAACCTCAGCCGACGAATAAGCCACTCGAAGCGGGAGAGTCTGTCATGATCGATCTGTTTCCACTGATGGACGGGTACGTGGCTGACTATACCCGCAACTTCGTGGTTGGGCCGCCTACGGACGGTCAGCTTGCGCAGCATGCCATCCTTGAGACTGCGCTGGCCGCAGCCGAGAAGGCTCTACGTCCTGGGGTCAGAGCCTCCGAAATAGACCGCTTGGTGCGCAGGGTCATCCAAGACGCAGGGTATGGCGAGTTCGCTCATCGCCATCATACTGGCCATGCCTTCGGCTTGACGATTCCAGAGCCGCCGTGGCTGATCCCCGCCGATCATACGCCGCTGAGGGCTGGGATGGTCATTGCTGTGGAACCGGGAATCTATCACCCGGAAAACGGCGGGATGCGCCTTGAGGGCAACTACATCATCACCGAAGACGGTTGTGAGCCGCTCGTTGGCTTTCCGGCCAAACTGATCGTCTGTAAATAGAATGGGGGTAAGAATGAGCCTTGCTGGCAAAGTGATTATCCTGACCGGGGCCAGCCGTGGAATCGGGCTGGAGGCAGCGCGTGCCCTGTCTGCCGAGGGGGCTCGTGTCTATGGGGTTGCTCGCACCGCCGTTGACCCCTCGAAACTGGCTGACGGCATCATCATGTTCCGTGCCGATGTACGTGACCGGTCGCAGGTGACGGAGGTTGTGCGCACTGTATTGGAAGACGCCGGGCGTATTGATGTACTCATCAACAATGCTGGAGTCGAGGTCGTCAAACCGCTGGCGGATATAGACGACGAGGAATACGATCAAGTTCTTGATACCAATCTCAGGGGGGCCTTCCTCTTTACCTCCGCTGTGATCCCATCGATGCAGCGCCAGCAGGCAGGGCACATTGTCTTTGTGAACTCTGTATCTGGCATCCGAGGTTTTGCAGATGATGCCATCTACTGCGCCTCAAAACATGCTCTCACTGGCCTGGCGGATGCGTTAGACGAGGAGCTAAGGCCGCGTGGCATCCGGATTACAAGCATCCATCCAGGCGCAACAGACACCACGCTAGCACTCAACTCGTGGGCGCCAGCTGACGATCCGCGCCGTCCCTACTTTCTGAAAGCGGAAGATGTGGCAGCGGCTATTGTGTACGCAGTCTCGCAGCCGCCTCGCGTCGTTGTCAAGCAGATCGTCATTCAGCCCTTAATTGAACCGCCTCATTCTGAATTCCTGCCACTTGAGGTGGTTCAGGCGCTGTTAGATACGCTATGAGCAGTGCCAACCAAGCTCCTTTGAATGGATACGCCTGAGGCGAGAGGCTTCCATATTGTCTTGCCCTTCCAATAGCAAAGGCAAATCTCATACGGCTTCTCTCTTGCACTCTCTGTCATCGCACTGACCCGGAGTCTCCACCACTTCGCGGCGACCTGTCCGCGCGCGTAGAAGGAGAGACCATATGCCGCTGCTGCGCCTTCAGATCGGAACCGCTCGCTTGAAATACTACGATAAGGAGCGCTGGAGTCTCCGCTGTATTGTGGAAGCAATGAGGCTGTGTGGCTGCGAAGAGTAAGCTGCAGCCAGCTTGCAGAGTGTAGACCTGATGCCCTATGCAGTATTCAATCTCACCATCGAGACAATAGATAAACTCCTCTCCGGGATGGGTGACTGGTTCATCGAGGTTTCCGGCCCCGGGATCAACCGTCGCTAGGAAAGGCTCAAGCTGTTGATCGCGCAGCCCGATCCCCAGGCTGTGCATGGTGATGCCGTTGGCCCACGAGCGCAGTTGCTGCTCCGGTGTGGTGAGCACCACAGACTCTTCTTGTTCCTCCTCAAAGAACGCCGTGATCGGCACTTTGAAGGCCGCCGCCAGGAGGTGTAGGGACGAGACAGTGGGCGAGTTCTCCCCTCGCTCGATGAGGCTGATGGCATTGGTCGATAGGCCAGAACGCTCGGCCAGCGCGCGTAATGATAGACCCTGACGCTCGCGTATCGCGCGAATCCGCTGTCCGACGTTAGGTTGCATCTGCTGGCTCATGCTCCCCTCCTCGTCTCCAGTGGCAGGCTGCCGCCCGAATCTTACCACTATAGTTGATAATGGTAAATTATAATAGTACAATGTGAGGGCAGAAGAGTCCCGGTTCGTCAGAACAGTTATAGTTTCTACCTCCATTGGTAGGAGAACGCCACAACGATACTCTTTACGCAGCACTGGCTATTTGTCGCTCTGGGAGCTGGTCGAGACTCTGGAAAGGTAGGCTGTGAGCAAGCTCAGGCAAACCCGGCCAGAGCTTGAGACGAGTGGAAAGACGCAGGTCGTAGAATGCTATGGTGTGCGCTTCTGGAGCATAGCGGCAGAAAGATTGCATTGACAAAGCAAGGAGATCGAAGATGATCCATATCGATCAGACCGAGTGCCTGGGGTGCGGGGACTGCGTCGAAGTCTGTCCCCGTGAGGCTATTCGATTGGTAGGCAGCTCGGCGAAGATCGACCGGGCACGCTGCGACAACTGCGGGCTTTGTCTGGATGTATGCCCGTCGGGAGCCATCCAGCGTGCACAACTTGTCATTCCGCCTCGACCCACAGCCGCGCTTGCAGCGCCCAAACCGTCGCAGCGAGCAAGTCTGCTCAGCGCGGCAGGCGCGGCTTTAGCCTATCTGGGGATGGAGCTTCTACCGCGCGTGCTGCCGCTTGCGCTCGACATGCTCGAGGAGCGTGTGTCCAGGGACAGTCGTGAGCATCTACGCTATCCGCGAGATGGCCTGAGCCGCGCTGATGTGCCTGTCGGCAGGAGGCTGCGGCGTGGACGCGGTCAGGGACATGCGGGCATGTGCCAATGCCCCCGCTGCGGCTACCGGGTAAGACACCCGGCAGGCACGCCCTGCCGGACGATGGCTTGCCCACAGTGTGGGAGCAGGCTGATACGCCAATAAGAGCCGGCCCACGCCGAGAATGGGCGGGTGGCGTCTTATTTCAAGGATGCCAGGAGAGGTAGGGATGAAAATCGCCATCAGCGTGACTACTCCTTCGCCTGAGGCGCCATTCGAGACACGCTTCGGGCGCGCCGCCGCTTTTGTGATCGTCGATACCGAAACGGGCGAGCGAGACGTCCTGCTCAACCCCGCGGCCGATGCCGCAGGCGGCGCAGGTGTCCAGGCCGCCGAATTCGTCATCCGGCACGGGGCTGGGGCCGTGATCAGCGGTGCGTTTGGGCCAAATGCCTATGACACGCTGACAGCAGCTCAGGTTCAGATGTTCCAGGCCGAGTCCGGGACGGTTGACGAGCTTGTGCAGAGGTACAAAAATGCCGAACTCCTGCCAACAACAGGTGTGGCAGGCCAGGGTCGCCGCAGAGGGAGACCCTGGTGATCATCGCCGTTGCCAGTGGCAAGGGGGGCACCGGCAAAACGACTGTGGCAACCAGCCTGGCGCTGTCGCTGACCGGGCAGGTGCCCGTTTGTCTATTGGACTGCGACGTGGAAGCCCCCAACGCCCACCTGTTTCTTCACCCTCAGTTTGATCAACGCGCCGAAGCGGAGCTGCCTGTGCCCCAGGTTGATCCCAGCCGCTGCCAGCAGTGTGGCACCTGCGCTCAGGTGTGTCAGTACCATGCTATTGCCGTGCTGGGCCAGGCCGTCCTGGTTTTCCCGGAGTTGTGCCACGGCTGTGGAAGTTGTGCGCTAAACTGCGCTGAGCGCGCAATCAGCGAAGTGCCTCGCTCGCTTGGCGTGCTTGAGAGCGGCAGGGCGGCTGGCGGCATCCGCTTTGGGCGGGGCACGCTGAACATCGGGGAGCCGTTAGCCGTCCCAGTGATCCGGCAGCTCAAGCGGTGGCGTGACCCGCAGCCAGACGAACTGGTCATCATCGATGCACCGCCGGGCACATCCTGCCCGGTGGTGGAAGCCATCCGTGGGGCTGATTACGCCCTGCTGGTGACGGAGCCTACGCCCTTCGGCCTGCACGACCTCAGGCTCGCCTATGATCTCACTCGCGAGTTGGGGATTCCGGCGGGGGTGATCCTCAACCGGGATGGGATCGGCACTGCCGATGTCGAGAAGTTCTGTGCCGCCGCTGGCCTGCCGGTGCTGTTGCACATCCCCCTTGACAGGAGTATCGCCGAAGGGCTTGCGCAGGGCATTCCCCTGGTGAATACGCACCCCGAGTACAGAGCGCGCTTCCGGGAAGTCTTTGAGAAGGTGTGCAGTGAGCTGAAGGAGCGTGCGTGCTAAAAATTCTGGGGCAGAAGTCCAGGCAGGTTGTCATTCTGAGCGGCAAGGGGGGCACTGGTAAGACCACTGTATGCGCTGCCTTTGCTCATCTGGCCAGCCTGAGGCGTGATACTCGCGCCGTGCTGGTGGATGCGGATGTAGACGCTTCTAACCTTGAGTTGGTGTTGTCTCCACACTGCATCGAAAAGTACGAATTCTACGGGGGGCAGATTGCGGCAATCGACTCTGCCCTTTGCACAGGCTGCAACATCTGCGCGGAGGTGTGCCGCTTCGAAGCGGTGACTGCGCGAGATGGGCAACACAGCATCGACAGAATTGCCTGTGAAGGATGCGCCACTTGCATGACACAATGCCCGACCGAGGCCATTCGTATGGAGCCGCAGTTGGCCGGGCACTGGTTTCACTCAGAGAGTTGCTACGGGCCGCTCTTCCACGCCGCGCTGTCCCCAGGCGCAGAGAACTCCGGCAAGCTGGTCACACTGATCAAGCAGCACGCGAGCCGGATGGGGCAGAGTGAAGCCTATCCCCTGATGATCGTGGATGGGCCGCCGGGAATCGGCTGTCCGGTGATCGCAGCCGCTTCCGGCGCGGACCTGGCTGTGATCGTAGCAGAGCCAACCGCTGCCGGCATTGAGGATATGGAACGTATCGTCGAGACGACCCGCCACTTTGGCGTGCCCGCATTGGTCTGTGTCAACAAAGCTGATGTCTACCCGCAAGGGCTGAAGATGATCGAGTCCTTTTGCCGGGACGAGGGACTGCCTGTGATTGCACGCATTCCCTTCGATACTGCTGTCACCGAGGCCATGGTTCAGGGACAGCCAGTGACCGTCTACCAACCAGGTGGCTCGGTAAGCCGAGCCTTGCATGCAGGCTGGAAGGAGAGCCTTGCCTTGCTGAGTTGAGTGCAGCTGCTCCCACGCTTCTGAGCAGCGGCAGCTCTTCGCGGGCAAGATGAGCCGGCTCCAGCCCGGAGAGGGTGTGCAGATGTCCAGCCTGGGGCGCTTTCGGTACCCCTGTGTGCTCATGGCTGCCGCTCAGGGTTGAAGCCAGGCCCCAGCGTCTCTGGTCTCCCCCCATAGCTGCAACGGCAGTCCAGTGCAGCCCGATTCGCGCCGCATCAACCGGCCCATCCGGCAGTGTGGCCAGCAGTTCATCCAGCAGTAGCGCCGATGATCAAAGTGGGGACTCCTCGCCGCTCCTCCGGGATAGCATAGCGTTCAATCGCTGCCTGATAGAGGGCCTGGCCGTCAGGATGAGAGGTATTCACACTCACAATCTGTAGCTGGTTGCCATAATGCTCCATCAGCGGCGGCAGGGTCTCGGTCATTACCTGATGGCAGTGTGGGCAGGTGGGGGAGAAGAACAGCACGACTCTGACAACCGGGCCATCTGCCTTCGCAGGCACTGGATGGGTGAAACAGAGAGCTACGAGACAGCCTATCAGAAAAAGAGTTGCTACCTGGCACACGCTGCGGTTCATTGACTCTCCTTTCGACTACGCGTGGCATACCAGCCGTTGCGGACCTTAGCCCACACATCGAATGGAAGCTGATTGGTGAACTGTAACCTCGCCTGCTGCCCCTCGGTCATGTAGCGAGCGACTATACGTGGCTCGACCTGGCGCTGCATGGCTTGCCGTCTGCGCTTCTGATGGCCCTTCTTTGTCTGCCAAACCGATCCTGCTGCTTGCGGCTACGGTTGCCCTCCCGCTCAAGCTAGGCGGTATGCCGCAGACAGGCCTTGCTCAATATGTAACAAACTTGATTTGCATCGTCATGTATTCCATGATAGAATAGCCACATGAGAACTCCGGTGCCCGACGAAGTAATTTTAGGGCTGCTGGCTGCCCGTCCCCGGCATGGCTATGAACTGCTCGATCGGTTCCGCTCGCGAGAGCATCTGGGCCGTATGTGGACGATGAGTACCAGCCAGCTTTACGCGGTACTAAAGCGGCTGGAACGGCAGGGATCGATTACGGGGCGGCAGGTGGAATCACCTGATGCGCCACCCCGCACCGAGTATACTGTAACCGAGGCGGGCCTGCGTCAGCTGGAGGTCTGGCTCCATGAACCACGGCCTTCCACAAGTATCCACCGCATCCGGGTCGAGTTTCTCAGCAGGCTGTATATCGCCAGCCTGCTGGGTATCCCCGCAGATGCCATTATAGAGCATCAGAAAACCATCTGCGTGGAGCAGCGCGACCGTCTGCTTAAGGAACGCCAGCAAACCACCTCAGCAGTCGAGGCGCTGACACTGGATTTCGTGATCGGGCAGCTTAATGCCGCTGTCCTGTGGCTGGAGCAGTGCAGGGAAGGTCTGTCTGCTCTCTACACTCGTTAACCCCTATACTTCAACCCTGAGAGGAAGAAAAAACTGTGAGGACTGAACAATTATGGGCGACTTTTATCGTACTGGGGGCCACTCTGCTGGGGCCGGGTTGTTCACGCATCACACCTGCTCAAACGGCTGTACCAATTGATGAGACTGTTGTCTCTTTAGAGAGGACGCCGACGGAGGGGGCAGCAGTACCCACAGAAACCCCCGCACCAACCGAGGCGCCTCGCTTCACGATTCAGGCTGATGCTGAGCTTCAGACGCCACTGGCTGCCCTCTATACGGCATTGTACGCGGGGGAACAGCCGGTGTTTGTCAGCACAGATGGCGACCTGGTGGCCACGGCATCCGAAGGCGTCGCCATCGGCCAGCCAGACAGCGCAGCCTATTTCTTGCCCGGAGCAGCACTCACCGCAGCGACCAACACACCGGAGGTGGCAGACTTCATTGCCTATGCCATTTCCCCGGATGGGCAGCAAGTGTTGATTGATATGGGGGCGCTGCCCGCCACCATCACCCTGACCGACCAGGCCGGTAACACCGTTGAAATTGCGCAGCCGGTACGCCGCGTGATCAGCTCACATGGCCCAACAACCGCCCTTGTCTATGGGGTAGGCGCGCAGGACCGCTTGGTTGCGGCCACCTATCTGGGAGCACGTGACCCGGCAGGGGCAGCCGCAATGGGGCGCATTGACTCACGCTTTGAAGAAATCAAAGGGGATGATCTGTTCTCTCAGCAGGACTTCAACGTCGAGGAGGCTGCTGCACGGGACCCAGACCTGATCATGACCAGTGCGCGCACGGCATGGCTCGACACTGCTGCTGAACTGGGTATTCCGGTTTTTCTGTTTGAGGCCGAAACACCCGATCGCCTGAAAGAGGCTATGCTCCTTACCGGCCAGCTCTTCGGTCCAAACACGGCTGCGCAGGCCGAAATCTGGATTGCATACTACGACTTCGTGGTCGGTGCGGTGGTAGAACAGACAGCTGCTGTTTCAGACGCGGATCGCGTGCGCGTGTTGTTCACCGGCACAGAGCCGCTTCGGGTGGCCAGCGGCGAGATGTACCAGACGGCCATCATTGAGGCAGCTGGCGGCATCTCCGTGAGCGCCGAGCTGACCGGCTACTGGAACGATGTGAACCTGGAGCAGATCGCGCTCTGGGACCCCGATGTCATCATCGTGCCGCCGTATGGTGGCGCCAGCGTGGAGGCGATCACTGGAAGCCCGGAATGGCAGGGCCTGGATGCGGTGCAAGCCGGGCGTGTCTACCGGATGCCTAAACTGGTCGTTCCCTGGGATACACCAGCGCCAGACTCGGTGCTGGGCATCATCTGGATGGCGCAGCTTCTGTATCCAGACCTGATTGAGTTGGACTGTGCAGAGCAGGTTGGCTACTTCTACAACACTTTCTATCACTATGCAATCTCAACTGAAGAAATCTCAGAGCTTTGCGCGACAGAGTGATACCCCGCTGGCAAAGTTAGTCTTTATCCGGCGCCAGGCGACGACTGGGCTGCTGTTTGCCATACCGGTTGTCCTGTTCGTTTTCGCGCTGATAGTGGGGCGCTATGAGATCGGGGCAGCGGATGTGGGGCGTGTTCTGCTCTCGCCGCTGTTTCCCGATCTGGCCGCCGATGTTCCCGATACAGCACGCCAGTTGATCCTGCGGGTGCGCCTGCCGCGTGCTCTGGCCGCGCTGCTGATCGGAGCCAGCTTTGGCGGCACTGGCGCTGCATTTCAGGCCATCTTCAAGAATCCTCTGGTTGATTCGAACATTCTCGGCGTCACATCAGGCGCCGGATTCGGTGCAGCGTTGGCGCTGTTGCTGGCGGGGAAGCCCTGGCAGGTCCAGATATCGGCTTTCATCTTTGGCCTGCTGGCAGTATCCCTGGCTTTTTTCGGCAGTCGCCTGTACAAGACCACACCGCTTCTGATCCTCACCCTGATGGGTATTCTGGTGGGATCGCTCTTTGGCTCGCTGACATCGTTGCTGAAGTACGTGGCGGATCCGCTGGACACGCTGCCCGCCATCACGTTCTGGCTGTTGGGCAGCTTGACTGGCGTCACATGGCGGGACATGCCTGGGCTGGCAGTGATCACAGCAGGCGGAGTTGCCTTTCTCTGGTTGATGCGCTGGCGCTTGAATATCTTGTCCCTGGGCGATGAGGAGGCAAAGGCGCTGGGGATCGATCCCACACGGATGAAAATCATGATTATTGTTTGCGCCACGTTGATGACAGCAATAGCAGTGTCGGTCAGTGGCGTCATTGGTTGGGTGGGGCTGGTAATGCCGCACGCTGGGCGGATTGTTGTCGGCCCCGATCACAGACGCCTGCTGCCAGCCACGTTGAGTCTGGGAGCTGGTTTCCTGCTGCTGATCGACAACGTGGCGCGTACATTGCTCCCCGGCGAAATCCCACTGGGCGTGCTGACCGGGCTGATCGGCGTCCCGCTGCTGATTGTGCTCCTGCGCCGCAACAGGACAGGATGGTAGCTATGCGCTTAGAAGCCCGCCAAGTGAGCTATGCCTACACCCCTGGGGAGCCGGTTCTCCACGATGTATCACTGAGGCTGGAGGCGGGTGAGACCCTGTATGTGTTGGGGCGCAACGGTGGAGGGAAGACCACCCTGCTTTGCTGCCTGGCCGGCCTGTGTAGACCTGATACCGGTCAGGTGTTGTTGGATGGGAAGCCTATCCACAGCTACGCAGCCGACGAACGCGCCCGCCTGATCGGGCTGATCCCCCAGATGCACATCCCTGCATTTGCCTATACAGTCCGCGAGATGGTATTGATGGGTCGGACGCCACACCTGGGATGGCTTGGCTCTCCGTCACGCGCCGACTACGCCCTGGCGGATGAGGCCCTCGAGCAAGTCGGGCTAATTGATCTGCGCGATCGTCCCTATACTGAAGTTAGCGGCGGTGAGCGGCAGTTGGTTTTGATCGCCAGGGGGTTGGCGCAACAATGCAGCATCCTGCTGATGGATGAACCTACCGCTCACCTTGATCTGAGCAACCAGCACCGCGTATTGGAGATTATCAACCAGTTAAGCAGGCAGGGCCCTTCGTTTATCATCTCGTCACATGCCCCCAATGATGCCTTGTCTTATGCCGATCATGTGCTGCTGCTGAGCAAAGGGCGAGTCATGGCTTACGGCACGCCACAGGAGACGCTGACTGAGTCGCTGCTATCATCTGTCTATGGCGTCAGAACGGAAGTGATCTACGAACGGGAGAACGGAGATGAAACTCCGCGTGCTGTTGTAGCCCGGCGACCAATGATGCTGCCGCCTGAGTCCCTGGGAAAACAGGGCACAGTGTTGAGTGAGGTTTTCAGGCAGAGCAGGCACACGCCGCAGCTTATTCTGGTGACTGGTTTGAGCGGTGCGGGCAAGACGACATGGTGTACCCGGCTAGTAGAACAGGCGCAGAAACAGGGGCTGATGGTCAGAGGTGTGCTGTGCCCCAGCGTATTCGAAGACGGGCGTAAAATAGGTATTGATATTGTCAATCTGGAAACTGGCGAACGCCGCAGGCTGGCCAGGTTGCGCGACGGTGGGACAGGCGAACTGGTTACCACACAGTGGCAGTTTGATCCCACCGCGATGGCGTGGGGCGACCACAGCCTGCACGACACTAAAGATGGCGATTTGTTAGTCATTGATGAACTGGGCCCGCTGGAATTCCTACGCCATGAGGGGCTGATGGAGGGGTTGCGCCTGCTCGATGAGCGGCGCTACAGGGTCGCCTGTGTTGTCGTGCGCTCGTCGCTGCTGCCCAATGCGCTACAGAGATGGCCGCACGCACTGGTGGTGAGTGGTAGGCACGTTTGAAAACGATATCCACGAGGCCCTGGGGAAAGATAAAAAGACGAACCCGGTAGCCGCACGCAGTGCAGACACAGTCCCCATCTGACAATCGAAGAGCATCCCCCTACGGCATCCTCGCGCATGGCAATGACCGTCGCCGCTGCCCCGTTCTCGCGCAGGGCGACGCTGTGACAAGGCGATATGTCCGATGGCGCGCTGTTGGGAGGCGTCAAGCGCAACGAGCGGCGCCCACAGCAGGACCTCTGTTCCGACATAAGCCAGCACCGAACCCGCTGCAGCCGACGCCGCTTCGCTTCGGCTGCGCGGGGATGGTCTCAGTCGGAGATACAATTGCTAGCGTGTCCTGTCTGATAGCGCCGGTCAGTGCAGCCATTCCGTGTGATCGACGATGCTGCCATTCAGATAGGCCTGCACAGCGTCTTCAATCAGCGGGATGTCAGTCACTATCGGCCTGATGTTGGCTTCTTGCAGCGCGAGGTAGGCTCCTTGTCCCATACCACACACGATGAGCGCCTCACAGTCGGTAATTGCGCTGATCATGCCCGCATGCCGTCCAGCTGCGCCTGCGCCGAAACCATGCCCGCGCGGGTCATCTGCGCCCTCGTGGCCGTGGCCGACAAAATCATGATGCCCCATCTTGTCTCGCATCTCGCTGGCCGTTATCTTGCCATCCTCGACCGTGAAGACTTTGTAGTAACGTGCCCGCCCAAAATGCTGGCTGATTGTCTGTCCATCATCGGTGATCACGGCGATTTTCATGGAAGCCCCTTTGTTATAGGTAAATGGTTCGAGCACTGCTCAATCGTTGTTTCCAGAACCCCGAGGCAATGCCTCCTTTAGGTTCCAGACTTTGCTGGCCCAGTCGATAAACAGAACTCCCTGGAGGGGGGTCGGACGACGGCATACACTTCCGAGTCAACAACCTCTGTAGTATGGGTATAATCTCTAGCTAATTCTACCATTAAAATGTGTATGCTTCAATTATTATGGTAAGATATCATGGCGGGTTGCATCGAAAGGAGGATTGCATGGTTGCTGCATCAGGGTTGAATGTGGGACAGCGTATCCGTGCCATACGTGAGCAGCAGGGTTTATCCTTGCGCGCGCTGTCTGAACGGTGCGGTCTTTCGATCAATACGATCAGCCTCATTGAGCGCGGTGAGAACTCGCCCACAGTTTCCTCCCTGCACCTTCTGTCAACAGCGCTGGAGGTCCCGATCACAGTTTTTTTCGAGCAGGAACAGGAACAGACCGTTGTGCATCTAAGGCCACCATACCGGTTACGCTCTGAGGCCAACGGCATCCAGATGGACAGCCTGGGGATCGGCCTCCGCAACCAGCAGTTGGAGCCATTCCTCATGACGGTTGCGCCGGGGGCTGGCAACATCGATCAGCCGATCACACACCCGGGAGAGGAGTTCGTTTACTGCCTGAAGGGAGAGATAGAATATTGTATTGAGGATCAGGTCTATAGGCTGGAAGCTGGTGACAGCCTCCTGTTTAAGGCAACAAAACCCCACTGTTTTCGCAATGTGACCGACCTGCTGGCAGAACTGATGATTGTCTTTCAGGCGGACAGAGGAACACACCTGGGACGTCAGCGGCACCTGGGGTCGTAAGGGATAGGCCAGACGGAGCAATACCCATGATTGATCTCATGCGACTGCAAGCGTTCTTGTACGCAGCGGAGAGTCTAGGCTTCTCAGAAGCTGCCCGACAGCGTGCCCAGTTCCTCCAGCGCCCTTTGAGCGACCGGTTAGCGCCTGCCGGGCAAAAGAACACGTAGAGCTTAGGCGTGGTTTTACTTTATGCCTTCTGGAGTTCGGCGCGCGGCAGTGTGCATTCTTGTCGCGCAGAACGCCTTGTCCTAACCAACGATCCCGCCTAGGGCAGGACCAGTGAAGAGATCAGTCCTCAGCTCACCGCTTTCTTCACGAGCGCGCTGATCCTTGCCTCTTCGGTGGCAGTCAACTCCTTCAGCGCGAAGGCGGTTGGCCACATCGCACCTTCGTCGAGGTTCGCCTCGTGCATGAAGCCGAGCGTCGCATATCTTGTGTTGAACTTCTGCGCGCTTTGGAAGAAGCAGACGACCTTGCCGTCCTTGGCATATGCGGGCATCCCGTACCAGAGTCTTGGCGAGAGAACCGGCGCGTTGGCTTTGATGATAGCATGGAGCCGTTCGCCTATGGCGCGGTCCGGTTCTGGCATTGCGGCGATCGCCGCGAGCACAGCGCTTTCTCCGTCTGCTTTCTTCGCGGCTTTTTTGGTAGTGCTCTTACCTTGGCTCATGAGAATCGTCTTCCATTTGTCTGAATTGGTGCGTCGCAAGACACCCTAGCAGAAATTATAACACATATGTTCTAATTTTCAACAGTTTGATAACAATTGCCAAGCAGTGCAGCGCTTAAAAGCGGCAGGAAATTCACTGCATCATAGCATCATCATGCAATCTTGAAAAAGCGTCATTGCTCGTTGCCATCCAGGCTTTTGAGAGCTGTGAACAGTCCCGAAGGCCCTATAGCCCGCCCTGGTTGGATCTGGTATACTTGCATCAGTCATGCTGTGCGAGCGGTTCGCTATGCCATTATCACCTTCAATCAGCGAGACCATTGAGCTTTTGCGCACGCTGCCAATTTTTGGTCCGCTGCTGCAGGAGGATCTTGCTGTGCTGGCCGCGCAGTGCCGGTCAGACTGGTTCAAAGCTGGGGAGACCATTTTTCGCCAGGGCGATCCCTGCACGCGTCTGTGGCTTATTCACCGGGGACAGGTCAAGATTATCCGGCATGATGAGAACGGGCGTGAGGTCGTGCCAGAGATTCTGGCCGATGGCGAGGCGTTTGGCGGCGCGACCATCTTCTTCACCCACCAGCCCGCCACCGCGCAGGCGCTCACAGATACCGAAACGGTCAGCTTCCCCAGCAGTGTGTACGCGGATTTCTTACGGGAGCATCCCGAAGTTGCCCTGAGCTTTATCCGGATGCTGGGAGCGCGTCTCCAGACGTTCATGGTGGCCAGCGTGCTGACTGGAGAGCGTGTCGAGAGGCGGTTGGCGCACATCCTGATCAAGCTTGCTGAGCGCGTAGGGCAGCCGGACTACGAAGGCAGACTGATTCCCATTCCCCTTTCACGGCAGGACCTGGCAGATATGACCGGCACGACCATCGAAACAGCCATCCGGGTCATGTCGCGGTTCCGCTCTGATGGCCTGGTCAAAACACGTCGGGGCGGCTATATTGTGCTCCTGGACTGCGAGCGCCTCCAGCAGATTGCGCGGACTGAATCAACCGGATAGCAGCTAGCGGTCAGCGCTTCTTCCGCACCAGCTTGCGGCGCTCTGTGTCGGAGCGGGCTGGCGGTTGGCGCCTGACCACGCTGCCGCAGCTGTGACACCGGGTCTCCGTCTCGTAGCTCCAGATTTCTACCTCCAACTCGCCACAATTTTGGCAGACAACGTAATCGGGATATGGGTCAGGCAAAGGAAGCCCGCCATCTGCCGGTTCGGCGTTTGGCCGGTCTGCGTCTTTCGGGTCACTGCTGGATGGCTGCTGCGCCATGGCTGCTTGTCCGGCTGCCAGTTTAACCCCGTGATGCCATCAAGCAGTAGGGAGCGTTTGGCTCCCCACTGCCGATGGCTGTCAGGCGCTTACTGGTTGATTGACCGCAAATAAGCGATGATATCCATCAAGTCCTGATCGGTGAGCGCCGGGTTGCCGCCCCTGGGGGGCATGTCAATGCCGGTTGTGTTCAGCTCATGGGAAGCCGGGCGACCGGTTTGCAGGAACGTCAGGAGTTCGGCGTCGCTCTGCTGCCTCAGCCACTCGCTGGTAATCAGATTCTTGCCTAGCCCTGCAATACCAGTGGCATCCATGCCGTGGCAGGACGCGCATGTCCCGGCAAAAAGTTCTGTTCCGTGCGCTGCATCACCGGCAGGCGTAGGCTCCTCCGTTGGCTCAGGTGTTGGCTCTGCGGTGGGTTCAGGCGTGCCGCCGCAGGCTGCCAGGGCCAGCAGGCTGAATAGCAGGGCTGTGATGGCAATCAGAAGGCGGTTGTTCATAGTCCTCTCCTCAGGTTGTTGTGGCAATGTCACAGGCGGTCTATTACATGCCCATCCCGCGCCCGGAGGGTGGGTTGGCTTTTAATTCCTCAAAGGTCATCAGCACGCCGCCCTGTTCTTCGGCAAAGGCTTCCGCATCAGCCTGCGCCTCGAAGGCTGCGATGCCAAAACCCATTGGCGTGGCAAAGCCTTCTACCACCACAAAGTAAGCTGCTTCAGCATTGACCCATGCCTCAGTATTGTAATCATGCACAAACCACGTCTTCACCTCAAAATCCGGGTGCCTCGACTCAAAGTAAAAAAGCTCACCCAGATCGTCGAACCTGACCGGCGTGCCATCGTCGAGGATCAGCGCGGCGGCAAACTGCGGCTCGCTGATCAGCATGCCGCACTCGTCGCACATATCCTGCCCGTACACGATCTCCGGCGGATGAATCTCGTCGTTCGCCGAGCCGCAGGCAACCAGCAGCACGGCGAAGGCTGCCGCCAGCACAATTGGCAGAACTTCCTTCCTCACTCCTACACATCTCCCTTCCGGTTGAACAGGCTAAAAGCGCCTCCAAATGAGGCGAGAATCCAGAGGAACAGCAACCCGGTCAGCAGCAGCGGCAGCATCTCTCCAAACCGGTAGGCTGCATACTGTCCCACCGGCCCCAGGGTGTCGAGCGTTGCCCGCAGGCTGTAGATCGCCGACAGCTTGTACACTTGCAGCGGGTTAATCAGCAGCATGCCCAGCAACGTGGCCGGGTTGGGGCGCAAGGTCAGTGTGGCACCAATCAACCCCAGATCGCCCAGAAAGACCAGCGCCAGCCACAGCACCAGCGCCGCGCCGGAGGCTGTCGCCCCCCGGCGGGTCAGCGTGCTGATCACAAAGCCTAGCCCCAGCGATGCCAGCGCAAACAGCAAAGTATATCCGGCCAGCCCCAGATACGCGCCGGGGCTGCCGCTGCCCCCTGAGGCCAGCCCGAGTCCCGCCACGCCAAACCCCAGCCCCAGCGCGGCAATCACCGCCAGCGCCGCGCCCAGCGCCTTCCCCACGAACACCTCTGCCCGGCTAACCGGCTGGGCCAGCAGATAGATCAGCGTGCCGCGCTCGCGGTCGGCGGCCAGGGTGCCGGCGCCAACGCTCAGGCCAATCAGGGGCACAAACAGCAGCAGGGCATTGACCAGGCTTGCCGCCGTGCGTCCAAAGCCACCCAGCCCGGCATAGCCTGCCGAAGACAGCCCTGCCTGTGACAGCGCGTAAGCCAGCAGGGCGAACCCACCTGCATAGAACCATAGCCACTTGTTGCGAAGCGCCTCGCGCAGCTCGCGTCGGGCAATTGTCCAGAGGAGCATTAGTTCCATGTGACCTGCTCCAAATCAAAATCAAGAACGCTGATTCCACCTGCGCTGAGTGTTTCAAGGGGCTGCATCTTGCGGTGGTGCGAGACCCGGACGACCACTGTGCCACGCCCGTTTCGGTGCGCGCTGAAGCCCTGCTGTTCCAGCAGCGACAGGGCCTCAGCCTGCTGCGGCTCTGCGATCCGCAGCACCAGCTCCAGCTTCAGCCGCTCGTGCAGAGCTGCCGGTGTGACTATCTCGGCGACCTGCCCGCGCTCCAGAACAAGCACCCGGTCGGCCAGCGCGTCAAGCTCCTCGAAGCGATGCGAGGCGAACACGATCAACTTTCCTGCGTCGCGCAGACCAGCCAGCAGTTCCAGATAGTCACGGCGCGCCGCCGCATCGAGGTTTGCGGTTGGCTCATCCAGTAGCAGCACCGGTGGATCGGACAGCAGGGCGACCGCCAGCGCCAGCCGCTGCTTCAGCCCGCCGGAAAGCGCCGGAACGGGTTTGCGGCTGTGTTCTGACAGCCCCAGCTGCTCCAGCAGGGAGGGAATACGCGCCGGGTCGGCCTTTTTTAGCTGCGCGTAGAAAGTCAGCGTCTCCTGAACGGACCAGTCGTAGAACACTGCTTCCTGCGGCACATACCCGATCAGGCTACGCGCCTGCTTGCCCTGTCGCTGCACATTCCTCCCAGCAACCGTTATAGTCCCGTCAAAGACGATCAGGCCGAGGATCGCTTTGAGAAGCGTGGTTTTGCCTGCGCCGTTTGGCCCCCACAGCGCGACCGCTTCGCCGCTGTGGGCAGTAAATGAAGCGCCATCAAGCGCCTGCGTCCTGCCGTATCGCTTGGAAACGCTCTCCACCGCGATGAGCGGCGCGGCTGTATGTTCGTCCATCCTGATTGTCTCGTTTCTATTTGCTGCCGCCCGGCTGGCAGGCCGCCCGTTCACCACTGTCAGCAGGCCGCATCCTAGCCCCAGCGCCAGCACAGTCAGCGCAGCACCAATCATCTCGGCGGTTCGGCGTGGAGGCAGGGCGCTGAGGGGGACCGCCGCAGGCTCGATGCGGGGAGCCGGGTCGCTCAGCTTTGGCTGCGGCCTGACCACCGGGAAGGCGCGGGCGGCCAGCTCTATCGCCTGCACCGCCGGGCTGAAGATCAGCGCTCGCAGGCGCGGCTCCCGGTCATACAGGCTCTCAAACAGCCGCTCGGAGGTGTAGGGAATGTCTCCCGTGCCATCGCCGTCTGCGTCAAAGCCACTGTAGTCGCTCCAGGTGTTGCCAAGCCATGTGTTCCAGTCAGACTGGCCGCCGCCGCCTTGCAGGCTGACCTGTTCGATGTTTTCCCAGAAGGTGTTGCCGGTGAACTGACTGCCCCGCACGGCAGGCTGGAGCGCTACCCCCACATCGTTGAAGGCAACAGTGTTGCCGGTAAAGCGGGCGTAGCCGCCGGCATCAGGGCGGAAGGGCGTGCCATCAAGGAAAATGCCCACCCGGTTGTCAACCAGCAGGTTGTCACCCGCCTGGATGTTGTCTGCATCCTTGAAGGCGAGCGCATAGCCGCTTGGACCGCGCTGGCCCCGGATGGTGTTTCCAGCGAGTGTGGTTGCGTTGGTGTACATCACGTAGATGCCCACGGAGTTGTTGAGTATCTGGTTGTGCTCGATGAGCGCATTGTCGCAGTACATCAGATGGATGCCGTAGCGTCCTCCGGTGATGGTGTTTTCGCGTAGGGTAACGTAGGAAGAGTACCATACCACCACATCGCGCACGCTATACACCAGATTCTCTTCAACAAGGACGTGCTGGCTGTACCACAGCCGTATGCCGTCGCCCCGACGTCCGGTGTCATATTCGGTTTTGCTGGTGATTTCGTTTCCACGCACTACCGCATTGTCGGCCTGGGCCACAAAGACGCCAAACAGCACATCGGAGAGGCGGTTGTACTCAGCGCGTGTGTGCGCGGCTGCCAGCGTGATCCCGGCGTGGTCCCGGTCGGGTTCCACGCCGCTGCCGCGAATGTCAAAGCCGGTGATGGCGCTGCCCGGCGCGTTCAGCGTGACGACCGTGCCGGCATCGCCGCCATCAATCAACGGCCAGCCGACACCCTCCAGCGTTACTGCCCTGCTGACGACAACCGGGCCGATGTAAGCGCCCCCACGCACTTCAATCACGTCGCCGTCGTGGGCGTCTGCCAGCGCTTCGTCCAGGCTGGTATAGGGGCCTGTGGGCGAGACAATGAGCCGCGCTCCCTGCCCATCTTCCCGTGCCTGCGCGGTGCCGGTGGACAGCAGCACCGCAGCGGCCAATATCAGGCACAGGATCAGCCGCTGCCGGTTCATGCGCGCGATTCCTCCATGCTGCGGGCGGCCCTCCTACGCGCCTCAACAATTGGCTTGTAAGCCATACGATGGAACCACAGCCCAGCCAGCACTACCGCCACCGCAGCTACTACCAGCGCCAGCCCCATCTCAGGCCGCGCGATGGTGGCAAACTGGCCCACCGTTCCACGCCCGAACAGCGGAGGGGTAAACGGCTCGATCGCGCTGCCCAGCGGCGAGTTCGGGTCGATGCTGTGACCGTACTGATACAGAATCCACCACAGGTCAAGGAGAAACACGAAGGGATAAGCCAGAATGGGAATGGCGAGAATCCCGGCCCACTGGTTGTGGATGAACACGCCAGCCATCAACAGCAGCCCCATCGCTGCGACTGCATAGACTGAGGTTGTGCGCTCAAGCCGCCCGCCTTCATCCAGCGACGGCATGCCGAGGTAGTGGTTAAGCGAGTCGATCTCCCTGATGTCTCCTTCAAGCTGGTTGATATAGACTTTCACCGTCAGCCCGTCAGGATACTGGGGCGCGAACATGGTCATGCTCCAGTAAGGCACGAAGATCGAGATCATGATCAGCAGTGCCGCCAGCATCAGCAGCGCGCTTGGCAGCAGGTATTCCCCCAGATGATGCTCGCTGCCGTCCGGCAGGATAACTCTCACGCCCGGGTCAAGGTTGATGGAGAACTTCATCAGGACTTCCTTCCCGCCTTATCTGGCAGCATCCTGCCGGCCCCCGTTGGCGCACGAGGACCGGCAGGATGCGACCGCAGCAAATTACGGTTTGGCCAGGAAATAGCCGATCATTTCCAGGTGCAGCGCGGAGCAGAACTCCGTGCAGTAGTAGGTGTAGGTGCCGGGATACTTCACATCGAACTCGATGGTCTGCGTCTCGCCCGGCTCGAGGCTCAGATTGATGTTGTAACCGGAGAGCGCAAAGCCGTGTGTGGCATCCCGGGTGCGCTCAATATTGGTCAGGTGCCAGATGACGTGATCACCGACCTCGACCTCTATCAGCTCCGGCGTATAGTGCGACCGCACCACCGTCATCCAGATTTCGACCTCGCTGCCGTTGCGCTCAATGCGAGCTTCTTCCGGCGAGGCAACCGCGTTGGGGTCAATGCTCATCGTCTCTGGATTCCAGCCTACCTCCGGATACACCTCGAAGGCGTGCAGCTTGTCGGCGGCGATGATCTGCGCATAGTGCGGCTCAGCCATGCCGATCGGCATGTCATAGAGCAGGCGCATCTGGTCGCCGGGCCGCGAGACATCCACCAACTGGAAGTTCTGCGGCAGCAGCGGGCCAACATTGGCGAAGCGGTCAATGCTCCACTTGTTCAGCGCCACCACATACATGCCGTCTGGCGAGGCGGTATCGCCTTCTGCCGCCGCGATGTGGCCGATGTTGTAGTGAACAGGCAGCTTCTGCACCAGTGTCCACGGCTCATCGGCATTCAGATCGTCATAGGGGCCGCCAAGCGTCCAGCGCGCCACTGCGGAGTCGAGGAATAGGGAGGTGTAGGCATAACCATCCGGGCCAAACACCGTATGCAGCGGGCCGAGACCAAGCTCAACCTGCGCTTCCATGGTGTCGTCCAGCGGGATGACCGGAATGCCATAGGGATCGGTTTCGAAGCCGCCAGCCTCAATCGCCTCCAGAATCCGGGCGAAGCTGTAAACCGTCACGTGTGGATCAAGCTTGCCGCCGACGACAATATACTCGCCGCCGGGGGTGACATCCGCGCCGTGCGGGCTTTTCGGCTCCGGGGTAAAGTACAGGAGTCCTTCCTCAATGGCGGTTTCCAGACGAATGACCGCCATCCCGTTGATCATCTCCACGTTCCCGGCCTCGAACACCTCGGCAGCGGCCCGCCAGTTGATGATGTGTAGGTAATCGGTGTCGTTGCGCGTGGTGCCTGCCTCAAATGGCGGCTCCCCTTCCTCCGTCATGCCGGTTGCCATCTCGGTGTTGAACGAGTTGCAAAACAGCCAACCATCGCTGACACCCTTCCCGGCGTCGCACAGGTCCTGCCAGTAGGGCGGAAGCTCGATCTGGAACGAGCGCGACTCGTCGACGCGCCCACTGACCCGGTCAAACGCCCAGAGCGTCAGCAGGCCGCGATAGCTCTCCTGATAGTCCTCAATCGGCGCGTATTCCCCACCGATGGGCGCGGCATACTGCGGCCCCTCGATCACGTACTCGGTGTTGGGGGTCGCGAAAGTGCCGCCGTGGTCGTTGATGGCGTTTGGGTTCTTGATGATCTGCTTGGTCTCAAAGTCGCTGAGGCTGATGACGGCCAGCCGCGCATTGGCTTTATCGTTGATGAAGACAAATTCGCCGTCGTACTCTCCATTCGTCTCAGACAGTGCAGGGTGGTGGGTGTCACCCCACAACACTGGCTCGCCGTTGACATTGCCGCCAGCCAGCACCTCCATGCTTGTTCCGCCATACCCGTAGCCCTGCCAGGGTTCGGGGGTGAACACACCGATCACCCGCAGGATGCGCATGGAAGGAACGCCGATCACCAGCACCTGGCCGGACTGGCCGCCCGAGGCAATCATAATATAGGGATCGGTCTGTCCCGTAGGCATATAGGTGCTGACTGCCGCGTAAATGTCGTCGGCAGTCAGGCCGCGCTCTGCTGCCAGCGCCGCCGCGTCCGCTGGAAGCCCGGCGGTCCCAGTTGGGGTTGCGCCTGGCGCTCCAGAACATGAGGCCAGCAGGACGACCATAACCAGCAGCGCAGGCAGCACAAAAAGGTGTCGTTTCATGGGCCCCTTCCTGTAGGTCGAAGCGCTTGCGTTTTGCTAACTGTACGGGATTTTTACGGGCCGATGTATGACAGTTGTCATATTTCAACCCTAAATAGTCTTGTTCAAGCGTAAAAAGTGCGGCACTGCCGCACAGAGGAAGAGCTGATGATGTGAGAAGGATGGGCTGGGAAAGAAGAGGAAAGCGCAGATCGCTGCGAGCGATCACTCAGGCAGCCTGCTGGTTGCCAGGGCTGTTCCGCGCTGCCAGTGTCAGCAGGAGACCCAGGATGGCAATGCCATGCAGCAGACCTCCCCACTGCCGTCCCGCCAGCCATCCGGCCAGGTCCCCAGCGATGCGCAGCGAGATAGAAACCTGCAGCAGGACCAATGGGGCGTACAGCACCGGGTGATACCTGATCTCCCGACCCAGAATGGCCGGCAGGATGATCGGTGCATGCCCGAAGATCATGGATATGGTGAACCCGACCAAGACTGCGTGCAGCATGGCGTCATACTGCACACCAGCCAGCCTGGACCCGAAACCGATCATCATCACCCCGGCGGCAGCCAGCCAGATGTAGCCTGCCAACAGACAGGCGGCGATATAGCGCGGCATACCATCGCTGCGGATGGTCCAGCGGGCAAGGTCAAAGCTCAGCAACCAGCCGCCCAGCAGGATGTAAGCCGTCCCCAGCAGGCGGATGCCAGTATCCGGCCAGATGCTCGCAGCCAGCAGCCCCAACAGTAACCAGGCCACGATCCCGCTGAACAGATGCCTGCTCCAGTTGGGCAGGCGCTTCACCCGTGACAGCTCCAACCGCTCTCCAGCCACGGTCAGCACCAGAAACGCTGCCCACCATGCTGCCAGCCGGGGGATGGACCATCCGGCCATCCACAAGCTGCTGCCGGCCAGCCAGCACACAGCGCCCAGACCCATGGTCAACGTGTACGAGGCGGTGTGCTGCCGGACGATCACGACAAAGGCGATTACCAGGCCCAGCCCGGCCAGCACAAAAAGAACCTGTGAGGCAGCGGGGATGCCAGCCAGCAGAGCAACCGCCCCCGCAGCGCTCAGCGCAGGGCCAACATATCCCCACCAGCGCTGGAGAGCCACTGCCCGCTCGACAGCGATCAGTGTGCCCAGAAACCCGCAGATCATCAGCGGGCCATGATCGACCGGCTTCGCCACGAATGGAAGCAACCAGCCCATACGCACCAGGCCGAGCCAGCCGCCCAGCAGCAGCGAGCCGATGGCAATTGCCAGCAGAGGAAAACGGAGAGCGACTTTCATTATGGGTTCATCCCGACAGACTCCAGAGTGTGACGTGAGTCTTGCCATGCACCGGGTAGGCAGGCTGCAGACGTTCATTCCCCACCGCTGCACAGGAACAGGACATGCCTTCTGTCGCCCACGGTTGAGAAGAGGCTCCTCTGCGTTTCTTGCCTGCTGCTATTCTTTGTATGAGCAGAGACCTGAACCGCACTCACAGCCAGGGAGAAGACCCGATGAATCTCCTTTGCCATCTCCGGTCAGGACTATGAAACCGCTGAGTAGCTGCCTGGTATGCTCGCTCTGGCATCTGGGACATTGGGGCTTCAGTCTGTCCTCTCTCTCCTTGATGGAGGCACGTATCTCAAAAAGTGTGCCACAGTCCTCACAGTGAAACTCATAGATTGGCATGTTTCACTTCTCCCGTTCAACAGCTACTGCCATCATTCCAGCACCCGCTGCGTGGGGTTCATGTCTGAAGAAGCGTCGCTGGAAAAGCAGCGCCACGTTGACCAGGCCGATCATCACCGGCACCTCAATCAGCGGCCCGATGACTGCCGCAAACGCCGCGCCAGAGTTGATGCCGAACACGGCCACTGACACGGCAATCGCCAGCTCAAAGTTGTTGCTGGCAGCAGTGAAAGCCAGGGTTGCGGTCTGTGAGTAGTCAGCTCCCAGCTTCTGGCCCATGAAGAAGCTGACCAGGAACATCACCACGAAGTAGATCACCAATGGGATGGCGATGCGCACCACATCCAGTGGAATCTGGACGATCAGGCTGCCCTTGAGGCTGAACATCACCACGATGGTGAACAGCAGCGCAACCAGCGTGATGGGGCTGATGCGGGGAATGAACTTCGTCTCGTACCATTCTTTGCCCCTGAAGCGCAGCAAGATGAAGCGCGTCAGGAAGCCGCCGATCATCGGCACGCCCAAATAGATGAACACGCTTCTGGCGATCTCGCCGATGGTGATCTCGACTACGCTGCCCTGTAGCCCAAACAGGGTCGGCAACTTGGTGATGAACGCCCAGGCATAGACGCTGTAAAACAGCACCTGGAACACGCTGTTGAAAGCCACCAGCCCAGCGGCGTACTCGGTGTCGCCTTTCGCCAACTCGTTCCACACAATGACCATCGCGATGCAGCGCGCCAGCCCGATCATGATCAGGCCGACCATGTATTCCGGGTAGTTGTGCAGGAAGAGGATCGCCAACGCGAACATCAGCGTTGGGCCGACGATCCAATTCTGCACCAGAGACAGCCCCAGCACCTTGAAGTTGCGAAAGACCTTACCCAGCTCCTCATACTTCACTTTGGCAAAGGGCGGATACATCATCAAGATCAGGCCAATGGCAATCGGGATGTTGGTTGTATCCACCTGAAAGCGGTTGATGAAGTCCTCCACGCCGGGGATGAAGTACCCCAAGGCAACTCCAACTGCCATCGCCAAGAAGATCCACAGCGTTAGGAAGCGATCAAGGGTGGAGAGACGTTTTGCTCCACGTGATGAAGCGGCAGCTTGGGCGACTGTAAGTTCAGACATGATCAGTGTAGTCCTTTCTGATATCAGATTGCCGGTGTTGTCATATCGGATGGCGTTGTTGCTTCAGCGGCGATGAGTGTCCCACAGGAGGGCTGGCGCAGGCCTATGTGTCCGGGATCAAGAAATGCCCGCAGCGTTGTGCTCAAACTTTCAAGCCTTTCCCTGCTGACCGAGTAAAAAATCCAGCGGGCATCGTGACTCGCACGTTCCACATCGACCAATCCTGCTTCCCGCAAGACACGCAAGTGATGGGAGATCAGGTTGGGCGCAAGCTGCAGCGCCTCGCCCAGCTCGCAGTTACAGTAGGTGCCCTGCCTAAGCAGGTCGAAGATTCGCAGGCGATTCGGCTCTGCCAGCGCTTTGAGGACATGAGATAGATTCGCAAAGTCGATCTCTTGGAGCGCGGCTTCTGTTTCCATGGGCAGCTTTTCGCTTGACAGTTCAATAGACATTGAACTGTATTATCCTGAAAATCACCGACCGGGAAAGTGAAGGATGTCATTGGTTTGATGTGATGAGTAATCACCCCATGCAATCTACACAAAACATAACCATCGCCAGCACGGAACTTGGCCGCACTGGGGCTGTTCGTCAATAATTCTGTAATCGGGTATGGTATGCAATACGACTCTGGAGAGCTATTTGTCTCGCTGCCACTGAGTTGACAGATACTCTTGTATAAGACTTCTTCCGGATGGCTCCGCCGTCTGAGGGCATGGGATGAATCTGAGCGAGCTGACCCAACTGTACGACCTATCTGGTAAGACGGCTGTCATCACCGGCGGCGCAGGCATATTGGGCGGTGAGATGGCCTGTGCCCTGGTGGGCTGCGGCGCGAATGTGGCCGTGCTAGACAGAAATCCAGCTCTGCCGGAGGGGCTAAGAAGGTCGATGGATGCGGGGCCAGGTAAATATATGGTCGCCTTTGGCGATGTGCTGGCACCAGACACCATGCTGGAAGCGGAGGCGGCCATTCGAGCAGCCTTCGGGCCGGTGACGATGCTCATCAATGCCGCCGGTGGCAACCACCCCAAAGCCACGACTGGCCCTGATATGAGTTTCTTTGATCTGCCGCGCGAGGCGCTGGAGTTCGTCTTTGATCTGAACCTCATCGGCACAATTTTGTCCAGCCAGGTGTTTGGCCGAGGAATGGCCGAACGCGGTGAGGGGGTCATCCTCAACGTATCTTCGATGAATGCCTTTACGCCCCTGACGCGCATCCCGGCCTATTCGGCGGCCAAGGCAGGGGTAAGCAACTTCACTCGATGGCTGGCGGTATACATGGCTCAGGAATATAGCCCTCGAATTCGTGTCAATGCTATCGCCCCAGGCTTTTTCCTGACCGAGCAAAACCGCTTTCTGTTGACCGACACGCAAACCGGAGGGCTAACTACGCGAGGCCAGCGGATCATAGACCACACGCCAATGGGCCGCTTTGGCAATCCCGAAGACTTGCTTGGCCCAGTGCTGTGGCTGCTGTCGCCAGCTTCCGCCTTCGTGACAGGGGTGGTCATCCCGGTGGATGGTGGCTTTTCCGCGTTCAGTGGAGTGTAGCGATGCCCCTTGCCTTTCCGTACGGCAGCCGCAGAGGCACCCATCCGGCCATGACTTCTGCTTCGTATCTGACGACTCTTCTGGGAGGGCGTGATGGCGTATGCTCCACCTATGCCGTCCTAGGGCGGGGTGTTGCCTGTCCCTGACCTTGTCATCCACTCCCCTCTGTTTGTCACATGGCCGCACATGGTGTTAAACTGCCAGAGTCTACATCCAATGATGAACTCCAGCGACATTGGCAACCTGTCTACAGAGCACACTCACAGACTCTAGCCGTCTGGCAGATACAATGTCACGCCACGCCTAAGAGACTGAACACCTCGTTCAAGAGGATGGCTGATGGTCGAATCGCCCACGCATGCACCTCACTCTGAAGCACACCTCGCCTGCCATCTGATCTTTGCCGCGCTCCTGTTGGCGGCCCTATTCGGGCTGGCCACGGGAAGCGCGCTTGACAAGTCCCCGGTTGTGGGTGAGGGGACAATCCTCGCCCCTGGTTGGGCGTTCTGGCGCACTGGTCACCTGCTGGATTCTGGTCAGCCACTGTTGCCTGCCTTGATCGGCGGGCTGGGGATGATGCTGGAACCAGAACTGCCTGCGCCGACGCAGTTGGGCAGCTGGCAGTCTTCCGATGTCTCTGCCTTCAGCCGCGATTTGCTCTGGCAACAAGGGATCAATACCAACCGGACGATCTTCCTGGGGCGGCTGCCAACCATCTGGCTGGCGGTCCTTCTGGGGGCGGTAATCTGGCGCTGGGGGCGCGAAAGCTATGGCCTGTTGAGCGCAGCAGTGGCACTGGGATTGTATGCTTTCTCACCGACGGTGCTGGCGAGTGCCCATGTTGCAACCCCACACCTGCTGGCCGCCGCCTTGTACGTGACCGCACTTTATGCGTGGACGCGCACTCTGCACCGAAAGACGGCTGGCTGGCTGGTTGTGAGCGGGCTGACGCTGGGATCGGCGCTGTTGATGAACTCCCTGGCTGTGACCTTGCTGGCAGCTGTTCCTATTCTTGCAGCGATCTACGCCCGTCGAAATGGCCCTCTATCACTCAGGCGCCCTGCCCTGTTGGCGTCTCTTTTTGACGCCATAGGCAAGCTGCCGCTTGGGTGGCTGTGGTCGGTGCTGCTGGCATTGACTATGTTAGCTGTAGTCGCCGCACTGATGTTGTGGGGGACTGCAGCGCTGACTACGGGCCGCCTTGACCTAGAAATCCTCATCAGCAGCCTGTTGAGGTCTCTCAGATGGCCTCCAATTGTGGAACGCGCCTACCTGCTAGGGCGCTTTGCACCGGGTGGGTGGTGGTACTATCCGTTCATTGCGTTGGGAGTCAAGGTCCCCCTGCCTGCGCTGACGTTGATCTTTGCCGGCCTAACCGTGGCTGCTGCTCATGGCGTTGAGCGGGGCGAGTGGCAGCTACTGATCCCCACTGGGTTGTCACTTGGCCTGGCAGCTGTCATGCATGACAGTGGGGGGGGACGTTCGCTGCTGCCTGAGCTATGCCTGTTGTTTCTGTTCGCCTCGCGGCTGGTCGCCGATCGCGCCCAGCCTGGTTGGGCCGGGCTGGGCTTTACCGGTGTGCTGTGGATACCTGCGATCGTGACCGGTTTACTCGCTTTTCCCGATTATCTCTCATTTACTAACCTGTTGACCGAGGGGGCAGACGGCGCCTGGCAGGTAGTCGGCGGGCCGGACCTCGACCAGGGACAGGACCTCCTGGCGCTGTCAAACTACCTACGCCAGCATGGAGTGAGCCGTATCTACCTGAGTTACTACGGAGATGCCCCTCCATCTGCCTATGGAATCGATTACCTGGCGCTGCCCGGTGGATCGAAGCCGGAGGACGACATCCCACAGGCAGATTTTCCCCCGCTCAACCCTGCGCCGGGTCTGTATGTGATCAGCGCCAATCACGTGATCGGCATCCCAGAGGACATCCGTGACACCTTTGCCTACTTCCGCAACCAGATGCCTGTGACCCAGGTGGGCGGCAGCCTCTACGTTTACGAGGTGCTGCCGATTGCGTTGCCGGTCAGTGGCCGCGAAGGAGCATGGTTTGCCCAGTGTACAGCCCCCGATCCTGTAGAACGCGAGGAAACGCTGCGCTCGCTGACTGGCATTTCTGATTTGCGTGTGTTCAACTTCGATTGCCAACAGAGTCTGCCATTCCCGGATGGTCCTGGCTGGCTGCTGCTGCCTGCTGGGATCAACCCTGTGTTCGACTTGGGCCAGCCGAACTATACCGCTCGCTTTGAGGACGGGTCGCCGCGCTACCACGTGTGGCGGGTGGGTGCTCCGCCAGAGCCGCCGTCTTCGACGGTCGAGTTTCCTGCTGTGCCCCTGCCAGTACCGATTGCGGGGACCGTAGAGCTGCTTGGCTATCAGGTCAGTGCGACATCGCTCGCGCCGGGCGAGGAATTGGTGCTCAAGTCGTGGTGGCGTGTGCGCGAGCCGCCTTTACCGCCTGTTTCGTTGTTTGCCTACTTGCTTGCGCCGGATGGCTCTACACTCTATGCTGCTGATGGTGTGGGCGTGGTGGCGGAGAATTGGCGGCCTGGCACGATTATCATCCAACAGCATCGCTTCGCCATGAGCACAGAAATATCATCTGGAAGCTACACCCTGGCCGTTGGATTGAAGTCGCTCAGCACGGGTGAAGCCTATCCCGTATCGCAGGCCGGGGATCGGGTGGTGAGTCAGATCGTACTGCGCAGCGTGCAGGTCGAGGAGGAGTGACGTTGAGGCTAGAGGGCGCCTGGATAAGTGAGGAAATCAGCATGAAACGCGGCGTCTACATTGGAGGGCTGCTTCTGGCAATCTTGCTCCTGCTTGGTGGATCAGCCCTGCACACAGTGGCCGGTTACTCTGACAAGGACCTTTCGGGGCATGCCTGGGGAAGCGATGATGCCTACATCTCCTATCGCTATGCCAGGAATCTGGTTGAGGGGCACGGGTTGGTCTACAACGCCGGCGAACGGGTGGAGGGATACTCGAACTTTTTGTATACGCTGCTTATCGCATTGGGGATGCTGGCCATTCCAGACCACAGAATCTACTACTTCTCGGTTGTGGTCAATGCGATATTTATGAGCGCAGCGCTGATCGTTTTCTCGCTGGCGATGCGGCGCAGGCATGGGAATGCCACGGGCCTTGTGGCTGCTTTTCTGTTCGCGCTGTTCCCGGCACTGTGGAGCTGGGTAGCCTCTGGGTTGGAGACGCCGCTGATCGTCCTGCTCCAGATCATCATCTGGCTCAGCGCCGAGCGCTTGGTGGCCGAGGACGGCTCGCGCTCGCTTTCCCGCGGAGTGTTATGTGCAGCGATGGTCCTCTCGATCCTGGCGCGGGCCGATGGATTCATCGCGCCAGGGCTGGCCATCGGGTATCTCCTGCTCAAGCGGCGTTGGAAAGACGCCCTGTTCGGCGCAGCTGTCGTCGTAGTGACGGTCGGTGTGTATTTTGGATGGCGGATGGCCTACTATGGCTATCTGCTGCCCAATACCTACTATGCCAAAGTAGCTGGCCCGTTGTTCACACGCTTCAAGCTGGCGCTCAAGCAACTGATCCTCGAGTCGCCCTACAATGGGATGCTTCCCTACTTTGTGATCGTGTTACTGGCTGCCGACAAGCTGATTCTCGACTTTCTCCGAGAACGGCGGCAGGCAATCCAGAAAGTCGGTTTTGAGTTGGTCTTTGCAGCGGGCCTGATGGCTACCTGGTTCTACATTGGCGGAGATCGCTTCCGCGAGCGGTTCTTGGTAGTCATTTTTGCTTTGGGCCTTTCGCTGTTCTTTAAGCTGAACCTGTCGGGTGTGGCGCGGTGGCAGATCATGGGAGTGGTCGTGCCAGTGCTGCTCATGTTTCACGTGCTGCCCTTCGCCCGCGATCCGCGCTTTGATTACATGCTAGATAAGTATGATCGCTGGGTCCTGCTGGGAGAATACCTGGGCGAGCACCATTCGGGTCAGGTGTTGGCCATCGATGCAGCCGGCAAGGTTCCGTTTTACTCCAGGCTTGAGACCATCGATATGTTGGGATTGAATGACGAGACCATCGGCCACATGCCGGTTGAAGAGTTCCTGGCCGCTGGCCACACCAAGTTCGACCCTGAGTATGTTTTCTCTCGCTCGCCCGATCTGATCGCTGCCTGGTTAAACCCCGATCTCAACATGGATTGGGGGCTGGATCGAGCACGCTATGAGGTCGAGGGCTACCGGCTGCGCTATGTGGTCAACGGCGAGAAGGTTGCCCAGGAGGACAACATCATCGATGTGAGCGACATGGGACCAGAGCAGATCATAGCCCTGGTCAATCAGGGCTATGACTATGGTGTGCTTGAAAGGCAGCCCTGACAACAACCTGCTCAGAGTTTCTTGTGGAATGTGTATGACGTCTTGATGACCTGATAGCCCAGAGCGGTGTAAAATCGATGTGCACTCTCACGAACAATGTTCGAGCGGAGGCGGATCTCGTCGCAGCCATTTTCGCAAGCCCACCTCTCGGCAGCCTGCATCAGAAGTTGCCCTGCCCCGTTGCGGCGGTGATTGACGTCGACGACTAGCCCACCTATCTCGACGAACCTGTCACACACCATCAGGCGGCTCACATAAGCGTGCACCCAGCCGATTACCTCACCGGTGGATGTCTCTGCGACATAGACCACCGACTCGTCTGTCTGCACATTTCCGAGCCGCTCCACGACATCAGAGGGGAGGGTAGGGTAGCCTAACTGATCGCACAGCGATGCTAGCCGGTCAGCATCTTCTGGGCGGGCAATACGGACCACGAACGTGCGGCTTGGTTCTGGCTTCACACTGTACCCTCCACGGTTAAGCGGCTGTCTGGGGCAAATGGCAATGGGCCAATGGAATAGGCCCTCGGCTGTTCTTAAAAGAGGACCCTCCCTGGGGCCACTGCCTGCGGGAGGGTTGTCGTCTTGGGGCCGGCAGGTAAGTTGGGCATCAGTGGCTGGGTGTGTCAGGGAACGTGTATGGGCAACGATCCCGTTCTTCCTGCCCAGCGCCGCCGCCATTGCTATAGTAGTGGTTTATCCCATCGAACATGGCCTGAGCGATCGCCTGGCGGCGTGAAGTTGGGCCTGTGTCAAGCAACAACTGGGCCTCACTATTGTTTGTAATAAACACTGGCTCCACCAACACGCCTGGCATCTCTGAGCACATCAGTATCCCGGCGTCGAATCGGCCCACCCCTAGGTCCCTGAAGCGCCACGTAACCACCGGATCGCTGCTGAGTGCGGGATACAGGGCATCGTAGATGGCTTGAGCTAATGGCTTGTCATCATAGTAATAGAGCACCAGCGTCCCATCAATCCGCTCGCTAGGCGAGCCGTTGGCATGAATGGAGATCAGCAGATCGGCGCCGACCTTGTTGCAGTAGGTATAACGCACATCTTTAGGTATGTTGGTGTTGTCGGTGCGGGTCATCTCCACACGATAGCCTGCGCCCTCCAGCAAAGCCTTGAGGCGAAAAGCTATGTCCAGGTTGAACTCGTCCTCAGTCAGCCGGTGTCTGGCATTGTACGTGCCAGTGCTGCTGCCGTGTCCAGGATCGAGGCAGATGATCGCTGGTCCTGTCTCCTGGGCTATCGCTGGCTGTGCCAGGAAAAGGGCCGATGACATCATCCCAAGAGCCAAGACGGCGGCTGCGGAGACCAGGATGGAGCGTTTGTTCAAAGTTCATGTCCTTTCCCGTGTTGCTGGCGAATAGGGCCTGAGCTGACTATTCCCGCATGGCCTCTAACCGCTGACGAAGCATCTCACTGACCATCTGGGCATTGGCCTTGCCCTGCGTCTCACGCATCACCTGCCCGACAAACCAGCCAAGCAGGCCCTGTTTGCCACCGAGGTAGCCCTGGACCTCCTTGGGGTTGCTGGCGATCACGCGATCTACCATTGCCTCAAGTGCATTGGCGTCGCTGATCTGGGCCAGGCCCTTCTCTGCGACAATGTCCTGTGCGCCTCGGCCCGTCGCGAACATCTCGCCCAGTACATCTTTGGCAGTGTTAATGTTGATCGCGCCACGCTCGATCAAGCCAATCATCTCGACCAGCGCCTGCGGCGACACCTTTAGTGCGTCGACCTCGACGTTTTCGGCATTCATCAGGCGGAACAACTCGCCGGTCACCCAGTTGGCCACCGCCTTAGGATCGCCGCCGGCAGCCAAAGCTGCCTCGTAGTAGTCGGCTACTGCCTTGTCACTGACCAGCACGCTGGCATCCTGCCGTGACAACCCGAACTGCGTCATGAAGCGTTCGCGCCTGGCGTCAGGCAGCTCGGGCAGCCGGGCCTCGATCTCTGCTACCCACTCACGGCTGATGCGCAGCGGCGGCAGGTCTGGCTCTGGGAAGTAACGATAGTCGTCAGCGTACTCCTTGCTGCGCTGAGGATGGGTGGTGCCCTCAGCTTCGTCAAAGCCCAGCGTCTGCTGCACGACCGTGCCGCCTGTCTCGTAAAGCTTGATCTGACGGGCAATCTCGTAACGGCAGGCCCTCACCAATGAGCGGATGCTGTTCAGATTCTTGATCTCCGTCCGCGTATTGAGAGAGGTCGAGCCGACCGGACGCACCGAAATATTGGCCTCGAAGCGCAGTACGCCCTTGCTCATGTCCCCATGATTGACGCCCAAGTAAACCAGGATAGCCCGCAGTTTGCGGGCATAGGCCTCAACTTCTTCCACAGATCGCAAGTCCGGCTCGGAGACAATCTCCAGCAACGGCACCCCAGCCCGGTTGAGATCGATCAGACTGTAGTCGCCCTTGTGGAACGATTTGCCGGTGTCCTCTTCGAGGTGGGCGCGGGTAATGCCAATGCGCCTGATCTGCCCCCCCTGCTCGATCTCCAGCCACCCACGACTGGCCAGCGGATGTTCATACTGACTGATCTGGTATCCTTTAGGCAGGTCGGGATAGAAGTACGATTTTCGGGCGAACATATTGAATTCATTGATCGTGCAGTGCAGCGCCAGCCCAACCATGATGGCGTATTCGACCGCCTGCCGGTTGATCACCGGCAGAGTGCCAGGTTGAGCCGTGCATACGGGGCAGATGTAAGTGTTCGGCTCGGCTTGAGTGGTATCAACGACCTCGCATGAGCAGAACATCTTGGAGCGAGTCAGCAGCTCAGCATGGACCTCAAGGCCGATCACAGGTTCATAGTGCGTCATGAGTCTGTTCCAATCGGGCGGCTGTGTATGGCCACGATTATACCACAGCCCTGCTGGTTGATAGGAATGTGGCCGCCAGGTGACAAAGTATTGTCCTTCTCGGTCAGAAGGGAATGAAAGGAATCTTGAAGTGCGTTGATTGAATTTTGAGATGGCTCTAGGCAAGACCGCGCTGTCAGGGCAACAGCGCGGTCTTCAAGCGGGATGGGGTGCGAGAGTCTCGTACCTCAGACAGCGGGAGCTACGTCAGCCGAAGATCGGCTCAGGCCGGTCCAGTGACGCCAGCCGAGCGTCCACATTGTCGAGAAGTAAGCCTCAACAACGCCACTGAACAACAGCGCCACTGGCCACAGGACACATGCACATAGGGCAACGATGATACCCGGCCCCAGGAGTACCAAGAACAGCGCAATGTTGATTGCAATCTGGATCAGGAACAGAATCAACACCTCGCCGACGTTTTCGCGTAGAATCTGCCAGCCCCGGCTGTAGGAGTCGAAGACTCCCTTGTCTTCGAGCATACAGGCTCGCTCGGCAAAGGTGCGCAGCAAGCCGAGGATCAATGACGTTACCCCAGCCACACACAGAATGGCGAAGGCTGTCGCGCCTAGGCCGATGCCTGCGGGCAACATAGCCTGCTCATCAAGCGTCTTAGTCATGTTGACAAAGCCGCCCAGCAAGCCTGCGTTGGTGATGACCATCACTAGGATGGGGAGAGCCGGCAGAAGACTGATGCCGAGCAGACGCCAGCCTCTTGCCCAGCCCGCACGCCATGCCTCGGCGAAGGATGATGCGCCCCTCGCCTCGATGGCATTCACCCCTGCCACCAAGCCGCCGCGTGCGATGGTCGAAACGGCCCACAGCACCACAAAAACTGCTGCCACCAGACACATGAGCGCCACACCGATCCCTGCTCCAACGGCCAGGAAAGGTGCGGCTTCCTCGAATTCCGGTCTCTGAAATTCTTCCTGGAGAGAACGGAAAGGATCGAAATCGCCCTGGGAGGGGTTAAAGCCCTCGTACTCCTCCTGCTCGATCTGATAGCCGGTGTCACTCCCGCCGCTGCTCGGCGGGGTGTTACCGCTGCCCAGCGCCACCAGCACGCCGAGCAAGATCAGCCACTTGTGCTTCCATATAATATCCCATGCCTTGCGCAATAAGGTGCCGTAATCCATAGAGTTCTCCGCCTGATTAGTATCGGATCCTGCATACTTATACGTTTATTCCCACTCAATCGTCGCAGGCGGTTTGCTGGTTACGTCGTAAACCACCCGGTTGACCCCTGGGACTTCGTTGACAATCCGCTGGCTGACCCTGGCCAGCAGATCGTGCGGGAGCCGTGCCCAGTCGGCGGTCATGAAATCATCGGTGGTCACAGCTCGCAGCGCCACGGTCTCGGCATAAGTGCGATGATCGCCCATCACGCCCACGCTTTGCACCGGCAGCAGCACCGCAAAAGCCTGGGCTGTGTCATCTCTCAGCAGCCCTGCAGCCTGGAGTTCGCTCGTAAAGATCGCGTCAGCCGCCCGCAGCCTCTCCAGTCGATCCCAGGTGATCTCCCCCAGGCAGCGCACAGCCAATCCTGGCCCTGGGAACGGCTGTCGCCAGACGATCTCCTCTGACAGGCCCAGCGTCTCGCCCACCCGCCGCACTTCATCCTTGAAGAGATACCGCAGTGGCTCGACCAGCCTGAATGGCATGTCAGCCGGCAGTCCGGCGACGTTGTGGTGGGACTTGATACGGTGGGCATCGGGTCGATCTGGCGCAGCCGACTCGATGACGTCCGGGTAGATTGTCCCCTGCGCGAGATAGCCGATCTCCCCCGTCTCAGCGGCGATACGCCTGGCTTGCTGCTCGAAAGTCCGCACGAACAGCTCGCCGATGATCTTGCGCTTCGCCTCCGGGTCAGTGATGCCCGCCAGGGCTTCCAGGAAGTCCTCCACAGCGGAGACGGCGATCAGGTTGAGACCCATTGCCTGCTGGAAGGTGCCGATCACCTGCTCAGCCTCGCCCTGGCGCAATAGCCCGTGGTCGATGAAGATACTCACTAGGCGGTCGCCGATAGCCCGGTGCAGCAGGGCGGCCACCACCGACGAATCCACTCCACCCGAAAGGCCCAGCAGTACACGCCCGTCGCCCACCTGTTGGCGAATTTGCGTAATGGCTTCATCAATGAACGCTCCTGGAGTCCAGTCGGGCACACAGCCACACACCTTGAGGGCGAAGTTAGCCAGGATGGTGGTTCCACGTGGCGTGTGCGAGACCTCTGGATGGAACTGGATGCCGTAGATAGGACGCGATGAGCTGCCCATAGCTGCCACCGGCGAGTTATCCGTGTGGCCCAGTGGCTCGAAGCCGGGGGGAGGTTGGTCGATGCGGTCGCCATGGCTCATCCACACCTGAAGATCGGAGGGCAGATCAGCCCACAGGAGAGACCCAGCCCGGATGTGCAGGTCCGCCGGACCGTATTCGCGGGCCTGAGCCGATGCCACACGCCCTCCCAGGGTGTGAGCAATCAACTGCATCCCGTAGCAGATACCCAGGACCGGCACCCCTGATCCAAGCACGTAGGGCGGCAGCGTTGGCGCGCCAGACTCATATACGCTGTCCGGGCCGCCTGACAGAATAAAGCCTTTGGGGCTGATACCTAACACGCGCTCGGCAGGGGCGTTCCATGCAAATAGCTCGCTGTATACGCCGATCTCGCGCAGCCGACGCGCGATCAGCTGGGCGGTCTGCGAGCCATAGTCCAGCACGACAATCGTATCGTGAGGCATCAGCGCCTCCTGGAAATCGCCTCAGTCATCGGCAAACACGATCCGATCGCCTGTCATCTCAGTGATGATGACCAGCGACTCAACGCGCGGGCAACAGTCACCCAGAAATTCACGCCCACCTTCGAAGGTCTTCTCAATGACACACGCCACGCCGACCACCTCCGCCCTGGCCTGCTTGACAAGCCGCGCCAGGGCATGTATCGTCTTACCGGAGGCCAGAAAGTCATCCACGATTAGAATACGGTCGTTGGGCTGGAGGAACTCCGGCGATACCATCAACAGCGTCTCGCCGCCCTTGGTGTGTGAGGGTGCGCTCTCAACATAGACCGGCTCTTTCATTGTGATCGGTTTGCGCTTGCGGGCGTATACAATCGGCACCTTGAGTTGCAAACCGGCCATCAGCGCCGGGCCAATGCCCGACACTTCGGCAGTCAGAATGCGCGTGATGTGCTCTCCGGCAAAACGCTGTGCAATCTCCTGTCCAATGGCCCACATCACATCGGGATACATCTGATGGTTGAGGATGCTGTCGATCTTGAGGATACCGTTGCCCAGATTTCTGCCCTCGGTTAGGATTAGCTGTTTCAGTTTCTCCATGAGCAGTTCTCCATCAGGTTAGCGGAGGAGTACCGCCGCCTATTGTAGCCGGGTGGCCGTACATTGCAATTCACGGTGTGCTACACTCGATTTTTGCCTTAATAGGCTGAGCCTAAGAATGGACAGTGAGTGACGCCATGAACCCATCGTGGGAGGAGATCGAGCACACCGCCGATTGGGCGCTGCGTGTGTGGGGCGAGGACCTGCGCGCTTTGTTCGAGAACGCTGCACATGGCATGGCCAGCCTGATTGACGGAGGTATAGATCAGAGCCGTCGGATAGTCAGCCACACATTCAAACTACAAGCCCCTGATTGGGAAACGCTGCTTGTTGACTGGCTGACCGAGTTGCTGTATCTGGTTGAGGAAGAGGGGTTGGTCCTCACCTCCATTGCGGTGGAGTATGTGACGGGGTTCACATTAGAAGCTGAGGTCAAGGGAACACCCGGCGGCACTTTCTCCAAGCACATTAAGGCTGTGACCTACCATAACCTGGCGATCCGCCGCACCGATCACGGTTACGAGACAACGATTGTGTTCGATGTATAGGTTGAGGAGGGGAAGGTCATATGCGCAAACAGGACTTTAAGCGCGTCTCGGAATATATTTGGGAGGTTCCGGCTACCTTCCGGGACGATATGCGGGTCCCGGCTCGCTTGTATGCCAGTGAGCGGCTGATCGAGGCCGCCCTAAGCGACGAGTCGGTAGATCAGCTGGTCAATACGGCTACACTGCCGGGCATTGTGCGTTACGCCCTGGCTATGCCGGATATTCACCAGGGCTACGGTTTTCCGATCGGCGGTGTAGTGGCCTCGCGTGTCAGCGATGGGATCATTTCACCCGGCGGAGTTGGATACGACATCAACTGTGGCGTCCGCGTCCTGGCTGGCCCGATGACCTACGACGAGATCAGCCCCCACCTCTCGGCCCTGGCTACATCGCTTTTCAAGAACTGCCCCAGCGGCGTGGGCAGCGGAGGCGGGATCAAGATCAATGCCCAGGAGTTCGAGAAACTGCTGCACGACGGTTCTGCCTGGGCGGTCAAGCATGGATACGCTGAGCCTCAGGATGTGGAACGAACTGAGGAGCAGGGATGTCTGCCTGCCGCCAATGCGGGCAAGGTCAGTCAGCGGGCGTGGGAGCGGGGGATCAGCCAGGTGGGAACGCTGGGGGCAGGCAACCACTTCATCGAGGTAGACCTGATTGAGGAGGTCTTCGACGAGACGGCTGCCGGGGCGATGGGCCTCATCCAGGGCTGTATCGCGGTGCAGATTCACTGTGGCTCGCGCGGCTTTGGCCATCAGATTTGCACCGACTACGTGCGAGACTTCCAGAGCGTGATACACAAGTATGGCATCGATCTGCCCGACCGGCAGCTGATCTGCGTGCCGTTTGGGTCGCAAGATGGTCAGGATTACTTCGCTGCCATGTGCGCTGCCGCCAATTATGCTTTCGTCAACCGGCAGGTGTTGGCGTTTCATGTCCGTCGCAGCTTCGAGGAGGTGTTGGCAGGCAAGGTTCGCCACTGGCGCCTGCATCAGGTTTATGACATTGCCCACAACATGGCCAAAGTTGAGAAGCATGAAGTTGATGGCAAGACTGTAGAGGTGCTTGTGCATCGCAAGGGAGCCACACGTGCCTTCGGCCCTGGCTTCGAGGGCCTGCCGCCGGAGTACCGCCCTATTGGCCAACCGGTGCTGGTGCCTGGTTCGATGGGCACAGCGAGCTGGGTCCTGGTCGGAACGCCGGGGAGCATGGCCGAGACGTTTGGCAGCACGTGTCACGGTGCAGGCCGGACGATGAGCCGTCACCAGGCCAAAAGGAGTATCCGGGGGGATGCACTGCGCGCCGAGATGGAGAAGGATGGGATCAACGTGCGGGCCGGCAGTCTGCCTGGCCTGGCAGAGGAGGCCCCCCAGGCGTACAAAGACGTTGACGAAGTGGTGCAGGTCGTCAGCGGAGCCGGGATTGCCCACAAGGTGGCGCGGCTGGTCCCAGTAGCCGTCATCAAGGGGTAAGGTGAGCGAAGGGGTGGGAGCGAGGTCGTGCCTTCTCCCACCTCAGGGTTTTGTCTCTGCAAGCAAATGCCTCATTCTTGTTGCTGCCTGTCTCATCCCCTGGCCGACTTGACTCCCGGCGTAACTTCTGCCATAACAACGTGCACGCGAAATTGGGCAGCTTGGAACATTCTTTTTGGCAAGGAGAGCAAGGTGCATGGCAACCCCTTATGATGGCAAAGTGTGTCTGTGGCACTGGGAGGGTGACGCGGTTGGTGAGGCGACGATAGAGGCTCTGGTCACTTCGATCAAGCTGCAGGCTCCCACGGTGGATGCCATCTTCGTTAAGACGAGCGATGGCAATGAGTGGCAGGGCAATTTCGACACCAAGACCTCCATGCGCATTGGCGGCCCTTCAGACATTGCTCGCTGGGTGGGCATTCTGGCTAACGCTGGCCTGGAATTCCACGCCTGGTGCGTGGTGCGGGGCACCGACGTGAATGGCGAGGTCGCACGCATTGTTGAGGCGGCGCGGGTCCCAGGGGTTCGGTCGATGATCCTCGATGTGGAACCATACGAACAGTATTGGAAAGGCACCCGTGATGATGTGATCCGGCTGATGAGCGGCGTGCGGTCGGCGCTGGGCCGCGATTTTCACATCGGGCTGAGCGTCGATCCACGCAAGAACTGGTACAGCGCCATCTACCCAGATGCATGGCGTCCTTACGTGGACAGTCTGCACCCCCAGTGCTACTGGGGAACGATGGGGCGCACGCCTGAGAGCATCCTGACCGAAACTTACGTGACATGGGGGAACTACGGCGTGCCGATCTTCCCTGTTTTGCAGGGGTACTCAGTCTCCGCTGACAGCATCCGGCAGGCCCAGGACCTCGCCCGCAGCGTGCGTGGCGCGACTGGTCTGTCATACTGGCGAATCGGCGTGATCGGCCCGATGGAGTACGCCGCCATCAACGACGAGAAGGTGGATACCGAGATCGGCCCCGACCAGGTATGGAGACGCTACGGCTGGGAGAAAATCGTTGCACCCTACGAAGCAGGTTATGCCGACGGCACGCAAACCGGCGAGTCGGTCAGCAGCGCGTTCACCGAGTTTACCAGTGTGCGCGGGCACCCCGTCAAGTACAAGAAGACACGCGCCGACCGCGACATGGTGTGGGCCATCTGGCGGCCCAACTTGCCTGCGAGGGGCATCTATGAGGTTTCGGTGTTTGTGCCTGGTCAGCATGCCACCACCCATCAGGCTCGCTACCATATCCACGGCATCGCCGGTGTGGGCGGCGAGTTGCTTGTCCGGCTTGATCAGGCTAAGTACTTCGATCAGTGGGTGCCACTAGTGGTGTACGAGTTCGAGCAGACGCCAGAAGGCGCCCAGGTCAATCTGACCGATCTGACTGGCGAAACTGACAAGGAGATCGCTTTCACTGCCGTCCGTTGGCGTCAGGTGATCGAGCAGGTGCAGCCGGACCAGCGTATGGGCTTCGATCCGCCTATCGGCACTGCTCAGGAGCGCATGGGCGACAAAGTGTGGCCCGGCACGTGGTTCGATGCCACCGGCTACGCCACCTATTATACGGCGGTCGGTGCGGCCTACCACACCGGGGCCGACCTGAACAATAACAGCCCTGCCTTTGACTCGGACAAGTTGTCACCTGTCTATGCAGCCGGTGACGGCGTAGTGACCTTCGTCGGCGACGGTGGCGGCACGTGGGGTACCCTGGTCGTCATCCGGCACGATCCTCTACCGGATGGCGCAGTGGTGTACAGCCGGTGCGGACACGTCACCAGCCCCATAGTGCGCGAGGGTGACCGCGTGGTGCGCGGCCAGCAGATCTGCAACGTGGGCAATGCCAGCGGCAAGGTGCCCTATCATCTGCACTTCGACATAGTCAAGACCGACATCCTGGAGTCCAGGCCCAACCACTGGCCGGGCCTGAATCTGGACGAGGTCTACCGTCACTACCTCGATCCCAAGACGTTCATTGAGCAGCATCGCCCGCCCAGACGAGGAACGTGAGTGTGTCTGCCTCGGCAGCATCGAATGGAAGAACAAAGCGCCCTGGGAGTGTGCCCAGGGCGCCCTTTTGGTGAACCGTTGGACGTAGCTATGGACCTCCTTGCCCTCCACGCCCGCGTTTGCGCCTGGCCGCCGGATGGCTATCCTGCACATCTTCTTCACGGAAGGTATCAGCTACCCGTGTGAAGCTGGCTACCAGCCGGTTTGAGGAGATGGCCATCGCTTCCAGCACGTCCGGTAGATATTCGATGATGTTCTCAAGCGATGCCAGCAACAGGAATTCGCTCCCCAGTGTAAACAGCAAAATGCTCTGCACCAGCGCAACCAGAATGATGCCAAATCCCTGAGTGTTGCCGACGCGAAAGGCGACATCGGTTGTGATGTCAACCACCAGAGCAGAGCCGGCCAGCGCACCGAAGAGCCAGTTGCGTCGTTCCAGGGCCATGAAACCAAATGCGACCTGGACGAGCTGAGGCAGAGCGCCCACAAACCAGGCCTCGGCCTCCGACACACGCTGCGTTCCCAGCAGGGAGTAGCCATACACGCTGGTGATGTAGTCAGTCACGAACAGGAACACCGAGACGGCCAGCAGCGCCACAAACACCAGGAAAACGAGCAGCATGATGGCTGGCTTCTGTCGCCACGTGGCTCCTAATGGGATAACCAGTCTACGGGCCATGTGCGGTAACTCCCCATCCGAAACTTATTTGTCTTGTGCTGGCAGAACCCTAGTGCTGCCTGTCACCCGTGCTCACTATACACTATGCTGCCCGCACAGTAAAGCGCACAGGCCAGGAAACACGCTGATGCAAAAGGGAATCAAATCTGTGCAGGGGTCGGGTTCTACCGCTTGATCTTGCCCGGCAGGATATAGGGATATTCTCGTCGCAGGAGGCGCGTATGCAAGAAGCGGTCCAACCTGCGCATGGACAGGTAAAGCGACCAGATCAGCCTGTCCTCCTGGTAATAGCTGTGGACTTCCCTCTCTGTAATGGGCGAAACATTCAGGCCGACGCCTTCGCCCGCAAAGAAAGCATTCGCGGCTTGCACAAAGCCAGGCACCAGATCGGGACGCTGTTCCTTGTATAGATTGGCGATGGCGTCCACGGCGACCAGATGGAAATCGTAGTAGCGGTTGACCACATCCTCAAGAAACAGCAGGCGCAACACCCACCGCAAAAAGGACGGCGCGCTGCGTAGAAACAACTCAGGATCGAGTTGTTCTTGTCCCTCGACGCGGAACAATGGCGTGCTGGTATCCATATACACCAGCGACACAGGGCTGCTCAACTCAGGAGTGTCAGGGGTAAACCCCTGAATGGACCAGTTGGAAATCTGCCCATCGAGGGCCACCGTCAGACGATTCTGCCGCTGATTGAAGTCCCATACCTTATGTAGCTCGCGAAGCAGCGCCTCGAACAGGCTGATAGCTCCCTGGTACGAGAGGATATGAAGCGCCCTATGGCCGATGGACTGTGATGGCTCCTGGCGCTGAATGATGTAAAAGACGGGCCTTCCTGTATCGCTGAGAAAGGCAGCATAGCCGTGCGACGCAACGTGGAGGCCGACTTCCTGTTCTAGCAGCCGATTGTATTCCAGGTAAACGCTGCAATACCGCACGATCTCCTCAGGTTTGTAGAAGATCGGCAGACGTTTGAATGCCAGGTCCTGCAGGCCGTCGGCTTCGATGGAGAACACGGTGCTGATCTCACCGTAGCCCAGGACGCGGGCCGGGATCGCGCTGCGTTCTGGATGGTGTGGGTCGAGACCATGCTCGAACTGCCGGAGCAGCTCAAGATCAATCTGAAAGCCGGGAGGGCTGTGCAGGCTTCCTTTGTTGATGTCGATGTGGTCGCTCATCGCATTCCTCTTGCACCGACTCCCCTATGCACTGGACCGTGGCCCGGCCATGGCTGCCAAGCTTTGGGTGAATGCATCCAGCACCTCGTCCACTTCATCAGCGGTGATGATCAACGGTGGCATAACGATCATTGTTGAAGGGCGGTTGTTGGCATAGAGGGCCAACACGCCATGCCGCGCCAGCAGCACAGTGAGCATCGGGCCGAGTTGCGCACTGCTCATCTCGACGCCGATCATCAAGCCTCGCCCACGCACATCGCTGACCAGCATTGGATACTGCGCCTGAAGCCTGCACAGGCCGTCCATCAGGCGGCTGCCCATATCGAGGACGTGCTTCAAGAAGCCAGGGGCGGTGATGATGTCGAGCATCGTCAGAGCTGCTACACACCCGATGTCGGCGCCGCCGAAGGTCGAGATATGGATGAAGGGATTCGTTCTGGCCAGCCAGGCATCAAGCTCGGGCCGGTAACAGGTGGCAGTGATAGGGTAGATGCCAGCGCTGAGGCCCTTGCCCAGCACCATGATATCTGGCACGACTTCCCACTCGTCAATAGCCCACAGACGACCTGTGCGGCCCAGCCCCGCCTGGACCTCGTCGGCAATGAGCAACGCACCCTGCTCATCACACAGGCTGCGGACAGCCGCCAGGTAGCCATCGGGCGGGATCAGGATGCCAGCCGTGGCGGGGATCGTCTCGACAATGACGGCAGCGATCTGGCCATTCATCGCGGTGCGCAGGGCGTCCACATCACCAAAGGGAACCTGTACAAAGCCAGGAATCTGTGGGCCGAACGGATCGCGGTACGCCGGGTCGCCGGTGGCAAGCGCCAAGCCAGTGTGGCCGTGATACCCCCCCTTAACCGAGATCACGCCAGGTCGCCCAGTGAAACCACGTGCCAGCTTCAACGCAAAGTCGATGGCTTCCCCGCCACTGACGCCAAAGGTGGTGTAACGGATATCGCCAGGCGTCAGCTCGGCCAGACGGCAGGCCAATAGGGCGCGTGGCTCGCTCATCAGGACGTGGTCATTGATGTCGAGGGTGTCCAGTGCCTGTTTGACAGCTTCGACAATGGCCGGTGGGCGATGCCCCAGGTTGAAGACGCCGCCGCTGGAGCGGCAGTTGATTAAGGGGCGGCCTCCTCCGCGTGGCCAGATGCGGACTCCTTCGCGCTTGCCGGGAACAACTGCCATCTCCATCTGGCGGTACATGGCTACTCTGCCGGATGAGACGTAGCGCTCAAACGCGGCAATGACCTGCTCATCGGTCAGCCTTTGAGTTGTGCTCATTGATCTATCTCTCTCCTGTCTGCGCTGGGTGAAGTGGATGACTCAAGCGTAGCCAAGAATGAAAAATGATCAACCTTGTGCGGAGGCGTGCAAGCAAGGACCCGCGACGCAGGTCGCGGCTAAGCCGGCAGTGCTATTGTATGTCAAGCATTTCCATCAGCGCGGCAGCGATCTGCGCTGCGACGCGTGCATTCTGCTCGAGCAGCGCCGCGTTGACCTCCAGGCTGCGTCCCTGGGTGTTCTCTCCGATGCGCGACAGCAGAAAAGGCGTCAGCGCTTTGCCAGTCACGCCTGCCAGTCTGGCGGCATCCAGCGCCTCAGCGATAGCTGCTTCCATTGTATCGTTGGGCAGGGCCAGGTTGGCAGGCGGAGGCACAACGATCAGGGTACCCCCTTCTAGCCCCAGGTTCCAGCGAGCCGCAATGATGGCGGCAGCTTCCTGGGGAGTCTCGAGGCGCACATCGACAGGCAGCCCACTGCTTGTAGCATAGAAGGCCGGGAAGGTGTCTGTCCGGTAGCCGAGGATGGGCACGCCTGCCGTCTCCAGGTATTCAAGTGTTCGGGGCAGATCGAGGATCGACTTGGCCCCTGCGCATACCACCGCCACCGAGGTCCCAGCTAGCTCCGGCAGGTCGGCGGATACGTCATCCGCATTGCCCCGATGCACTCCGCCGATGCCGCCTGTCGCCAGCAGTCTGATGCCGGCCAGATAAGCCGCAATCATCGTCCCTGAGACGGTTGTCGCGCCGTGCTCTTTGCATGCGATGACGATGCCATAGTCGCGACGGGAGACCTTGCGAATGTTGTCGGCCAGCGCCAGCGTCACAAGTTGATCGTCGTTCAGACCGATAACGATCACACCAGAGATGATGCCAATCGTGGCGGGAACTGCACCCTCCGCGCGGATGGCAACTTCACAGCGGCGTGCGACCTCCAGGTTGAGAGGCCGGGGCAAGCCATGCGCTATGACAGTCGATTCGAGTGCGACCACTGGGCGGCCTTCGTCGAGGGCTTCTTCGACTTCGGGCGAGATAGAGAAGTAGTCATGAAGTGGCATGGGATCGTCTTCTGGGACTCAGATCACCAGTTCGTTGTACAGCAGATCAACGCTCAGGTCCGGGCGCACCGTCTCGCGCGTGCGGAGCGTCAGTGTAGCAGCGGTGACGCCCAGCCGTACACACTCGTCAAGAGGGATGTCTTCGAGCAGGCCGAAGATTATGGCTGCCGTCATGGCGTCGCCTGCGCCAGTGGGATCGACGATCTGGGTCTGTACGGCAGGAATGTGGCCTGTAGTCTCCGCATCGGCGTAGACCACGCCAAACTCGCCCAGGGTGATAATGGCTATCTCAACACCCAGGGCTACCAGATGCGCCGCCGCTCTCTGGACAGCATCGCGGTTGTGTGGGTCGAACTCGTAGCCACACAATACGCTCGCCTCTTGAGCATTGGGCGAGATCATGTACAGGCTGGAAAGGTGTGGTTTCAGGCGCTCGGCCAGGGTGGTCGAGGTAGGATCGGCGCACAACCCTACGTCGTACTCCTCACATAGAGCAACCACCTTTTGAAGCGCTTCAGGTGTCAGGTTGGCGTCAATCACTACCATGCAGGCTTGCTCGAACAGCGGGCGGCACGAGTCAAGATATTGGGGGGTAATCGCATCAAGGACTGACATGTCGACCACAGCCGCAGTGAGTGCGCTGTTCTCGCCGAGCAATGCCATATAGGCACCGGTCCGTCGGTCTTTTACGACCAGCGCATGGCTGATGTCGATACCGCTACCGGCAGCGCTGCCCAAGACGCGCTCACCCGTCTCATCCTCGCCCACAGCCGTCAGAAGCACTGTTTCCACTTCCAAACGTGCCAGGTTCTCGGCAATATTGCGGGCAACGCCACCCAGACTGCTGCGAATTCGTCCTGCGACTGAGCTGCCACGGACAAGCGGCGCTTCTGGCTGCCCTTTGATGTCTAGGTTAGCCGCGCCGATCACCAACACATGCTCACACTCGTTGCCGAAGTGCTCCCCCATGAGACCTCACCGGATGCAAAACTTGCTGCCGTCCCAAGGAATGGCCCCAGACGTGCGATACGGCTATCAAGCCACCTTAAGCGTAACACACCCCAGGCAGAGTGACAACCACAAGGTGCCAGTGCCAGACGGGATCAGGCCCAGCCTTGCAAGTCGTAGATGCGATAACGCTTGTACTCCACTGCTCCCAGCCGGCTAGCAAGCCTCGGTGTCATAGGATTATCCTCCCCGGTCAGGGAGAAATCGCCCCAGCGGTAGCCCTTCTCCAACCCGTGAACGGCAAATTGGTGAACCATTAAGGCATCAATGCCCTGGTTCCAGTACTTCGGGTCAACAGCGATGCTCTTCATACTGACTGCGGCGGGGCGGCGACGTAGCGCCAGCCAGAGGAGCGGCGCGTTCCAGGGGTAACGCAGGCCGTCGGCAGCCTTGATGGCCTCATTCAGATCAGGCAGGCCCATCACCCAACCGACGGCTTTGCCGTCGATCTCGGCGATCAACACGAAGGCTGGGTCGAGCACAGGGCGCAGATCGCGGGCGTGAGCTGCCATACGATCCACATCCCAGAAGCCGCGCGTTTCGCCCAGCACGGCCAGCCCTCGATTGAGCACATCGACGGCCAGCTTTAGCTCCTCCTCCCAGCGACCAAAGTCGGCCTGTCGCACCGTCACGTGGCTGCGCTGCCTGAGTTTGTCGATCACGCGCTGGAGCTTGGGTGGCATGGCTTGCGAGCGATCTTTAGGCACATCGTAGGCAAAGGCAAGGCTATCGCGGCGGGCCTTCTGCATCCCGTAGCGCTCGGCGAACTCGGGGTAGTAAGGGGGGTTATGGGCGCACATGACTACCGGCGGACGGTCCCAGCCGCGGATCAGAAACCCATGGCTGTCCTCGTAGTCCAACATCCATGGTCCCCACAGGCGTGACTTACCCTGCTGACGTGTCCACTTTACTGCCGTGTCGAACAACGCCTCGGCTACGCTGTAGTCGTTGACACAGTCGAAGTAGCCAAACATGGCATTGTCTTCGTTCCAGGCGCGGTTGCGCACCGTATCGACCGCCAGCACGATGGTGCCAGCTGGTTTGTTGCCTCGCCAGGCAATGAACGGCTGGACTATACCCTCAGCGATGACGGGGTTATGTCGTGGGTCCAGGCGTCTGGCGCGCTGTGGCAGCAGCGGCGGCACCCATAAAGGATCGTGTTTGTAAATATGCCAGGGGAAAGTTAAGAAGATACGTCGTTCGTAGCTGGAGGTGACAGGTCTCACATCGATGCGCATGGAGCCTCCCCTTGCCTCAGCAGATGTGGATCACAGTCTGCCGAAGAACTCTGTAATGTCGAAGAAGATGTCTCTCATTGTTCCATCAGGTAGCTGAATGCTGAGGATATCGTAGGTACGATCCTCATGGCGAGTCAACGTCTGCTGCTGCACCTCCCAGGCGACGCCGCGCGGGCCGTAGTGATGCTCGATCCACTCATATTCCTGCTGGATGCCGTCGATGGTGCGATCAGCATGAATGACAATTGCCTTCTCGTAATTGCTGCCGCTGTGAGGCATCTCGTTCGGAGCGTATGTCATAGCCATACCTCTTGGGGCTAGGGTGTGAGGGTATTGTAACCGACTGCGCGGCGTGTGGAAATTGCGACCTGCGTTGTGGTATCATGCTCAGTGGTTGCTTGCTACCTCACGCAATCCGTATTGGCGATCCATTACATATCCACAGGATGTCCATGCCCAATCAGCCGTCCTCTAAACCTCTCGTCCATCGCCTGATCCTGGTGCCGTCGGGCAGACAGGGTGACGTACTCCACGGGACAACAGTGCTCGATGCAGCCCGCGGCCTGGGTGTCGAGATCGAGTCAATCTGCGGGGGGCGCAGAACGTGCGGCAAGTGCTTGGTCAGCCTGGAACGTGGGACGTTCCCCAAGCACGGCATCACCTCGACCGATGACCATCTGACTTCTCCTGACGAGACCGAGCGGGCTTATGCTGAGAAGCATGGCATTGACCTGAATGAGCGGCGGCTGGCGTGTTCAGCGCACATCATCGGCGATGTGCTCATCGCTGTGCCAGAGGAGAGCCAAGCCCGTAAGCAAGTGATTCGCAAAGGGGTTGGCAACCTGACCATCGAGGTCGCGCCTGCCATCCGGCTGTTTTACATTGAGGTCGAGAAGCCGGTCATGGGCGGTCCTGCCGATTGGCAACGGGTGCAGACAGCACTGGCTAATCAGTGGGGTCTGTGTGATGTAGCCATCGATCCTGTGCTGCTGCCCCGCCTGCAAAGTGCGCTGCGCGATGGGAACTGGAGAGCTACGCTGACAGTGTGGCAGGGTCGTCAAGTGATCCGAGTTGAGCCAGGATACGTCGAGAGCCTGTATGGGCTGGCTGTAGACGTAGGCTCGACGACGGTGGCGGGCTACTTATGTGACCTGCGCACTGGTCGGGTGCTTGCCGTTGAAGCCATGATGAACCCCCAGATTCGCTATGGGGAGGATGTGATCAGCCGCATCTCATACGCGATGAACGAGCCTCAGGGCACAGCCCGGATGAATCGGGCCATCATCGGCGCGTTGAACGACCTGGCCAGAAACGCTGCCCAAAAAGCCGGGATTGCCCCAGCCGAGATCGCCGATCTGGTGTTGGTGGGTAATACGGTGATGCATCACCTGCTTCTGGGCATCAATCCGACCCATCTGGGCTACGTGCCGTTCGCTATGGCTACTCACGAAGCGGTCGACGTGAAGGCCCGCGACCTGGGGCTTAAGGTTGTGCATCCTGCTGCCATGGTGCACATTCTGCCGTGCATCGCCGGGTATGTGGGGGCGGACAATGTGGGGGTGCTGCTGGCCGAGCAGCCCAACCTCGACGAGCAGATCACGTTGGTGGTGGATGTGGGGACCAATGCTGAGATTCTGTTGGGTAATAAGCATCGCATGTTCTCAGCCTCCAGTCCAACCGGCCCAGCCTTTGAAGGCGCGACGATCAAGCATGGACAACGTGCCGCCCCCGGAGCCATCGAACGGGTGCGGATCGACATGGCAGGGGGCAAGGTTCGCTACAAGGTGATCGGCGATGAACGCTGGAATGACGAGCTTGGCGAGGGTGAGTCGTTGCGAGCGACCGGCATCTGCGGGTCAGGCATCATCGAGGCGGTGGGTGAACTGTTCCTGTCTGGGCTGATCGATGCCGGGGGGCGTATAGTGCGCGATGCCGCTCAGCGCCATCCCTGTATGCGTTTCAACGGAAATGCTGGTGAGTTGGTGCTGGCAACGGCAGATGAGACCGCCACAGGGGAAGAGATCGTCGTCACGCAGTTCGATGTGCGACAGATTCAGCTTGCCAAAGCTGCGCTATACTCCGGGGCCAAGCTGCTGATGGCGCGTCTGGGTGTTAGCCAGGTGGACCGCGTGAAGCTGGCAGGGGCTTTTGGAACGTACATCGATCCCTTCTATGCACTCGCCATTGGCCTGATCCCGGCCTGCGATCTTGAGCGCATCGAGTCAGTTGGCAACTCTGCCGGGGACGGAGCGCGCTTGGCGCTGCTTAACGCCGAGCAGCGGCTGGTGGCGCAACAGGCCGCGCGCGCCGTCGAGTACGTTGAGACGGCCTCCGAGCCGCACTTCCAGGATGAATTTGTTGCAGCGATGGGGCTGCCTCACGCTCGCGATCCATTCCCCGCCGTTAGTGCGAATTGGTCCCGCCAGGATCGCCAGATAGCCACCGAAGACCAGCCTGGGGCGACCTAGAAACGGAGAAAGCAGATGAGAACCACATTGCAAGACTTGCTTGCCAGTGGAAAACCGATTGTGGCCGATGGCGCGATGGGCACGATGCTGCTCTCGATGGGCCTCACGGGCGGTGGAACACCGGAGTTGTGGAACGTCGAACACCCGGAGGCCATCCGCGGCGTGCATAGGGCTTATATCCAGGCTGGGGCGCAGATCATCCTGACCAATACCTTCGGCTGTAACCCGCTGCGTCTGCGACTGCATAAGCTTTCCGAGCGGGCTGAAGAGCTGAACAAAGCGGCTGCACAGCTTGCCTGTGCTGAAGCCAGCGCTGCCGCCGATCCGGTGGTAGTGGCTGGGGACATCGGTCCAACAGGAGCATTGCTCAAGCCTTACGGAGACCTGGAGTACGAGGATGCTGTCGAAGCATTTGCCGTTCAGTCCAGGGCGCTGATTGAAGGGGGAGTCGATGTGCTGTGGATCGAGACCATGGCTGACCTCCAAGAAACACAGGCCGCTGTAGAAGGGGCGCGCCGCGCTGCCGCCGACTTCCCGGTGATCGCCACACTGACGTTCGATCGCAAGGGGCGCACCATGTTCGGCGTGACACCCGAACAGGCAGCCCAAGCACTGGCTGGCTTGGATGTAGTGGCTATGGGCGGCAACTGTGGCAACGGCCCCGACGAGATCGAGACTGTCATTGATCGGATGCGGGCTTTTAACCCCGCTTCCATGTTGATCGCCAAGGCTAATGCAGGCGCGCCTCGCCTGGAAGGCCAGAGCGTGGTCTATGACGCCACGCCGGAGATGATGGGGCAGTATGCCATTCGAGTGCGAGACCTGGGGGCGCGTATCATCGGAGCCTGCTGCGGCAGCACCCCAGATCACATCCGGGCAATTGCCGAAGCGTTGGGGGTAAGCCACGGGTAACTCCGGCGCCGGCTGGGGAGACCGGATAGCGGTCGTTTGACCACAGACGTATACTCAGGGGCACATTGGAGTGTAGTCAAGAAAGAGGAGAGCTTCATGAAGCAATATAACGCCCCACCCCCTATGGTCATTGATCCAAAGAAACGCTATGTAGCCGTCTTCAAGACCCAGCATGGAGACATCCACGTCAACCTCTTTGCCAGCCAGGCCCCCGTGACTGTCAATAACTTTGTCTTCCTGGCGCGGGACGGATTTTATGATAATACCACCTTCCACCGCGTCATCGCCGACTTTATGGTCCAGGGCGGCGATCCAACCGGCACCGGACGCGGCGGCCCCGGCTATCGCTTCAACGACGAGGCGGGTGCACTCGCCATGAAGCACGATGGACCGGGAGTATTGTCGATGGCCAATGCTGGGCCAAACACCAATGGCAGTCAGTTCTTTATCACACATGTTGCCACACCTTGGCTAGATGGCAAGCATGGTGTATTTGGCAAGGTTGCTGATAAAGCCTCGCTGGACGTGCTGATGCGGATTCGTGTGCGCGAGCCGCAGTCCGATCCCCTGCCTGGCGATGCCCTGCTGGGGGTGGAGATTATCGAGCAGTAGCCAGGTTAAGGCTTTGAAAAACAACATCCGGTACGCGCAGACGTGCCGGATGTTGCCGCGTAAGATCGGTTTCAGCCCTGCAAATGCTTCTTGAAGAAGTCAGTGATGGCGTTGTAGCAACGCACTCGGTTCTCAAACTTAAGTACGTCGTGCCCCTCGTCCTCAAACATCAGATACTCGACTTCTTTGCCGATTTGGCGCAAGTGCTCTACGAGGTCACGCGATTCCTGCTCAACGACGCGCGGATCATTCTTGCCCTGGATCACAAGCAACGGGCAAGCCAGGTTATCCATATAGGTGCGAGGCGATCGTTCGATCAGGAACTCCCGATCCTTCTCTGGATCGCCCAAAGTCACAGCGAAGTATGGCTTCCAGGTGGGCGGAATGCGCTCCATGAATGTCAGCAGGTCATAGGGTCCGAACATGTCACAAGCAGCTGCCCACAGTTCAGGATGGCGACTAGACAGAGTCAACGTCATGTAACCACCGTAGGATCGTCCCACCACGCCTGCACGTGACACGTCAAGGCGCTTGTCGCGGGGCAGAACCTCGGTCATGGCGTGGACATGGTCCAGCCGGTCGTTACCTCCCCAGTCGTGGTCTACCTTCTTCGCATAGCTCAGACCGTAGCCAGTGCTGCCGCGCACATTGGGAACAAATACCGCCAGTCCCTGGATCGTCAGGAACTGGATGAGTGGCATTGAAAACCAGGCAAAGTCAGGCCGCTCCTGGCTCTGCGGGCCGCCATGAACGTAGTAGACCAGGGGATAGGGTTCCTTAAAGCCGAGTTCTGGGGCAGGGAGGTACAACCGCGCTGACACACGCTGGCCGTCAAATGACACAAAAGAAGCATCCTCGCCAGGTGAGAGCCAGGCCCGTGGGATGCCCAGGATGCGTTCGCGTGTGTGTTGGATGGCTTTCCGGCCCTTCCCCTCGACAGTATAGATTTGAGTGGGTGAGGTGGCCGTGGAGAACGCCAGCGCGTATCGGTCGGCGGCCTTATCGTAACGGATCGACTCCAACACGCCGTTGGCCATCTCTCCTTGACCACAAATGACCTTGCCAAGCTTCATCACGAGCTTGGCAGCGTCGAAGGTGCTCTCGTAAACCCACGAGCTTCCGTCGATGTTAAAGCGCAGGAGGTAGCGGTCGTCTTCCAACTTCTCAAGGTTCTCAAGCTCACCCAGGCCCTGGTGAACAACGCCTGTTATCTTGACAGGTCGAGCTCCTTGTGGATCGGCTAGGTCGAAGTAGCCCAGACTGCCAGCGTCGTCGAAAAGAAAAGTGAAGAACAACACTCCCTGGTCTTCGTTGACAAAGCAGCACGCGCCGATGCCGTTGGGCTGGTATTCCTGGCCTGGCTTGCGTTCTTCGAGAGGAGTGCCATACAGGAGCTTGCGCTCACCCCCGTCCTTCTCCCACAAGTACAGGACGTGATCGCCCATGGTATAGGCGTCGATCAGAATGGCTTTGGTGTGTTCCTTGTTGACCCCTGCCGGGAAGCTACCCCACGGGCTTTGGCCAAGCCTGAGCAGGTTGCCGGTCTCCAGGTCGCCCTGATAGGCCTCCATCATTGACTCTGAGCGTGACTCGGCAAGCAGGTACACCAGATTGCGCTCAAGATCAACATCGAGCAGATGCACGCGGAAGCCAGACAGGCGATCGTCAAAGGCTGGCTCTGGGATACCGCCGTCGATGGGAATCGTCATGGGCTGATAGTTCTCATCGCCATCCCGGTCAAGCATCACGATGATCTGGTTCAGTTCGGGGAAAACGGAGTATGAGTAACCCTGCATCAGGTGGGGATTCTGAAGAGCAATCTCTGGTGGAAGAAGCGGCTCAGGGATGCTCCCCCCGTAGTCCATGGCGTACAGGCTCATGCGGCCACTCAGATTGCTGATGAAGAATAGCCGTTGACCGACAAGCTGGGGCCGCAGGAAGAGGCGGGCCGAAAGCATAGACTCAATGTGTACCATGATAGTGTTTTCTCCTATCCTCAGCTCCCTTGTATGTCTTCAGGCTGAGTGTCCCACTATTCTAGCATCTGTGGTCTGTGCTGGGGAATGCCAAAAGACTGGATAGGGGTGAGATGCCCATGGCATGAGAGGTCAGAAGCGCTGCGAGCAAACTGGTTTCCTAATGTCTATGCTTTTTCGGCGCTCTCCGGCGCAAAAAACCACTTGCAAAGACTTCCTGGCTGCGGCATAATCAATGTTAACCTGTGTGGGCCCATAGCTCAGTTGGGAGAGCGCCACAATGGCATTGTGGAGGTCAAGGGTTCGAGCCCCTTTGGGTCCACCTAACGAGACCATTCTCGAACCACACAGTCAGTCACTTGAAGAGTTCTTGGCCTCGCTGCGATCTGAGCAGCGTCACAAACTGGCCGAACTCCCCAGTGACATAACAAAGGTGGTTCGAGATGATTTCTTTTTCGCCCCAAGATGACTTCAATGCGTCTGTGCTGGACAACCATTTTCAGATAATTGGGTGACCTGGCCGGCATCGGTCAGGTGGGTCAAACATCCAGTGCAAGGGTTTGTTGTAAGGCAAACCCTATTAGATGTATGTCGCTTGGATGGCCGCATGAAAACGCACAAAACCATCAATGCGCTGGTTGAAGGCGATGAGCCGAGGCTGGGTGGCTTGGGCCGCATGTGGGTTGAGGAGAAGCCCGCCCGGCGGTTGGCGGGCAATCTGCCAGGACAGCAGCGAGCGTACCAAGTGAAGGCCCGGAAGGTCGTGCGCTTCCGGGCTTCAAGCGGTCTTCTATCCATGTTGAACGGTTGGGAGTTAGATGATCACTCCTCTTCAAACCCGTGATGCTCGAACTTCAACGTTCGGCTGTTTTCGCTTACCGTGCGGATGGTGCTCTCATCGAAACCCTCAGGTAAGCGAGCATTGATCTCCACCGTGATCTCCACCTCGCACCCGACCAGGCTGGTCAGCCGCTCGATGACTTCCTCGACAATCACCCCCATATCTTTGTTGACCCGCTGCGGATCAACCTGCACCCGCCCGTAGTAGCGCGAGGTGACCCTGGGTGAAACAGGCGTCGCTGGCTTGCGGCCCGGAGTTTCTCTCGTCCCCAGCTCCGGTTCTATGGGCTGGACAGGCGTGGGCGCGGGTGGTTCGACAACATGATCGGGGTGAACCAGGATGCTCTGGTCATCAAAGTAGATGCTGCCGGTGCTGCGGAACACCAGCCCACTGTGATGCTGCCCTCTCTCGTCCCAGCCTGTTGCATAAGCGAACGGCGCATCTAGCCGCCCTACGCCATCACGTACCGCTTTGAGCAGCACCTCGTGGTCAAACAGCCGGGGGAGATAGCAGTACTGCGCCAGATACTCCCATAAACGCTTGAGACCCACCTGCCCGCTGTCGTCCCACAGAGGCCACTTATCAAGCTCCATCTTCAGGGTATCCGGCGACCATGTGGTGATCAGCAGCCCATCCTGACGCAGCTTGCGCGCTGCCCGGTCGTAGAAGTTGTCATCTCCGCTGATGCGGCTGGCCTGGAACTCAATCTGCCCCAGCGGATCAGGCTGCACCGGCGCCAGCAGCCAGCTATAAGCAGTGCTCAGGCGGAGGTTCACCGTGTCATCAGCTTTGGCAAGGCTGCCCATGACCTGCCGCCGCTGCTGGGCATCGAGGTTAAGCGCCTCCTCATCGGCCTGGATGGACTTCCATGCCATGTACTCCCGCGCAGCCTCTCTCAGCGCCCCGGCGTCGTTCTCGTCAGGCGCGATGAACACCAACATGTTCTTGTACAGCCGCTGAGCGCTGCCGCGCTCGGCCAGAAAGGCCTGTGCAGCCTGCATGGCAAAGGTTCCGCTGTTGCCGCGCTTGTGGGTTGACTCGGGATGGAGCACCACGACCCGCACGCGGTCTTCGTCCGCGACATCGCCGGTGCTGGACGGGGCAACGTGGAACGCCGCGAAGTCACGGTTCTTGGGCATCTTGCGCAGCCGCGCGATGATCTCCTGGTTAACCTCATCCTCGCTGAAGCTCTGCGCGCGGTCGCGCGCCAGCCGGTTGACTGTCGGGTGGGTATCGTACCAGTAGCGGCTGCCATCGGTATACAGGTAGGTGAGCTGGTTCCCCATCCGCCGCAGGGCGTCGCCAAACACTGCAATCTGCTCGCCGGGCTGGGCGCAGCCGAGCCGGACGCGCACCTCCTCCAGCCCGCGAATGGCCTGCCCGGTGACTGAGGGTGCGCTGCCAATGAAGATCGTGCGCGCCACCCGGCGAGAGGCCATGTACTTGCCCAGAATGGGCACATTGCCATCGATCAGGTAGGGCAGCGACTCAGGCCCGTCCACGTCGCGGTCAAACACCGCTGACCAGGCATCTGGCAGGTAGCGCAGCAGCTCGTTGCGCACCGGCGCTGTATCGAGCGGCACGGAGCCGGGCATGATCAGCAGCGACTGGTCGCCGCGCGTCCACAGCTCGTGGATCACGGCGGCCATCAGGCGCAGCACGCCGCGCGTGCGCTGGAAGCGATCCAGCGTAGACCAGTCCTGGTACAGGCGCTCGAACAGCTCCGGGTGGATGGGGTAAGCCGCGGCCATCCGGTCAAGATACTGCCGCTCGGCCACGCCACTAGGAAACTCTCTTGAGCTGGCCCGGTACATGTCGCCAAAGGCGCTGATCACCGCATCGCGCGCCGCGTAGTCGATCTCCGACGTGAACAGCCGCCGCCGCACGATCTCGAAGCTCTCGGTCGCCGTGACCGGCTTCCACACCGCCTCAATGCGCCCCACCACGTGCGAGAGCGTTTCCAGCACGGCTTCACCGGCTTCCCCGCCCACTTCGATGCTGTGCCTGCCGAGCTTGTCCGACTCCGGCAGCGAGACGAGCAGCATCGAATCCGTTGAGCGGCGCACAGCCTCAGTGAGCGACTGGACGAAGCTCATCACCGCATCAAACGTGCCAGCAGGAAGCCGCTCTGCGCCGTACAGGTTGCGGGCGTAAGCCACCAGCTCATCCACAACCACCAGGCAGGGGCCGTACGACTCCAGCACATCGAGCAGCGTGTCCGAGCCGGGGTTGACCCCCGCCAGGTCGGCCTCTGCCACCTTTGCATACCCTTCCGCGCCGCCAAGCTGGTAGGCCATCTCCCCCCACAGCGTGTGTGCGGTGGCGTCGGGATGCTCGCGCGGCTTGGTGGGGTTGAGCGCCGTGCCGACCAGCACCGCGCGGTTGGCTTCCGGCAGGTCAACATGGCCGATCTCCTCGGCCAGCCGCTCGCCGCCAGGAAAGTCGCCCAGGTTGAAATCACGCCCGCACAGGTGGTACAGCGCCAGCATCGAGTGCGTCTTGCCGCCGCCAAACGAGGTCTTGAGCTGCACCACCGGGTCGCCGCCCTGCGCCGTGAGCCGCCGCACGCCCGTCACCAGCAGCGCCAGCAGCCCTTCCGTCAGATACGTGCGCCGGAAGAACTCGACTGGGTCCTGGTACTCTGGCTCGGCGTTGCCGGCGAGCACCTGCGAGAGGTCGGCGGCGAACTCGGCCTGCAGATAGCGCCCGCTCGCCACGTCGGGGTGAGGCTGCACGACCTCACGCCAGGGCTTGAGGCCGGGCGAGGTGGTCGCCTCTGACGGTCTGGTTGTGTCCTTTTTGGCGCGCCGCGCCTCCTCGTCGAAGCGCAGGCGCAGCAGATCGCGCCCGATCTCGTCCACCGCCGCCGCCTGATCCGCCGCGCTGACCGCCCGCAGCAGGCGGCTGGCCGTATCCGCAATGCGGTAGGCTTCGTCGTTGGTGAAGGCTTTCTGATGCGCCCAATTGTTGCGCGCCTCGATCATCTCGCTCGTGTACGAGCGCGCCACGTGCCCCAGCTTGTCCTGAAAGACCTCGTTCCAGCGCTTCCACATCAGATGCAGCCAGCCCTGCGTGTCAATGGCGTCTATCAGGGTTTGCTCGTCTGCGAACGCCTCGCGCGGAAGCTCATACCGGTCGGTGGTCAGCACCGCGCCGATCTCGCGGGCAAAGTCTTTCTTGTAGATCATCCGGTACTCGCGCACAACGAACGGCCCAAGCCCCTCGCGCAGTGCGTCCATGATGCGACCTACCCGGTCACGATTGCTGATTGCCATTTCTGTCCGCTCCTGGCATACAAACAAGCTAAACCGCAGCAGGCCAGCCCAACGCTCTGATACACTCCATCCCCGGCCTGTGCATGGTGTCAAATCGGCATTGCATTTGCCGGAAATGTGCTATAATAGAAACAAATGTAAGCCCTGCTCTCCGCGAAGTCCCGCGTTCCACGCGGGATACACTGTAGCGGAAGCGGGGCTTCTTCATCTCGCACGCTTGGTACGTGCTGAGTCTAGCTCATACGTTGCTGGTGTAAACTGCCAATGTCGGTATGGATCCAACCACCTGTTGCGGACGTCTCCTCTTTCCCCTGTAGTTATGCCAATATTGAAACCCGGATAGATTGATCGAATATGCCTGTTGATGGCCCGATAAAGCTCATCCTTCGCTATTGTGCGCCTCGCGCGGCATCTTTCCCCTTCGGGTTTTGCCTTGTGCAAGTCGTTGAGTCTAAAGAACATTGCTCCCAGCACTATGTCGAGGCATTGCAGCACCACATGATGGTGTGAGTCGACTTCCGCAATCTGATCAGGGCGCACCACAATCCGAGCATTCATAAAGAGGCTCGATTTGTTCAAAGCTACCAGGAATGCCTTAAAGCGTGCTCTCTTCTCCCTCGTGTCAGGGAGATTGTCGAGATAGATGCGAAGGCCGATTGGCTCTCCTGTTGAGTTAGAGTAACCCAGTCCAAATGCGTGCTTGATGAATTGATAGTAGAGCAGGAAAAACTCGTTCTCCTGGTGGTACACGTCAAGGCCAACAGGGACTTGTGCATTCTGTGTGAACATGATGCGAACTTTTACGCGATCCTGCCGCACCAGCTCAAAAAACACGCTCATCAATTCCTTGTACTTCTCAAGATACTGAGAAGTAACCTTAGACCACTTGACCTCTCCACGAAGGTTTAGCTGTGCTTTTGCCGCTTCAAGCGTTGATTGCACAGGTGCAAGATCGGTTGAACGAACAAGGGCGCCACCGTAGAAGTTGGAATAGTAGCTGCCTCTCTTGGAGGACTCGTCGGCGTAGATAACGTATTCAAGTGCCATACAATAGCCTGCTTACCAGGTTCCTGGCTAATCTGAAATCTCTAAAACAACTTCCCCTGCTGATACTGCTCCCTGAACGCCACCGCCTGCTCCTGCGACTGGCTCCACGAGATGACCAGCGCGTTGTAATCCCGCGCGTGCTCCGCCCAGCCCTTCCGCTCGCAGATCGCGTACAGCCGGTAGGCAAGCTGGCGCGCATCCGCCGCGAGGTCGGGCGGCATCTTCGCCAGCAGCATCGCCGCGCCCTGTTCGCCGTGCGTGTTGAGCCGCTCAATCAGGTGGTGGGTGGCTTCCCACACGGTCAGCCGCCTGCTCCCCCCCATCCCGGCGACCTGCGGGCGCCGCCCTTC
>DAOTXR010000084.1:0-2016 GCA_034435375.1 Anaerolineae bacterium
TATGGGCAAAATCGAGCCTTGGGGACGGTTCGAAGGCTCATCCCGAATTCAGATAAAAAGGTTCTGCTTGCGCCGCGCCGGGGCCGTGTCCACGCCTGTCTTAATGCCCTTACGGGCATTTTTTGATTCTGACGCAACGGCTGGACAGTGGCTCATGAGGCCGCTTTTTAGTCTTAATGCCCTTACGGGCATTTTTTGATTCTGACCGAGATTATAGGGTATGTCAATGCCCGAAAGCGCGCCGCGTCTTAATGCCCTTACGGGCATTTTTTGATTCTGACTTAAGGCAGCCCCGGCCAAACAGGGGCAAGGAGATTGAAATGGTCTTAATGCCCTTACGGGCATTTTTTGATTCTGACGAAACCGCCTCTGTGTTTTTACAGAATTTCAGCCAGATATACGTCTTAATGCCCTTACGGGCATTTTTTGATTCTGACCTTTTCAGGGGCCGCGCAAGACATTATGGTAGAGGCCGGTCTTAATGCCCTTACGGGCATTTTTTGATTCTGACTATCTACCAGGCGAGCGATTTTGAAGGATATTTTGAGGTCTTAATGCCCTTACGGGCATTTTTTGATTCTGACGTGGCGCATGTTGCTGCCCAGTACGGCCATCTCCCTGCGTCTTAATGCCCTTACGGGCATTTTTTGATTCTGACTGACGAAAGTTTTTACGGGGGCGCACCCCAGGAATGGGTCTTAATGCCCTTACGGGCATTTTTTGATTCTGACCATGAATACAAAGCGCGCGAGTGGCTTCGCATCTGGAGGTCTTAATGCCCTTACGGGCATTTTTTGATTCTGACTAGGTGCCTGCTGGGCAGTCACCTCCGCCAAGGTCGTCCGTCTTAATGCCCTTACGGGCATTTTTTGATTCTGACTTCCTTCCGAAGTCGCGGCGGTCATCACCGCCGTCGCGTCTTAATGCCCTTACGGGCATTTTTTGATTCTGACATATCGTCAATCTCACCCCCCATCCCGTTGTCATCTGGTCTTAATGCCCTTACGGGCATTTTTTGATTCTGACGCTACTGATGGGAGTAGGTAACCACGAACTGGCAGTGCGTCTTAATGCCCTTACGGGCATTTTTTGATTCTGACGAACCATGGACAGGATGCTTCTTGTCGCTTTGATTATCGTGTCTTAATGCCCTTACGGGCATTTTTTGATTCTGACCGATAATCGTATAATCCGCAGGGGGACAGGCGAGTCGAGTCTTAATGCCCTTACGGGCATTTTTTGATTCTGACCGAAGTCGCTGAAACGCTGATCGCCGTCGCGATTAGGTCTTAATGCCCTTACGGGCATTTTTTGATTCTGACACACACTGGAGCAGGCATTCAGAATGCTCAAGAATGACCCGGTCTTAATGCCCTTACGGGCATTTTTTGATTCTGACCCATGAAACTGTTGCTTTTCCTTGCTCCCGCTATTCTGTCTTAATGCCCTTACGGGCATTTTTTGATTCTGACGCACGCGCTTCGTCATCAGCGGCGGCGAAGTGCTGGTCTTAATGCCCTTACGGGCATTTTTTGATTCTGACCTGAAAATCATCATGCGCCTTTCGACGAGTAGTCTATCGTCGTCTTAATGCCCTTACGGGCATTTTTTGATTCTGACGCAAGATGACCGAGGACGAATGGACGCGCTATACCGCGTCGTCTTAATGCCCTTACGGGCATTTTTTTATTCTGACGAAAGCGGACCCCTGGGCCGCCTTGTCGTGAATGAGTCTTAATGCCCTTACGGGCATTTTTTGATTCTGACTCAGACGCCAGAAGACACAGGAGACACCATAAGACGCCTTCGTCTTAATGCCCTTACGGGCATTTTTTGATTCTGACTGTTTTTTTCGGCCACAGCAGAGCCGTACACCGTTGCGGCGTCTTAATGCCCTTACGGGCATTTTTTGATTCTGACCCTTCTTTTCCCCATCATTATACCACAAAAAAAATTCTTTTTGGGGCATGGTGAGCCCCCAAAAAGTGACGAATCGTCTCGAAAAATGCCTGGAAC
>DAOTXR010000085.1:0-1915 GCA_034435375.1 Anaerolineae bacterium
GAGTCATTAAGGCCGATGACAGGGCAGCCTGCCTTCAGGGCCAAGTCCATGAGCTTGCTCATCTTCTGGCCCATGACCTCAGAGAGGGATCCCCCGAAGACGGTGAAGTCCTGGGAGAAGGCGCCGACCAGGCGTCCTTCGATGTGGCCGAAGCCCGTGACCACGGCGTCGCCGTAGTAGCGCTGGCGGTCGATACCGAAGTCGGTCCCGCGGTGAACGACCAGCGTGTCCAGCTCCGCGAAGCTGCCGGGGTCGAGGAGGATGTCCAGACGTTCGCGGGCGGTGAGCTTGCCTCGGGCGCGTTGAGCCTCAATACGCTTGGCGCCACCGCCAAGCTTGGCTTCTTCCTTGAGTTTGTGCAGGCGCTGCAGGTTCTGGTCTATGGACATAACAATCTTTCTCGGGCACAAGGCCTTCACGCGGTGCCGGCCCGCACGGACAAACAGCGTCCCTGGGCCGAGCCTCTTGGAGCAGTCCAGAGTGGGCGCTGGGTCCCCCCGGTACGGTCCGTGATGATCGGATGATCCCAGCGAGCAAGCCTATGTTCGTCAGGCAAAGGCTATGCTATCACACTTGTGCTCGGAGACACAATTACTGAGCGGCTAAATTCTCCAAACCTGTCCCTGGTAGTGTCAAGCTTTGTGTGTAAACTCTTTCAGGGGGCGACCCTCCCAGCTTTTGTTTAGGTGGCTCACCACCGCATACACGATCCGTTCGCAACTGGCGTCGTTGTTGAAGCAGGTCATCGGCCGGGTGCGCCGTCGCACCTCTCGGAAGGCCCTCTCAATGGCGTTGGTGGTGCGGATCGCCTTGCGCTGACCCTCCGGACAGGCCAGGAAGGCCAGTAGAGCATCCAGGTCCTGCTCCAGACAGACCACCGCCTTGGGCGCTTCCGCCCGCCAGCGCCGCGCCCACTCCCAGTAGCGCCGCACCGCCTCTCGCCGAGTGGGAGCTTCATAGATGGCCCGCAGCCCCTGTAGACACTCCTGCTTCTGGACTCGCCTCAGCTTGCTAGCCACATTGCGCATCTTGTGTACCCAGCAGTGCTGACGTGCCACGTAGGGATAGACCACGTCCAGGGCGGCGTCCAGCCCTGCGCAGCCGTCAGTGATGACCAGTTTGAGATGGCGGCCCAGCAAACCCCGCTCCCGTAGTTGATTCAGGAAAGCTTCCCAGGCCGCCTGGCTCTCACTCCTGGCCAGGCGGAAGCTCAACAGCCGCCGCTCCCCTCTCACGGTGATTGCATAGGCACAGAGCACCAGCCGCCGCTTCACCCCTTCGGCCCCACGCATGCGCATGCTTACCCCATCCAGGAGCAGGTAGCAGACATCGTCGGCCAGGGGCGTCTGGTGGAAGAGCTGCACCTCCCGGTCCAGGCTGCGAGTAACCCGGGATACGGTCTGGGCGCTCACCCGCTCCCCCAGCAGGCCCTCCAGGGTTTCTCCTACTCGCCGCGTGGAAACTCCAGCCAGGAACATGTCCCGAATAAGTGCATCCACCTGGGCCTGACGGCGGTGGTAGCGGCTGAACACCTGGTAGTGAACCCCGCCCTCTCGCACCCTGGGCACCCTGATGGCCGTGACGATGCCGATCTGTGTCGCCAGGTCCCGCTCATAGAAACCGTTGCGGTACCCTCGCCGGCTCTCCACACGGCGGTAGCGAGCCGCAGCCAGCAGCTCCACCTGCTCTTCCTCCAGAGCCCCCTGCAGCAGTCCCTTCAGCAGCCGGAGTTGCCTCTCCCGGAGCTGCTCACGAACCTCCTGCTCCAGTGGTACTTCTCGCCACAGGTCCGCTGGCGAAACTCGATCCAGAGCCCTTATGCTTGTCATGGGCGTTCTCCTTTCGCAGCCGTTGTTTTTCAACTCTTGCTGCAAAGGGTACGCCCCCATTTCTACACACAGAAGGTTACGCTACC
>DAOTXR010000086.1:0-249646 GCA_034435375.1 Anaerolineae bacterium
CCGCGGGGGGGGGCTCGACAGGGGGTGAGGCCAGCCAGCCTCCCTCCCTCCGAAGCGGCTACAATCAAGGCAAGCGTCGCAATGAGAGCCGCCGCAAACGCCAGACCGACAGGATCATGTTTGCGCACCTTGACCACCTCCCTTCACCATGCGCTGAGATGTGCGTTTTCATCCGACGAGCTTTTCCGCGCTCACCACCACGAAGGCCCCTCTGCCGCAGCCGTCGTGCACCTCAAAAGCGTCTGGCGGGAAGGCCACCTCCACCTGCCGCGTATCGAACGACTGGGTTGGCGTGCCCAGAATCGTCTGGCAGGCGGCAGTCACCCCAAAGCCTGCCGCCTTAACTGCTGCGACGATCTCGCCTGCCGAGTGGAACCGCGCCACCCGGTAGAAGCGGTCGGCGTCTTTGCCTGCCTGGTACGCCTGGCCCAGCGGGCTGTCGCGGTCGAGCGTGGCCACGACTAGCCGCCCGCCGGGCCTCAGAACACGCCGCGCCTCGTGCAGCACCTGGGCCAGGTCGTGCACGAAGGGATCAACCGTCACCAGCACGGCGTTGTCGAACAGCCCTGCACCGAAGGGCAGCGCCTCACCGCAGGCCACGCACACCTCAACGCCTCGCCTGGCGGCGATCCGCGCCGGGCGCTCTGCCGGATCAATCCCAAACCGAACGCCCAACGGCGCGGCGAATCGCCCTGTGCCGACCCCGATCTCCAGGCCGCGACTGCCCAGCGGGACAAAGCGCCGCACGGCCTCCAGTTCAGCCTGATATATGGCCGGGTTCTCATCGAACCAGCGGTCATAGTCTTCGGCATTGTGGTTAAAGACGGAAACCGTATCCATCGATCAGAAAATCCCTGTTTCCTCCCACTGCTGCGTGCGCTGTGCTGAGTAGTACCACGGCAGCGCGGCCCGCTCGATCAGGAATACCAGCACAAACAGTCCGATGCTCAGCAGCGTCGTGATCAACATGGCTACAAAGACCTGATCGGTGGACAGGCTGTTTTTGGATCGCAGCAGGTACACCCCCAGCCCTGCCGATCCACCTACCCACTCACCGATGGTCGCGCCGACCACGCTGTAGGTCACAGCCACCCGCAGCCCCGAAAAGAACGACGGCAGCGCCGCCGGCAATCGCACCAAGCGCCACACCTGCCCGCGCCGGGCGCCCATCGCTCGCAGCAGCGCCACCAGGTCAGGATCGGCAGAGGCCAACCCATCTGCCGTGTTGACTGCCAGCGGAAAGAAACACACCAGCACGACGATGAGGACCTTAGGCAGCAACCCGAAGCCAAACCAGATAATCAACAGCGGAGCGATAGCCAGAATCTGCACCGTCTGCGAGGCGACCAGCAGAGGGTACAGCGCACGCCGCAGGAACGTCGAGAGGTCCATCGCAGCCGCGATGGCCACCCCCAGCGCCAACGCGACGGCCAGCCCCAGCGCCGTCTCCAGCATGGTCGTAGCGATGGCCTCGCCCAGCAGGTGGCGCGTCTCCCAACCGGCCCGGATCACCTGAGCGGGCGTGGGCAAGATGAACGACGACAGCCCGCTCTCGACAGCCAGCGTGTGCCACGCTGCGATGGTCAGGGCGATCAGCAGGGCGGGCGGGAAGGCCTCGCGCAGCCAGGGCGGGGGTCTGAGACGCGCCAGCGGTGTACGCCAGGGGGCCACGCGCTGCGCCTCAAGGGGATCGACCGACTCGCTCATGATCTTACCCGGTATTTGCCGACCTTCTCCTCGATGGTCGTGCCACAGGTGCGGTCGCCAATCTTGATGATCGTCATCACCTGCTCGGCCCCGGCCTCAAAGCAGGCCAGATGCGCGGCTTTGGCGACCTCCAACAGGCGATCGAGCGGCCCTTCCATCACCGTCTCCATCGGCCCGACCTCGTACTTCACACCGCTTGCCGCGATCACCGCGATGGCGCGGTCCACCACCGGGAACACATCCTTGACCAGCGGCAGCACCTGCACCGCCATGTTGACCGTGCGATTCTCGTCCAGCATGTGTAGCGACTCCTCTCCTGTGGGTCTGCAACCCTCTTTTTGACTGCTGCCCGTTCCTTCTCACGCCCTGCCCGGCGTGTGGACGGCCAGCAGCAGCCCTTCGCGCAGCTCGACGCGGACCGTGGAGACGGTGAGGACGTTGCTGACGCCTCGCGCCGGGCCGAAAGCCAGCGTCTCGCCGCGCAGCGGATACTTGAGGCCCAGCGTGGCGACGCCGCGGGCCGGCCCGCCCAGCGGGATGAGCGACAGCGTGTCACCCGGCGCGCCATTCACTGCGCCATCCGGCGGCCTGATAAGCCAGGCGGTCTGATCGCCATTCCACATCTCGACGTGCGCCCGTCGCAGCGCGGGGTGAGTCAGCAGCAGCACGTTGGCGAGCGTCATGTCCAGCCGACTGCCCAGCGCGGCGATCACCGCCACATGCTGCGCCCCCTGCCGCATCACATACAGCAGCGCCAGTTCGAGATCGGTCTCGTCTTTCTCCGGCGGCGCAGACCGAACTTGCACGCCTGCCTGTTGCCAGGCGCTGCGCTGCTCCGCATCGACCGAATCCAGGTCGCCGATCACCACGTCGAGGCGTAGACCCAGCAGCGCAGCATAGCGACTGCCGCCGTTGGCGGCCACAACCAGCGCCCCTTCCCAGGCAGCGAGACGCGCCCGCACCACTTCGGGGTCGTGTAGGGACCCATTTGCCAGAACGATTGCCTTCATGGAACTGTGCCATTCCTTTGCGAGTGCAAATTAAAAAGCCGCCCTCCGGAGTCAGAGGGCGGCTGTCTTTCAATGGATGTGTGAGACAGTGTGGCACGGTCCCTCCGCCGGAATTACCCGGATCAGGTTCAAAGGGTCGATGCGGGTAGCGCATCCTCTCAGCCTGGCTTGACCCTCCAAGCTCCCCTTGTGTTCTCTATGTCATTGTTAAGTGGCCCTCAGGTTTTGCGAAAAACAACTTGAATTGCTTTTCGCAAAACACTTTGTGAGGTTTCAGATGAGACGCTCGAATACAAGTATACCATGCCCCTGAGGTGGATTCAATGTTTTCCTCACCCCCCGACGCCCACCAGAGACGTCATGAGCCAGAAGGCCAGCAGCGCGCTGCTGGCGATCAGCCCGGAGATGCTGCGCGAACGCGGCTCGAACTGCGCCAGGAGAGCCGCCAGACTTACGGCGAAGCCCAGCATCCCGGCCAGAACGGCCACACTCGACAGAAAGATCAGTAGCTTGCTGCCCGCCTCGAATACCGGCAGGACCGGAGCCAGCAGCAAGGTTGGCGTCAAAGCCAGCGACACTGCGCCGAGAGCTGGCCCCAGCCATGGGAAGACACGCGCTGCGCGGCTGGGGAGGGGCGGAGCGATCCTTTCGGAGGAAAGGAACTGCGGCGCGGCCATCTCAGTCTGGCGGCCATCGTCATCGGGCGCGACCCGGCGGAAACTGGAGAACTGCGCGATCAGGAAGACACAGATCACCAGCCGCAGGATGACAGCGCCGGGCTTTGGCGCGGCTAGGGCATCGGGGACGCCTGCCCAGGCATAGATCGCGCCGTAGACGATGAACATGGCGCGTTCAGGGAACAAAAAACCCATCACCCCGATGACGGCCAGCAACAGCGAAGCAGGTAGGCTGAGCGGGGCTTCGGGGCTGCGGGCGGCAGCGACCGCCCAGGCTGCCACCTCAAAGACTCCCAGCGCCAGGAACAGCACAGCCCAGGCTCGGACCTGGCGCTGCATCTGGCGGGAGGTGGGCGGGCGATCCGGTCTGAAGGTCGCCCAAGCCAGCCCGACCATGAGCACCTGGCCATGCCAGCCGCTGCCTCTCGGTTCCGTGGCGGCGCTCAGCGCGGCGACGAAACTCCACAGAATGTTGGCCATGGACGCCCCCTGGGGTAGAACAGAGCGATATGGCTGAGTCTACTGCACTCCGCGCAGATCGCCACACGCGAAGCGGCAGAGGCGCGTTTCAGGTGAGAGCAACCTCACCGGACACTGGCATCTGCATTCCTTTCCGGGCATAATGGACCGGCAGCCAGTCTGCGGTTCGCCACCCATCTTGCACGATGGTGTTTCGATTTAAAACCGATTCACTCCATTGAGGCTATGGAACACGACAACACACCCCGTCTATGGACCTATCTGGGCGTTGCGCTGGTGAGCATGGCGGCGTTGGCCAACGAAGTCATCCTCACGCGCATCTTTTCGGTGACATTATGGTATCACTTTGCCTTTTCGGTGATCTCGCTGGCGCTGCTAGGTAGCGGAGCCGCCGGAGTGTGGCTGCACCTGGCCGGGCATCGGCTAGAGCGCCTTCCCGCGCGGCAGGTGCTGGCGTGGCTATCGGCAGGGTTCGCTGTGGCGCTGCTGGCGGCCTTCAAGCTCTATACCCTGATCCCCCTCTCCATGAGCGACCTCCGCGGCACGCTCAGCCTGCAACCTCTCGGCAACCTGGCCCTGGCCTACCTGGTGTTGACTGTTCCCTATCTGCTGGTCGGGGCTACGCTGGCTTTCGCCATCCAACAATACCAGGCCCATGCCGGGCGCATCTACTTTGCCGACCTCACGGGCGCAGGGCTGGGGTGCCTGGTGAGCGTGGCGGCGCTGAATCGCTTTGGCGGGGCAGGCGCAGTGCTGGCGGTGGCGCTGGTGGCGGCCCTGGGATCGGCGGCCTTTGCGCTGGCAACCTGGCAACATGAGAGAGCCGTCTCGTTGCAGGCGCGCCCGGCCACGCTGGTCCCCTCGCTGCTGGTGGCGCTGGCAATGGGTGGCGGAACCATCGCCCAGGCCCGCACCCCGTGGCTCGATCTGCCCGACCGCAACGCTTATCTGGGCCGCGAACCGGTGTATGAGGCCTGGAACGCCTTTTCGCGCATCACGGTATATGAAGATACGCAGGTCTTGCCCTTTAGCTGGGGCCTCAGCCCGGTGTTCATCGACAGAATCGATCAGGGCGATGCGGTGGGCGACCCCAATCGCTATCTGGTGCTGATCGACGAGAAGGCCGGAACGCCCATCATCCAATACCGGGGCATCACGGGCGAGCCGTGGTTCGAGTATCTGCGCTGGGACCTGACTGCCCTGCCTTACTATGTCCGCGAGAAGCCAAGCGTGTTCATCATCGGGCCGGGCGGCGGGCGCGATGTGGTCACAGCCTACGAGTTCGACGCGCGGCAGATCACCGGCGTCGAGCTGAACCCGCTGATCGTCGATCTGGTGCAAAACCGTTTCGCCGACTACATCGGCCACATTTACCAATCGCCGAAGGTCGTCATCGTTGTGGACGATGCCCGCACCTTCCTGGCCCGCTCCCACGACCAGTACGACATCATTCAAGCCTCGCTGATCGACACGCTGGCGGCATCTTCGGCAGGGGCGTTTGCTCTATCCGAGAACGGCATCTACACCCGCGAGGCTTTCCTGACGTACTACGACCACCTGACGCCGGAGGGCGTGGTCAACTTCTCGCGCTGGTACTTCCCCGCCGGGCCAGCCGAGACGCTGCGGCTGGTGGCGCTGGGGCTAGACGCCTGGCAGCGGGCCGGGGTGGACGACCCCACGCAGCACATCATTGTCGTCGCCAACCTGAACATGCGGATGGTTCCCAACGAAGGATTGGCCGGGATGCTGCTCAAAAAGACGCCCTTCACCCCGGAGGAGATTGCAGCAGTGCATGGTCTGGCCGAAGAGATGGGCTTTGTCGTGCTGTATGCCCCCGGCCACCCCGCCCCCAACCCGGTGAGCGATCTGATCACGGCCCACGACTACTGGCAGGCGATCCGCGACTACCCCCTGGACATCTCCCCGCCCACCGACAACCGCCCGTTTTACTTCAATGTGGTGCGCTTCACCGACCTGAACGAGCCGCAGTACCGGGGGAGTGTGCTATACAACTTTGGCGTGCAGGCCGCAGGGCTGCTGATCGCAACTTTTGTGGTGATCGCGCTGCTGACCATCGCTATGATCGTCATCCCCGTGGCTGTAGCACGCGGCAGCGCCATGCGCCGCGCCCGCCGTCATGCCTTGATCTATGTGTTGTATTTCGGCGCGCTGGGCGTGGCCTTCATGCTGGTAGAGATCCCAATGGTGCAGCGCCTGACCATCTACCTCGGCTCGCCGACCTACTCGCTGGTCGTGGTGCTGTTCTCGCTGCTGGTCTTCAGCGGGCTGGGCAGCTTTGCTACGCAGCATATCCCAGCCGAGCGCATCGTGCACAGCCTGCGCCTGTCGCTGATCGTTCTGCTGGCGGCGATGGCCATTTATGTGGCCGGGCTGCCGCTGCTGCTGCGAGCCACGCAGGGCTGGAGCCTGGAAGCACGCATTGGGCTGGCGGTGATGGTGTTGGCCCCCGCCGGCCTGCTGATGGGCCGGCCCTTCCCGCTCGCGATGCGCTACGTGGGTTCGCGGGGCCAACAGGAACTGCTGCCGTGGGTATGGGCCATCAACTCGGCGCTGTCGGTGCTGGGATCGGTCTCAACCGTCATCCTGGCCATCCACTTCGGGTTTACGACAGTGTTCGTGGCGGGGATGGTCGGGTACGCCGTAGCGCTCATTGCAGTCGGCGGGTTTGGCCAATTGCAGAGGCAGCCCCAGGCTGCGTGAGCCACTTCAACCCCCGGATGATCGACAGGGGCCACCGCTGATGTGGCCCCTTTGCTTTGAGATTCAAGCCAACCTGGCCGAGGCCACACGCAACGGGTCCAGGAGTTGCACATGGCAGCCCCGCAGAGGTATCTTCCGTCAATCCGGAGGTGAATGCCATGCGGCTGAGAGAATGGGGCATGTTTGTTTTGCTGGGGCTGATCTGGGGCACCTCTTTTCTGTGGATCAAGATCGCGCTGGAAGAGATTGGGCCGTTCATGCTGGTGGCGATTCGCCTCCTGTTTGGCGTGGTGGGGCTGCTGGTCGTGCTGCGCGTGCAGCGGCAGCCTCTCCCCCGTGACCGTCACACTCTCCTGTCGTACCTATTCCTGGGCGCATTCCAAACGGCAGTGCCATTTATCCTGATCTCGTGGGGTGAAACCAGCGTCGACTCGGCGCTGGCAGCCATCCTGAACGGGACAATGCCGCTGTTCACCATCGTGATTGCTCACTTCTGGCTGCACGACGAGAGGATCACGATACCTCGGCTGATCGGGCTAGTAGTCGGCTTCGTCGGGGTGGTGGTATTGATGAGCCGCGACCTCGGCCCGCAGGCGCTGCAAAGCAGCCTGCTGGGGCAACTGGCGGTGCTGGCCGCCGCCATCAGCTATGCCATGTCGGCTACCTATGCCCGCAGGTATGTCAGCGGACAGCCGCCAGTCGTCCAGTCCACCCTGGTGATCCTGTTCGCCGATCTGATGAGCTGGCTGGCGCTGCTGGCCTTCGAGCGCCCCCTTGTCATCCCTGTCAGGCCGCTGACCTGGTTGGCGCTGGCCTGGCTGGGCCTGTTGGGATCGTGCCTGGCATACATGCTGTACTACACTCTGCTCAACTCATGGGGGGCGACACGCGCCTCGCTGGTGACCTACGTGCTGCCGCTGATTGGGCTGCTGCTGGGCGTGATCTTCCTGGACGAGCAGCTCGACTGGCAACTGGCGGTGGGGTCGGCGCTGGTGCTGGCCGGGATTGGGGTCGTGAATGTACGCAGGCCACAGCGGGCTGTGCTCCCCGCGAGCGTGGGGGGCGAGGACTGACAATCACAGAGCCGCACCCTGCGGTGCGGCCCTCCCGAAACTGCCACGCCTCGCTGGAGGCCAGCGCCGGCCTATTTTTCCAGCCCCAGCAGTGAAAACAGACGTTTATAGTTGAGATGCTGGGCCATCAGCGCCTCGAAATGGGCCAACTTCTCGGCCTGGCCCAGGCGCGTCTTGCCGAACACCCGCTCAATGGCCTCAACCGTCTCAAGTGTGTTGGACGAGACCAGCAAGACCGCAACGCCCCGCTCGTTGGCTCGCTGGATCACCGTGGCGCTCGGTTGCAGGTTGCCGGTCAGGATCAGGGCCGTGGTCGAGGTCTCTAGCGCCGCGAGCAGCACGTCTGTGCGGTCACCGCCGGTGATGACGGCCTTGTTGGGGTAGACGCGGAAGCGCGACAGCGCCTCCTGAGCGCTCATAGCGCCCACCATCAGATGTTCCACCAGCGCCCCCCGGTCGGCCTCCTCGGTCAGCGTCCTGGCCTTGAGCACGTCGATCAACTCGCCCACACTGATCGCCGCTAACTGTGGGCGCTCAGGCAGTGCGCCCAGCACCGGGATACGGCGAGCCTCCAGGAACGGCACGGCCTGCTGGCTGACGAACGACATCTGCTCCTCCGGCACACGGTTGAAGACCACGCCCAACAGCCGTTCGTGCAGGCGGAACTGCGCCGCCAGAGCATCGTCAAGCATACACAGCCGTCCCCGGCAGCGGACCACGGCCAACACCTGAGCGTCGAGCATCTCAGCCACAAAGGGGGTCGAGAGGCCCAGCGCGTAGCCCATGCGCAGGTTAGCGCTGCCTTCTAGCAACAGCACATCCTTGCCCTGGCCCACGCGATCGGCTGCCTGTTTGATCTTGTCGTGAAAGCCACACTCATCGCCTTCGCCCAGGCACTCCGGCAGCAGGGCGGTCGTCATGGCCACCGGGGACAAGTCGCTGAGGTCGTCGGTGAGGGCCAGCACGTTTTTGGCGAACGCTACATCCTCGTCAACCAGCTCTGGGCCTCGTTGCAGGGCCTCGTAGCTGAGGGGTTTCAGATAGCCGATCCGGTAGCCTTCCGCCTGGAGGCGCTTGCCGATGCCCAGACAAATGGCCGTCTTGCCAGCGAAGTTCTCGATTGAGGTGACGTATAATGCCTTCATGTTTCTCTTTTGTCCTCTGTATGAGCCAAAGTTGCCAGAAGTCAGCGCGTGAAAGCAGCCTAAGCGCTTCCTCGGTGAGAGTCACCCCTACACCCCCTATTGTAATCCAAAAGCGCCGCGCTGTGTCCTTATTTGAGCACCAGACGCATGTCGATGGCCACCGCGCCCTGGCCCTGTTCAAACACCATCAGGGGGTTGATGTCCAGCTCGACGATTTCCGGGAAGTCCTGGGCCAACTGCCCGATGCGCAGCAGGGCATCCACGATGGCTTCCTTGTCCATGGGGGGCCTGCCGCGCACGCCGTCGAGCAGGGCACGCGCCCGCAGCTCCTCAAGCATCTGCTCGGCCTCATTCCGCGAGAAGGGCGCTACACGGAAGGTGGCATCTTTGAGAATCTCGACATAAATGCCCCCCAGCGCGAACGTCACCAGCGGGCCAAACTGTGGGTCGCGGTTCATGCCCACCAGCACTTCCAGCCCCGGCGGCGTCATCTGCTGCACCGTGCAACCCCAGAGACGCGCGCCAGGCACATAGCGCTCAGCACGGTACGTCATCAGCTCGAAGGCATCCCGCACATCCTGGGCGCTGCGCAGCCCCACCCGCACGCCGCCCACGTCGGTCTTGTGCAGGATGTCGGGCGAGGCGATCTTGAGCACCACCGGGAAGCCGATCTCAGCAGCAAGGCGCACCGCTTCCTCAGGGGTGGCGGCCAGCTCGGTGCGCGGCGTGCGCAGCCCGTAAGCCCGCAGGACCTCGCGCGCCTCAAAGTCGCCAATGCTCAGCCGCCCCTCGCTACGCGCCTGGTCGAACACGCGGCGGGCTGCGCCAGCATCCACCTCGAACCGTTCGAAGGTGGGCAGTGGGAGGCTGCGCACATGGCGATAGTCGGCCATGGCGCGGAAAGCGAGAACCGCCCGCTCTGGGAAGGGATAGTTGGGCACGCCGCGTTCGGTCAGAATCGTGATGCCTTTGGCGACCTCTTTCTTACCCATGAAGCAGGCCAACACCGGAATGTTCCCCCGGTCCGAGAAGTCGGCCACAGCCTGGGCCGTGCCCGGAATGTCGGTCATGGCCTGTGGAGTCAGGATCACCAACATCCCATCGACGTTGGGGTCCTCGGACACAGTCTGGATGGCGAACTGGTAGCGGTCGGCAGCCGAGTCCCCCAGCACATCCACCGGGTTGGCTGCCGAGGCGGCGTCGGGCAGGTAGCTTTCTAGCTTGATGATCGTCTCGTTCTCAAGGCGGGCAAGCTGAAGGCCGCATCGCTCGATGGCGTCGGTGGCCAGGATGCCTGGCCCGCCTGCATTGGTGATGATGGCGATGCGGTCGCCCTTCAAGATTGGCTGATAGGCGAAGGCGAGCGCAAAGTCGAACATCTCCTCCATGGTGTGGGCGCGGATGATGCCGGCCTGCTTGAAGGCCGAGGAGTAGGCCTGCTCCGACCCGGCCAGCGAGCCGGTGTGCGACGACACGGCCCGTGAGCCGGCCTTGGTGACTCCCGATTTGACAGCGACGATGGGCTTGCAGCGGCTCACTTCACGGGCTGTGGTGATGAAGCGCTGGCCGTCCGGCACGCCTTCGATGTAGGCCAGCAGCACATTCGCGTTGGGGTCCTCGGCCCATAGCTGCAACAGGTCGATCTCACTCACATCGGCCTTGTTGCCCAGGCTCACAAACTTGGAGAAGCCCATCTCACCTGCCAGCGCCCAATCGAGGACGGCAGTGCCTAACGCGCCCGACTGCGACATAAAGTTGATCGGACCTCTGGGCGGCGTCCCGGCGGCAAAGGAGGCATTGAGCGGCGTATAGGTATCGATGATGCCCAGGCAGTTGGGGCCGATCACGCGGATGTGGTACTGCTGGGCAAGGGCCATCACCTCTTGCTCACGTTCCAGGCCCTCTTGACCTGCCTCGCGAAACCCGGCGGTGATGACCACCACGGTCGGGATGCCCTTCTCGCCACACTCACGCATGGCCGCCGGCACGCGCTTGTAGGGAATGACGACCACCGCCAGATCGATCGGACCCGGCACATCCTTGACGCTGGGATAGGCCCTGAGGCCCAAGATTTCGTCAGCTTTGGGGTTGATGGGATAGAGCGGCCTGTCGCGGGCAAAACCGCTGTCGATCAGGTTGCGCACCACCGCGTACCCCAGCTTGTCGGGGTCGCGCGATGCGCCGATGACGGCTACCGATTGGGGATCAAAAAACGTGTTTAACATAGTGTTCCCTGTCTCAGCCAGATTCAGGATTTACGGCGTGCGAATGATGACGGGCGCTCCATACTCCTGGGCAAGCGGTTCGAGCGAGACGACCTGCGGCGGGGAGTCGCTCAGCAGATCGGGCAGGACATAAAGCTCCCACACGCCGTCAAGGGGCAGGACAGTGTAGATCACCCCCGCCCCATAAGGCTCATAGTCAAACAGGTTCTCACGGCCCGGCCCCGGCGTGGTCTGTGTCCAGGGGGGCGGCTGATCGGGGGCAACCAGCGCCCAGAACTGCTCCCCCTGGCTGCCATCTGCTGAGCGCGTGACCATGTCAAGCAGCAACCGCACGCCATCCGGGTGCCAGCGCATCCCATAAATGGACTGGCCTTCCGGCGCAGCGACCGTCACGGTCTGGTCCAGGCGCAGGTTATGGACTCGCACCACATTGACGGTGTGGATGTCGCCAGTAGACGCCCCTGGCGCGGACGAGTCGTAGGTCAGGTAGGCCAGGCGCGTGTCGTCGGACGACAGGGCAGGAGAGACAACGATCTGTTCATCGAGCGGGATGACCAGCCTGCCGCCCCCCACGTCGGGGTTGACAGCATAGATGCCCCGCGACAGGTTCATATGGATAGCAGCGTTGAGCAGGATGGGACCGCCCACTGGCCAGGCAAAGGGCACCAGCGGCGGCACATCGTCGAGCATGTCGCGACTAGCCAGCAGCGTCGGCTCGCCGCCTCGCGCTGGCGTGCGGTCCAGCCGCCAGTCAGCCTCTTCGAGCGGCTGGTCCTCGGCCACCTGCACCGTCACCAACGCACTCGAGTCGTCAGCTAGGTACAGGGCGATGATGCGATAGCCAGGCAGGGGGCGCATGACCAAGCGGGCATTCACCTCAGTGAGGTCCCAGGTGGCAACGCCGTGCTGATGCCCTTCAGCATCCCAGACCAGGTAGGCCAAGAAGCGCCCATCGCGGGCAGCGACCACACTGGAGGCCCGCTGGCCCTCGTTGAGCGGCAGCCGGACCTTCTCGGCAGCGCCATCCGGCGCAACGGTCATCAGGGCATCGCCCATGCCATCCACCGCCACCCACACCAGCTCCGGGTCGAGCGCAGGCTCAGGCAGAGGCGTGGAAGTGGGCGCGGGCGAAGGTAGGACAACCTCGCCCGTTGGTGAGACGGTCTGGCTGGCAGGGATGTCTGGGCCTGCCCCGCCATTCGAGAGGATGCTACAGGCGGTCAGCAGCGCCAGACATGCGACGAGCGCCAGGGCTACCGGCGCACTGAGATGAGGGCATTTCCTGTGCACGTTCGGCTCCTCCGGCAGGAAGCCGGAATGGTTGTCATTATAGCACAGATGGACAGGAGCAACGCAGCGACAGGGGGTGAGGCAGACCCAGAGCCTCACCCCCGTCGAGCCGCCGAGGGCGGCTCTCCCTCCCCCGCTCCACGATGTGGAGAGGGGGCACACCGAGCGTCAGCGAGGTCGGGGGTGAGGCGGACTCAGAGCCTCACCCCCGTCGAGCCGCCCCTGGCGGCTCTCCCTCCCCCTCTCCACAATGTGGAGAGGGGGCAGACCGAGCGCCAGCGAGGTCGGGGGGTGAGGCGGCCCTCCCCCGAAACGCCATGACCGCCTTATGGGGCGCTCCTGGTCCAGGCCCACTGGACGCCTGCCGGTGGGCCAGCTATAATTTGCCGCGTGGCTGGGATCAAGCATCAACAGAGCCTACCACTCACACCTTCACAGAAAGGAACAGCATACTGCCGATCCGCCTGGAACGGCAGGCCATGCCTCTAAACGATCACCTATGTCTGAGAGCAAAACCTATCTGATCACTGGCGGGGCAGGCTTCCTGGGCATCAACCTGGTGCGTTACCTGCTGGCTAAGGGCCAACGTGTCGTGTCGCTCGACATTGCTCCCTTCAACTACAGCGACTGTCAGGACCAGATCACCGTCGTCACCGGCGACATCCGCGACCGCGCCGCTGTAGACCGCGCCATGCAGGGCGTGCACATAGTGGTCCATGCCGCCGCGGCGCTCCCGCTCTACAAGCCAGAAGACATTTACTCGACCGATGTGGATGGCACACGCTGTGTGTTCGAGTCGGCGCGCGCCCACGGGGTTGAGCGCGTGATTCACATCTCCTCGACCGCTGTCTACGGCATCCCAGACCACCACCCTCTGTACGAGGATGACACATTGCATGGCGTTGGGCCATATGGCGAAGCTAAGGTGCTGGCGGAGCAGGTGGGCCTGGAATATCGGTCGCAGGGGATGTGCGTTCCCATCCTGCGACCCAAGTCGTTCATCGGGCCGGAGCGGTTGGGAGTCTTTGCCATGCTGTATGAGTGGGCCATGGAGGGCCATCACTTCCCCATTCTGGGCAAGGGCGACAATCCGTACCAGTACCTGGATGTCGAAGACCTGTGCGAGGCGATCTGGCTGTGCGCCACCCTGCCCTGTGAGCAGGCCAACGACACCTTCAACATCGGCGCGAAGGAGTTCGGCACGCCCCGCACTGACTTCCAGGCCGTGCTCGATCACGCGGGGCACGGCAAGCGGGTTATCTCGCTCCCCGCTGGCCCAGCGATCTTCGCACTGCGCGTCTTGGAGCGATTGGGCCTGTCGCCGCTCTACAAATGGGTGTACGAGACTGTCGTCAAGGAGTCGTTCGTCTCGATTGAGAAGGCCGAGCGCGTGCTGGGCTTCAAGCCTCGATACTCGAACCGGGAGGCGCTGATCCGCAATTTCGAGTGGTATAAGGCGCACATCGACGAGATCAGAGCGACCTCCGGTGTTTCACACCGCGTGCCGTGGAAGCAGGGCATCCTGAAGCTGGCTAAACTGTTCTTCTAGCGGATCGCAACGGTACGACAGAGGAACCCAACACAACGCCGACCTGCGAGAGGTCGGCGTCTGCTGCTCTTGTCGGCGCTGCTCCACTACACCAGCAGCCGGATCGGGTCCTCCAGGATGGCCTTGAAGGTCTGCATAAAAGCCGCCGCCTCGGCCCCATCCGTCACACGGTGATCGGCGCTGAGGGTGGCCTTCATCCGCCACCCAACCCCCAGGGTGCCGTCCTTATTGACCACAGGAACGCGCTGAGCTGTCCCCAGAGCCAGGATGGCTGCTGCGGGCGGATTGATGATCGCCGCAAAGCTGTCTACATCCCACGGCCCCAGATTCGAGATGGTAAACGTCTCGCCCTCCACATCGTCTGGCCTCACTTTGCCCTCGCGAGCGCGGGCGATCAGCTCGATGTGGCGGGAGGCCAGCGTGCTCAACGTAGCTTTATCAGCGTCCCGGCTGACAACGTTGATCAACCCCGCCTCCATGGCGACTGCAATCCCGATGTTGATGTGCCCACGCCGTACAATGGAGTCGCCGTTGAAAGCTGCATTCAGGTTCGGGAAGTCCTTCAAGGCCATCGCCGCAGCCTTGACGATCAGATCGTTCACCGACACCTTGATGCCCTGCGCCTCCAACCGCACATTGATGTCCTTGCGCAGCTCAAGCGCAGGCCCCATGTCGATCTCAGTCGTGACGTAGAAGTGCGGCACAGCCTGTTTGGCCTCGACCATGCGCTGGCCGATCCGACTACGCATGCGTGCCAGCGGCACCACCTCGTCGTCGGGGCCAACGGCGACCGGCCCGGTCGAGGCGGCTATCGATACAGCAGGCGCCATCGCCGGCGCGGGCGCCACGCCGAACTCCTTGACAAATGTCTCAACATCTGCCTTGGTAACGCGCCCCTGCGGCCCAGAGCCGACCACGCGGCGCAGGTCCAGGCCCAGGTCAGCGGCCAGCTTGCGGGCGACAGGACTGGCTCGCACGCCTTCCGGCAGTGAGTAGCCATCGCCGCCCTCAGCTTTCGCGGGCGCTGCTGCCGGCAGCGGCGCTGGGGCAGAGACAGGTCGGGCTGTCTCGACCTTTTCCGGGGCGGGAGCAGCCGCAGCGGCCTCTGCCGACGCTGCAACTCCCAGCGCGGCCAGGTCGACTTTCTCGCCAGGCTGGCCTACCACCGCAATCGGCGCCCCGATGGGCACCCATTCCCCGGCATTGGCCAGCGTCTGCAGCAGCGTGCCGCCGACGAACGCCTCGACTTCGACCGTCGCCTTGTCCGATTCGATCTCGGCCACTATATCGTGCGGCTTGATCTCGTCGCCAGGCTGCTTCAGCCAACGGACGAGCTGCCCTTCCTTCATGTCAAAGCCCAGCTTGGGCATGTGGATCAACTCGGCCATACTGTCCCTTTCTGTGGCTCTCCCGACCCAGCCTCTCCCTTTCCGGAGGGCTGAGGCGAGACTCACAGCACTTCTTTGACTGCTTGCACAATCTTGGCTGGCGTGGGCAGCGCACTCTGCTCCAGTTCACGCGAGTAAGGCAGCGGCACATCCTCAGCATTGACGCGCTTCACTGGCGCATCCATATAGTCGAAGCACTCTGCCTGGAGGCGGGCCGCGACCTCGCCACTGGCGTTGTAGAAGGGCGTGGCTTCTTCGACCACCACGCAGCGGTTGGTCTTCTTGAAGCTCTCGAACACCGGCCCCAGGTCCAGGGGGCGCAGGCCGCGCAGGTCGATCACCTCCGCGCTGATCCCTTCTTTGGCCAACATCTCAGCGGCCTGCAGGGAGAGCTGCACCATCTTAGAGTAGGCCACGATGGTCACGTCAGCGCCTGCCCGCTTCACATCCGCCTTGCCAAGGGGGATAGTGTAATCACCCACCGGAACCTCGCCGCGCGTCTGGTACAGCGTGCTGTGCTCGACGAATAGCACCGGGTTGTCGTCGCGAATGGCAGCCTTGAGCAGCCCCTTGGCGTCGGCTGGCGTCGCTGGCGTAACCACATACATGCCGGGGAAGTGGGCAAACACCGGTTCCGGTGCGCGTGAGTGCGTCGCGCCAAGCTGCCGGCCCCCGCCGGTGGTGGTCCGGATGACCAGAGGAACGCTGAACTGCCCGCCGAACATGTAGCGGGCTACTGCCGCGCTGTTGATCATGGCGTCCAACGCCAGGAAGGCGAAATTGATCGTCATGATCTCGGCGACCGGACGCAGGCCGTTCATGGCTGCGCCTACTGCTGCCCCCACGATGGCCTGCTCGGCAATGGGAGTGTCTCGCACGCGCTTCTCACCGAAGTGGTCGTAGAATCCGCGTGTGACGGCGTAGGTGCCCCCCCATACACCTACCTCCTCGCCCAGGATGAAAATCCGCTCATCGCGCTCCATCTCCTCCCACAACGCCTCAGAGATGGCCTCGCGGTAGGTCATGACTTTGGTCTCGCCAGTCATGGTGCTGCTCTTGACAGTGCTAGTCGGCATAGACATGGGTGTACAACTCCTGCGGGGCCGGGAATGGGCTGTTCCGGGCAAACTCGACTGCCTCGGCGATCTCCTGATCGGCTTCGTGGGCTAACCGCGTTAGATCATCCATCGTAGCCCACTGGTTCTCGATCAGATACGTGCCCCAGCGCGTGATCGGGTCGTCCTGTTTCTTCGCTTCCACCTCATACACCGGGCGGTAGCGCTCCGGGTCGCCCATGGAATGCCCCCGATAACGGTAAGTCATGGCCTCAATGAAAAACGAACCTCTGCCGGAGCGCACGTACTCCAGGCCCTCCAACAACATGTCGTGCACTGCCAGCAGATCCATGCCATCCACCTGGATGCAACAGGGCATCCCGTAGGCTTCGGCCTTCTTGGAAATGTCCGACACAGCCGAGGCGCGTGTCACGGCGGTGCCCATGCCGTACTGATTGTTCTCAACTACCCACACCACCGGCAGCTTCCACACAGCAGCCAGGTTCAGCGCCTCATGGAAGTAACCGATGTTGGTGGCTCCATCGCCCATGAAAGCCACGGTGGCGCGATCCGATCCATTGTATTGGTCGGCCAGCGCGATCCCGGCGGCCAGCGGCAGGTGCCCACCGACAATCGCCCAGCCGCCCCAGAAACGCCGTTCGCGATCGCCCAGATGCATCGATCCGCCCTTGCCCTGGCTAGAGCCAGTTGCCTTGCCGAACATCTCGGCCATCAGTGCGCGGGTGGGCATTCCCCGAGCAATCGCTATGCCGTGGTCGCGGTAGGCAGTGATCAGGTTGTCGTCCGGGCGCAGCGCGTAGCTGGCGGCTACCGCAATGGCCTCTTGCCCAATGTACAGATGGAGGAACCCGCCAATGTCGCCTGCAGCGTAAAGCTCCGCGCACTTCTCCTCGAAGCGCCGGATCACCATCATGGTGCGGTAGGCTGCCAGTCCTTGTGCTTGATCCAATCCCATCGCTTCCCCTCCCCTCGACGCAGGCAGGTAAGTCTACCAGTCAGATGCCAATTGTATTGTATCGAATCTCAAGGGGGTAAACACGCCGCCCAGCGCAAAGTTGCTGTCAATTGCTGCCAAACAGGCCGAAATGAGAGTATAAATATCCGATTTACCCCGGCCAGGCGAGGCGTCGCCCCGTTGCACGTCACACTTCAGGAAGATGGTAGAGGTGAAAATCGAACAGATACTCGAACCCGACTTTGCAGTACAGGCCGAACCCTTTGGGCGAAGCAGTCAGCACAAGCAAGTCGTGACCCTCCTGCGCTGCGTCGACCATCATGCGGACCAGCACGGCCAGGCCCATACCGCGCCGCTCATACTCCGGCAGCGTTGCCATGACGTAGATGCCCGGTACTCCCTCGGCCACGATCAACGCTCCGATGGCAGCAGGGGGGCCGCCGCTTTCGCGCACCAAGTACAGCCGGGCCGGGTCGCCAGCCAGCCAGTCATCTGCGGCGTCCTCGAAGTAAGTCTCGCCCGCCCCCGGCGCAAAGTGGAACGCCGCACGCCGGATCAGGCTGGCAGCGGCCAGGTCGGCGCGGGTACGGGCCTGCCACACTTCCAGGTTGGGGGCAGTGGCGGGCAGTGGGTCGAGGGGCAGGGGCGCAACCATGGCCGGGAGATCGCGTGCGCAGACCAGCCCTCGCCGCTCCAACCGAGCGGGGAAGTCAGGAGGGTGAGTCGATGGACCGAGCCACCACAGCCAGCGCGGGGATCGCGCCGTGAGAAACCCGATCACAGCAGCGATCTCGGCCTCAATCTCGGCTTCAGACACGCTGCTGTAGCTGGCCCCCAGGGCCTGATTGAACAGCCTGGCAGGCATTCCGTTAGCTACCGCTGTTGTCCCTCGCCCCTCAAAGCGATTGACTTGTGGAGCAAGCGCCGGGAGCCAACGCTGCACGGCCAGCGTGTGGGCCTCGGTCAGCCGCACGACCTCGTCGTAGCGATGGCCCAAACGCGCAGGCACGTCGGCAGGGTCGATGGGGATGGCATTGCCGTAGTGCGGGTTGGGTCGGCGCAGGGGCAGCGGCATGTCGACAGCACTCCTTTCGACGATTGACCCTGGGCCGGGATTTCAGGATGGGGAGGGCTTGCGAGCCGCCTGGGGCGCTATGGCCCCATTCCACTGGCGCACAAGCGATCTCCCCACAAACTCCGCCATCTCCTTGAACAACGGTTCGATCTCGGCTTCCTTCTCCTCCTGTGGCAGGGCCAGGTGATCCTCGATCCGCGCCATCAGCGCTTCCGCCTGCTGTGGGTCGGCGGCCTCCCCCAGGTGATCCAACAGCAGCCGGTGCGCCTGCTTGCGCTCCATCGCCTCCAGCCCGTCGAGCATCTGGCGGTGCGGCGTACCCTCCCAGATGGCCAGGATCATAGCCTCGCGTAGCCACCGCTCCACCCGGTTCTCCTGGAGGGTTCCAACCCCTGCATACACCTCCATGGCCCACTTGGCTGTCTGGGCAGCAAACTCGGCAGTCCAGTATTTGGCCAGATGGGCGATCAACCGGAACAAATGATAGCGATCCGAATAACGCGGCGTCTCGCGCCACACCTCATCAAGCCGATCCACCGCCTCCCAGGCCAGCGCAAAGGCCACCTTCAATCCCTCGATCCGCTCGGCGATCTGGTGGGCCAGCAGAGGATGCTCGGCAATGGGTTTTCCGAACGCCACCCGCTCGCAGGCAAAGCGAGAGGCATCGGCGATGGCTCGCTGCGCCAGGGCCACGCTGCCAACGCTGTTCGCCACGCGCGATACATTCAGCACCTCAAGGATCAGGTACACGCCGTGCTGCGCCTCGCCCAACAGGTAGCCCTCGCTCTCACGCAGCTCGACCTCCCCGGTCGGCACCGAGCGCGTCCCCACCTTGTCTTTCAGCCGCCGGATGGTGAAGTTCAGCGCTCCGTCGGCGCGACGCCTGGGCACCAGGAACAGCGCCAGCCCGCGTACCCCCTCTGGCGCGCCCTCAGGCCGCGCTGCGACGACCGCCAGATCGGCATGGGCGTTGCTGGCGAAGTACTTGTCGCCGTCAAGCAGCCAGCCATCGCCGTGAGGTCGCGCTACCGTTTCCACGCCGGCGCCCAGGTCTGATCCACCGCGCGCCTCTGTCATCCAGGTAGCGCCCTGCCATACCGAGTCATCACGGGCCAGGAGCATGGGTAGGAAGCGAGCTTTGACCTCCGGCGACCCATATTTGTCGAGCGGCACGGCGGTGGACATGGAGACGGTGTGAGGGCAGTAAAGGCCGGGATCAAAGAAGCTGGTGACGTGACCAAGCAGGTAATAAGGCAGCAACGACTGCATCTCGAAGCTGCGCCACAGCATCCCGGCTCGGTAGCCCTGGCGCAGCATCGTCCAGTATTCAGGGGGGTACTGCACCTCGTCGACGCGGCGGCCCAGTGCGTCGTACATCTTGAGCCACGGAGTCCCCATCCGGTCCACAGCGTCCGAGATCGCCTGCCCATGCTCGAACCACCATGTTTCGTAGTCACGCAACACGTCGGCGTAGGGAAGATCGCCGCGCATGTGCCGCAGAAACGCCACGGGTGAAGCCAGCAGCGACTGGTCCATGAGAGGCCCTCCTTCTGTTTATGACCATCAGGCAAGACAGGCAAGACAGCAGCAGGAGCCAGGGCTGTCTGCCTCAGAAGTACCCGGCTTGTAGCTGTTGGTTATTCATCCAGGACATCCTGCCCCCTCTGAGCCAGATTGAGGAAATGGATGCCCTGAGGCTAAGGTAGATCATGGCCGGCGCTGCGTTGAAACGCTATTTGACGGTGCCAGCGATGCGCAGCACGCCGTTGTCCATCCCCAGCAGGGTGAGCCTGACCTGACTCAGGGCAGGCGTCTGGGCGCCGGTCAACACGGCGTGCACGGTGTCGCCCAGCGCCGGGATAAAGTCGCCGGGCAATTGCAAGCCGCCGAAGTCCGCGCCCTGGGGGTGCAAGGCCAGCGTGCTCTGCGCGTCGAGAGTGGGCTGGAACGTGATTGTCCCCGCATCGGTGTTGCCATTCATATCCTGAAGGGCCAGGTCCAGGCGGATTTGCCCCAGACCGACCGTCACCGTCCCGCCGCGCACAACGTTCTGAAAGCCGCCTAATTGAAGCGATTGGACGACATAGCTGGCGACCTGTTCCTGGGTGGCAATGATGGTGAATTCCTCGCCGCTTGGCAGGCCGTACACCTGCCCCCAGGCCCACACCAAGAGGGCAGAAGGATCAGCGGTCAGGTCGAAGTAGCCCTGCGGGATGGCCGTCGGCTCCGGTGTGGATGTCTGGGTGGCAGGGATGGGGGTGGGGCCGCCGCCCGCCGCAGCAGTTGCAGCGGCATTCAGCCGCGCGATGTTCTCGTCAAGCCGCCCTCGACAGCCGGTCGCGGCCAGGCATGTGAAAGCCAACGTGACCAACAGGGCGATCAGTCGTCGTTGCGCCATCTCTTCTTCCTCACAAAGAATGACTGTATGGCACCAGAATACTACAGCCAACCGAACCGCGCCAAACAATGTAGCTTCTACGTTGTCTCCAAGTAGCGGTCCAATTCCCACTGCGAGACCTGAATGCGGTATTCTTCCCACTCCGCTCGTCGGGCGCGCAGGTACCATGCCGGGATGTGGTCTCCCAGCGCATCGAGCACCAGCGGATCGCCGGCCATTTCGTCGAGCGCCTCCCCCAGGGTGCCGGGCAATGTCCGGATGCCCCGTTTCGCCAGGTCTTCAGGGGTGAAATGATACACATCCTCATTCACCGGATCGGGAGCCGGGATCTGCTGCTCGATCCCGTCCAGGCCAGCCCGCAGCATCGTGGCAAACGCCAGGTACGGGTTGCAGCTTGGGTCAGGGCAGCGCAGTTCGACGCGCGTAGCCTGCTCATGCCCTGGCGTAAAGCGTGGAATGCGGATCAGCGCCGAGCGGTTGATCTGCGCCCAGCAGAGGTACACGGGAGCCTCGTAGCCGGGGGTCAGCCGCTTATAGCTGTTCACCGTGGGGGCAACCACGGCGGCCAGCGCCCGTGCATGTTTGAGCTGCCCAGCGATGAAGTGATACGCCACTTCAGACAGTCGGTACTCGTCATCCGGATCATAGAAAACGTTCTGGCCAGTCTTCGCATCTGTCAGGCTCTGGTGGGTATGCATCCCCGACCCGTTGATCCCGAAGATGGGCTTGGGCATGAATGTGGCATACACGCCATGGGTAGCGGCAATGGCTTTCACCGTATACTTGACCGTGACAGCATTGTCGGCTGCCGTCAGCGCATCAGCATACTCGAAGTCGATCTCGTGCTGAGCAGTGGCGACCTCGTGGTGGCTGGCTTCCACCGTCATGCCCATCTGCTCCATAGCCAGCACAATGTCAGCCCGGATGGATTGGGCCTCATCCTTAGGTGAGAAGTCAAAATAGCCGCCCACGTCATGAGGAACCGGCGTCAGAGGCTCGTTGCCATTCCGCTTGAACAGGAAGAACTCCAACTCAGGGCCACAGTTGTAGACGAAGCCACGTGATCGGGCATATTCGATAGCCCGGCGCAGAACAGCACGCGGATCGCCCAGGAACGGCTCCCCATCCGGGCGCTTGATGTCGCAGATCAGGCGTGCTCGCCGCCGCTCTGGGGAGGTCCAGGGCAGAACGGCATAGGTGGTGGGGTCTGGAGCCAGGAACATATCGCTCTCCTGAATGCGAGCAAACCCCTCGATGCTGGAACCGTCGAACCACACGCCGCGCTCCAGCGCCTCCTCCAATCGCCCGACCGGGATCGAGACGCTCTTGATCGTTCCCAGGATGTCGGTGAATTGCAGGTCGACGAAGTAAACCCGGTCGGCCTCAGCCCTCTTCAGCAGCTCGTGCATGGCTTCCCCCTGTGGCGCAGGATCGACTACGGTAAGCTCAGTCGGCGCAAGTCTATCAGGGTTAAGATATTTGTCAAGGGCAGGAAATTGCCCCTGAGGCAAACGCCGGGGGCCTGATCGATCCTCCTCTCCCCTCTGTCTGGCACCTCTTGTGCCCTTACGATATAATTGACTTTATGTGCGGCCTCGCGCAAAACCAGCGAGTATAGGGAGAAGACAGCGGGTATGGAGATCACGTGGCACGGGCATAGCTGTTTCCGGCTCATGGAGCGCGGGGTGGCCAGCATTGTCACTGATCCCTTCGATGCAAGCATCGGCTATGAGGCTCCCAACCTGCGCGCCGACATTGTCACTGTCAGCCATGATGCTCCCGGCCACAACGCCATCGACACCGTCAAAAAGGTGACGCACATCCTCGACCGCCCCGGCGAGTACGAGATTGGGGGCGTGTTTATCACAGGGGTCGAAACCTACAATCCCCACCAGCGGACCGAGGCGCGCCGGAATATCGTCTTTGTCTTCGATTTTGGCTCGTATGTGGTGGCGCATCTGGGTGACCTGAACCACGTCCCATCTCAGTCTCAGATCGAGCAGTTAGGCCCCATTGACGTACTCTTGGTGCCCGTGGGCGGCGGGGGCGCACTGAACAGCGCTGAGGCCGCTGAGGTCATCAGCCTGATCGAACCCTCGATTGTCGTCCCAATGCACTACCGCACCCAGGCTTGTAGCCTCAAGCTTGACCCACTCGACAAGTTCCTCAAAGAAATGGGGGTTTCGGCTGTCCAGGAGCTGGAGGCGCTGAAGGTCACTTCCTCTGAGATGGGCGAAGAGACTCAGATCGTCGTGCTGCAATATGCACATTGATAGCCGCGCCTATCGCAAAACCGCCAGTCGCTGGACAGGCTGAAAAGAGCTACATCATGATGGTCAAACTGCTGATGACATGGGACATCAAGAGCGGGCGAGACGCCGAGTATTTTGAGTTTGTGGTGCGTGAGTTTGTGCCGGGCATCACACGGCTGGGTCTTCAGCCCACCGAGGCTTGGTTTACGATCTACGGCAACTGCCCTCAGATTCTCACGGGCGGCGTCACCGAAGACCTCAGCTCTATGCAGCGCATCTTGGGCAGCCGGGAATGGAGCGCGCTCCACGAGCGCCTGCTCGACTATGTGAGCAACTACCGCCAGAAGATTGTGCGTGCTACCGGCACGCTTCAGCTTTTTTAACTTCCCAGCTCGCAGACATCGTCGAATGGCTGCGGCGACGGACGACCATCCGTCGCCGCTTTGATTCCTGCTACTTTCCTTCGCCCTGGACATTCACGATGCGCTTGGGCGTCGGTCGATAGGTCAGGTCCAGCCCCAACAGCAACCGCGTCTGAGCGTACAGCGCGGGCAACGCCCCCAGCACGAACGTCACCACAGGCAGCAGCAGCAGCTCGACCATCGACAGAGCCGACCACAGCATCCGCCAACGTTTCTCTGGCATGGTCGAGCGATATAACCCCAGGACCCACACCACGGCCATCCCTATCCCGCTGACAATATAGGACAACTTGACGATTAGCACGAATGAACACGCCATGATGGTGCTCGACGCAAGATGGCTCAGGAATGGCCCCAGAGGAAGCATTTCTGTCGCCAGGCTGCGGCTGCAACAGGTCAACAAGCCGGGCCAGGTGGTGGCGGGCAGCGGCGTGAAGCGCGTCAGCGGCTGTCCCAGCATCACCAAAAACCACGAGGTGCTCTGGATCAGGTGATCGTGAGAGACCTGGATGAGCTGAGATAGCTTGCGAGCGAACGGCACATCGCGGGCCTGCCGCCACTGCTCCAGGATAAAGCCCATGTCCTCTGCTCCCCAGGCGTGTCGGATCGCCTGGCGGCAGCGGTTGACCAGCGCCCGCCACAGGGTTTCGCCATCTACGGCGTCCAGCGAGTGGGGCAGGAAGATCGGCACCAGAGCCACGTCTCCTTCTTTGGCAAAGAAGCAACGCAGGAACATGTGCCAGTCTTCCGAGATCACTGCCGGGTCCCAGTAGCCCACCTCGTCGGCCAACTTGAAGCTCAGCGAGTACGTGCTCAGCGGCAGAGGACGCGCCAGCACACTGACCAGCCGAGCCAGGTAGGAGGCGCTAGAGAGGACGGCCAGCAAACGGGTTGGAGCAGGCACCTGCCAGATATTGTTGTGGTAGAACAGAGGGGACTGCCAAAAGTGGCGATACCGCCCCGGATCGGTCGCAAACAGGGTGGTGAGCGCGGCAAAATAGCCCGGGTGGATCACCGTGTCCGCATCGCACGAGGTCAGCGTTAGGTTCTCGATCGGGATTCCCAGGCGTTCGACCAGCTCGCGTCTGGCCTGCCAGGCAGCCCAGGCCTGGTTAGAGCCTTTCCCTGGTTTCTCGCCGGGACGCCTAGCAGGGTGAAGCGTCACCAGGATACGCGCAAAGCGATCCCTGAATCTGTCGGCCAGCGCATTGCCCTTGCTCAATGCATCTGGCTCGGTCTCCTCCATGGCCAGCACCACCGTGATCCGGCGCTGAGCATCCTCTTGCACGGCCAGCGCCAAGAGTGTCCGCTCAAGAACACTCATCGGCTCCAGATAGCTCGGAACAATCACGACATGGTGAACATCGTCAAAGGGGATATAGATGCTCTCGGCGCTGTAGGCCCGGCGCTCAGCGCCCCAGTCACGCCTCTCCCACGCCCGGCAGCGCATAGTGCCTATGACGTTGAGCACCACGATCCCTACCAGCCGCGCCGTAACGTACAGGAGAACAAGGCCAGCTACAATAGACAGAAACCTGGGATACTGCACCATGCCAATAAAGACGGCAGTCAGCACCAGCCAGGTGATCAAACCCGGCACGCGGTACCCAAGCCCGTCGTGTGGCTCTCGCGTTCCTTGAGGCAACGCCTGCGCCTGTCGATAGGTCTCAGCAATAGGCATAGGACATCCTTTCCGCCGCGACCTGCATGTGTTACCAATAATATCAGGAAAATGCCAGAGGTCGTAATAGTCACTACGAGACAAATTGCCAGAAGTTGCAGAGGCTTGGCCCGTTACGGACATCCGGCAGATCAGACATGGACCCAGCACACAGCCAGCACTCGCGGCCCAGTATGCACACCAATAGAGGGGCCGATCTCGCTGAACAGGAGGCGCTCTGGGTGCAGGATCGAGCATAATTCGTCGGCAAAGGGACGGGCCTCGTCCTCACACATACCATGCGCCACACCCAGCCGCAGGCCAGGCTTTTGCCCGGCCCCTTCGATAACCATGTCGCGCATCAGAGCCAGGGAGCGGTGGCGAGTGCGGGCCTTGCTGTGACTCTCAACCACGCCGTTGACTAGGGTGAGGATCGGCCTGATGTCCAGCAGCGAGCCAAGCAGGTGTGCGGCGCGCCCGATGCGCCCTCCTTTGGCCAGATATTCGAGCGTATCGACGACAAAGAACACCTGCATGTTGTCGCGCATATGTCCCAGGCAGGCCAGGATGTCGTCAATTCCGGCCCCGTCTTGGGCCATACATGCGGCTTCCCACACCATTAACCCCAGCGCCACCGACACCGAGCGCGAGTCAAAAATGCGGATTTTGGCGTCGGGAAACCCAGCCGCCGCTGCCCGGCACGAGCGCACTGTGCCGCTCACCTCGGCGCTGGGATGGATGCACAGGATGGGGGCGGTGGGGTCCTCCTCCACCAGACGCTTGAAGATCGGCAGAAAATCGCCGATAGGGGGAGCGCTGGTCTTGGGCAGATCGGCAGCCGCCGCCTGCTTGGCATAGAACTGCTCCGGCGTCATCTCAAACGAGTCTAGGTAGGTCTCCTCGCCAAAATGGACGTATTGGGGGACCAGGGGGATGTCGAATTCGTCAAGGATGTGTTGAGGAAGGCTTGCAGTCGTATCGGTGACAAGTTTGATCATGAGGCTATTCTCCATAGAGATACACGGGAAGAAACCTGGCAGGGTAGCAATGGGGAAGCTCTCTACAGCCTCTCAGGCAGGCCAGCGGTGTTCAACTGAGGGGCAATGATTGGGCTGCCGATGACAGCCCAGCCTGGCAGCCGTCACTCCGGAGGCACATACCAGCACACGCCCAGCGCCCCTGGCCCGGTGTACACGCCCAGCGCCGGTCCCACCTCGGTGACGAGCAGCACTTCTAGGTTGTTCAGTCGCTCACGCAGGTCGTCGGCGAGCTTCTCGGCGTCGATCTGGCGGATAGCGTACCCAATCGCCATGCGCACATCGCGGGCACCCTCTCCAGCCTTGAACGCCAGGTTGCGCAGCGCCTCGAACGCCTGCGAGCGCGTGCGGAAGCGGGCATACGCCTCCATCACGCCCTCTTTGACGGTAAGCACCGGTTTGATGTTGAGAAGCGAACCAATCACGTGCGCGGCCCGCCCAATGCGCCCTCCCCTGTAGAGATAATCGAGCGTGTCCAGCACAAAGTAAGTCTGGATGCGGTCGCGCATATCGCACAGACGCTCCATGATCCGGTCGATTGCCTCACCCAGGCTGGCCATGATCGCCGCTTCACGCACCATCAGGGCCTGGGCAATCGAGAAAGCACGGGTGTCGAAGACAATGATCTTGGCGTTGGGGAAAGCGGCAGCCGCACGCTGAGCCGAGGTCACGGTGCCGCTGCCCGCGCCAGTGATGTGCAGCGACAGGATGGTTGCCTGGGGGTCCTCATCCAGAATCTCGCGATAGGCCCTCTCAAAATCGTAAGGGGTAGGCTGGCTGGTCTTAGGAAAGCCTGCCCCGCCATCCAGACGGGCAATCACTTCTGAGGTGGTGATGTCCACCCCCTCGCGCAGCTCCTCGTCGCCAAAGATGACATAGGCTGGGACAAGCTTAATGCGGAACTTCTCAACGATCTCCGGCGGCAGGTTAGCATTAGTGTCTGTAACAATGCGAATCACGGTTTTAGCAGCTCCCTGTGGCTCTCGCCTGTACCCGCCGGGAGACCAGGCGGCTAGGTCCGGCGTGCAGACAAGAGAAAGGCATCTATACTAGGTAGTTTACCGCCTGTTGCCAGTTTGTTCCACACAAGTTTGAGCCTCGGCAGCAGCTACCCCGCAGAATCAGGTCAGGGCCGCTAGTGTGCCGCTCAGCAACCCCTCTCCTACCCTGCTGGGAAATACCACGTCACACCAATGGTGCCGGGTCCTACATAGGTCCCCAGCGTGGGGCCAACCTCTCCGAACAGAAACACCTCAGGATGCAGGGCCGCGACCAGCTCGTCAGCAACTTGGCGGGCCTCAGCCTCACACGCGCCGTGCATCACGGCCAGATGGAGGCCGCGCACCCCGGCGGCATCCTGCAATACAAGGCTGCGCAACATGCCAATGGCGCGCGCACGCGATCGCTGGCGGCCATAGGCATCCACCGCGCCTTCCCGGATAAAGATGATGGGCTTCATGTCGAGCACGGTACCCAACAGGCGAGCGGCCCGCCCGATACGTCCCCCTTTGGCCAGGTAATCGAGCGTATCAAGTGTGGCATAGAAGCGCAACCGATCACGCATGTCGCCTAGGCGGGCCAGAATGGCCTCGACGTTTTCACCACGACGGGCCATCTCCGCCGCCTGACGCACCATCAAGGCCTGCCCAAGCGTCACCGAGCGTGTGTCGAACAGGCGGATGTCGGCATCAGCGACACGCGCCGCTGCCTGCCGCGCCGAGGCCAGCGTGCCGCTCAATTGGGCAGAGATATGGAGCGAGATGATCGTCACACCGGGATGATCGGTCAGAATCTTTCGGTACAGCGTCTCGAAGTCCTGCACCGACGGCTGGCTGGTCACAGGCAGTGTGGGTGAAGCGGCCAACCGCTTGAAGAACTCCGTCGAGGTGATGTCGATGTCCTCGCGCAGGGTCTCGTTGTCAAATGTGACGTAAGCCGGGATCACGGCGATCTCTAGGTCCCGCGCTACCTCAGGCGGCAGGTTAGCAATTGAGTCGGTGACGATCTTGATCATGCCCGCTTCCCCCCCCACAAATTCAGACAGATCCACAGCTTATGCACAATCATAACACATTTGCAGCATCGCTGTTGCTTTAGCAGGGTTATTGATCTAGGATTAGAGGGATTGTTGCTCTCCCGGTCAGGACTTTGCCAAGACGCATTCGATGGCCTGTCGCCCAACCTCACCCCTGCCCTGTCGGTGGAAGAGGGAAGTCGAGCCAGCAAGACGAGGTGAGATGGCGCTACACCCATCAAGACCACATTGACTGAGTACTTAGGTTGCTCCAACACAAGAGAGGAGAATTTATCCCATGAAGCTCGATACAAGCGCACTGCTGAAGGCAGGCGGGATCGGCGCTGCGGCAATGTTGGTTCTCACGCTGATGAGCCTGATCCCGATCGTGGGTTTCGTGTGCTGCTGTCTGCTCTACCTGGGCTTCGCCGGGGTAGGTGTGCTATATGGCGTGTTTGCCAAGCAGAGCGGCAGCCCGCTGGGCGCTGGGCCGGGCGCGCTGGGCGGCGCAGTTTCAGCAGCCATCGCCGGGTTGGTGCAGGGTATCGTCAGCGGCGTAGCGACGCTGATCATGGCAGGCGCCGGCATGATGGCAAACTATCTCTCTCAAGTCGAGACGATGGGCTATGACATACCGCCAGAGTTATATGACTTCTACGCCAGCTCGGCATTTGGGATCATCGCGGCGCTGTTTAGCATCTGCTGGGGAGTGATTATCGGCGCGATCCTGGGGGCCGTTGGCGGCGCGATCTACGGGGCTACGCAGCAAAGCTCCACACCGACGACTTCCATCAGCACCATGTAACCCAAACGCAGGCATTCATCTGCACAGGGGCGCAGCACAACCACTGCGCCCCTGCCAGTCTGAGAAGGGCTACCCCTCAACGATCTCGAAGCTGGTCTCGATGGGCACCACCTGACGGAGCAGCCCTGCCACGGGACAATACTTGGTCATCGATAGCTCAATGGCTCTGGCTACTGCTTCAGGCTCAACCCGGCTGCCGGTCACGATATAAGTCACCCAGATGCGCGTGTAGACCTTGGGGTGCTCCTCAGCCTTGTCCGCACGGACGTTCACGGTCAGGCTGGCGACCTCCTGGCGCTTCTTGCGCAGAATGCTGATCACATCCATGGCGGTACAGCCTCCCAGACTGACCAGCAGCAGCGACTGTGGACGCGCGCCCATACCCTGGCCTCCAAATTCCTCGGCAGCGTCCATCTGGACTGTGAAGGCATCAGGATAGGCATAACCGACGAAGTGCATCCCGTCTTGCAGCACAACCTGGACCTCGTGAGATTCGCTCATCGCTTGGATCGATCCTCCTCCCCAAGGGCATATCATCACATCTTTGACAGACGATGGCTCACCTAGTAAGCTGCGGATGAGGGCGACGTAGCGCTCTCCAACGCAGCACAATCCACAGGCCCAAAACCGCCCCCATCACGTCGGTCGCTGCATCCAGCAGGCTATTGCCCAGGTACACACGCTCACGCAACACCGCCTGGAGCGCCTCCTGGCCAATGCCCACCCCCAGCGCCGCGCCAAACAGCGTCATCCAGGAACGGTCAGGCCGGGCCGAGACACGCAGCGGCCAGGCTATCAGCATTCCCAACACGGCAAATCCCAGTGCATGGATCACGATGTGCCGCGCCTCGAACAGAACACGTGCTGCGCCGCCTGCTGGCGCGGCATCGACACCCGCCGTGAGCGCAGTAGCGACATACATCCCCAAGACCCACATGACCGCAGGCAGAAGTCGAATCATGGCCTGGCTCCTCTTGGAATACCCACGGACCATCACACCTGCCATTATATAACCCCACCCGCACGGCTTGGCCTGCGATTGCACCATACGTTTTAGATGCAACTCCACCTGAAAGGCTTCGTTTTCCCTCCCCTCCCCGCATTGTTCTGGCATCTGTTCTGTGCTAGACTGTTGGCGAGATGGATGTAGGAGAACAGGGCTGAGAATGAACCTGCCCACCCGGCTGCGTGACACCCGCAACCTCCTTGAGACACTTGACCTCCGGCAAATGGAGGCCGCTGTTGCCCAAGAGGCCCGCGCCCAGCTCGTCATCATCGGGCCAGTGAACTCAGGCAAGTCAACATTGTTCAACCAGCTCAAGGGGCAGCAACTCTCACCTGTCTCCGCTGTGCCTGGCACCACCACCGATCTGATCAGCGAGCGGTTTGGGCCTTTCTGGTTGGTCGACACGCCCGGCCTGGATGAAGCACAGGGCAGCGCTCGCGCTCGGAAGGCGCTGGATGCCCTGGATCGTGCTGACGTGGTGGTGCTTGTGCTAGATGCCGCCGCCGGCCTCCGGCAGTCTGACGTCAACCTACACCATCAGGTGCGTGCATTGGGGCTGAGCACGATCGTGGTGCTGAACAAGATCGACCTGATTAAGCGCGATCTCCGGCAGGTGATCCAAGACGCCGAGAGCAAAATTGGCGCACCTGTGATCCCGATCTCAGCGAAGAAGGGAACGAACATCGCCCAAGACCTGATCCCGGCCATCATTGACGCGCATCCACGCATGGCAGTGACTGTGGGGCGAGCGCTGCCGCGTTACCGGAAGGTGGCCGCAGGGCGCGTGATCCGCGAGTCAGCGCTGCTGGCCGCGGCGGTCGGCGCCGAGCCGGTGCCGGGTCTCGACATTCCCCTGCTGATCGCTGTACAGGTGCGGATGCTGCTGCGGCTGGCTGCCATCTACGGCGAAGATATGAGCGTGGGCCGAGCGCGCGAGTTGATCAGCGCCATCGCAGGGGGAATCCTCATCCGTTACGGCGCTCAGGAGCTGGTTAAGGTGATCCCTGGTCCCGGCTGGTTGATTGCAGGGGTGGCCGCTGCCACTGGGACGACGGCCCTGGGCAACGCCGCAGCCGCTTTCTTTGATGGCAAGCTCGCCCCAGATCAACTACGCACGCTGTACAGACGCATCCGATGGCGGCGCCAAGCCAGACAAGAAGAGCTGATAGCCGAGCACGATGAAAGTGTCTGAACTTTTCCTGTACCTGAGCGAGCGGTATAAGACCCGCACTCGCCTCCAGTTCAGCACAACCCAGCGCTTGCTGGCTATCGGGTTGTGGGTGCTGGCGACTGCTGTTGCCGTGATTCTTAACCGCGATTGGTACGCCATCGAATGGGGCGAGGTCCTGTACTTCCTGACGCTTTACACGATCTCCGCCATCCTCTCAGTCCGGCTACGGATGGGGGCCTACATCGGGCTGGCCAACACCAGCCTGGTAGCGGCCACGTTGGTGATGGGCTATCAGCGCGCCTTGCTGCTCTCCCCCCTGATGGCGCTGATCCTCTTGCCGGTGGTGTTGGCGCTGAGCCTGTTCGTGGGCGGCCTGCGTCGTTATCAGAGCATCATCCTGTTTGAGTCTTTGTGGCATAGCGCCTCCCTGGCGATCAGCCTGCTGCCCAGCGGGTGGCTGTACGATCAACTTGGTGGAGTGACCTACCCCACATTCATCAACGCCGCCCAGTTCGCGCTGGTGCTGCTTCTGATCACACTCATCTTCGCATTCGACACAGCGCTGCTCATGGTGTGGTTGGCGCTGAGCGGCGTCGGCCTGGGCAACTTCTGGCGTACCCACGGTTGGTCCTATACAGCCAGCGGCCTGCTGTTGACGTGTGTCTTTGCGCCGCTGATTGCCTCGCGCACCATTCTGCCGGAGCACCTGCGCGGTGTGGGAATAATTCCCTACGCGCTGGGTGCGCTGCTGCTGTATCGCATCACCTGGGTACAGATCAAACTGACCGATCGTCTGGATGACCTGCACCTACTAAACAGCATCAGTCAGGCGCTCAACAGCACACTCGACTTTGAACGGCTGCTCCAGATCATCCAGGACCAAATCGGCAAACTCCTGGACACCTCGGGATTCTTTCTGGGGCTGATTGATGAGGCCAGGAGTTCACTGTACTTTCCGGTGCGCTACGAGGATGGCGAGCGCCTGCCGCCGATTAGTCGCCCATTCGCTAACGGTCTGGCCGAGCATATGATCCGCACCCGCAAACCCCTGCTGATCACTCACAATGCATTGGCGGAAGTCGCACGTTTGGGTCTTGAACCAGCAGGCCGCCCGGCCAAGTGCTTTGCAGGCGTTCCGATCCTGGCCGGGGAGCGGGTCATCGGCGTGATGGGACTGCGCAGCTACCAGCAGGAATACGCCTACGACCTCGACGACCTACGTCTGTTGGAGACCATTGCGGCTTCAGGCGCAGTCGCCCTGCAGAATGCCCAGCTTTACCGGCAGAGCCAGCGCCAGGCGAGTGAACTCAGCTCACTCAATAAAGTCTCGGCCCTGGTGAGCACCAACCCACGCCTGGACGAAGTGATCGAAACCATCTGTCAGGTCGTGGTCGACGTGACGCAGTGCCAGAAATCGGCCATCTTCCTGCTCGACCCCGAAAGCAACCTATATCAGTTGGTCGGCAGTATTGGGTTAGGCGAGGAATATCGATCCCATCTGCACCAACTCGATTCCACAACATCCGACCATGCCCTGGTGTTGCGCACAAAACAGGCCTTCGTTGTCCACGACATCTCCACCGAGCCAGCTTTGCAAGCGCTGGAGAAGACACGACAGGCGCTGGCGGCAGACGGTGTGCGGTCGTTCATCGACGTGCCAATGCGCATCGGGGAGACTGTGATCGGATCCTTGACTGCCTACTACGACCAACCGCGCCACTTTGACCCTGCCGAGATCGAACTGCTGTCCACGCTGAGCGGTCAGGTTGCCATCGCCGTTGAGAATGCCCGGCTCTTCAACGATACGCGCACTCGCGCCCGCCAGATTGAGGTGCTGTATCAGACCGGGCGGGCCGTCAACGCTTCACTCTCGGTGCAAAACGTGCTCCACGCTGTCACGACCAGCCTGATCGGGGTGCTGGGCGTGGAGACATGCGCCACGCTCCTGGCCGAAGAGGGAGGCAGGGAACTGCGTACTGCCCTGTGGATGGTCCGCGAATACGATCGTGTCATCGAGCACACGGTCGATGGTGAGGCTTTCGCCATCGCCGACATGCCGCGTACGGCGCGCGCCATCCGCGAAGAGGATGTGATCGTCCTGCAGCGCTCCGCTCTCAAACAAACCGAGGAGAAACAGCGACTGCTCGATCACTATGGGCTGCGATCGGGCATAGGGCTTCCTCTGGCGATGCATGGGGAACTGATCGGACTGATCGTGTTGGGCAACCAGCGACTGCCGCGCTCGTTCGACCCAGAGACGCTCCGTCTGGCGCACGCCCTGGCCAATCAGGCTGCCATTGCCATCCAGAATGCCCGCCTGTTTGAGCGCACCGATGTGGCGCTGGCTCGCCGGCTGGATGAGATTTCGGCGCTGGAGACCATCTCACAACGCATGACGCGCCGTCTGGACCTCCATGCCGTGATTGAGCAGGTGGTCAACGCAGCGGCAGGAGCCACCAACGCCGATCTGTGTGAGGTGGCGCTGCTTGACCCTCAGACCGATCTGTTGCACGTCATGGTGCGGCACGGGATGGCTGATCAGCGGGAGGAAGCCACCACCTGGGCAGCCAACCTCGGATTGACAGGTCGAAGCCTCCAAACAGGCGAGGCAGTACGGGTGGATGACGTGACTCAGGTGCCTGAATACCTGTGCATCCGTCCAGATGTACGCTCAGAGATGGCCGTGCCGATCATCCTGGATGGCCAGCGGCTGGGCGTAATTAACCTGGAGAGCGTACAGCCGTCAGCCTTCGACGCTGACCAGGAACGGTTTGTGACCAGCCTCGCAGAGCACGCAGCTATTGCCATCCAGAATGCGCGGCTGTTCGAGGCTGTGCAGCAACGCGCCGTGGAGTTTCAGACCTTGCGGGCTATCGCGGTGGATTTGCTGTCCGAAGCTGACCTCCAGCACCGACTCCAGGTGATCGCCCGTGAGGCGCTCAAGCGTGCTCAGGCCCGCGATATTCACATCTACCTGTACGACCAAGCCAGCGATACGTTGACCTTCGGAACCAGCTTGTGGAACACTGGAGAAATCGACCAGGAGTTTGCACCGCCCCGTCCTCACGGGATGACGGCCACAGCGGCCCGCAGCGGCGAGCGGCTGGTCATCCGCAACCCCCATGAGCATCCCCTGTTCAGAGATGCACCCCACGAGTGGGGCACCATCGAGGCCATCGTCAGTGTTCCGCTCAAGCAGGCAGACGAGGTGATCGGCGTGTTCAATATCGCCTTTGATCAGCAAGCCAGCCTGACCGATGACACCCTCCACTTCCTCGACCTGCTGGCCACCCAGGCAGCGGTGGCTATCGTGAACGCCCGGCTGGCTGAGGCGACTCGCACCAGCCGTGACCGTCTCCAGGCAGTGTTGGACAGCATCAACGATGGCATTCTGATGTTCGACGTCAACGGGCGGTTAGTCCTGGCTAACCCACGCACTGAGTATCTGCTGAACATCCGCACACGCGAGTTCATGGGCCAGCACTTTATCCGCATCCTGAAACGCCTGGGGCGGATGTTCACGGACGAAGAAGCCTTTTCGATCCGGGATGCGGTCGAGCTGATCCGCAGCGCACAAGAAAACCCTGCCATGATGACGCGGCGCAAATACACCCTCAGCCATCCCACCGTGCGGGTGATTGAAGAAACATCGCTGGCAGTGATCGGAGCGAACGAGGAGATCCTGGGACGGTTGTTCATCCTGCGGGACATCACACAAGAATACGAGATGGAGGTGTACCGGCAGGAGATGTCGCACATGCTGGTGCACGATCTGCGTAGTCCGCTGGCAGGCGTGATTACCGGATTGACGATTGCGATGGAAGAGATGGAGGAAGGCGCGGAGGGAACACCACAAACGACCCTGGCTTCAACAGTACGGGTGGCCCTGAACAGCGCAAACGATCTGCTGCATCTGGTTGAGGCCATTTTGGATGTGAACAAACTGGAAGCAGGTGAGGTGCCGCTGGCGCTAGAAGAAGTCAATCTGAGGGAGATCGCTCGTCAGGCCTACGAGACTCTGAGCCGCACGGCTGCCGAGGCCAACATCGAGGTCACCATTCGCGCTCCAGAGGAACTGCCCTCCATCCACGCAGACCTGGGCCAGATCCGGCGGGTGATGATCAACCTGCTCGATAACGCCCTGCGTTACACGCCAGAGAACGGTCGAATCGGCATCGAGATTGAAGCCACGCCAGCCTATCACACTGTAACCATCTATGACACCGGAGAAGGTGTGCCGCCAGAGCTGCGGGAACGCATCTTTGAGCGCTTTGCTCAGGGTGATGTGACGCGCCGCAAGCGAGGGCCTAAGGGATCCGGGCTGGGGCTGACGTTCTGCCGCCTGGCAGTCGAGGCCCATGGGGGCCGCATTTGGGTGACGGATGGGCCAGAAGGCGGCGCAGCATTCCACTTCACCCTGCCCACAGGACTGATGACAGGGTCAATGGACTGAGCACAGGCATTCAGAGTATGGTATGATGAGGGTATGAATCGCGTCAAGCGCACGGCACTATTTCACTGGCTTCTGGGGCTGGGACTGCTGGTCGTCACAGGCATATTGTGGCCGCCTCTTGGCAACCAGACGCTGGTTGACTGGGTCGTTCTGAGCACCACGGTCGCGCTGGTGGGCCTGATCCACTACCTGGGCGTATCGTTTGGCACCACTGAGGTGTCATTCCTGCCCGTGGCCGTGCTGATGGCCTATCTCACGTTGGGGCTGGAGAAGGGCCTGGCCGCGGCCTCGGTTGGGCTGATCTTAGGCTCAGGTATGCAACTGGCCGTGCGCTGGAAACGACTGCCGGATAACCCTGAGACCTGGTGGGAGCGCGCCTCGTGGGCGGCGTTCCCGGTTGGGCAGACCGGGCTGAGCCTGCTTGCCGCCAACTGGAGCTACTCCCTCCTCAAGGCCCGCCCGCCTTTGCAGGCCCTCCAGACACTCCAGGACCTGCTGCCGGTGATCGTGGCAATAGTGGTCTTCCTGATCAGCTTCGACCTGATCCTGGCGGCCCATCTAATGCTGCGCAAAGTCAGTATTGCAGAACTCTACCGAAATCATCGCCAGCCGTTCCTGGCAATCCAACTGCTGCCGTTGGCTCTCGCGCCGCTGGCGGCCCTGTCACTCGCCTGGCTGGGCATGTGGGCCTACCTGCTGTTCGAGTGCATCGTGCTGACGATCGCTGTCGTTGTGCGGCGACTGATGGATACTCAGGACACCCTCCAGGACCAGGTGCAGCAGCTGGAGTCGCTCTCGGCGATGAACAAAGCCATCCGCACCACGCTGGAGCTTGACCCGCTGCTACAGATGGTGTATGTGCAGGTGGCAAACCTGCTTAAAGTGAAAAACATGAAGATTCTGCTGGGCGAGCCTGACCCTGAGACAGGACAGTGGACGCCACAGTTCTACGCGCGGCGCGGGCAGCAAGTCCAGCAACCCCCGCCTGAATCGCCAGACGGCTTTACGGCATGGGTCTTGAAGGAACGCATCCCCCTGTTGGCCGCATCGGTGGAGCAGACCGCCGAACGTTTAGGAATCAAGAATCCGCCTCCAGCACGAACCTGGATGGGCATTCCGCTCAGATCATCTAATCGCACCCTGGGATGTATGGTGGTATGGCTTGAGGCCAACCAGGACCCAGAGCGGCAGTTCGCGCAGACAGACCTGGAATTGTTCGTCACCATTGCCATCCAAACCGAAGTGGCGATGGAGAATGCCCTGCTTTATAAGGAAGCCCAGCAGCACGCGGCGCAGTTAGCCCGCCTCAACCAGATCAGCGCCGTGATGAACGCCTCGCTGAATCCGGAGCGGCTGCTGGAGCTGGTGGCATCGTCGGTGATCGAGGTCGCAGGCTCTGATAAGGCTGCCATCTATCTGCTCGACGAAGACAAGCATGAGCCTGCACTGCTGCTGACACACGCGCAGGGTTTCTCGCCGGAGCACATCGCCCGGTCAAAGGACATCGCCGTGCCGCTGACAGACGCCGAACGCAAGAAGGTCATGGACACCGCCGAGCCGGTCATCATGCCCAACCTGCACGCCCCCGGCGCGGATGTGTCTGCCGCTACCATTCTGCTGGCCAGCCGCGAGGACTTCGTCGCTTACGCCTACCTGCCCCTGCGCGCCCAGAACCGCATGATCGGCATGCTGGCAGTCTATTACAGCAAGCCTCACAAGTTCTCCAAGACTGAGATTGAGCTGCTGGAAACGTTTGCCAACCAAGCCGCTCTGGCGGTGGTCAATGCGCACGTGTATCAGGCAGTGGATATCCAGTTGACGAGGCGCATCAGCCAGATCGTGCGCATGTCAGACATCAGCCAGCGGCTGAGCGCAACGCTGGAGCTAGACACGATCTTCAAGTTGATTGTCGAGTCGGCCATCGAGGGCTGTGAAGCTGACGCAGGGGTGCTAGTAATCGCCGGCAACCCGGAGCTGGGATATGACGACACCCAGCCGCACATGGTCGCCTGGAAAGGGTTTGACCCCGTGAGCAGCGACCGCGCTCCCCACATCATCGCCGAGGAACTGGCCCAGAGTGAGGTGTTCAGGAAAGGTGAAACCCGCATCACGTCGATGGATGACCCACAGACCAGCGGGCCGCGCTCGCAGCTCTACGTGCCGATCTTCCTCGACGGCGTGGTAGCAGGCGCCATCGCGCTGGAAAGTGAGATGCTGAACGCCTTTAACCACGATGACCTGACGTTCGTCAGCCAGCTGGCCGTGCAAGCCTCGGTTGCCATCCGCAACGCCCAGCTATACCGGCGGTCGCAGATCGTGCGGGATCGCCTGCACGCCATTCTAGACGCCAGCAACGATGGCCTGCTGATGATCGACCCCAAAGCGCGGATCGTGATGACCAACACGCGCATGGGTGAATTCTGGGACTTTGCTCGCCAGGATTTCGCCCCGCGCTCGCCAGACGAGTTTATCGCCGACCCGCTCAGCTCGCTGGGAGAGGGGTTGGGATACAAAGAGGGCGAGCTTAACGACCTGATCCGGCGCGGCATCGTCAACCCGAACATAAAACCTGAGACTGACCTGTACGTCACGCGCGCGCTGCGGGGCCAACGGCAGCGGTTCGTTGAGCGGACAGCTACACCGGTGCGCGACGAACAGGGACGGTTCATCGGCCTGCTGCTGATTTTCCGCGATGTGACCGAGCAAAAGGAATTGGAAGAGGCGCGTCAGAGCCTGACCAGCATGATCGTCCACGATCTGCGCTCGCCGCTCCAAGCCGTGATGGGCAGTATGCGGCTGATTTCTGAGGTGACGCCTCAGAAGGACCCCATAGTCCAGCAGGCCACCGAGGTGAGCCAGCGGGCAGTGAAGAAGCTGCTCAACCTTGTCAACAATCTGCTTGACCTGTCCCGCATGGAGCAAGGCGAGTTTGTGCTTGACCCCGGCATTGCCAGCCCCAAGGCTATCCTGGAAGACACCGCCAAGGAGTTGATGCCGTTGGCGCAGGAGATCGGCACAATGGTGCAGGTGGAAGTGCCAGACAACATTCCACTCGTCAAAGCCGACCGCGACATGATCGAACGGGTCGTGTTGAACCTGCTCGACAACGCCTTGAAGTACACCGATCCAGGAACGTTGATCCGGCTGAGGGCCAGCGTGCAACCCGCCGCCGGCAAACAGCGGGAGGACATGGTGTGCATCAGTGTGGCCGACAACGGGCCGGGCGTGCCTCCCGAATACAAACAGGCCATCTTTGACCGCTTTGCACAGATTCCGGGGCGCAAAGGCCGCCGCCGTAGCGCCGGGCTAGGGCTGGCCTTCTGCAAAATGGCGGTCGAGTCACACGGAGGCACGATCTGGGTTGAGGACAATCAGGACCACGGCAGCGTGTTTAGCTTTACGCTGCCAATTGTTTCCATTCCGGCAGGCGAAACCGCCGAGGACAAGGGGCTGGCAGTTAAACCCCCAGAGGCTCTCGCCGCCCCTGCGCAGGAGACTGACAGCCAGGCAAAGGCCCCGTCCTCGCCACCGCCAGAACCACAAAAGCTGGATGAGGCGACCGCCCAGGCCGAAGAAAGAAGTGAGGCTCATCAGAGAGACAAGTCGTGACGCCCGGCCCAGGGTGGCGATCCTGGCTTCTCTCAGACACCCGGCAAGGTGGGTTGTGACCGCCGCACATCTGGGAAAGCTGCCTGGCGGCGCGAACGGGCGAGCGCCCGCAGAGCATCGACGATATGGCCGTAGTACCCCCGGTAGCCATCGGCCTGCATATACCCCTCAATCACGTTGGCAGGGATGTGCCGGAGAAGCACCTCAAATATGCGACTGGCCTCGTTGAGATAGGCATCGTGGGTGCTTTCGGCGATTTCCCCCCGTCGGAGGCGGTCATCAAGCCGACGCTCATACTCGTGCAGAATGGTCGTCGTGTTGCTCAAGGCCATGTCCTCCGTGTGTTAGGGTTTCTCCAGAGACAGTCTCCCACGCTCGAGTCGATGCCAGAGATCCGATCCAGGCTTGCCGGCAGCCCACTGCACCCGACTCACTGACAGTATATCACAGAAAACCCTGGGAAAAGGCGAGCCGGAAAGCCGATCGGGCGCCCTTGAGCCACGCTTTCACTCTTTTTCAGGAAGCAGCCGGAAGCCAGATGATAAAACATGCCCCTTCACCCGACACGCCTGTGCTGCTGGCCTCAATGCGCCCGCCGTGACGTTCGACGATCTGGCTGGCAATCGGCAGACCGAGACCGGTGCCCGGCGTCCCGGAGTCGCGGGCCATCTTGCCCCGGTAGAAACGTTCAAAGATGTAGGGCATCTCATCGGCAGGGATGCCAGGCCCCGTGTCGCACACCGAGACGGTGGCCCAACGCCGATCATCTACTTCTCGTAGCGCAGTACTGACCATCACCTGGCCGCCAGGCGGGGTGTAGTTGAAGGCATTGGTCAACAGCGCACTCAGCGCCTGCCCCAAAGATGCCTGATCTCCATTGACGAGAGGCAAGCGACCGTCACGTTCCAGACTGATCTGAAGGCCACGCCGTTCGGCGAGGGGTGTGCGATCATAGACATACAGTTCAGCCAGCACGTTGAGATCGACCAGCTCCACATTCCACGAGAAGCGCTCCTGGTCCAGCCGGGATAGATACAGCAGGTCTTCGACGATGATCTCCAAACGCTCGGTCTCGCGGCGGAGCCGCTCAAGATATACCTCCTGCTTATCCGGGCGGGCAGACAGCAGGTGATTGTAAATCTTGAGGCTGGTGATCGGCGTGCGCAATTCGTGTGAGACGTTAGAGACGAACTCGTCTTTCAGACGGGTCAGCTCGATGAGTTGCTCATTCGCGTCTTGCAGTTCCTTCGTACGGGCAGCCACCCGCGCCTCAAGCTCGGTATAGGCCTGAGCTTTGGCAATCGCCAGCGCGACCAGCTCAGCCGTCTGTTCGGCCCACACAATCTCGTCGGCATCGAAGCTGTGCGGCTGGTGAAAGTCCAAGATCAACGCTCCGATGCTGCGCTCATCAGCTAAGAGGGGTAATGCTAGCGCAGAATGCAACACCAGGTCAGGCCCAAGACGCTGCATGACAGTAGAGTCGAGATAGGGCGAGGACTTCGCCTCTTCCACAACCAGCACTCGGCATGCGCCCAGCACAGCTTCGGTCAGTGTCCTCTCGCCGGCGTATATCTGCTGCGAACGATACGCTTCGTGCCGGCGACCAGAAGCCGCCATCGGGATCGGCACCTGCCGGGCTGCGTCCCACAAGGCAATGTAACAGACGTCTGCGCCAATCGCATCGACGGAGATATTGGCCATCTCGTGCAGCATCTCGTCGAAGGGAAGGGTGGCGGTCCCCAACCGTGTGATGCGGTTGAGCGCCTCCAGCCGGCGGCTACGGTTTCGGCTCTCGGTGTATAGGCGAGCATTCTTGATGGCCACAGCAGCCTGATCGGCAAAGGCTTTCAGAAGCTCGGCGTCGGATGGCTTAAAAAAGCCCGCAGGTTCATTAAACAGGGCCAGAAAGCCGATCACTTCGCTGCCGATGCAGATCGGCGCACCTATGTAGGATCGGGGATAGTCACAGTCGGGCCGCCGGAACCACGCCGGATAGAGATCGAGATCGGGGATGATCAACGGTTGCCGCGTGTCTGCCATGTGCCGGAGATTGGCCATCTCGCTCAAGGACGGAAACCCCGTTTTCCCTGACAGGCGCACTTCGGGTTGCCCCTTGGCACGCAGCAAGGCAACCTCGATCTCGCCCCCTCGGAGCAACAGCAGCTCAGCCTGCAAATGAGGCAGAACTTTCTCGGCGGAGTCCAGGATCAGGCTGAATACCTCGTCAAGATCCAAGGTGCCGCCAATGGCCTGGGCAGTGGCACGCAGGGCCTCGGCCAGCGTGCGCTGCTGGCGCTCAGACTGGTAAAGCTGGGCGTTTCGGATGGCAATGGCGGCCTGGTCGGCAAAAAGACCGAGCAGATGCGCATCGTGGTCGGAAAAGACACGGGTTGAGGAGCCTGTGGCGGTGGCGTTGATCACCCCCAACATCTCGTCTCCCCACCGGATCGGCACGGCCAGCACAGCCCGGATCGGATAGTTGTCCAACTTGATGGCCCGGCCTTCCCAGGACGAGTAGTCGTTGATGATCATGATCTGGCCAGTCTCGATCACCTTGCCAGAGAGGCCCTCGCCACGACTCAGTGTCATGCCAGCTGGCATAATGCCAGGGCCGACGCTGACACGCCACTCCAACAGGTCGTCCTCTGGGCGGTAGAGGTAGATGCCGCCCGACTCGATGCCGAGCAACTGGAGAGCGCTCTCTACCACCCGTTGCAGCAGCAAGTCCAGGTCGAGCTGGGTCGTCACGGCCAGGGTGAGCTGGCGCAGGGCTTCAAGCTCCCCAGCCTGACGGCGACTGTCGGCAAACAAGCGTGCATTGCGGATGGCCACCGCCGCCTGGTCGGCAAAAGCCTGCAAACGCTCGGCGTGCAGCGCAGTGAAGAAGTCCACTTCGGTGCTGACCAAGCCCAGAAAGCCAATAATGCGCCCTTCAAGGCGGATAGGAGCGCCTATGTACGAACGTTCCCAAGCCGTCTGGGTGACGAGAATCCAGCCAGGATAGGTGCGCACGTCGGGGATGATAAGCGGCTGGCCCGTCTCCATCATGGCCCGCAGGTTGGCGACGTCAGCCGCCTGAAAGGTGGTGGTCAGAGCGACCTTGAATATGCCTCTCTCGGCGTAGCCCTGCTCACGGACAATGCGACCGGCACCCGTGTCTGGATCGCACAGAATGATGGTGGCTGCATCGTTCGGGACGACACGGCCAAGATTCGACAGGATGCGCTCGAATACCTCGTCCAGATCGAGCGTGCTGCTGATGGCCCGGGCTGTGTCGCGCAAGGCTTCGGCCAGCACTCGCTGTTCACGCTCAGCAGCCTGGACACGCTGCCGGGAGACCGCCGCGCCAATGGCCGCTGCGGCGCTCTTGAGCGTCTCGATCTCGGCAGGCAGCCATATGTGCCCCTGATCACAGTCATCAAAACCCAGAACACCCCACCAATGGTCGCTGCTGAAGATCGGTATCAGGGCAATGGATCGGCCTTCCCCCTGTTCGAAAATGGCGCGTTCGCCGTCGGAAAGGGCGCTGGTCAATCCCCAGTAAGGCTGTCCAGCCTGGATCAGCCGTCCAGCATGGGCCAGGTCGGCCACAGGCACATTCTGAACCGCAGTCTGCCCAACCCAAGATGTGACGCCAGGGGCAACCCATTCGTGACGCAAGCTAAGAACCGGTTGGCCCGCCAGGTCGGTATGAGTCTCGAAGATATAAGCCCTACACACCCCTATCGCGCGGCCCAGGCGCTCAAGAAGGTCGGGCAGGATGCCGCTCAGGTCGTCAGACAGCATGAGCTGCTGGCCAACATCGGCCAACGCATGGCTGATCTCGCTGAGCGCCGTCAGTTCACGATTACGACGCTGTAGCTCGGCGTGGCTCTCGCGCAAGGCTCTCTCAGCTTGAATCTGGGCGGTGATGTCCTCGTAAGTGCCCAGGATGCCGATGATATTTCCTTCTACGTCTCGCAAAGGAACCTTGTTGGTGCGCAGCCAGACCACTTGGCCATCGGCCTGGGTCTGTGGTTCCACAATGCCATACTCCGGCTGTCCGGTTCCCATCACCCGCCGGTCGACCTGCCGATAGAAGTCTGTCTCCTCAGGCGACCAGGGAAGATCATAGTCAGTCAGCCCAACGATCTCTTCAGGGGATGCCAGAGAGGCATCGTCAGCGAAAGCCCGATTACAGCCCAGATAAACCGAATTGAGGTCTTTCCAGAAGACGGTCTGAGGAATACTGTCCAGGATCAACTGGAGCATTTGCTGGGACTCTTGCAGCGCACGCTCGGTCCGCTGGCGAGCTGTCAGGTCCTCAGCGGTCACGATCAGCCCTATCGTCTCACCCTGGGCGTTCTTGAGCGCCGCCAACGTGACCCGAACCGGCACGCGGGCGCCTTCCTTGTGCAGCAACTCGGTTCTGAAGGGAGCGCCATTCTTCCCCTCGACCGTCCTGCGAAAACGCTGGCGCACCCCCCTGCGCCGATCCGGCGGGACCAACTCGGCAGCGTCGCGACCCACCAGCTCCAGATGGCTGAGGCCGATCATCTGCTCCAGCGTCGCATTGGCCTCGATGAGACGCCAGTCCTTGTCGATCACAAGCACGCCAACGGGCAGGCTGCCCAGCAGCCGCTTGCGGAAGTCAGACATCGTCGCCGCCTGGGCTAACAGACGACGGTTCTCCAGCAGCGCGGCTAACTGGGGCGCTAGCAAAGCGTAGAGTTGTCGTTCCGCTGAAGACAGATCGTGAGGTTCCGGCCAGGCAAAGGCAACAAAACCCACACTTTCCTTGCCTCTCGCTACCAGCGGCACAATCGCTAACGCGCGACCACCGATCTGTTGCATCAGGTCTTGGAGCAAAGAATCGCCTATCCAGTCAGCCGCTTTTACATCCGAAATGCTGTAAACCGCCTGTGGGTCAGCGCTAAACCGTTGACCCACGGTGAGATCGAGAATGTGGAGTCGGGTACCCAGTGGGATGGGCGGTTTCTCGCTAGAGCCAGCGTAAGCCTGCAGTTCAGCCCATTCGGGTTTGCCGTCGCTGTTCATCTCAACAAAGAACAGCCCAACATGACACGATCCCAGGTCCAGGGAGGGACGGCTGAAGGCACGCAACAGGTCTTCCAGGTTGGCGGCGACGGCGATGTCATGGCCGATCTCATACAGCATCTTCATCTGGTCCAGGACGCGCTCGATCAGCTGCTCGGCGCCCCGGCGCTCAGTCACGTCGTGGATGATCGAGTAGAGGACTATCTTGTCATCGACCTGCACCGGACCTGTAAAGACCTCCACATCGCGCACCTCGCCAGAAGCCAGACGATGACGAAAGTAATAATGACGACTCTCATTCGAGGCAGTGCGTTGCATCGCGCGAGCCACTTCCTCACGAGGCAGCGTGTTGATCTCAAAGATGGTCTTGCGGGTCAGCTCACTGCAATCGTAGCCGTAAAAGGCGCAGGCAGCAGGGTTGGCATCGAGAATGGCGCCTGTCCTGGGGTCGATCACAAGCATCACTGCCATGCTCTCGCGAAACATCTGCTCATAGCGCCGCTGGCTTGAAGCTAATCTCCCAGCGGCCTCCTTGAACAGAGGGGCGCCCCGGCGGGCAAGCCAGAGGAACAGCGCCGCCGTCAGGCCAATCCACAGCCACTCTTTGGCCATTTGCAAGCGTGCCAGGAACACAGGGTCTCGGATCAGAAAAGCCAGCAGAAGGCCAGACAGGACGACCCACAAGGTCCCAATGACCACATAAAGCCCCAGCGCACGTCGTAGCGATGGCTGCCAGGCTGGCTTTTCATACCCCTGAGATGGTTGACCCATTGCCCTGCTTCCTATCCACAATCCCCGGCAACAGCCAAACATCGGCTGTGGTGTGAAAATCACACGGGACCCCAACCACAGCAATGTTATTCGCTCTTACTCAGGAGTATAGCACAGGCGCATTGGAGCAAAATACGGAATCACCCGACCACCACTTGCTGCTTCTTCCCCTCGGTTATCCGTTGGAGGACTGTACGACCAGCTTGTCTTGGAGCAAGGGGTGGTCCGAATAGACGCCGCGATAGGACTCGGGCAGCAGGCTGGCCAGCGTGGTCATGATCTCGTCCGTGTAGGCATCCAACTGAGCAGTGCGGGCGCGGCCCTCTGGAAGGCGGAAGGGCTGCCCGTAGCGCACGTATACATCAGCGCGCTTGAGGCGAAACCAACTGGGGATGATGTTCTCTGTCCCCCATACCACCACCGGCACCAATGGCGCGCCGCTGCGGGTGGCCAGATAGGCCGCGCCGGTCTTGCCTTCCGCCAGAGCGCCAGTCTTGCTGCGTGTGCCTTCCACCGCCACGGCCAGGCAGTAGCCATCTTCAAGCACGTTGAAAGCCTGACGCAGCGCCGTGCGGTCCACTTCACCCCGCCTGATGAAGATCGCCCCGGCGGCGCGCAGGATGGGGCTAAAGATGTGCCGTTCATACTTCTCACCGGCCAGGGGGCGAGTCCCCCAACGGGGCAACGTGATGCCCAGGGCCGGGGTGTCAAGATGGTGGAGGTGATTGCTGACAAAGATCAGGGGGCCTTCGGCAGGGACATTCTCAATGCCTTCTACATGCAGTCGGCTGAGCGTCGTCATCAGGAAACGGATGATGGCCCGCAGGGGCTTCAGGGTCCAGGGGATAGGCGGATAACGCTGGTCTGTGTTTGGCATGAGATCCTCTCTGAACATTGTGATAAACACTGAGGACAGATGCTCTCTTTTAAGTATAACACTGACCAGCGCAGGGAGGGTCGGGGAGGAGTTTCGGAGGGAGGAGTTTCGGAGGGATGCTTTTCGGCAGGGCGATTTCAGGCTAGACTCTTAACATGCGAATCACGCTTGACGTATCGCCGGCAGTGAATGGCAAGGCAGGGTTGGGCCGCTATGCAGCCTCGCTGGCGAAGGCTGTCGCTGCACAGCGCCCCGGCCAGGTTCACCTGTTCGCCAATGTCGCGCCGGGGGCCTGCTGGCCTGACGACCTGGCCATGCTGCCGCGCACCTCGGTGCGGGCCGGGTATAAGCCCTGGCGGCTGGCCGTGCTGGCCGGGCAGATCGGCCACACCGATTGGTCGGCCATGCTGCCGCACCCCGTGCTGTTCCACGCCACCGAACATCTCCTCATCCCGCTGCGCAGCATCCCCACCGTGTTGACCGTCCACGACCTGATCTACCGCCTGTTTCCCCAACACCATAAGAAACTGAACTACGGGTATCTCAACCTGGCCATGCCGATCTACGTGCGGCGGGCCGACCACGTCATCGCGGTTAGCCAGGCAACCAGGCATGACCTGATCCGCCTGTATGGGACGCCCGCCGAAAAGGTCACGGTGGTATACGAGGCTGCTGCGCCGCTGTTTGCGCCGCAGCCCACCGAGAAGATCGCCGAGGTGCGGGGGAAGTATCGCCTGCCGGAACGCTATCTGATCACGGTGGGGACCATTGAACCGCGCAAGAACCTGGCGCGGCTGGTCGAGGCTCTGGCCGTCTTACGGCGCACCGATCCTGACTTGTGTCTTGTGGTGGTCGGGGCCAAAGGATGGCTGTACGGCGGTTTCTTCGATGCAATTCAGCAGCATCGGCAGCAGGAGGCCGTGATCCTGCCTGGCTATGTGCCCGACGACGACCTGCCGGCGATGATTGCCGGCGCAGCGGTCAGCGTGACCGCGTCGTTGTACGAGGGGTTCGGCCTGCCGGTGCTCGAAGCCATGGCGTGTGGAGCGCCGGTGGCATGCAGCCGCACGTCGAGCGTGGGGGAGATCGCCGGGGACGCTGCTCTGACTTTCGACCCGCAGTGCGTTGAGGAGATGGTCGAAGCGATAGGTCGAGTGCTCGGCGATGCTGGCCTGTGCAGTTCGCTGCGCGAGAGGGGCTTCAGGCGCGCAGCGGAGTTCTCATGGGAACGGGCGGCCAGTGAGACATGGGCAGTGTACGAACGGGTGGCTGCCGGATGGTGACTATGGACATTCGAGGCGGCGCAGATTAGTAGGAGGAGCCGCAGTAAGTGGAAGACGATTTCAACCAGATTCTTCTCAATCTCAACAGCCCCGACCCTGAAGTGCGGGTGGCGGCTATCGACCTGATCGGACAGTACGGGGCGCTCTACGACGACGAAGGGCAGTCGTCGAGTGCAGTTCCCCAGGTATCAAGGGCGCTTCTCACCGATGAGAGCCGCGCGGTGCGCTGGTCGGCGGCCTATGCGCTAGGGGCTATCGGCGAGACGGCAGGACTGGCGTCGCTGATCGAGGCCCTGGGCCGGGCCGAGGCCGACGGCGACATCGGGTTGCAGATCGTGATCCTCAAGGCGCTGGGCAAAATTGGTGGAAGCGAGGCGGTCGTGGCGCTGGAGTCGATGCTGGGGCGGGCTAAGATCGCTTGCCTACAGGTCTCGACACAACGGGCGTTGAAGTGGATCAGGACAGCAGAGGCGCACAAAGCCAATGCGGGGAAAGGCCCTCCCTATGAGGCGTGAGGACTCGCCTTCGTTGGGCGGCAGCAGCGGCGCTCCAGGGGGGGATTTCGCGGGTGCAGCGGAGCATGCGCCTCTGCTAGGCGGCGCGGCAGCCTGGGAACACCTCACCGACCTGCTTGCACACCCGGCATGGCACGTCCGGCGGCGGGCTATTGCCGCGCTGGGGCAACACGCCCAGCAGCAGCCAATCCTCACCCTGCACATCGCAGGCCGTCTGATCGATGCGCTGAGCGATCCCGATAAGCACGTGCGTGAGGCGTCGGTGCGCGCTCTGGCCAAGCTCCCGGCAACGCTGATCGTCCCGCTGCTGGTGGAGGCGTTGCACAGCGACTCATACGCCGCGCGGGCGCACGCCGCCCTGGCGCTTGGCTTGATCGGAGATCCGGCAGCAGCAGCAGCGCTCGCCGCGTCGTTATGCGGAGAGGATGGCAACCTGCGCATCCATGCGTCGAAAGCGCTGGCGCAGATCGGCCAGGCGGCGGTGCCGCACCTGGCCCAGGCAGCCACTGTGGCCAACTGGAGATCGAGGCTGGCAGCCCTGTGGACGCTGGGGGCAATCCTGCACCGGATCGAAGACAAGGCCCTGTTTGAACAGGCAGTCTCGGCGCTCCGGAGGGGTCTGGCGGATGAGGAAACCGAGGTGCGCCGGGTGGCCGCACGGGCGCTGGCTCAGATAGGCGATTCGGAGGGAATAGCGGCATTGTTCGAGAGGCTGAAAAAGCAAGGCGATTCTCCACCCCAGAGGTCACACCATTGTTAAGTCAACCCTACCCTATTCTGGAGTACGACGACGCCCGTGAGGCCATCATCGAACCGGCGAAGCTGATCGCCCCGCTCAACGAGATGCCAGAGCGCGGCGTGCTGTGCTTCTTCCGCGAGGTGATCGACGGGCTGGTTCAGGCCGGGAAGCTGCGCCTGATCCGCAATCTGCGCTCAGAAATGGGGGCGCATCCGGTCTACGCGCTCGATGTCAACGGCCAGTCGGTGGCTGTGGCGCATCCAGGCGTAGGCGCACCGCTGACCGCCGCGCTGTTGGAGGAAATGATCGCGCTGGGAGGCCGCAAGTTCATCGCGTGCGGCGGCGCGGGCGTGTTGGATCGCGCTATTGTCGCCGGGCATGTCATTATCCCCTCCCATGCCGTGCGCGACGAAGGCACGTCGTACCATTATCTGCCGCCGGGGCGCGAGGTGGCAGCCAGCCCGGCGGCGGTAGCAGCCATCGAGCAGGTGCTCCGCGAGCTGGGAGTGCCGTATATCGTCGGGAAGACGTGGACCACCGATGCCTTCTACCGCGAGACCCCCGCCAAGATCGCACGGCGGCGCGCCGAAGGCTGTCTGACAGTCGAGATGGAGGCAGCGGCGTTCTTCGCCGTGGCTCAGTTCCGGGGCATTGGCTTCGGGCAGATTCTCTACGGCGGCGACGACGTGAGCGGGGCCGAGTGGGACGCACGCCGCTGGGACGAGCGGTCCACAACCCGCGAGAAGCTGTTCTGGTTGGCAGTGGAGGCTGATTTACGCCTATGACCGCCATCGGCATTGATTACACAGCGGCAATCCACCAACGGGCAGGCATTGGGCGATATGTGCGCGAACTGGTGCGGGCCTTGGGCGAGGTGTATCCCGGCTCTGATGTGCGGTTGTTCGTGGCGGGAGCGCAGCAGCGCGACCTACCTCCATACCCCAGTGGGTATGCCTACTGTCCATCGCCGATCTCAGAGCGAAACCACGCCCGATTGTGGCACCGGCTGCGCCTGCCGCTGCCCGTCGAGCTGTGGACGGGGCGGCTGGGCCTCTTCCACGCGACGGACTTCTCGCTGCCGCCCACGCGACGCGGCTGCCGGACGATACTGACGGTCCACGACCTGGCATTCGAGCGCTACCCCGATGAGACGATGCCCGGCATGTTAGGTTACCTGCGGCAAGTGGTGCCACGCTCGGTGCGGCGCGCCGACTGCGTGATCGCCGACTCAGAGGCCACCCGGCGCGACCTGATCGACCTGTACGACACGCCGCCAGAGAAGACCCGCGTGGTCTATCCCGGCGTCGACGCTCGGTTTAATCCTCACCATACCCCGTCAGATCAAAAGGTCCGCGCCCGCTATGGCCTGCCAGCAGGCCCTCTGGTGCTAACGGTGGGCACGATGCAGCCGCGCAAGAACCATCCACGGCTGGTGGCCGCCTGCGCGGCGGCGTTTGCACAGGTCAGGGAACCGACCACACTGGTGATCGCCGGGGACAAAGGCTGGTCAGATGAGATCGTCTACGCCGAGGTCGAGCGGTGCGGGCTGGCCGAACGGGTGATCTTCACCGGCTTTGTGGAGGACGGGGACTTGCCTGCGCTGTATCGGGCAGCGACGTTGTTTGTCTACCCGGCGCTGTACGAAGGATTTGGTCTGCCAGTACTGGAGGCCATGGCCTGTGGCGCGCCGGTGATCACGTCGAACGTGTCGTCCCTGCCGGAGGTGACGGGACCTGAGGCGGCTCTCCTGATCGACCCGCTGGATGTGGAAGCCATGGCCGGGGCCATTGTAAAACTGTTGCAAGATGCCGATCTCCGTGAGACGCTGCGTCAGAGAGGCATTGCCCGGGCTGCTGAATTTCCCTGGGCGCGAACGGCAGACGCCGTGGGGAATCTCTACGAGACGCTGCTGGCCGGCGAATGGCCCTCTCACTCCCAGAAGGTCTGATCGATGCGGTTGACATAATCCAGCAGGGATAGCCTGCATAGCACGCGCCTGAAATCGGGGCGGGCTGTATCGCCGATGCACAAGTATTCGCGGTCCGTGCAGCCGATCCGTCCGCTGGGTCCGTGGATGCAGACCACATGGGGATCAATGGCCATGACTTCGCTCAGGGTCTCGTCAGCATACGGGATGCAGAACTCGTAGTCCACGACAGTCTGGCCGTTGGGAGGGCCTGTCAGGTCGTCCGCCCCCACCGCATCCAGGTCGAAGGTGATCTTGGCAGGCTGGCAGGCTTCGCCTGGGGTGGGTACGGTGGCCATCGGCAGAACCGACCTGGCTGACCACAGCCACCAGCCGCCCAACACGAGGAGGCCAGCGGCTGCTCCCACCAGAATGCAACGGCCCCCCCTTCCCATTCAGCCTACCCCGACGAGTCAACAGCAGGCAGGGCGCCAGGTTCGGGGTGGACGGTCACGTCAGCTCCTGGCGCAACGCTGCGGACGGTCTCCTCGACCCGATCGAGCAGCTCGTGCACGTCATCAAGTGAACGGCGACCATCGACGACCACATGAACGTCGATGAACAGGCGCGCGCCGGAAGGTCGCACCCGGACCTGATGGCCATCCAGCACGCCGGGCATGGCCTCAATGGCTTGCTCGATCCGTTCAGACAACCCCGTCGGGGCCCGGTCGAGCAGAGCATCAATGCTGCGCTTGCCCAGCGCGACGCTCACGTAGATCACGATCAGCGACACCCCCAAGGCAGCAACCGAGTCGGCTCTGGCCAGGAAATCCCAACGCGGGCCGAGCAGCTCGCTCAGCTTGACGCCGATCAGGCCCAGGATGACGACGGACGAACTCCAGATGTCGGTGCTGAAATGCAGGGCATCGGCCTCAAGCGCCTGGCTGCTATACTTTCGAGCAGCACGGTACAACACGCGAGACCGCGAAAAGTCGATCACAATCGAGATACCCATGACCAGGAATGACCAGAAGGTCACTTCTACTTCCACCGTTTTGAAAAACAGTCGGTGGACTGCCTCGTAGATGATCCACACACAGGTGACAAGCAGCAGGAACGTCTCGAACAGCGCGGAGATGTTCTCAACCTTGCCATGGCCATACAGATGTGCATCGTCGGCAGGCTTGTCAGCAACGCGGACGGCAAAGAAGGTCACTAAGGCGGCCACCAGATCAAGGCCGGAGTGGGCAGCTTCGGCAAGAATACCCAGGCTGCCGGTTAACAGACCAACGACGATCTTGAAGGCCGTCAGGCCGATGGCGGCAATCACGGAGCTAAGAGCAGCTCCGCGTTTTTCCTGCATGGCAGTTCCCTCAGGCGTCATGCTTTCGACCATACCCACCCCGCAAAGCACAAGTCACACACAGGACAAGCAGAATTCAGACATTATACGTCACTTTGCCCCCCGGCGTTACTGATGTTTGTCATCGACCTGAGCATGCCCCAGTCACAGCGGCTCTTTGCGCCGGGACTCGGACCAGAAGACGCGCACATGTGTGCCACGTCCAGCCTGGGCGTCGATTCTCAGCACAGCATCGACCTCTCTGGCTCTCTCGACCATAATGCCCAGCCCTAGATGATCGGATGACACCTGGCTGGGGTCAAAGCCCTGGCCATCGTCATCGATGCGCAGTTCGACGCCTTCCGGCAGGTAACGGAGCGTGACGGAGGCCCGGCTGGCGTTGGCATGCTTGGCAACGTTGTTGAGCGCCTCCTGGGCGATGCGGTAGAACGCGATTTTGACATCAGGCGGAAGGGTACGCTGCCCTTCCTTAACCACCCCAATCGGCACACGTACCCGCCCCGTGATTGACTCGGCAAGCTGGCGTAGCAGGTCGACCAGGTCGGCATCCACCAGGACCGCCGGGCGCAGCTCCAGCAACAGGGTGCGCATCTCGGCCAGCGCACCGCGCGTGAGCTGACGGAGTTCTTCAAGGCGCTGGAGGCCCGCTTCACGGTCGCGTTCCCAGAGGCGGGGCAGCACCTCGGCGATCAGGCTGGCGGAAAAGAGCGTCTGAGTCACAGCATCGTGCAGCTCACGGGCTAGCCGTTGCCGCTCCTCGATGGTCGCCGCCTGCTGAGCCTGCTCGTATAGTCGGGCATTCTCGATGGCGATCCCGATCTGGTTGCCAACCGAGACCAGCAGATCGACGTCTGCCTGGTCGAAATGACGCAACCGGCGCGTGGCAACCGACAGCACGCCCTGAACCTGCCCCTTGGCAACCAGAGGGATATTGGCTCCCGACCGGTAGCCCTCAGACAGGATCTGTGGAGACGCTTCGGGATAGAGCAGCAGATCGTCGATGATAAAGGGATCGCCAGTGCTTGCCGTCCGGCGCGGACCTGGAAGGGGTCCGGCCCGTGCAATGTCCTCCGAGATTCCTCGGTCACAGGCAAGCTCAAGCTCACCCGTCTTGTGGTTCCGGAGGTAGATCAGCCCAGATTCAAAAGATAGCACCTCCAACACCTTGTCGAGAGTGGAGGCAAGCATAGCCTCCAGGTCCAGCGACTGGCTGACCGTTTGAGCGATGGCATTGACGGTCATCAGGTCGCGGGTGCGATCGGCAACACGCTGCTCAAGAGCGGCGTAAGACTCGCAGAGCTGGTCAGACATGCGGTTGAACTGTCGCGCCAGGTCCTCAAGCTCGTCCCCCGAATGTGAGACAATCCTCAGCCCAAAATTGCCGCTGGCGACCTCCTGTGCGGCCACGATCATCTCCCGGATGGGGTGGGTCACGCGGGCGCTGCCGATGGCAGCGACGAAAGCTGGGATCGCAACCCCCAGGCCCAGCAGCATGAACAGGAAATAACGGTAAGCCCGTCCAGAACGGCTCAGCACAGACCAGTGTTCCTCGGCCACCAGACTCCAAGAAGTGCCAGGCACTGGCGCAAAGCTGGCAACGATGTCATACCCATGAACATCACGGGTGCGCAAGGCTCCTGACTCGCCACGCAACACCCGTTGCACTGCCTCCTGCGAGGAGAAAACCTCGCCAGTATGACTGGGGTCAGAGTGATAGATGATGCGGCCATGTCCATCGACCAGGAAGACATTGCCGCTGACGCCAGTACGCAGCCAGGCAAGATCGCCATAGAAGGTACTGGCCGGGGTCGCGCCGAGGCGAAACATACCGGCAAGTACTCCCACACACTCGTCCTGCTCGCTGGCAATGGGCACAGCCACCACAATCACCTCAGCGCCGTCTGGACCATCGGCCAGAATATTGGAGAAGGTTGGAGCTTGCGAATGGAACGTCTCAGCAAAGTAGGAGCGATCTGACCAGTCCTGGCCGATGATGTCTGAGCGCAGCGGTTGGGCAGCAGTGACCTGCCCCAGGGCGTTGAGGATGACGACGCCGCCGTCGAAGATTGCCAGGCGATGGCTGTCACTCGCAAGCGCCCTCTGCTGAACAGAGGCTACGCCTTGATAGATATCCGCGACACGGGCCTCGTTGGCAAGGACTTCAGCATACTGCTCAACCTCGGCAGCGAGCTGCTCGGCTGTGAGGCGAGCCAGGTCCTTGTCTCGCTCGATCACCAGACTTTCAGTGACCTGCTGGTAGGCGGCCATGGTCACCATCGCCACAGCCACCAGCGTGATGGCCGCTGGCGCGAACGACCAGAGGATGATTTTGGTGCGCAGGCTCCCCCACCGGATGCCGAAAAACATGTTCTTACCCCCTGAGCCGTGGTGGACGGTCTGCCTTTAGGGCCAGTCCGGCGGCGGGTACCACACTGCTGCCCAGGGCATCTCAGGCTCCGCGCGTCTAAACCCGATCAGGGCTTGCAGGGCTGGTGTGCTACTCACCTGTTCCAGCTTGTCGAGAGGATAGACGTAGTAGGGAATCTGGGTTCGATACTTCTCGTAGCGAGCCAGGACTCTCTCTCCCTCAGCTTGCGAAGCCACAAACCCACGCTCGATCCAGTGTCTGACGATGCCCTGAAGCGCTTGTTCATCCGCCTCCGGCACAAACGCCAGGATGGCCGAAGCATCCTCCGGCAGCGGCATGGTGTAAGGCGGAATGAAATCAGGAGAAGGAGCCTCAACGCCAAGAGCGCTGTTGTAGTACCACGGTATCCAGTTATTGCAAAAGCAATAGACCGGACGATTTTCTGCCTTGCCTCTGTGCATGGCCTCATCGATCAGCGGAAAGGCTGTGCGGGTATAACGGGCAAGTTCGAACAGACTGTCAAACAGGCTCAGGGGAACCAGCATCAAGATCGCCAGACGCCAGGCCAAGCGAGAGGCTCTCGCAGTTCCTGGGCTTTGGGCCAGCCGACGCAGAAATCCACGCACAACAACAAGCGATAAGATAACCGCCGGAGCATACAGCCCTGCTAGCAGTCGCCCAATCACAAAGATGTGCATGGCGGCCCTGTACTGGTAATAACCGGCAACAATGGCTGTCAGCAAAAACGCGGCATTGAGGACGCGGTTGCTCTTTTCCCAGAAGAGCGGATACAGCCAGCCAAGCATCAGAAAAAGTGCGCGAGGAAGGCCATTCCCAAGCCAGAGTGTGAACCACAGGTGACGATAGTCGATGAGCATCTCGTTTGTGATCCACTTGTTAACTTCACCCCGCGAAGCACGAAGCCAATAGAACCAGACCCCTGTGTGATAACGCGCCAGAACCTCTGTCGCCAGGTACACCCCCAGAGGCGTGAGGACCCACAACGCGATATGCTGCCAGGTACGCGGACGGAGACCCATGAGCGTGGAAGTCAGAAGCCACACCACAACAGGAACGCTGAAACTCATGTGGCTAAGCACAGCAAAAGCAAAGGACAGATTGGCCCAGGCAAAGCGCTCGTGAGCATAGAGCGCCAACCCCACCAGAAAGAAGGCCAGCGGGTAGGCAAGATGCATACGCATGTAATAGCCCACCAGGGGAAGGGACAGGTAGATCAACACAACCAGCGCGGCCCAACGCCGTGAGGCCAGCGCTTTCTCAGCGAACATCGCCAAGCTGGCCGCCCCGACCATTCCTAAAACCACAAAGAGCACCGTCTCAACCTGCGGGCTAGGCCCCAAGATGAAGTACAGCCCGCGCAGAAGGTACATTGGAATGACCTTATTCCCGGCATACGCCCAGTTATTAAAACGCCCCAATGCCTCCACTGGCTGAGTGGGAGTGTCGAAGTGTAGCCAGTATGTGCTGCGATCGATCGAGGCCAGGGCAAACACCAGATAGGCGCAGGCACAGAGCAGGGGAAGTGACCACTCACGAGACAGCGCCTCTCGGAGATAATCGCCAAGTCCCGATCGGGTCGATGCTACTGCCGTAGGAGCTGCCACGGGTACACCTCCTGTTTGAGAAGGGTGTGTTGGACACAGGTGGGAGCAATCTCCTTGCAGCTCTCCGCTGAGGAATCCAGAACCGTGTATATCGTAGTCTTGACAGTCTGGCAAGCCGTTGGCGCTCTCAATCCAGAGGAGCTATTGCACAATGAGATGGGGTCTCAGAGATGCAAGCGGCAACTGACGCCCTTCGACTCAATGCGCTCTTCCGGGCGTTGAACAAGCCGAGGAAGCTTTCATAGTCCCTACTTGACTGCGCCCAGCGTCAGGCCACCCAGGAAGTAACGTTGCAGGAGGATGAAAACTAGCACAGTCGGGATCGTGGCCAGCAACGCCCCGGCCACAATGACTGTCCAGTCCATGACGTACTGCCCTTGCAGCACAGCCAGCCCTGCGGTGACCGGCTTGAGCGCATCACTGCGCAGCAGGACAATAGCCCACAGGTAGTCATTAAAAATCCAGGTGAACTCGAGGGTTGACACAGCCGCCACAGCAGGCATGGTCAGCGGCAGCATGATTTGCCAGAAGATACGAAACTCACTGCACCCGTCGATGCGTGCGGCCTCCATGATCTCGCCCGGCACGGTGCGCATGTAGTTCCTCAGCACAAACGTGCAGAAGCCGAGCTGAAACGCCGTGTGAAATGCGATCAGCCCCCAGTAGGTATCGTACAGCCCAAGGGCATCCGTCAGGCGGAAGACGGGCAACATCAACACCTGAAAGGGCAACATCATGCCGGCAACATAGGTGAGCAAAATCAGCCGGTTGCCGCGAAACTTGAAGCGGGCCAGGGCATAGGCCGAAAGACACGAGAAAAACAGGGTGAGCGCCAGCGAGGGCAGCGTGATGATAAAGCTGTTGGGCAGGTAGTGGTTCAGGCCGCCACGTTCCCAGGCGGCCCTGAAGTTGGTCACCACAAATTCTTGGGGGATGGAAAAGGGTCCACCCTGCAGAAGAATGTCATCGTTGGTGCGGAAGGCCGTGAGCAGTGCTACGAACATCGGCACCAGCCATAGGATGGTCAGAATCACCAGCCCCACAAAGCCCAGCACGCGCCACGGAGAGGCAAAGAACTTGGCCCTCGCCTGCGCTTTCGTCTGAGCTTCAGCTTTGGCTAGAATGGCTGCTCGATCGGTCATGGCCGGATCTCCCCCCAATTGCTCAATACTCCATCTCGGTCTGCAGAACGCGCCACAGGTAGATGAAGATAAACACCAGACTGATGAGGAACAGGATCACCGAAATGGCCGCGCCGTATCCCATCTTGTAATTGTTGAAAGCCTCGATGTACATGAAGTTCGCCAGAACGCTTGATGAGTTGTAAGGGCCGCCGCGCGTCATCACCGAGACCAGATCGAAGGCTCGCAGCGAGTCGATGATGCTGATCACCACCACAATCACCGTGACTGGCGATAGCAGCGGAAAGACGACCCTCCAGAAAGTCTGCCACGGGTTGCAACCGTCCACTCGCGATGCATCGACCAGGCTAGGATCAACACCTTGAAGCCCGGCCAAGTACAACACCATGACGTAACCCACCTGCCGCCAGATGGCCACGCCGATGATGGCCCACATGACCAACTCTCGCTCGCTCAGCCAGCCGCGGGCCAGCGAGTCCAGCCCGATGAGTCTCAACACCTGGTTGATCAGGCCAAAAGCCGGGTTATACATCCATGACCAGATCAGGCCAGTGACAACCAGGGACAGCACCATGGGTGAGTAGAAGGCGGCCTTAAAAAACCTCGCCCCAGGAATCTCGCGGTTCAGGGCCACAGCCAAGCCGAGGCCAGCAGCAATTGGAATCGTGATGAAGCTCACCACCCATTTCAGGTTGTTGGCCAGGGAGGTATAGAAGATGGGGTCCTCAAACAGTCGCTGATAGTTGCGAAAGCCGATAAACCCTGGCGTGGATATGCCATCCCAGTTGGTGAGGCTGAGGTAGAACGTGTAACACATTGGCCCGATGACCCAGATCAGATACAGGATCATGGGTATCGCCAGGAACAGATAGGGCGTCAGGCTGGAGATGTGTCTCCGGTGAAGCATGGAACCTCCCCTGACCATATGGTTGACAGCAGCGAGCGGGTTTATAATTCTTGAGGCTGACCTCAGCCTACCCGCCCTGAGCATGATTGTAGGGCGGAGTGGAGGAGCCCGTGGTGAGGCACGGGCTCCTCGGCCTGCTCAGCAGCTATTCCTCGGCAAAGATCTCCAAACGGGCAGCCTCAAGGCGAGCCAGGATGTCATCGATGTTCTCAGGGTTATCCCAAAACTCCATGAATCCCGCCATGCCTTCCTCGGCCATCTCTGGAGTCGTGTCGCGGTCATAGAACTGCGCCACGTAGTCCGCGCCCTGGATCAGAGCAATGCCCTCCCGCTGGGCCTCGGTGAAGCCGGATGTGTCCACACCCATGTTGGTGGGCAGACGACCCAGTTCCTCCGCCAAGTACTGCTGGGCTTCCACAGAGCCAAGATAGGCCAGCAGCGCTTTGGCAGCTTCGGGATGTTGGGCATTGGCTGCGATAAAGTAGCCATCTGTGGGAGCATCTTCCCCGATGGGGACATTCGGATCGATGATCGGGAAGCGGAAGAAGCCCAGATCGTCCACTGCCTCCGCCGGGTAGTTGTCACGGATGAAGTCGCCCATCAGGTACATGGCCGCCTCACCGTTGACCATGAACGGCAGCACCTCTGACCAGCTATAGGCGGCAGGATTCTCGATGAAGTAGCCGTTCTCGATCAGCGGCCCCCAGTAGTCGGTGAAGACGCGCCTGACGCGCTCGTCGGTGTAGCTTTCCTTGCCCAGCATCAGGTTGATGTGGAACTCAGGTCCGTTGACGCGCATGTTGAGGTAATCGAACCAGGCCGCTGAGGTCCACGGATACTTGGTGCCGATGGCAATCGGCGCAACGCCGTTCTGCTTGAGAGTCTCGCACACCTGGAGGAACTCTTCCCACGTCTCAGGCTCTTCCAGGCCATACTTCTCGAAAGTGGACTTGCTATAGTAGATAGCCCACCAATACCAGCTCGTGGGCAGGAAGTACTGCTTGCCGTCTACGGTGCTCAAGGCCCGGAAACCCGCAGGATAGCTCTCGTTCCAGCCTTCGGATTCCCACAAGTCGCTGATATCCATGATCAGGCCCTTGTCGATGAAGAAACGGGCCCGGTTGCCAGCGAACCAGGTCATCACGTCCGGCGGAGTGGAGGCCGTCAGATAGGCGCGAATGGCTTGTTTGAAGTCCTCGTGGGCTACAGTGCTGTGCACCACATCATAGCCGGAAAGCTCCTCGAACCTGGCCACCAGCTCTTTGTCGGCGGCTTGGGGAGCCGGGTCGCTCGCATAAGAGTTGTAGATCACGATCTCCCGCTCGATCGTCTGCGGCGGAACCGTGACCTCAACCGTCTGGATGACCGGCTCGCCCGCTACTTCGACCTCTTGCGTCACATAGATCGTCTCAGGCTCAGGGGCGGCGCAGGCGGTCAGCAGGGCCAGACAGGTCATCAGAACGATCAATGGAACCAAGACCTTCTTCACGGCTTTCTTCTCCCTCTAAACAATCGTGATGGTCGCACAATCATGCGGGATAAAGTGTCATTCTGGTGATGCGATAGTCCCTCCTTTCCCTATGGACCTTTAAGTCTCACACATGAGGCTCGCTCGATGAGCCGAGCCTTAAAAAACACCTGTTTGGGATTCTGAGGAGGAGTGGCCAGCGCCCGGATGAGAAGCTGTACAGATCGCTGGCCCAGCAAGTCAAAGGGTTGACGCAAGGTAGTCAGAGGAGGCTCAAGGTAGGCGGCCAGGGGAATGTCGTCATAGCCGATGACCGAGACATCCTGTGGAACCCGAAGCCCAACATCGCGCAGACAGCGAATAACCCCGGCTGCCATACGGTCGTTCTGCACAAAAACGGCGGTGAATTCAGGACCGGTCTCCAGCATCTGCCGGATGGCCCGGTAGCCCGATTCGGTCGACCAGTCCCCCGTACCTATCAGGCGGTTTTGGGTATCCAGGCCGGCCTCATCGAGAGCACGCTGGTAGCCTTCCAAGCGATCCAGACTGCATTCCTCATTCAGAGGCCCGGTCAGGGTCGCAATACGTTCGTGGCCTAGATCGATCAGATAGCAGGTCGCCTCGTAACCACCCAGTTCATCGTCGCAGCGGACGGAGGAAATAGGCTCCCCACGCGGCGCGTTGCCCAGGTAAACGACGGCCATCCCTTTCTCAATCAGCGGCTGAAAGAACCGGTGACGCTCATCGGCATAGGGATTGATAGCCAGCAGGCCATCAACCTGACGGAGCAACATCTCCTGGAGGGCGGCTTCGGCATCCCCGTCAGTCAAGGCGCTGGCAGTCAGGACGAAATAGCCCTGGCGGCGGGCCTCAGCTTGGGCGCCTTCGATCATGCTGGCAAAGGTATAATCGGTCAGGTTGGGGACAATGCAACCCAGCGTACAGGTGCGACCCGCCACCATGCTACGCGCGATGGCGCTGGGGCGGTAATCCAACTCCTGAATGGCCAATAAGACCCGCTCGCGCGTCTCAGGATTGACTTCTGCTTTGTCGTTGATGACTCTTGAGACTGTCTGACGAGAGACGCCGGCTCGGGCTGCAACGTCCTTGATCGTGGGCCTGTGCTTCACAGCTCCCCGGCCTCCTGCTGTGAACGTTCACGGGAACGATCACAGCATATCATAGCGCCTGGAGCTTGTCAAGAGGGAGTCGCTTGCCTGAGGTGTGCTCCTCGTTTGGGGCAGGAACCGCAGCAGGATCGCCAACGCGGCGCTGAACCTCAAAGCCGACAGGCATCCTCACCTGCCGGGGCGCGAGAAGATTCGAACAACAGAGGCTGCAAGAGGCGCAGCAAGAGGCATCGCAGGCCACCTCAGCCCGCGCCTCAAAGGAGACAGGGCTGCCACGGCCCTGCCTTCGTCATTCACACCACGGAGGCAGATCGTCTGGCTCTGAAAGACGGGGGCCGCTTCGCCCACCCGCGATCATCCTTTCAAGGCGCCGGCCAGGATGCCCTTGATAAAGTACTGTCCCAGGGCCAGGAAGAAGACCAGCGGGACAAACAACGCGACCATTGCCGCCGCCATCTGGATGTTATACAACGCCAAGAAGCTGCCCTTGACCTCGGCCAGCTTGACCTGGATGGTCTGCGTGTAGGGGGTCACCAGCGTCAGAGCGAGCAGAAACTCGTTCCAGACGGAGGTAAACACAATGATCGCCGTTGAAGCGTAGGCCGGGAGCGCAATCGGAATGATTACCTGAAAGAACGTCTGGAGACGCGAGGCCCCATCGACCTCAGCGGCTTCTTCAAGTTCCCTCGGAATTGAAGTAAAGAAAGTGCCCATCAGCACGGCAGCCAGCGGCAGATTGAGGATCAAATAGCTGCCAATCAACCCAAAGTGAGTCAGGGCCAAGCGAGTGAATCCCATCACCTGAACCAGGGGGATCAGAATCGCCTGGTAGGGCATGTAGAGAGCGATGCCGACCAAGACAAAGAGGATCTTGGTAAACAGCGAGCGCGTCCGGCTGAGATAATAGCCCCCCAGCCCACCGAGAAACACTGACAGGAGCGTGACAGAAAAGGTGATGATCGAGGAGTTCACCAGAGAGCCTAACGTCAACTCGATGGCCTGAGCGTAATTCTCAAAGCGGAGATTGGCGCTGGGGACCAGATAGGCGCGTTCGGCGATCTCTGCTGGAGTTTTGAGAGATGTGACGATGACAACGTACAGCGGCAGCACGTAAGTGATGGTCAACATGACCGCTGTGATTAGCACCAAGATGCGGAGGGTGAGGTTCTTGCTTTTCATCAGTCAAACCACTTTGAGAAAGCATAGATCGTATACGGCACGACAATGATGAACGCCATCAGGAAGATGATGACGCCTAGCCCTGCGCCCAGCGCAACCAGATGCTGCTGGAAGTAGGCGATCAACATGTGGAACGACAACACATCGGTCGCATTGCCTGGCCCACCAAAGGTGACAATGTAGACAATGTCGAAGACTTTGAGCGAAGAGATGAGCAGCAGCGAAACCAGCACTAGAATGCCCGACCGGATGTTCGGGATGATGATCTGGATCAGGATTCTGAAGCGAGAAGCGCCATCGACAATGGCTGCCTCGATCATCTCCTGAAGCTCAGTGGTCCGGAAAGATGACTGTAGGATGATGACCGAGAAGCCCAGGTACTGCCAGATAAAGATCACGATCAACCAGTAAGTCGCCGTCTCCGGATTGGTCGCGAATCGCCCCTGAAGCTCATCCAGGCCCACCTCACGCAGCAGTGTATTGAACACCCCTTTGTTCGGCTCATACATCCACGACCAGATCGTGCCGCTGACCAGAAACGACATCGCCACCGGATACAGGATCAGGGTGCGGATATAAGACTCAATGGCCTTGATCGAGCCGATCTCCAACAGGTAGGCCACGAAGATCGCCAGAACGACGGTCGGAGCCACGCCCAGCACGAGCCACTTGACATTGTTCTCGACATCGATCCAGAAACGGTCGAGGGTAGTCATGGTCTGGTACCACTTCAGACCGGCAAACTCGTAGTTGGGCGTCACAGTTCCAGCCCAGTCAGTTAGCGAAACAAAGAAGGTCCAGCCTAGCATGCCGTACAGCAAGATGACGACGAGCAGCAGAGGCAGCATGAAGATCAGGAACTCCAGGAAGTTGAACGTCACTTTGCGTCTACGGCGTCTTTTGACCGGACGCGCCAGGGCCTGCTCGGACAGAATGGGGGTTGTTTTCTCTAAGGTGCTCACGGTTGGCTGCCTTTATGACAACGAGCTGAATGCATCAGCTCCTGACCTGAGCGGGAGACAGTGGACCAAGGATGGGTAGGGATGCGTCTGAGCATCCCTACCCCACCTTCTACCTACCCTATTTGCTTGCGGCGACCCGACGTGAACGGGGCCGAGTGCTTGGGCCTATGGCCACTGATACCAGGACGCGCCTTCCGCCACGTTGTGGGTCTCAAACAGGGTGTTAACCGACGCGATGGCTGCATCCACATCGGGCGTGGCGATGAACGCTGCGATGGCATCCCAGTAAGCAGAAGTAAAGGCCGCCGGCGCAATGCTGCCGTGCTGGTCTAGGATCAGCTTGCCGGGATTGTCGCGCACGTATGACTGCATCTCCTGCCGAATCGGATCAGGGAACTCCGTCGGGTCAATGTCGATGCGGGCAAACATGCCGCCCTGCGTCACATCGGTCGGGATCTGAAGCTCCGGCGAAGCGACGACGCGCAGCCAATCCAGGGTCGCATTGGGATGCGGAGCGTTCACGGCCAACCCGTAGGTATCCGGATGGAACAGCAGGATGCGCTCAGGCTCCTGTGGGAAGGTGACCGCGCCAAAGTCCACGCCCGGCTCCCAGCCCTGGCTGATGAACGCGCCAATAGCCCAGGTGCCCATCAACACCATCCCCGCATCGCCAGAGGAGACCAGACCTACAGACTGATCCCACGTCAGGGCTGCGTGATCGGTGTTGAAGCATGCGCTCAGCTCCTGAAGCCGCTCCAGGGCCGCCCGGAAGTTCTCATCTGTGGTAACGTCAATCTGGCCCTTGTAAAGCTGGACATAGTACTCAGGCCCGCCGATTTCCAGCAGCAGGCTGTCCAAGACAAAGGCGGCTTCCCACTTCTCCTTGGTGCCCAGCGCAAACGGCGTCATCTCAGGCTTGGCCGCCTGGATGGCCTGGCAGGCTGCGATCAGCTGCTCATAGTTGAGGGGCGGCTCCAGCGCCAACTCCTCAAAGAGAGCTTTGTTATAGTACAGAATGTTCTGGATATGCATGTTGAGCGGGACAACGTAAGGATGCCCATCGATGGTTACCGCATTGTACAGCGGGCCGGGGATCACATCCTTGTAGCCCAACTCAGCATACAGATCATCCAGCGGGACAAGCGCGTTGCCATCGACATAGGCTTTCAACTCTGCGCCGCCGAGGGTCTGGAAGGTATCCGGTGGAATGCCTGCCGCCATACGACCCTGGAGCACGACACGATGGCTCACGCCGCCGCCACCCGCCACGGGGTTCTCGACGACCTCGATGTCCGGGTAGGCGTCGGCCAGGGCCGCAAACATGGCATCAGCGGCTTCCCGCTCACCGGGGCCTGTCCACCAGTGGAAGATCTCGATCTTCCGCTCTTCGGGCAGCGGGGTCACTGTCACAGGAACTTCCCGGACGACCTCTTCACCCGCGATCTCAACAACTTCCGTGACGACCACGGTCCTCACCACTTCCGTCGGCCCGCAGGCGCTCAGCACCAACGCCGCAAGGAGCAAGAGTGGCAAGGCAAGTGCTAGCTTCTTCATTTCGCCCCTTCTCCTAAACTGTGGCATGGAACAATATGGCGAATATGGGGGTAACTTCGACGACCTTTTCTCTCCCAGGCATCACCTCCTTAACCCGGTCAGATGATCGCAGCTGCGAACAAACTACATTGAGGTAATCCTGTTAGGATCGCAATTGCAGACGCCGGAAGGTTCCGAGTGGCAGGTTGATCTCTATTTTCACATCATAGTCGATCTCCTATACCGGCGTCTACGTGGTTTTTGCCAAGAAACTGACACAAAAGTGACATCGCGAAGAAAATGAGCAGGGGCGGCTTTCGCAGCCGCCCCTGGATAGGGACAAGTTTTTCCTCAGACCCGTGCGCCGTCGCTTATCTCCTTCCCACCATCAGGCCACCTCGTCCAGAATCCGATCCTTAGCCAGCCGGGCCGAGACAAGGGCTGTGGGGATGCCCGTCCCAGGGCGCGTGCTGGCCCCAACGAAGTAGACATTGTGGTAGCGCGGGTGCCGATTGCTTGGTCGGAAGTACCCCAACTGAGTCAGGTTGTGACACAGCCCGTGCGTCGAGCCTTTCGTCAGGTTGTAACGCCTGCGCCAGGACAGAGGAGTATAGGTCACCTCGAATTTCAGGTGCTCCGGTAAATCTGTGATGCCCAGCGCCGCCAGTCGACGGAATACCTCCTGCCGCGCCCGATCTCGGATCGCCCTCCAGTCCTGATCTTCGTTTTCGCTCAGATGGCCCACAGGGACAATGGCGATCAGGGTGTCTTCGCCAGCCGGCGCCATGGCGGGATCGAGCCGGGCTGGAGCGTGGAGGTACAAGCTGGGATTCTCCGACAACGTCAGGTCCTGGATGATGCTTTTGAAATTCTCTCGGTAATCGTCCGCCAGGAACAGGGTGTGCGGCTTTAGTTGATCATAACGCCGATCTACTCCCCAGAAGAAGCTGATCGCCGAACAGGAGAAGCGCTTGTGGCCAAATGGATCGGCCTGCCCATCCTGCGGCAGCAACTCCCGATAGACGTAGGGCAGGTCAGCATTGGCCAGAACCGCCTCCGCTTCGAGATGCTGCCCGTCGGCAAGGACCACCCCACGAGCGCTCGTTCCGTTCACATCGATCCGCTCTACCGCCGCGTTGAAGACAAACTCCACACCGGCCCGGCTGGCAATGTCCATGAGGGCCTCTACCACACGGTACATGCCCCCACGGGGATACCATACACCGTGCGCCAGCTCAGTGTAGGGCATCATCGAGAAGGTCGCCGGAGCCTCGAAGGGACTCAGCCCCATGTACACGTCCTGGAACGTGAAAGCCGCTTTCAGACGAGGATCGTCGAAGTAGGCCGACATGTGACGGTAGTGCCGGACGAGCGGCTTAACCTGAAACAGCAGCGGCAGATTGCCCAGCGTGAAGAAGTCGGCGGCCCTGCGAAAGTCGCGCAATGCCAGCCGCTCGATGGCCAGATGGTAATGGCGATGGCCCTCCTCTATGTAGCGCAGAAAGCCGTGATAGCTCCCCGGCTGGATGGACTCCAGTTGCTCACGCATGGCGTTTAGATCAGAAGTCAGCGCCAGTTCACTGCCATCGTCGAAGGCCAGATGGTAGGTCGGGTCAACCCGCTGTAAATCCAGCATTTCGCGCAGCGAGGCTCCCAGGGCCATGAACTCCGCTTCGAACAGCAGCGGCATGACGAGCAGGGTCGGACCAGTGTCAAAGTGATGTCCATCCCGGCTGAAACGGTCGCAGCGACCACCTGGCCGAGCATTCTTCTCCAACACTGTCACCCGCACACCCTGCCGGGCCAGGTGCGCTGCCGCAGCAATCCCACCGATCCCGGCGCCAATCACGATCACAGAAGGCGCTTTCATAGCAACCTCCTATCTGAACGAGCAGTGTGAGACATCTTCTCAGGGCGGCGAGGATCGAAGGACAACCCCAGCAGCGATCGAACCATTTGGAGGCTGGCCTCTAGCCCCATACATTCTGAATATCCGGCCCGTAACCGGTAGCCATCGCGTTCGATGGCCTTCAGCACACCTTCAAAGCGGGCGATATAAGCATAGCCCGCGATGCGGCAGCGGAGATTCTCGACCTGAGCCAGGTATTCCTTCCCGGCCTCGAAGTAGGCGCTTGCCAGTTGAACCCGGCGCTGGACCCACCGTCGGTAGGGGTCGCTCCACACATCGCGTGGATCGATTCTGTGAGATACGACGTATTCGGCAGGGATGTTGATGTAGCCAGCTTCGATGTCTTCCAGCGTATCTCGCAACATGTGGGTGATGTGCGCTGCCGTCACCGCCAGGTAGCGCACCGAGGTGTGAGGTGACTTGCATCCATGGCCGATGAAATGGTGCAGAGCCTCTGTCACACCGATAGCCAGCCAGCACGTGTATCGATCAAGCTCCTCCTGAGACACCAATCGACCCCGCCGCTGGGCATCGAATCTCATCACCGCCATCATATTGCGGATGTAGCACTGGAGGCCGCTGGCTCTCTGCTGGTCGCCCCGGATCAGTTCCACCAACATGGCCTCTTCATCGGCGAGGCAAGGCGCCGACTCTCCCCGATAACAGCAATCGACCAGCGCCTCCTGGCGCTCGACCAAAGCGACCCGCTCAGATGGATCCAACCCGCCCTGATCGAGTTGATCATCCAGCCAACGGAAGTAACCATACGCCCGGTAGGCGTCGCCAGTCCGGCCCTGATCGACAAGAATACGGATTGTATAGTAAGTCTGCTTGCTGGCAGCCCTGGTGACCGAGGCAGCCAGCTGTGGCACAGGCTCCCCCTTTTTCATCTGTAGAGCATATGGAACGACAGAAACAGTTGACATGATCTTTCCTATATCCTCATACCTGTAAGGCAAGTCAAAATTGGCCATTTGCCATGTATATCTACGCATGCTGCCCCTTTTAGTTCCATTCGCGCCGAATCTCGTCCCCACCTGTCGCGCCACCGATGAGGCTCGCCAACGCGGCCAGAAGTACAACGATCTGTTCACAGCGCCAGCGGCAGGATCAGGAAGGTCTCCACCTACCAACTCGGCGAAAGGGCGCCGGAAGATTCTGGTACAATAGCAGTGGGAATGCATGAGGTGCGCCCGCCAGTACCGATTATCCCAAATAATCGGTATCAATAACGGCATAGCACAGCCATCGACCCTGCCGATTTTTTTGAGGAAACTCACATGCGCGCAGCCCGCTACAGTGACATGAACCTCGATGAGCTACGCTCCCGGCTCACCGCTCACTCGTCCACCCTGCTCATAGCCCTGAGCGGTGTGGCCATGTGGCTTGACCTAGCCCGCGTCGATTTTCCGACCCGCATGTTTGCCCTGGGCAGCGCCCTGCTGATCGTCGGGATTGGCGTTCGCAGACTCATCGATGTGCGTCCCACTCCCGCCCGTCTGCTGCTCGTCGGCGGAACAGTGGCCGGCCTGGTGGCGGCTATGCTGCTGATCGATTCCCTGTGGCTTCCATTTCTCTGCTTGCCGCTGATGGTGGTGAGTTCGCTGCTCATCTCCTACAGCGAGCTGGCCATCGCGATTGCTGTCGGCGTCGTCAGCGGGTGGGCCAACGCCAACCTGGCGCGCGCTTACCCCTTGCCAGAGCTGGGCATTGCGCTGGCCGCTGTTGTCGTCCTGACCTGGTCCATCCGCCATACTCTTTACACCGCCCTCCAGTGGGCCTGGACCAGCCAACATCGCGCCGACGAACTGCTCGAACTGGCCCGCGATCGTCAGGGCGAATTGAACCGCACGCTCAAGTCGCTCGAACTGGCCTATGCCCTCCAACGCCGCACCCAGCGCGACCTGGTCATTGCCCGCCAGCAGGCCGACGAAGCTCGCCGCATGAAGGAGCAATTCGCCGCCAACATCAGCCACGAGCTGCGCACTCCGCTCAACCTGATCCTCGGCTTCAGCGAGATCATGTACCTCTCGCCAGAGGTGTATGGCGCATCGAACTGGCCACCCCTGTTGTACCGCGACATCTACCACATCTACCGCAGCAGCCGCCACCTGCTTGAGATGATTGACGACATCCTCGACCTGTCGCGCTTTGACCTGGCCCAGTTCACCCTGAACAAGGAACCCACCCCCCTCGAACCGCTGCTGCGCAGCGCTGCCGAGATCGCCAGCGATCTCTTCCGCGCCCGATCGATTGAGCTGAAGGTCGTCCTTCCCGAAGAGCTGCCTACCCTTGAGATCGACCGCACCCGCATCCGTCAGGTCTTGCTCAACCTGCTCAACAACGCCCAGCGCTTCACGGAAGCCGGGTCGGTGACGCTTGAGGCTCGGCTAAACGACCGCGAGGTGATCGTCAGCGTCCGCGACACGGGGCGGGGCATCCCCGCAGATAAGATTCCTTTCATCTTCGATGAGTTCTATCAGGTGGACCATTCGCTGCGCCGCGAACGCGAGGGAGCCGGGCTGGGATTGGCCATTTGCAGGCAGTTCGTCCAGGCCCATGATGGACGCATCTGGGTAGAGAGCGAGGAAGGCTCAGGCTCAACCTTTTACTTCACCCTGCCGCTGCCCGAATCCCGCCCCTCAACCTCCCAGCCCTTTGTCGCTCGCCCAGAGCAGACCCAGTGGCCGGAGGAGCGAGCAGCGGTGCTGGTCGTCGACCCCGACCCGCGAGTGGTGGCGCTGGTCGACCGCCGTATCGCGCACTTCGAGGCCATCCAGGTGGACAACCCTGACCGGCTGCCAGAGGAGATCGCCCTGCATCACCCCCAGGCAGTGATCTACAACGTTCCGCCGGGGACAGATGGCGTTCTGAGTTCGAACCTTACGTCGCCCGTGCCCATCATCGAATGCTCACTCCCCAGCCAGTCATGGATGGCCCACCATCTCAAAGTGGCTACCTGCCTGACTAAACCCATCGCCCCACGCGACCTGCTGGCCGAGATCGCCCGACTGGGCGATGTGCGCCGCGTGCTGATCGTGGACGACGACCGCGCCTTCTGTCACTTGGTCGAACGCATTCTACAGATGAGCGGCAAAACCTTCGAGGTGCAGTTAGCCTATGACGGCACAGATGGCTTGCTGGCAATGCGCCGCCAGCGCCCTGAATTGGTGTTGCTCGACCTGATCATGCCTGGCGTAGATGGCTTCCAGGTGCTCGACGAGATGCACAGCGACCCCGCTCTAGCCGACGTGCCCGTCATCCTGCTGACGGCTACCAGCTACGCCGAGGACGCGCTGTCGCAGCGCCACAGTCGGATAGTCATTCATCAGCCTGGGGGCCTGTCGCTGACCCAGACGCTGCGCTGCCTGGAGGCCGTGCTTGGCGTGCTGGAGCCAGAGTACGGCAACGAGAGCCTCCTGGAAGAGCTGGCGCCGGCTGAAGCCATCGATCCCTAGCCCAGAGAGGCAGGCCCAAACCCTGTGCACCCCAGCGTCGACCGGCGCTTTGTGAAAACCTCATTATCCGGTAAAATCCGGTTCGCCGACAGACAGATCGCCCGGCATCTGCTTCGAGTGCTGGGGCTGTCTGTGATTGACCGCCAATCAGCTATGGGCAAGGAGAAACCGTGTCCTCCCGCAACTCTCCGGACGATCTTGCTGCCATAGTTCCCTGTCCCATCGACCTGTCGGTGATCGTCCCGGTGTATAACGAGCTGGCCAATCTAGACCCCCTCCACGCTGAGATCGCGGCTGCCATCGATCCGCTGGGCCTGCGCTACGAGGTGATCTACGTCAACGACGGCAGCTATGATGGCAGCGGCGCCAAGCTGGCCGAGCTGTGCGCCCAGCATCCCACCGCCGTTCTGGTCGACCTGCGGCGCAACTTCGGTCAGACGGCGGCCATCACTGCCGGCATCGATCACGCACGCGGGAACATCCTGGTTTTCATAGACGCCGATCTGCAAAACGATCCGTCGGACATTCCCGTGCTGCTCGGCAAGCTCAACGAGGGCTACGATGTGGTCAGCGGATGGCGACGCGACCGCAAAGACAGGCTGATTACGCGCCGCATCCCCTCTATGGCTGCCAACGCGCTGATCTCGTGGGTTACGGGCGTCCACCTGCACGATTACGGTTGCACACTCAAGGTCTACCGTCGTGAGGTGATCGAGGAGGTGCGGCTGTACGGCGGGATGCACCGCTTCATCCCCGTGTTTGCTGCGGCAGCAGGCGCCAACATCTGTGAGGTGGTTGTTAACCACCGTCCACGGCTGCACGGCAAAAGCAAATATGGCCTGAACCGCACCTTCAAGGTGCTGCTCGACCTGGTGACCGTCAAGTTCCTGCTCAGCTATCGCACCACGCCGATGTATCTGTTCGGCGGCGTGGGGCTGCTCATGGTTACGCTGGGCGTCATAACCATTCTGGCCGCCCTGATCAACAAGTGGGTGCGCGGCATCTCGCTGATCCAAACCCCGCTGCCCCAACTGGCCGCCACCTTCCTGGCCCTGGGTGTTCAGTCGTTCCTGCTGGGCCTGACCACTGAGGTGCTGGTCCGCACCTACCACGAATCCCAGGCCAAGCCAACCTACGTTGTGCGCCGGGTGATCCGGCTCGACACGGCAGCGAGGCAGTAACCTGCCTATGTGCGGCATCAGCGGGGTGGTCTACCGCGACCCGGCGCGTCAGGCCGACAGGCATGTGCTCAAGGCGATGGCCGACGCCATTCGACATCGCGGCCCTGACGCTGAGGGGTTCTATCTGGACGGTCCGGTTGGACTGGCATCGCGCCGCTTGAGCATCATCGATCTGGCCAGCGGCGACCAACCGATCTACAACGAAGATCGGTCGCTGGCCATTGTCTTCAACGGCGAAATCTACAACTATCCCGCCCTGCGCGCCGAGCTGATCGCTTTGGGCCACCGCTTTGCCACCCACAGCGACACTGAGACCATCGTCCACGGTTATGAACAGTGGGGCTGTGGCATCCTCGATCACCTGAACGGCATGTTCGCCTTTGCGCTGTGGGACGCCGCTCGCCATCGCTTGTTCATCGGGCGCGATCGGACGGGCATCAAGCCGCTGTACTACACCCACACCGCTGAGGCTTTCCTGTTCGGCTCAGAGATCAAGGCCATCCTGGCCCACCCTGGCGTCGAGCGACGCATCGATCCGCACGCCCTGGACGCCTACCTGACGTTCGAGTACGTCCCCACTCCCCTCTCGATCTTCGCGGGCATCCGCAAGCTGCCCCCTGGCCACTACCTGCTGCTGGAGGAGGGCCAGGTGCGCATCGCGCCATACTGGGACATGTCGCTCGAACGCAGCGAAGATGGCGCACTGCCCCCTGAGCGCGACGTAGTGAACGAGCTGCGTGCGGCGCTGCACGAGGCGGTCGAGATGGAAATGATCGCCGACGTGCCCATCGGTGTGCTCTTGAGCGGCGGCATCGACTCGAGCGCCGTAGCCGCCATGATGGCCCACATCTCCCCCGGCAACGTCCAGAGCTTCTCGATCACGATGGATGACCCCTCATTTGACGAGTCGCAGTATGCGCGGCTGGTGGCCCAGCACCTGCGCACACAACATCATGAGCGGGCCATCACCCCCACCGACCTGCTTGACCTGGTCCCCCAGATCGCGGGCTTCATGGATGAGCCGCTAGCCGACTCGTCGATTATCCCCACCACGCTGCTGTCGCGCTTCGTGCGCGAGCATGTCAAGGTGGCGTTGGGGGGTGATGGCGGCGACGAGCTGTTTGCCGGATATAGCACCTTGCAGGCCCACCGCCTGATGATGACCTATGAACGCATCGTGCCGCGCCCACTGCGCCAGGGGATGATCCCGGCAGTGGCAGGCCGTCTGCCAACCTCTTTCGACAACATCAGCTTTGACTTCAAGGTCAAGCGCTTTGTTGCAGGCGCCGACCGCCCTCTGGTTGTCCGTCACCAACAGTGGCTAGGGTCCTTTACCAGTGAGGAGAAGCAGCGCATCCTGCACCCTGACCTGCACCGCACCCAGGACGAGACCTACGCGCTGGTCGAAGATCGGCTGGCTGCCTGCCGCGCCCAGCATCCGCTCAATCGCATCCTGTACCTGGATATGAAGATGTACATGGAAGGCGACATCTTGCCCAAGGTGGATCGGGCCAGCATGTCGGCCTCGCTGGAGGTGCGTGTGCCGCTGCTCAACCGCGTGCTGCTCGACCTGGCTGCCCGGCTGCCTGTGAGCTATAAACTCCATGGACTGACCACCAAGTACCTGCTGCGCCGCGCCATCGAGGACCGGCTGCCGCCGTGCATCTGGAAACGCGGCAAGAAGGGGTTTAACGTCCCGGTGGCGCGCTGGATCGCCGGACCGCTGCTGGAGATGACGCGCGACCTGCTGCACCCCGATCGACTGCGCCGCGAAGGGTTCTTCGAGCCACAAGCCGTGCAGGCGCTGCTCGACGATCACCTGGCTCGCCGCCGCGATGCCCGCAAGCTGCTGTGGACGCTGCTAACGTTCGAGATGTGGTACGCGCATTGGGCCGGGTGAGAGGCGGCTTCGCTGCTCAGACTGAAGATGATGAACCTGCTCCTGATCAACTACGAATATCCGCCCCTGGGTGGCGGCGCAGGCAAGGCAACGGCTGCCATCGCCCGTGAGATGGCGGCCCTGGGCCACCGCGTGCGGGTGCTGACCTCTGCCTACCGCGGCCTGTCGGCCCGTGAGGAGCAGAATGGGTATACTGTCATCCGCTCGCCTGCCCTCCGCCGCCGCCCCGACCGCAGCACACCTGTCGAGATGATCTCATTTCTGCTGGGAGCGCTGCCTGTGGCGCTGCGAGAGTCTCGGCGCGAGCGCCCCGACGCCAGCATTGCCTTTTTCGGCATCCCGTCCGGCCCGGTAGCCTACCTGTTGCGCCTGATCTACGGCGTGCCTTACCTGATCTCGCTGCGCGGTGGTGATGTGCCCGGCTTTCAACCTTACGATCTGGCTGCGTATCACCGGATAACCAGGCCGGTGATACGCTGGCTCTGGAAGCGCTCGGCAGGCGTGGTCGCCAACAGCGCCGGTCTGCGTGACCTCGCCCAGCAAACCGCCCCTGATCTTCCGATCCACGTCATCCCCAACGGCATCGACCTGGCCCCATTCCCACCCCCGAATCGTTCCAGCAACGCCAGCGCGACGCCCTGCTTGCTGTTTGTGGGGCGTGTGGTTCAGCAGAAAGGGTTGAACTATCTCCTGGAGGCCCTGGCCACACTCGACCTGCCTTTTACACTCCGCATCGCAGGGGATGGCGATCAACGCGCCTGGCTGGAGGACCTAGCCTGCCGGCTGGGTCTCGCCGACCGAGCAGCGTTCCTGGGTTGGCAGTCTCGTGAAGAACTCGCCTATCACTATGCCCACGCTGACGTGTTCGTGCTTCCCTCCCTGGATGAGGGAATGCCCAACGTCGTGCTCGAAGCGATGGCTTGCGGACTGCCGGTCGTGGCCACCTCGGTGCCAGGTTGCGTGGAGCTTGTCACCCCTGGCGAGAACGGTCTCCTGGTCCCCCCCCGCGACCCCGCTGCGCTGGCCGGGGCGCTGCGTCTCCTGCTAGCCGACTCTGACCTGCGGCGGCGTATGGGCCAGGCAGGCTATCGTCGCGCCCAGGGCTACACATGGCAGGCTGCTGCCCAGGGTTATTTGAATATCATAGCACTGCTCCCAAAACGCCAGCAGGCCACCCCCTTCGTGGCCTCACACCCGAGGTGAGCCAGCATGTGCGGCATCTGCGGCATTGTCTACACTAACCCCGATGAGCATCCTGACCCCGATCTGCTCGACCGGATGTGCAGCGTCATCGTCCATCGCGGCCCCGATGATCAGGGGATCGGTTTGTTTGGTCAGGCCGGGCTTGGAATGCGGCGGTTGAGCATCATTGACCTGCACACTGGCCATCAGCCCCTCGCCAACGAGGAGGGAACGGTCTGGATCGTCTTCAACGGCGAAATCTACAACTTTCCTGAGCTGCGCGACGATCTGCTCAAGCGTGGCCACCGCTTCAAGACAGTCTCGGACACCGAGACCATCGTCCATGCCTACGAGGAGTGGGGCGCAGACTGCGTGACACGCCTGAACGGGATGTTCGCCTTCGCGCTGTGGGACATGCAGCGCCGTTCATTGTTGCTCGCCCGCGACCGGATCGGCAAGAAGCCGCTGTACTACGCCCATGACCAGCGACGGCTGGTGTTCGGTTCTGAGCTGAAGCCTCTCCTCCAAGCTGGAGTGGAGCAGCGAGTGAATCTGGACTCGCTGTATCACTACCTGACGCTGCAATACGTCCCTGGCCCAGACGTCATCTTTGCTGGCGTTCACAAGCTGCCTCCGGCTCACCTTCTGGTGTGGACAGCAGGGGAGATCGTCCTCCGCCCTTACTGGCGCATCGACTATCGACCCAAGCTTCGGCTCTCTCACCAGGAGTGGATCGAACGTGTGCGCCACGAGCTGACCGAGGCCGTGCGCCGCCGCCTGATCAGCGATGTTCCCCTGGGCGCGTTCCTCTCTGGCGGCGTGGACTCGTCGATCATCGTCGCGCTGATGGCCCAGCTCAGCAGTGGGCCAGTTCGCACCTTCAGCATCGGCTTCGATGTCGAGTCCTTCAACGAGACACCCCTGGCCCGGCAGGTCGCCCGGCGCTACGCGACCGATCACCACGAGTTTGATGTCAGCTTCGGCGATGTAGCTGCCACACTGCCTCGCCTGGTCTGGCACCTGGACGAGCCGTTGGCCGACTCCTCGGCGCTGGCCACCTATCACCTGGCCCGCCTCACGCGCCAGCATGTCACGGTCGCCCTCAATGGCGATGGCGGTGATGAGACCTTTGCCGGATATAGCCGCTACGTGCTGGATCGCGGACTGGCGATCTACCGCCAACTGCCTGGCTTCATACGCCGAGGCGTCGTGCCCTGGCTGGCTTCCTGGCTGCCTCCCCGACCTGATGTGCCGGTCGAGAAGAACGTTGTGGCTGCTGTCCACCGCCTGGAGCAGGCCAGCGAGACCTCGGCCAAAGCCAGCATCATCGCCTGGGGATCGTACTTCAGCCACGCTATGAAAGCCTGGCTATGCACCCCTTCGCTGCTGGAAGCCGTCAACTACGCCGACACCGCTGACGCGCTGATTGCCTACTATGACCAGGCTACTGCCGCCACGCACCTGGACCGCACGCTGTATGTCGACTTCATGCTCTACCTGCCCGACGATCTGATGGTCAAAACCGACCGGATGACTATGGCCCACTCACTGGAAGGCCGCTCCCCCTTCCTCGACTACCAGGTCGTTGAGCTGATGGCTGCTATGCCTGAGCGACTCAAGATTCGAGGCATCACCCAGAAGTGGCTGCTGCGTCAGGCCTTCGCCGACTTCCTTCCACCTCAGAATGTGAGACGCATCAAGCGCGGCTTCAGTGTCCCAGTCGGCGCATGGTTTCGAGGCCAACTTCGCGACCTGGTGCACGACGTGCTCCTGAGTCCCCAGGCGCTCAACCGTGGCTACTTCCGCCCTGAGGCGGTGCAGGCGCTGATCGAGGAGCACATTCAGGGTCGCGCTGACCACGGATACCGCCTGTGGGCGCTGCTGATGCTTGAATTGTGGCACCGCCAGTACGTCGATACAATATGGCCACTCCCAGCAGGGTCCCCCCTGGCTGTGCGGGTCTCCGCCCGGCCAGAGAGCTAGACATTCGACCCACAGACTCTTCGGTCAAATCTGGGGGTTCATCGACTTGGAATATGGCCAGAATTTCACATGACCTTTGATTACACAGACTATGACTACGACCTGAATTACGCTGGCATGGACGACATGCGGCAGTATGGTCCCATGGCGCGCCACGTCCGGCGGCTGATCCTCCAGGTTATCAGGGACCTGTCGTTCGGCTCGGTCCTCGACGTGAGCTGTGGCGGGGGCGAACTGCTCAGGGAGATAGCCGTGCGCTACCCCGCCGTCGAGCTGGCCGGAACTGAGTACTCACAGCGACGGCTGGGAGTGGCGGCGCAGCACATTCCCCCTGAACGGCTGTATCAGCTCGACTTGGTGACTGAGGCGCTGGATCGCCAGTTCGACTTGGTGGTGTGCAGCGAGGTGCTGGAACACATCGCCGACGACCGGGCGGCTATCGCCAACCTGCGCCGCATGACACATCGCTACCTGCTGATCACGACCGTTCAGGGGCCATTCTACGAGTATGAACGCCAATCCGTAGGGCATGTGCGCAGCTACACCCGCGCCGACCTTGAAACCAAGATCCAGGAGGCAGGTTTCCGGATCGTGAAGACAATCGAGTGGGGATGGCCGCTTTACTCGCCCCTCTACCGCAGCTTGTTGGCCCTGATACAGGCCAAAGGAACCACCGGCGTCTATGGGCCATTGCGTAAGTTTGTGGCCTGGGTGCTGTATGTGATTTTCCTGCTCAACTCGCACCGGCGCGGCGACGAGTTGGTAGTGCTGGCCGAGGTGAACGATCCTCAAGAGGCAGGTTTAGATCGCGAGGTAGTTTGAATGGAGACACCCTCACAAGCGGGATCTGCCGTTCTGTCACACGAGGTTTTGCGCAATCGTCTGTTCAGCCAGGTGCGAGCCAACGTTGAGGTTGGACTCCGCCTTTTGATCAAAAGCCCTCAGGCTCTCGACAAGATCGCTTTGGACAGCCTCGATCCGGCCCGCGCCCGTGAGCAGCTCCAAATGCTGGAACGTTGCACGGGCGAGTCTGTGCGCGATCGACGTATCCTGGAGGTGGGCTGTGGACACGGCCTGAGTGTCGCCCTGGCCCGTCTGGAATTCGGGGCGCAGTCCTACGGCATTGAACCGGGCGACGCAGAATTCGCAGGCGCATGGGGCGTCAGCCGAGAAGTGCTGCTGCTGGCCGGTCTGCCCACTGACATTATCAAACCGGCTGTCGGAGAGGCTATCCCGTTCCCTGACAGCTTCTTCGATGTGGTGTACTCTAGCAATGTCCTCGAACACGTCCAAGACCCTCAGCGGGTGATCGACGAGAGCCTGCGCGTCCTGAAGCCGCAGGGCTTCCTGCACATTGTCGTCCCCAATTACGGTTCGTGGTGGGAAGGGCACTATGGCATCCTGTGGTTCCCTCACCTACCGCTATGGCTAGGCAGGGCCTACGTGCGTCTGCTGGGCCGCGACCCAGCTTTCCTGGATACGCTCCAATTCATCAACTATGGTTGGCTGCGTCGTCTGCTGGCTCCCCACCGCGACCGAATCGCCGTTCTGAGCTGGGGACAGGAGGTGTGGGAAGAGCGCATCCAAACGCTGGGGTTTTCAGAGTGGGCCTACCTGGGGACGCTCAAGCAAATGGTGCGGCTGGTGCACCGGCTAGGGCTGGCTCGCCTGGTGATTGGGCTGGGCAAACGGCTGCATTGGGAAACGCCCATCATCCTGACAGCCCAGAAAACGATGTGATGCCAGGGTGGTGGAGGCAGCTACAGAGGAACCTTGAAATGTCTGCTGACAGGAAACTGCTTATCTTATGGGGGATCGTCGCGGTTGTCTATATCTCCCTGTTCGTGCTCACCAACCCGCTCATCACTTTGTCCCCCGACGAGCAGAGGGCCTTCTACCATGAGGTGACCCAGGATTCCGCAATCATCGCGTGCGAGAGCACAACCCAGGGCATGGTCAGGGTTGGGCAGATTGCCGCCCGCTACCAACTGACCATGCGTGCAGCAGCGATCATCCTGCGGCATGGCTACCGGCAGGGCTGGGGGCCGCTGCCCTGCGGTCTGACGGATCGGCTCTTGTGACGAACGACATGAACGACGGCGCCCCACCTTCTCAGCCCCGATCCTCCGGACGCTTTCCTGCCTGGGTAAGCGCTCTCCTCAAAGCCGGGGTCTCGGCGGGGTTGATTGCCTGGCTGGCCCTACACTTTGACTGGACCGGCGCCTGGCAGGTGCTGCGTCACATCCACTGGGCAGTCGGCCTGGGCGGGGTGCTGCTCATGGCCCTCAGCCAGCTTCTGGCCGCCCGGCGGCTGCAAGTGCTCCTGGCCGCGCAGCGCGTGCCCATCGATTACCTGTACAGCGTGCGCCTCACATTGGTCGGCCTGTTTGCCAGCAACTTCCTACCCTCTACGGTCGGGGGCGACGTGGTCAAGATCGCCCTGCTGGCCCACAACCGGCGCAACGTGGCCCTGGCTACCGCTTCGGTCGTCACCGACCGGCTGATCAATCTGCTGGGCATGGTCCTCCTGTTGCCCAGCGTAGCATCCCTCGGCAGTGCGCTCGACCCGCGTATGCTCCGGCTGGTCGAGTATAGCGCTGGGGGGTTGGCCGTGGCGGGCGTCGTAGGCGTCGGCATGTTGGTCGGACTGCGCCGTCCCCTGCAACGCTGGCTCGACGCTCTCCCCGACAAGGGCAGACTCGGCGCAGCTCTCCACCACGCCGCACACAACCTGTTTGACATCGCCGCTGTGTGGATCAGCAAGCCGGGCGTGTTCCTGCATGCGCTGGCGCTGTCGTGGGGATCGGTGCTGTTGCCGATGATGGCCACCTATGTGACGGCCCGCCATCTGGGGATTGCTCTCAGCTTCATCCAGGTGGCCGGTGCGGTGATCTTGATCTACTTCCTGGCGCTGCTGCCCCTCTCGCTCAACGGGCTGGGCTTGCAGGAAGTCAGCCTGGTGTACTTGCTGAGCAGTCTGGGAACTCTGCCCGCCCAGGCGCTCGCGCTGGCCGTGGCCATCCGGCTGTACCTGCTTGTCGCCAGCCTGCCAGGCGCGATCGGGCCGCCAGCTCACCGAGTCGACAGCGACCCCCTGGCCTGATTCCGTCCGATCAACAGGACTTCCCTGCGCTGCTGACGCGCGCCCGCCCTCGTTTTGATCACCTTACCCCACTTTGGATTTGGCCAGCCGGGGGTCAAGCGTGTCACGCAGCCCGTCGCCCAGCAGATTGAACCCCAACACCGTCAGCACAATCGCCAGGCCAGGATACACCAGCGCCCACCACGATCCGCTTAGCAGGAAGCGCTGGCTCTCCGCCAGCATCTTGCCCCACTCCGGGTATGGCGGCTGCTGACCCAGCCCCAAAAATCCCAGCGCAGCGGTCTCGACCACGGCTGTGCCCAGGCTCAACGTGGTCTGCACGATGATCGGCGCTAGGCTGTTGGGCAGCACATGCCGAAACAGCAGTCGCCACACATTGGCCCCCAGGCTGCGGGCTGCCTCGATATACTCCTCCTCGCGGATCGAGATCGCCATGGAGCGCGCCAGCCGGGCGTAAGCCGGAATGCCGACGATGGCAATCGCCAGCATGGCGTTGGTCAGGCCAGGCCCCAGGAAGGCCACGATCACAATGGCGAGCAGCAGCGCCGGAAAGGCCAGGATGATATCCATCAGACGCATGATGAGGCTGTCTACGAGTCCCCCCGCAAATCCGGCCAGCTCGCCCAGGAACACGCCGATCAGCAGTGAGATAGCCGTCGAGAAAATGCTGATGCGCAGCGATACGGGCGCACCGTGCAGGATGCGGATCGCAATGTCACGGCCCAGATTGTCGGTACCCATGAGGTGCTCCGCCGACGGCGGCTGAAGCTTGTTGTATAGGTCCGAGTCGGTCGTGGCATCGTAGGGCAGCACCACCGGTCCGATCAGCGCAGCCAGCACAAAGATGGTGACGATTATCCCCCCCACCTGCGCGCTGCGGTTGCTGGCAATGGTCCGCAGCAGGCGCTGCCATTCAGGGCGGTACTCGCCGAGCTGCTCCTGTCGGCGCAGAACCTCATCCTCACTGGGGGGCATCGTTTGCGGAGTCTGAAGCGGCAACGATGACTGGGCCATGAGAAGCCTCCTCTACTCGAGCCGGACGCGCGGGTTCAGCAGCGCATAGGACAGGTCTACCAACAGGTTGATCATCACGAACATGAACGCCACAATCAGCGTTACCGACTGGATGATCGGATACTCGCGTTTGAGGATCGAGTCGAACACCCACCGTCCAATCCCTGGCCACGTGAAGATCGACTCGGTGAGCACTGCGCCGCTGAGCAGCACGCCGAGTTGCAGGCCCACCACTGTCACTACCGGCAGCAGCGCGTTGCGCAACGCGTGTTTGTTGATCACCACCCGCTCGACCAGACCTTTGGCCCGCGCTGTACGCACATAGTCCTGGCCCAGCACCTCCAGCATCGACGACCGGGTGATACGCGCGATGATCGACACCGGAATCGAGCTGAGCACAACCGAGGGCATCAACAGATGCTTGAGCGCATCCCAGAAGGCCGGCCAGTTGCCCTGCACCAGGGCGTCGAGCGTATAGATCCCCGTGATCGGCTCCAGGTCGGTAGCCAGGTCCAGCCGCCCCACCATCGGCAGGATGCCTAGCACGATGCTGAACAGGTAGATCATCATCAGCCCCAGCCAGAAGATCGGCAGCGACACGCCAATCAGGGCGCCCGCCATGCTGACCGTGTCGATCAGCGAGTTGCGGTAGATGGCAGACAGGATGCCAATCGGCACCCCCATGAGCACCGCCAGCGTCAGCGCATACACCGACAGCTCGATGGTGGCCGGCAGGCGAAGGCGAAGCTGAGCTGCGATGGGAATGTTGCCCTGGATCGAGTTGCCCAGATCGCCCGACAGAACGCGGCCCATGTAAATAAAATATTGGCTGTCGAAGGGCCGTACCGTGATCTTAAGCTGATCCTCTGGAATCCACCCCACCTGCCGCGACAACTCCCGGCTCCACGACACCTGATACCAGCCCTCTTCGCCGGAGGCAATCACCGTCAGATCAGCAACTTCAATAGACCCCAGGCGCTTCGCCCCGCGTTCCTTCGGCTCATCAAAAGCACGCAGACGCTCCTCGCTGAAGGTCACTGCTCCATACTCGTCCATCGTCGCTGCCGGGTCCTGCACCCACCCCTGCATCTCCTCACGCTCAATATCGACGACCTTCACCCAACCCTCTTCACGCCCGATGACCGAGAACAGGACCCCTGGCCTGACCTCTCCAGCCACCTCCTGGCCTCTGGGCGTTTCAAAGATCGGAGCGTTCTCCTCCCCGATCAGCATCGCCTCGCTGCCCTGGAAGTTGAGAAACAGCGGCTTGTTCAGCCCCAGCCGCTCACGGATCGCCGCCACATTCTCCTCAGAGGCACGCTCGCCCAACAGCGTGATGGCCGGGTCGCCCGGAATGAGATGAATAAACAGGAATACAAGGATAGAGACCCCCAACAGGACCGGAATGGCTTCCAGTAACCGTCGAATGGCATATGTCGTCATAGTGATCTCCTCGACGGAATGTTCGTCAGCCAGCAGGCGGCGCGCCTGCCTGAGCCAGCAGGATCGATCTGTTCCCTACTCGACAGGTGCGGGGCGATCCCCCGATTCTAGTCCAGATGATGGCCACTGAGCAGCTCTGGATGGCTTATTTTACCGTTTCATCCACTGCCTGGGTAATTGGCTTCTGCCGCCAGCAGCGCATCGAGACCCATCTCGATTGGGATGCCTCGCGCTGCCGCCCACTGCTCCACCCCGCTCCATAGCCCATCGACCAGCGCTGCGATCCGCGCGGGGTCCTCAAGCTGGCCTGCCATCACTGCCCGGCACAGGTCGTCGTAGCCGCCCGGACGGCCTGGCAGCTTCAACGACTCCTCCAGCATCCACGCCGAGCCACTGTACAGGTGTCGCCGATCCAGCCCGATCAAGAACGCGCCATAACGGATCAGATCGACCGCCAGCGTGGGCAGGTAGGTGTCGTTGCCCGCCGCTCGTGCATTGCGCACCTTGCCAACTACTTCGTACACCTCGCCCACAATCGTCATGCCGATCAACTGCCGGAAAGCCTGGTCAGGATGATCAAGCACGGCGACGCGCAATCGCTCAAAGAAGCCAGTCGGATCGTAGAGGGGCATCACCTCAACATACGAGCGATGCGTCAACGGCCAGTCCAGATCGAGCGTGCGCGCCCGCGCCAACATGACATCCTGGCTGTACACGTCCACCTCGGCCTTCCACGGCCCGGCAGACCATTCGTGGCTGACCTCGAAATCTGCGCCATGCAGCACGCAGTGCATCTCAATGTCCGAGTAGGGACCGTCGGCTCCGCGGGCCACCGAACCATACAGCCCGATAGCTAACACTCGCTCGCCATAGTGCTGATGGATGCGGTCAGCGATGGCGAGAGCCGTCTCGAACCGCTGGCCGCGCTCGATAGGCTGTGGACCACCTGGCATCTTCGATCTTCCTGTCGTCCAGCGTGGCTGCTGGGGCAAAGATCAGGCCCCGGTCCAGGGTATCCGAACCGGGGCCTGCCATTACCACCCGCCTGGGACCCACTCAGATCCAGCAGAGGCAAAGCCCCGCCCCTGCTGATTCATGCTCAGTCGTCTGTAATGATGATGTTGTTGTTCTCGTCTACCGGGTAGACGGTCACCTCAGAGATGCCATCGGGGAAGCCAGCCTCAGCCAGCAACTCCCTGGCGCGATCCGGGTTGTACTCAAAGCCAGGCAGGGCCTCTTCGTCGTGCCCGATTTGCCCTGGCGGCAGCCACTGGTTGGCCACGATCCCAGCCCCGCCGAAGAAGGCGTCGGCAATCGCCTGGCGGTTGATGGCCAGCGCAATCGCCTCACGGACGCGCGGATCGCGCAGTTCCTTGACGCGCCAGTTGAAGGCCAGGTAGCCATTCACCAGCGGTGGGCGGCGCAGAATCTGGATGTCCGGATTGCCTTCGACAGCCTCGATGTCCTCAGGCGTCGCGCCAAAGTAAGCATCGATCTCACCAGCCTGCAGCGCAGCGAAGCGGGCTGCCGGGTCCACGATGGGACGGATCACGATCTCTTCGACGTTGCCGACCACCTCACCCCACCAGTCGGGGTAGCGCTGGAGGGTGATGTGATCGCCGGATACCCACTCGACAAACTCGAACGGCCCCGTGCAGACATATCCCACGTCGGGTGTGCCGTAGTCCGCACCGTACTCCTGGATGGCCGTCGGGCTATGGATGGTGAACATCGTCATCGCCAGGTTGGGCAGCACGGTGGTGACTTCGGAGAACGTGAACTTGACGGTGTATTCATCCACAGCCTCAACGCTGGTGATGATCGAGGCATCGTCAAAGCCACCCCACATGGCCTCGTAATACTCGAAGACCTGCTCCGGGAAGTGGTACGGGTCGGTGGTATTCTTCCAGCGGTTAAAGTTGAACACAACCGCCTCGGCGTTGAAGGGCGTCCCGTCGTGGAACGTCACGCCCTCGCGCAGCTTGAAGGTCCAGGTGAGGCTATCTTCGCTGATATCCCAGCTCTCGGCCAACACCGGGATGGGGTTGGTCGTGCCTGGGTCCCAACCCACCAGGCCCTCGCAGCCCTGACCGATCACGCGGAACGACTCGCCATCGGTCACAATTGCGGAGTCGAGCTGAACAGCATCGCCCTGGGCGCCAAAGACAAACGTCTTCTCTTCCTTGTCCAGGGTGAGGATGTCGAAGCGCTCGTCCCCGGTAGCGCTGGGCTTGAAGTTTTGGACATAGCTGCGGACCAGGTTAGCCGGGCTGTTGTACATCAGCCACACACGAGCCGCGTCCTCGAATAGCAGCCGCTCGGCCTCAACATACAGCGGCGCACGCTCCGCCGGGTCGGTCAGTTGGCGAGCCTGCACCAGCAGCGCGGCGACCTCGGCATTCTGGTAGAAGCCCTCACGGGCAATCGGCTGATCGGCTCCAGCAAAGAAGTACCCCAGGAAGTTGTCGGGGTCGCCGTTATCTCCTGTCCAGCCCAGGAAGTACAGACCGGTCAGGCGGCCATTGCGCCGTTCATCCAAGTACACGGTCCAGTCGCCCAGGCTGACCAGCTCGGTTTGGATGCCGACGGCTGCCAAGTCGGCGGCCACCGCCTGCGCCACGCCCTCCGCATCCGGCATATACGGACGGGTCACAGGCATCACATACAGCGGCAGGACCATCTTCTCAGCCTGCGGCCCTTCGGGCATCGGCTCGGCAGTTGGCTCTGGAATCTCTGTCGGCTCCTCCGTCGGTTCCTCCATCGGCTGTTCTTCTTCAGGCGTCGGAGTAGCAGCCTGGCAGCCAACCAGGATCAACGACAGCAGCACGAGCAGCACTGCAATGTGGCGAAACGTCCTCATGGTGAATTCCTCCTCCTGAAATCACATTGAGTCAATGCTTACGCTTCTTCACCGTGTGGACAAGCTGCGATAGTTTCCCCCCTTGTGTTGTACAATGTCAGTTGGGTTTGACAACCCTGGTGGCAGGTAGTAGGCGAATATAATACCGCCATAGGGCAAAAGTAGGCAAAAAGTCATGCAAGGGCTTCCAGAACCGCTTGAGAGTCCGGCGCGCGCCCCCGAACGTTGAAATGCCCTCTCCCGCTCTCTATAATCAACCTTGGCCAACTGAGCCTGACTGAGCGTTAGCCCGAGGCGTCTTCGGCCAAACCCTGATTTCATACACCCACAGAGAGGTTCCAATGCTGATTTTGCAGGGCATTCACTCGCTGCTGCGCTGGTTGGTAGTCCTGGCCGCCCTGATAACCATCGCCAAGCTGGCGATGGGCCTGCTGCGCCAAAGCGACTTCGATCGGGCTAGCCGCGCCCTTGTGGCTGCCTTTGGCGGCCTCATGGACCTCCAGGCGCTATTGGGCCTGGTCCTCCTCATTTGGAAGGGCCTGATCGAAGGCAATCTGTTCAACTTCGCCGACGCCCTGGCTCGTTCCCGCTGGGAACACCTGCTGGTGATGCTCGTCGCCGTGGTGGCGGCTCACCTGCCCACCCGTTGGAAGGATAAACCTGCCCCCCTGCGCACGCGCAACACGCTGATCGCGGTGGTGGTCTCGCTGGCGCTGGTCGTGGTAGGGGTCTTTACGCTGATCGGCAACCGCTGGATCCCGCGCTGGCCGTTCTGAGGTCGTCGCCGCCATGTCGTGAGAGGGGACACAAACCGTCGGAGCGACCCTGGTGAGCAGCAATCCCAGTGTCGCTCCGACTTACTCCCGGCCTCGCGTCAAGCCAGGCTGACGCTAGCACCACCCCTTTAGCCATGAAGCAAAACGCCTCGTTCGCCGAGGCGTTCGCAATGCGTGGGCAGGCCTCCGACCTCATTCGCTGAAAGGACCCTGCGCTACTACTCACCCACAACCCGTCAAACTACCTATACACTCCCCTGTCGTGCGTCGCAGGCTCCGCCACAACCAACTTGCCAACCCAATTCCGTACCCATAAATCTCTACCATGTAAGACCTTGGCGGAGCCTGCCACACCGCATTGCATCTTTAGCGTACCATACCCTCACAGCCGGTGCTGGTCGCCCGGCTCACAGCCACCTGACCGTTACCTGTCTGGCGCTGTCAGGTTGGCATGGCCTCGCTGTAGTTCCTCACCACCAACTCGCTGATCGCTCCCCGTCGTTCGGCCCGTGAGTTGATGCGCCGCCGGGCCTGCACCCGCTCAATGGAAAACCCAGCATACAGCGCATGCACCAGCGGGTGATCTGAGTTGCTGAGCATCACCCGGCAACCACGCGCATCCAGCGCCCGGAACGTCTCCGCCAGGGCCTGCTGCTCCTCGACGCCGAAACCGTTGGCATCGTAGCTGGTGAAATTCGACGTGGCATTCAGCGGCACGTAAGGCGGATCAAAGTACACAAAGTCGCCCGATCCGGCCTCTCGCACGGCCTCATCGAATCGACAGACGCGCACCTCAACGCCTTGCAGCGCCGCCGACGCAGCTCGCAGCAGGTGAGCATGGAGGATGGTGGGGTTCCTGTAGCGACCCATCGGCACGTTGAAGTGCCCCTGGCGGTTGACCCGCCACAGCCCATTGTAGCAGGTGCGATTAAGGTAGATCAGGCGGGCGGCCCGCGCCACCGGATCAAAGGCATCAGGCCATCCCGGTTCACGGTCCAGCCCACGCACAGCGGCAAAGTGCTCGCGGTTGTGACGGCGGGCGTGCTCCTCCAGACGCTCGATCAGGTCGTTCACGCAGTCGCGGACGACGACATAAGCATTGATCAGCTCTGCGTTGACATCCGACAGGCAGTATCGCTGGGCAAAGTCACGCCCACGCAGGTGAAAGAACACCGCGCCGCTGCCTACAAACGGCTCATAGGCGGTGCCAGCCCGCCCGGTGGGGAACAGCGGATCATACTGGGGCAGTAAATCTCCTTTGCCGCCCGCCCACTTAAGGAACGGCGCGGCGCAGACAGACGCCAGTGGCACGCTTGAATGTCCGGGCACGGCGCCTCCTCAGTTATCGCCCATAATACCTGAAACCGCGCCTGCACGTCATCTCCATCCCAGACACAACGACAGGAGCGAGTCTTACCTCTGCTCCTGCCGTACACGAACGCGACACTGTATCTGGGGCGAGAGTCTGCTGTCTCCTATTCCCTACTTCAGCTCAATCGTTGACCACGCCCAGCGCAGACGGCGCAGCGCGTAGGCCAGCCCTTCACGCCCCTTCTCAATCACGTAGTTAGCCGGTTCGATCAATTGGGCCGCCAGCAGAGCGAACAGCAGCACCACAACGATCAGCGGACGAACCAACAGCACCGCTACGCCGCGTGTCGCGTGCTCTGCCAGCACCGACTTGTCTGGTGCGCTCATTACTCCTACCCTCCCTCTGCTTAGGTCTTTTGTAAGTCTGTTTATCCTGTACGCGCGGCGGGCCTGAAAGTTGCCGTTGGTGGATGCCCCTGCCCTGTGCGCCGCGCTCAGAGATAAACACTGCCCGCGCCCCGTTATGCTTTTGTTACAATTGTCTTTATATATTGTAACAGGAAAATATAAGAAAAGTGTCGGAGATTCCCAAGAACAGAACAAGCGGAGAAGCAAGGTGTCCCCTGCCTCTCCCATTCTCCCAGACCAGGGCTACGATCCACCCCGCAGTTTTGCCTCCACCTCGCGGCGGATGAAACCGTTGGCGACGTAGTCAAAGTAGAAGTACTCGCCGGGGCATGACGTGTAAGCATAGTCACGGTGGCCCAGGATGCGGTCGGGTGGGATGTTGTACGTCACACTCAGCCAAGCGGCCAGGTCGATGACTGCCTGGATCGAGGCCCGCGTGGGACCCTGCTGATCGTAATCTCCCATCACTGCAATGCTGACGTGACCTGTCGGATCGTAGTCGGTGTGCGTATCGCCCACGTATTGCACCGGACGCCCCTCATAGATCGTTCCCTGTCGGTCGATCACGTAGTGGTAGGGAATATCCACCCACCCCACCGTGTCAATCGACCAGCTTTGCAAAAGTTGCATCCGGGCGATGGGGTCATGTTCAAAGTACGCGCCGTCCATGTGAATCGTGACGCGGTCCGGCGTGTGTGGCGTATACCCACCCACGATCTCCCGTGCGCCCCACGCAGCACGCGGCACTATCGGCGGCATCGCCACCGACCCGGCCACGGCTGATGGAGCCGGGGCGGGTGTCGCCGTCGCTGGGCTGCCGTCGGCGTTGACCATCGGCACGCCTGCCAGATCGCCGCTGAGGGTACAGTACCACCTCGCCACCCAGCCCCGCGTGCCGCCTGCCTCGACGTACAGCCACGAACCGTCGCTGCTGACGCCTAGCACAGGCAGCGCCCGCCCCCTGCCCACCCGGCCCACCACCGGGAAGCTGGTGCCCGGCCCGGCGCGCAGGCGCAGCGCATCGCCCGTGACAGCCTGGATGCCGTTCACGGCGGCCAAACCGTTGATCGGATTGCCATTGGTCACCGGCACGCCCATCAGGTCGCCCTGGAGGGTGCAGTACCAGGCTGCGACCCACCCCTGCCGCCCGCCATCCTGGACCAGAAGCCAGGTCGCCGCCTCGTTGCGGCCTATCACCACCAGCGGCTTCCCGGCTGGCACCCGTCCGATGACGCTATAGCCAGTGCCGGGGCCGCTGCGCAGCCGCAGCGTGTCGGTGGGTGTGGCCGTCACCGGAGTCGAGGCCTGGCTCAGCTCCGAGGCCAGCGCCGCGGGCTGTGGCAGCACGATCAGTGCGGCAAGCGCTGCCACAGCGATCATCGCTGCGATCCGGACAATGGGTGAGACGAGTCTAGGGAGCATGGCGGTCCTCAGGGTACGTGTCTGGTCAACCACGCCGCTATTGTAACCCGGCAGACAGGCCCACACCAATCTGCTCAGTCCCCCTCAACTGAAACGCACCCATGCATTAAAAAGGTCTTGATCTTTGACACAGAACTGTGGTAATCTGAACATGCTAGATTGCATCTTCCCCGACCTTTGGAGAGATCGGGGAACCCAACCTTGATTTTCCCTCAAGGAGAGACAGCGTGAGCCAAAGGCAGGTCGCACGCCAGCGACCTGCCGCACGCTTGGTTGGCGCTGTGGGCAGTGGGGGGAGATACCTCGCTCTTTGAGCTGCCCCTGAAATCATACAGCACCTCGAAATCGCCGGTCAGGCCGCTATACCCAGACTAACAAGGAGTGTTTCCAGGAGGGAATTTCATGGCAAAGCCTGTGATCGGATTTATCGGATTGGGCATCATGGGTCGCCCGATGGCCGGACGGCTGATCGACGCAGGCTATCCACTGGTGGTCTACGACGTGAACGCCGCACCCGTCGAGGCGCTCGTCGGGCAGGGAGCACAGCGAGGCGCATCGCCCCAGGATGTGGCCAGCCGATCCGAGGTGATCATCACCATGCTGCCCGACACGCCGGACGTAGAGCAGGTCGTCTTTGGCCCCCAGGGCATCTTGGACGGCATCCGCCCCGGCGCGATCTACATCGACATGTCCACCATCGCGCCCAAGACGGCTGTGCGGATCGGCCAGACGGCAGACGAGCGTGGCTTCCAGGCGCTCGACGCCCCGGTGAGCGGCGGCGATGTGGGCGCACAGCAAGGCACGCTCTCGATCATGGTCGGCGGCAGGGCAGAGACCTTTGATGCGGCAAGGCCGATCTTCGAGGTGCTCGGCAAAAACGTCGTGCTGTGCGGCGATCACGGGGCGGGGCAGATAGTCAAGGTGTGCAATCAGATTCTGGTCGGCGTGACAATTGCGGGAGTGGCCGAGGCGCTGACCCTGGGAGCCAGAGCCGGGGTTGACCCCGCCAAAATTGTCCAGGTGCTGAGCGCCGGATTGGCGCGCTGTGGCGTGCTCGAAAACCGGGGGCAGCGTATGATCGAGGGCGACTTTGCGCCAGGGTTCCGCTCACGCCTGCACTATAAGGATATGCGCATCGCTGTGGCCACTGGCCAGGACTACGGCGTGCCGCTGCCGGTGGCGGGCCTGGTTCACGAGCTGTTCAAGGAGCTGGTCGTCTCTGGGCGCGGCGACCTCGATCATAGCGGCCTGCTGACGCTCATCGAGGATCGGGCAGGAATCCAGGCCCGCAAGCGGGCCTAGGGTGCGCACAGGAGACGATTTAAGGACTTCCCTGAAAGTTTTCCTCAAAACCTTTCAGGAAAACATGGCCCCCTTCCCGCCGTCCCTGAGGACGAACCCTAAGGGCTGCCCGCCCGCAACACTCAGGCCGCTTGGGTGTTCTTCCTGTAGATGCCAGGTCCATTCTTTGCTGCCTGCGTCGCCCTCAGCGGCCTGAAGTGTGGTATAACTCATCAAATGCGTGTCACCCCGGCAAAGCCCCGGCTGCGCCGGGCGAAGGCGCGATTGCTCAACCGCACCCTCTCCCATGATCCTCGAATCGCTTCGCGGACCATGCTCAGATGGCAGCACCATTCAGATTGGAGGATACAATTGTGGCACCTGCAAAGAAAAAACTGAACCCGGCTGCGGTCGAGCGCCGTGTCGAGGACCTGCTCGGCCAGATGACCCTGAAAGAGAAGGTTGCACTGCTCTCCGGCCAGGACCTGTGGCATACCGTTCCCAACGAACGCCTGGGCATCCCTTCTCTGGCAATGACCGACGGCCCCCACGGCGTCCGCACCGACGACTCTCCCAATCGCGTTCATGGCCCCGCCACCTCTTTCCCCACTGGGGTGTCGATGGCCTCCAGTTGGGACCCCGACCTGATCGAGCTGGTCGGCATGGCGCTGGGTGAAGAGACCTTAGCGCTGGGCTGCGACATCCTGTTGGGGCCATGCGTCAACATCGTCCGCACGCCGCTGGCAGGTCGCAACTTCGAGAGTTACTCGGAAGACCCCTATCTGGCAGGCCGCATCGGTGTGGCATGGGTCAACGGCGTGCAGAGTCAGAATGTCGGCGCGTCGCTCAAACACTACGCCGCCAACAATCAGGAGATCGAGCGTTTCCGGGGCAGCTCCGAAGTCGATGAGCGCACGCTGCGCGAGATCTACCTGGCCCAGTTTGAGGCCATCGTCAAAGAGGCCCGGCCCTGGACGGTGATGTGCTCCTACAACCGCATCAACGGCGTACACGCCAGCCAGAACCACCACCTGCTCACCGAGATTCTCAAGGACGAGTGGGGCTACGACGGCGTGGTGATCTCTGACTGGATGGCCAACCACACCACTGTGGAGTCGATCAAGGCCGGGCTGGACCTTGAGATGCCCGGCCCTGCCAAGTGGTACGGCGACCTGCTGGTCGAAGCAGTGCGCGTCTGGCAGGTTGAGGAAGCAGTGATCGACGAGGCTGTGCGCCGCATCCTGCGCATGATCGTCCGCTCAGGCCGGATGGACGATCCTCCCTTCGTGCGACAGGGATCGGTCAACACGCCCCAGCACCAGGCGCTCGCCCGGCGGCTGGCCGAGGAGTCGATGGTGCTGCTCAAGAACGAGGGGGGCCTGCTGCCGATCAACAAGCGGCGCATCAAATCCATCGCCGTGATCGGCCCCAACGCCGACGAAGCCCGCGTCGGCGGCGGCGGCAGCTCGTTCCTCCAGCCGCCCTACAGCGTCAGCCCGTTGGAAGGGCTGCGTGCTGCTCTCGGCGATGCAGTCGAGATCGGCTACGAGCGCGGCTGTGACAACTACGCCGAGCCGCCAACCCTCAAGCCAGACCTCGTGACTTCGCCCGCTGGCCAGGGCTTTGCCGGCGAGTATTTCAACAACCTGGACTTCTCCGGCGAGCCGGCAGCCAGGCGTCTCGACCCTCAACTGGATTTCTGGTGGATGCGCCTGCCAGAAGGCATCACATCTCACTCCTACTCGGCCCGCTGGACAGGCACCCTCTCCGCGCCGCGCACAGGCCGTCATGTGTTCAGCCTGACCACCTCTGGTGTGTGCCGCCTGTTCGTGGACGGCGCTCTCGTCGCCGAAGCCGCCGCCGACCCGAAGGCCCGCGAGGTGTGGTCGGTGGGCGGAGCCGCCGGTTTTGTGGACCTGGTCGAAGGGAAGAAGTACGACCTGCGAGTGGAGTGCGTCAAACCCATCGAGACCGACTTCTTGATCTTGAATCTGGGCTTGGCCTACGCGCCAGAGCACGACGACCGCATCGCCCGCGCTGCTGAGCTGGCAGCCCGCTCCGATGTGGCTGTCATCTTCGCCGGGATGCCGACCGGCTTTGAGTCGGAGGGCAGGGATCGGCCCGACATGAAACTGCCCGGTCCGCAGACCGAATTGATCCGCGCTGTAGCTGCTGCAAACCCCAACACCGTTGTGGTGCTCAACGCCGGCGCACCGGTCGAGATGCCGTGGATTGAACAGGTCCCGGCGGTGATCGAAGCCTTCTACCCCGGCCTGGAGGGCGGTCACGCTATTGCCAATATTCTGCTGGGCAAGGTCAACCCATCGGGCAAGCTCTCGGTGACGTTCCCCAAGCGCTACGAGGACAATCCCAGCTATGGCAACTATCCCGGCACGCGCCAGGTGTACTACGGCGAGGGCGTGTTTGTCGGCTACCGCTACTACGACGCCAAAAACGTCGAGCCGCTATTCCCCTTTGGGCATGGCCTCAGCTATACCACCTTCAGCTACAGCGCGCTGCGCGTCCCCAAGCGAGCTAGGGTCGGCCAACCCGTGACGGTGAGCGTCACCGTGACCAACTCCGGCGACCGCGCGGGCAAAGAAGTGGTGCAGCTCTACGTGGGCGACCGCGAGTCATCGCTGCCCAGGCCGCCTAAGGAGTTGAAGGGCTTCCAGAAGGTGTCGCTGAAGCCGGGCGAGAGCGTCATCGTCACCTTCGAGCTGGACGAGCGGGCCTTCTCATTCTATGATCCGTATCGCGGCGGCTGGGTAGCCGAGCCAGGGGAGTTCGACATCCTGGTCGGCAGCTCCTCACGTGACATCCGCCTGAAGGCCGTCCTGCGTCTGGCGGAGTAAGCCGCGACTTTCAGGCCCCCGCTTCCATTGCGGATCACGCCACCGTTGTCCCCTCTTCCCCGCGCACACGTTGGGAAGAGGGGACGACGCGACGGCTAAGGACCGTTTCCCGACCAGACATATGTCTTTCCACAGCCTAGAGGGACGCAAGAGACTCCCTTGCCTGACCTGTCCTCCGCATCGCCACACTCCCTTGCGCCCCACGTTGCCCCACATAGAAAATATCGCCTGCGATGCATGGATTGTACACCAACCCGACCTTATACAACGCCGTGATCAGATAGCGCACCGCCGTCCTGACGACTTCCCCGCCCCGCACAAACTCGGAAAAAACCAGCGGGATTGTCGCCTGGCCCTCTAGCGCACACCGCTGCGTCAGGAAACCGTGCGCCTCCAGCGTCGCACGCAAGCCCTCTGGAGTGTAGGCGCGCAGGTGCGTCTTATCGGTGTGGTGCAGGTAGGTCAGGCCATAGCGCGGCAGAATGCCATCGTCGCTGTGCGGAACCGACAGGATCAGCCGTTGGCAACACACCCGCGCGATCTCGTCCAGCAGTCCTGCTTCGTCCTCAAAATGCTCAAGAATGTCGAACATCAGCACAGTATCGAACGCGCCATCCTCAAAGGGCAGCGGCAGGCCAATCTCCCCCTCGATGACCCGCACTCGCGCGTCATCCACACGGTTGACCATGTCCATCCCCACCACCTTGAAGTCTGCATCGGCCAGCGCAGCAGCGTACCAGCCCCGCCCGCAGCCCACGTCTAGCGCCGTTTGCCCCTGAGCGTACCGACTCACGTAGTCCAGCTTGAGCTGGGATGGGCTGAACTCCCACCCCACACCGAGCATGCTCTCATCCATGTCGATTCTGGCTACCTCCCGTTGCTGCTGTGCAGCAAGTGTGCCCCCTGGGTCAAGGGCGGCTGTCTCCTGTCTTGGATGCCTCATTTTCCCACTATCGAACCACTTTGTAAACGCTCAGAAAGCCGACGGGCGTATTTCTTTTTCGGGGCAACTTTGGCCTCACCCCCGGCCTACGATCTCGCTGCGCCCCTGTCTTCGTGATAAAATCCATCGGGATTCACAGGATGGAAGAGCGGACCGCGTGTCTGTCCTGGAGTGATCACACTGGGTCACTTCCATATGTTCAGCTTCTCAGCCGGGAGGGTCTGCTATGAGCCGTAAAATTCGCTGGGGAATCCTGAGCACGTCCGCCATCGGTGAGAAGAGAGTCATTCCTGCCATGCAGGCATCTCGAAACGGCGTGGTGACCGCCGTTGCCAGCCGAGACCTCCAGCGTGCGCAGGAGTACGCACAGCGACTCAACATCCCGCGCGCCTATGGCAGCTATGAGGCGTTGATCGCCGACCCGGAAGTCGATGCGATCTACAATCCCCTGCCCGCTGGCCTACACGCCGAGTGGAGCATCCGCTGCGCCGAGGCAGGCAAGCCGGTGCTGTGCGAAAAGCCGCTGGCCAGCAACGCCGCCGAAGCTCGGACGATGGTCGAGACATTTGAAAAGCGCGGCATCCTCTTCGCTGAGGCATTGATGTACCGCCATCACCCCCTGACCAAACGCGCCAAGGAACTGGTGGACAGCGGCGCGGTGGGCGAGCTGCGCTTGCTGCGCGGCACATTTAGCGTGAACATCGCCAAGCAGGATGACATCCGATTCTTCAAAGAGCTGGGCGGTGGCGCTCTGGGCGACGTGGGGAGCTACTGCGTCAGCGTGATGCGCACCCTGACCGGTCAGGAACCCACACGGGTGCGCGCTTTCGGGCAGTTTGGCGCGGGCGGCGTTGACGAGTGGCTGGCTGGCGTGCTGGAGTTCCCCTGTGGGGCGCTGGGATACTTCGGATGCAGCTTGCGCTCAGCGTTCGACTGTAGCTATGAGGTGTTCGGCTCGACAGGGCGGCTCCTGGTCGATAAGGGCACGGTGCCCTCCAAAGAGTCGGAAGCTACCCTCCGGCTGTGGACAGCCGCCGGGTACCAGGAGATCGTCATCCCGCCAGCCGATCATTACCAGATCATGGTCGAGGACTTCGCCGATGCGCTGATCGAAGGCCGACCGCCATACATGTCCCCCTGGGAGGGCGTGCGTAACATGGAAGTGATCGACCGGCTGCTGGCATCGGCGCGAGAGTGAAGTGGGCGCTCCTCACCACTCCCCCACCAGCTCGATCTCCAGCTCTAACTCGACGCCAAACTGCCGCCTGACCTCCTCGCGTGCCAGGTCGATCAGCGCCTTCACCTCATGACTCGTTGCCCCTCCGACGTTCAGGATGAAGTTGGCATGCTTGGAGCTGATCTGCGCCCCGCCAACCCGCGTCCCCTTCAGCCCTGCCGCCTCGATCAGCCGCCCAGCATAGTCGCCTGGGGGGTTCTTGAACGTGCTGCCAATGGTCGCGCCGGGCGGCTGGCTATGCTTGCGCTGCGCATTGAAGCTCTCGGCGCGGGCCTGGATCGCACTAGGGTCGTCGGCGGCCAGGACCAGCGTCACGCTCAGGATCACTGCCGGGCGCGGCTGCCGCTTGAAGATCGACGAGCGGTACTCAAAAGCCAGATCGGCGTTTGAGAGGCGCACATCGCCTTGCGGTGTGGCTACATCGACGTGGAGGACGCTGCCCTGCATGTCGCCGCCATGCGCCCCTGCGTTGCCAAACACCGCCCCACCCAGCGTCCCCGGCACGCCGATGGCCCACTCAAAGCCCGCCAGCCCGCGCCTGATGCAGCGCCGCGCTAGTCCAATGGTCGCCACGCCAGAGTCGGCTATCACGCGGGCGCCTTCGAAGCGCACCCGGCTGGTGCGGTTGTGGACCACCAGCCCGCGCACGCCCGCGTCGCCGATCAGCACATTTGATCCGCCGCCCAGGAACATCACCGGCAGGCTGTACGCCCATGCGATCTGCGCCGCACGCCGCAGGTCGTCGAGCGTCTGGGCAGTCAAAAAAGCGTCTGCCGGGCCGCCGATGCGAGCCGAGGTGTGCCGCGCCAGCGGTTCGTCCTGACGCAGCCGCTCGCCAAACGCGGCCCGGAGGGCGGTCAGGGCGTCAGAAGGTATAGGCATGAGACTCTCCTGCGCAGCGTGGGGCGGCCTGTAAAGAACGGCCACGGAACGACAGTCATCCCCATCATACCGTGTCCAGACGCATCCTGCACCTGCGCCGATACGGCCAGCGCGGCGCTGAATTACCCTATACAATAGAGGAAAGTTTGGGTCCGGGACAACTATGCTATGCCTATATTCCCACCGCTCCTAAGGAGGTGTCACGTGAGGAGGCTATTCCCACTCTTGGGTGCCGCGATCAGAGTGTTGGCGTTGTGCAGCCTAGCCCTGAGTGTCTTGGCTGCCCACCATCTTGTTGCCGCTCAAGGCGCGATTCGCATCATCTTCCTGCATCACTCCGTCGGCTACGGCCTGATCGACGCCGGCGCTATGCGCGAGGCCCTCTCCGAGCTGGGCTATGAGTTCTACGATCACGGCTACAATGACGACGGCCTGCGTCTGGCCGATGGAACGTGGACCGGCACCAACTTTAATGTGCCGGAGGACAACACTTACCCTGATGGCATGGCCTACATCTTCTCGCAGCCGCTGCACGACCCGCCCGACAACACCTTCAGCTACCTGATGCAATACGACGTCATCATCTTCAAGTCGTGCTTCCCCACCAGCAACATCGGCGACGACGCTCAGCTTGAGGCCAACAAGGGCTACTATCTCACCATGCGCGACCGCATGGATCAGTTCCCCAATAAGCTGTTCATCGTCGTCACGCAGCCGCCCCAGGTGCCGCTCAGCACCAATGCCGGCGAAGCATCCCGCGCCCGCGAACTGGCCGACTGGCTGGCCTCGGACGAATTCCTGGCAGGCCATCCCAACGTCGCCACCTTCGACCTGTTCGACCTATTAGCGGATGACGACAACCTCCTGCGCGAGGAGTACCGCGTCTCGGATGACGACGGGCATCCCAACGACATCGCCAACCAGGCTATTGGCCCGATCTTCGTGGACTTCATCGATCAGGCCATCCGTAGCTTCTACGCCGGTGCGCCGCTGCCCACCACCGCCGATCAGCAACCTGCCGTCGAGGCCACCCAGGCCCCAGAGGAGCAGGCCGAACCAGGCCAGCCCATGGCTGCCCAGGGCGCCATCGACGACTTTGAGGCCCCCACCGGCGAGTGGTGGCCCAGCGATGAGGGTAGCGGCTCAACCGTGGAGTGCAGCATCGACAGCGAGAGAGGGCATCAGGGCGCGTCGTCGCTGCGTATCGAGTATAGCCTCGTAGCCGAGGGCTGGGTGGACTGCGGCCAGAGCTACGATCCACTTCAGGATTGGAGCAGCGCGGGCGGCGTCTCGATTTGGGTGTATGCCGAAGGGACGGACCTCTGGCCAGAGATGGCCATCTTCACCGGCAGCCCCGACAACGCCACCCCTTACGTCGTCTCGTTCGAGGCCGCGCCCCAGAGCGACTGGGTGCAGTACACCTTCGCCTGGGCAGATTTTGTCAAGCCCGATTGGGCCGATCCGGAAGCCCCCGCCAACCTCGATCCCGCTCAGGTGGTGGGATACAGCTTCAGCGTGGGGGGCGGCGAGGCAGGCTACGAGGGCACACTGTGGATCGATGACGTGACGCTGGTTGCTGGGGAACCCGCCGCGCAGCCCGTGGCCGAGGAGCCATCTCAAGAGGCGGCTGAGGAGCCTGCCGCTCCGGAAGAGGTCGAAGCGACCGAAGAAGAGGAAGCCCCTCCACGCGGTCTGTGCCCCGGCGCAGGTCTGATCCTGCCGCTGGGCGCACTGGGCCTCGCGCTGGCGGTTCGTCGCCGACCTGCGTGATTGGCGCGTGTCTCAGGTAGGGGCGAGAGAGAGCGTCTCTTGCCCCTACAACTCTTCTGGCCGCTTGACCACCCAGTCGGACAGAATGGCCAGCGCCACTCCGCCGATCCTGGCAGGAATGGCGATGGCATAAGCGTTGAGAAAGAAAAAGAACACCGTCAGCGCCACTAACACCCAGGCAGCAATGCGCAGCACCCGGCGGGTGAGGAGAATGCGCTGCACCTTGCGCCGGATCTCCTCGCGCCGAGCCTCGCTCTGCGGCTGCATCTGTTGATCGACCATTCGCCCTCCTGGCTGTCCGATCCAGCCCGCGCCCACCCTCGTGGCCTGTCCCGTTCTCGCCACTTACACTCCGCCTCTGCGGCGCACTCGATCCAGCGCCAGCAGCACCATTGGCCCGGCGTACAGGCCCATCCCCAGCCCGGCAATCGCCAACAGGCTGCCTACGCAGATCGCCAGCGGGCCAAGCGCCGGGACCACTCCCAACAGCGCCGCGCCCAGCACAACGATCAGGACGCCTCCCCCCAGGGCCGCCACGGCCCCCGCAGCCATCGCCCACAGCCAGGGGGGGACGGTATCCACATTGTCGGGCGCTTCGGGGCCGACGGGGCCGCGCGGCCCGCGTCCGGTCTCGGTCCAGCCTTCCTCACGCGATGAGCTGTCTGTGCGGTCTTTATCCATCAAAAACACCCTTACCCTTTATGAGTCCGTGAAGACCTCAGCAATTCTCTTCACTGCTCCCGATCTCTCGTCTCACCCCCCCAGCGCTTTGAGCAGATCGTCGCAGATGCGGCTGGCGTCGCCGGCGCTCATCACAATCACCACGTCGCCGGGCGTCAGGTTCAACACCAGCATGTCGACGATCTCCTCAAAGCTGCCCATGTGCTGCGCGTCACGGTGGTAGCGCATCCGCGCCAGCACGTCTTGGGGTCCGATTCCGAACGTATCCGTGTCACGTGACTTAAACACATCGGTGACGATCACGTGGTCGGCCCCCACGAAACTGGCGGCGAACTCATCGAGCAGGGCCTTGGTGCGGCTGTAGGTGTGCGGCTGCCAGATGGCCCAGATCGACTGATCCGGATAGCGCATCCGCGCCGCCGCCAGAGTTGCCCGGATAGCAGTGGGGTGGTGGGCATAATCGTCGATGACTGTCACGCCCTGAGCCTCGCCCTTCACTTCGAAGCGCCGCCCTACCCCGGAGAATGTCTTTAACGACTCCACTGCCTTGTCCACCGGCAGCTTCAAGTGGTCGATCACGGCCAGCGCGGCCAGCGCGTTCTGTACGTTGTGCGTGCCCGGCAACCTGAGCGACACCTCGGCCACCAGCTCTCCCTGCTTCAGCGCGGCGAAATCCACGCCGCCCCGGCTGTTGGCCCGCAAGTCGCTGGCCGTCCAGTCAGCAGCCAGCAGCCCATAGGTGACAGTCGGGCGCTCGCGCATCACACGCCAATGCTCGGCTATCTGGCGCACCTCGGCATCGTCGGCCCCGGCCACCAACAGCCCATCTTCTGGCAACAGTTCGATAAACTCCTCGAACAGCGCTCGCACCTCGGCCACCGATTTGAACATGTCAGGATGGTCCAGCTCGATAGTCGTCACCACAGCGACCTTCGGGCACAGGCCCATGAACATGCGGTCGTACTCATCAGCCTCAATTACGAAGTGCGGCCCTTCCCCGGCGCGGGCGTTGACGCCGAGGTCGGTCACGACGCCTCCGACGATGAAGGTGGGGTCGGCCTGACATCCCACCAGCGCCGAGGCGAGCATGGCAGTGGTGGTGGTCTTGCCGTGCGTCCCCGCGACTGCAACCCCGATGCGGTCGCTCATCAGCGCACACAGAATGTCGGCCCGCTTGTAAACCGGAATGTCACGCTCGGCGGCGACCCACACCTCGCGGTTGTCGGGCGGAATGGCCGAAGAAATGACGAGCACGTCGGGCCCGAAACGGTCCAGGTGGGCGGGGTCGTGGCCGATCTCAATCGGGATGCCGAGTTCGCGCAGCGGCGGGATCAGCGCCGACTCGGCTATGTCACAGCCGGAGATGCTGTAGCCGAGCTGGTGCATGACGCGGGCAATCGGGTTGATGCCATACCCACCGATGCCCAAGCAGTGCACTTTGGCGCCGGGTTTGAGCAGTTGGGACATGAACTCTCCTCTCAGACAGCGCGTGATGGCTGCCTTCTATTGTATGTGCTGCATCGCCCGGTGCCAATTTGCACATTGCGCCAGGCTCCTGTCCTCCCTTACGATGGGCCGAGTGCATGTCAACTGGGGGGATCAGGCGGCTGGTCCTCTCCTGGCTGACGCCTGAGGGGAGGCGCAGGACCCGGTCAGAGGGAGGGGGGCTGGCCTCACCCCTTGTTGAGCCGCCCTCGGCGGCTCGGTCTCTCTCAACTGAAACGCACCTGGATGGACTAGCATCCCCTTAGGCTCTGGCGAAATCTGGTATACTATGGGCATGTGGAACAGGATAGGGACTGAGGTTTGACTGAAAACATTTCGGTCAAGCACTTAATTGTGGCTGTCGATCAGGGACAACCCCTCAACGCGAGGAAGCGATCATGCCTGCAAGCCGGTGGTTGATTGTCGAGGATGATGAAGCTATTCGCATGGTGGTCAGTGCGATCTGTGAGTTTTGTGATGCGGAGCCTATTGAATTAGACAGTGGCTTTGCCGCCATGAACTGGATCACCCGGCTGCGTAGCGGTGAATACACCGGCCCGGTTCCCTCGGTAGCCCTGCTCGACATCCGTATGCCCGGCCCCCAGGGCCATGAGGTCGGCGCTCAGCTTCGCCAGATCCCTGCTCTCAAGGACATGGCCATCATCATGATGACGGCCTACCGCATGAAGCCTGAGGAAGAGCAGGAAGTCATGCAAATGGCCCAGGCCGACATGCTGATCATGAAGCCGCTGCCCGACCTCACCGATTTCGAACGCATGGTCAACCAGGCCATTGCGGCCCGCCAGGCGCGGTTGGCTGCCGCCCAGGCCCCCGCCGTGGCTGAGGCCCCACAAACAGAGAAAAAGCAAGAAGAAGAGAAAAAGGAGGAGAAAAAGGAAGAAGGCCCCAAAGAAGGAGAAGGCCGGAAGGAAGAAGAGAAGAAAGAGCCAGAAAAAGAGGAGGACAAGAAGCCCGGATCGCAGGCAACGCCGCCCCCTAAGACGGTCAGTTGACCCGTGGCAAGCCGATACCCCTTCTGACGATCAGGCCCCGGCCCACTCACGATGCGCCAGGCGATTTGATCGGCGCTCCCTGCACCACAGACGTTGCCAGCGCGGGGTCACAGGCGGCTCACGATCTGCCGGAAGGCCTCCCCACGCGCCTCGAAGTCCTCGAAGGCGTCAAAGCTAGTGCCCCCCGGTGAAAGCAGCACCACATCGCCATCGTCGGCCATGCGAGCGGCCAATAGCACGGCATCGCGCAGGGTGCTGGCCTGTTCGAGCAGGATCGGCGCGCCCTGCACCGTGCGCTCGACGGCAGCCTGCTCCAGGATCATGCGGCCCGCTTCGCCAAAAGCGATGATCGCCCGGCAGCGGCTGACGGCCAGTCGGATCAGATCGCCCCAGGGCAGTTTCTTGTCGCGCCCTCCCAGCAGCAGCAGCACCGTTTCGTTCTTGAAAGCCTCCAACGCAGCGATGACCCGCTCCGGGGCCGTGGCAATCGAGTCGTTGACGAAGGTGACACCCTGCCAGGTACGCACGACCTCCAGGCGGTGGGCCACCGGCTTGAAGGTCAGGATGGCCTGACGCATGGCGTCGATGGGCACACCCGCTGCCCCGGCAATGGCGCATGCCGCCAGCACGTTCAGGACGTTGTGAAAGCCGCGCAGCGGAATCTCGTCTACCCGACATACGGTGTCCATCGGCGTGGTGAAGTTGGGGCGGCACACCAGCCTGTCGCCCACCAGCCATGCTCCCACATCGACCGGATACTTGCCGCTGAAACAGGACACTTCCTCACGAGCGCGCTCGCGCAACGCATAGGCGTGGGGATCGTCGCGGCCCAACACAGCCACATCCCCCACAAGCTGGCTGTCCAGAATGTGAGCCTTGGCCTCGATATACGCCTCCATCGTCTTGTGGCGGTCGAGGTGATTGGGGGTGATGTTGAGGATGGCTGCAATGTGCGGGCTGACGGTCATGATCTCCAGTTGGAAAGAAGACAACTCCATCACGGCAATGTCGGCAGGATGGATGTGCCGCAGGTCCTCGATCAGCGGGTTGCCAATGTTGCCCCCCACCCAGGGCAGCAGGTCGGCTGCTTCGCACATCTTGCCGACAAGCGACGTGGTGGTCGTTTTGCCCGCCGAGCCAGTGATGCCGATCACGTGGCAGGGGCAGCGTTCCAAGAAAAGCTGGGCATCATTGCTGAGGCGAATGCCGCGCCGCATGGCTTCCTGCACAATGGGCGCATCGAGTGGAACGCCGCCTGACAGACACAGCAGGTCAGCGCGGGTGAGAAGCGTAGGCGGATGCTCGCCCAGGACAAGGTTGACGGGTAGCCCCTCGATCTCCCTTAAGGCATCAGTCAGCTTGTCGGCAGAACGCAGGTCACTGATGGTGACGTGGGCGCCCACGCCGCACAACCAGCGGGCCAGGGCAGTGCCCTGCCGTGCCAGGCCGAGGATCACAACGTTTTTGCCAGAGAGGGGGTCAGACATGCGATCTCCTGTGTCACCACAACGTGAGCAGTCGGGCCTTTCACCAAGAAAGAACGATCAAGAGGCTCCGCCCGCCAAACGCTTCAGACGCGCCGCAGACCTTATTGTAACCCGTCAATCCAGGCGTGAAAATGGCCAGCGCCTCGTCTGCCGCTGGAAGTATCGAACCTCCATACGCAAGGACTTTTGAGGCGCGTTGCGGCAGAGAGGCCACTGGGTATATGATTACGGTGTTGGTCGACTCGGCGTTTCATCAAAAGAGTTCCAAAAAAAAACCTTTCGATGAAATCCCTAGTTTGACCTCCCTGTGCCGATCAGACATTTAGAGAGTTCTTCCGATCTTCATGACAGCCAGACCTGCCAATGCCCGCAGATCAACTATACTCGATTGCCCTCAATCCCAAACTCCGCTAGGTGTGCATTTGGGCTTATGGCCAACCAGAAAGGGAGAAAGACGAATGCCTATCACAGTGGAATGGGACGACGAGCAGAAGACGGTCGTTCGCTGGACCATCAGCGGCGAGCTTAGCTGGGAAGATTACCGTCAGGCGAGTCAGGTCAGCCGGGAAATGGCTGCCAACGTCAAAGGGGACACTTACACCATCTTTGATGCGACGCTGATCGGACGGGTGCCCGGCAATGTGCTTGCGCGCCTTCCCTCTTTAGAAATAGATACGCCCCCCAACCAGAGGCTGTCCGTCGTGGTCAGCCCAAAAGGGTTCATCAAGACCGCGGCGCAAATTTTCTCCAGCGTATACGGAGGGTTGACGAACGCAACCACCCTGGAGGAAGCGCGGGAGATCATCGCCCGGGACCGGCAGAGCCGCCAGCAGTGAGGTAGCCCGGCGGCGGCATGGGTGCGATCAGGCTGTTCAACTTCCCTGAGGCCTGGCGGACCCCGCCAACCGCTTCTTCGCGATTAGATCATAGGCTTCTTCAAGCGTCTCGGCTAAGAAGATCGCCGCGCCGTGATTGCTAAATGTCCGCTGGTAGATGTCGACGAAGGTCCGCAGCAAACGATTGGCTCCCACGATCACGTACATGCCGCCGTTAGGGTGATTGTGGCTGGCCGATGTTTCCAGGATGCGGCGCATGTTTACCAATGCGCCCATGGGCAACACGGTATGGCGCGCGTCGGCAATGATGTCCACCGGGTGGTCGACGGTGTCCATCATCGCTTTCTCAGTGTCCGAAACGGCAATAAACTCTTCCCATGTCCATGCCGGCTCAAACATCTCAAGAATGATAGTGTGCCCGTCGTTGGCCCATACCACCTTGATGCCCATCGGCGGCCTCCTGGCAATTTTCTTCGCGGCTACCCATAGCCCGCCAGCGAGAATCGGAAAGCTCATCGGGCGGGCAGTTGGCCTGCAACGAATTTACAATTACTGAGGAATGGACGGCAAGCCGCGCGGCTCGGCAGGGGGTGAGGCTTCAGCGCCGCGCTCGCCATCTCGCCGGAAGTCCTGCTCCCAACGAGACGCACGCTCGTGCAGTCGAGCCGGTTGACAGGCCGTCCCTCCTACGGTGAAATAAGCGGGAGATCGGCCAGTCAAGACGCTCGTCTTATCCAAAGGATGGCCCCCATGACAACCATCGCCATGTGGCCAATGTTCCTGGCCAGGCTGCCCTACGCGCGCGAAGTATTTCTGACACTGGCGCAACAGTCGAGAACAGGGCACAATGGGCCGACAGAGCGTCAGGCGAGACCACGCCGCGTAGATGGCCTGCGGCAAGTCTGCTGTGTGTCTGCCATGAAGAGGACCGCGCCATGCTTTCTATTGCTGTAAGGAGCCAGCCGTGATCATCAACGCCGTCACCGTCGATCTCGAAGACTGGTATCAGGGCATCGAGCAGCCCTACGCCACCTGGGCCAGCTTCGAACAGCGCATCGACATCGGCACCGGCGTGCTACTCGACATTCTGAGCGAGACTAGCACTCAGGCCACCTTCTTCGTGCTGGGCTGGTTGGCCGAGCAGCGCCCCGACCTGATCCGTCGCATTGCCAGCCAGGGCCACCAGATCGGCACGCATGGCTACGACCACGAGAAGCTGTACCACCTGACTCCCGACGCTTTCCGCCAGCGGCTGGATCGCGCCAAAAAGGCTACTGAAGATGCTGCTGGGCTGCCCGTCGCCAGCCACCGTGCGCCGTACTTCTCGCTCACTCGCCGCAGCCTGTGGGCTATCGACACGCTGGCCGAGTTGGGGTTTGCCATCGACTCGTCGGTGTATCCCGGCTCAAACTGGCGGTACGGCATTCCCGGCAGCCCCGAAGGACTGTATGAGCTGGGCGATACCGGCATTGTTGAGTTTCCGGTCTCCACCTTCTCCCTGGGAGTACGCAAGGTCGGCATCGGGGGGGCATATTTCCGCATCCTGCCGCTGTGGATCACCCAACACGGCATCCGGCAGGTGAATGCCCGCCAGCGCCCAGCCATGATCTACGTCCATCCCTGGGAGTTTGATCCCCGCCATCCGGTAGTGCGCTTCCGGTGGCGGGCGATGGCCACCCATTACTTCAATCTGGATGCCACAGCGCGGCGCTTCCGGAAGCTGCTGAGCACAGGGCGCTTCACCAGCCTGGGCGGTGTGATTTCCCACTGGCAAGCACAGGGTAGCCTGCCCCGCCTGACCCTCCAGTGAGAGGCAGACCATGGCTGAGATCGTGATTCGTGATGCCCGCCCGGACGACTACGACCGGCTGATCGACTTTATCCGGCGTATTCTCGTCGAGACAGGGGCGCAGAAGGCCGACATCTTTGGCTTCGATCTGTGGCGATGGCAGTGCCTGACGCCCGGCTTCGAAACGCTCGTCGTCGTGGCGGAAGACGGCGGCCAGATCGTCGGATGCTTTCACCTGGTGTCCAAACCCATGACGGTTAGCGGCAGCCCTGGCAGAGCAGCGCTGCTCCAGGAGCTGGCTGTGCTGCCTGACTATCGCCGCCGGGGAGTGTTCATGCAGATGGCGGAGTACGCCCGCGCACGGGTGGCCGAACTGGGCTGGGACGTGACATACAGCATGCCCAATCTGCGCAGCTACCCAGGCTTCGTCAAACACCAGGGCTACCGTCTGCTGGCCTGGGTGCCGATCCGGGTACGCCCGTTACAGGTGGGACGCTTCTTGTCTGACCGCCTGCCGCTGAAGCGGTTGTGGCTGCTCTCAGGTCGGCTAGTATCCGGTCTGTACGACTTCATCTTCCCGCTGCGCTCCCCTGTAGCCGGTGAGGAGATCGCTCCCATCGACCGCTTTACGTCTGAAGTCGATCCGATGGCGCACAGCGTCGTCGGCCAGACCGGCATTGGGCTGGTGCGAGATGCCCGCTTTCTCAACTGGCGCTTTCTCGATAAACCCACCAGCGAATATCGCGCCTGGGGCCTGCGGCGGGCCGGACAACTTCTGGCTTACGTGGTCACGCGGCAAGCGCGGCTGTTTAACACCGATTGCCTGCTCCTGATGGATTGGGGCTACCTGCCAGGCGAGGAGCAAGCGTTGCTGGCGCTGATCGCCCACCGACTGCGGGCCGGGCGTGAGGACAAGGCGGCGCTGGCAGTGACGATGGGCTTCCATCCGTTTTTCCGGCGGATGGGCCGCCTGGGGTTTGTGGCGGCACCGGAGCGGCTCAACCCACATCCGATCCCGCTGATTGCCCAGCGCCACACTGACCGCATCAGCGACGAGGTCTACAACCTGTCTCGCTGGCTCATCACACTGGCCGACTGGGACGTACTTTGACACGCGCCCTGGTCGCCAACGGCTGAGGACATACGATGCACATTCTGATCTCCGGCGGCGGAACCGGCGGCGGTGTGTATCCCGCCATCTCAGTGGCCGAGGCGCTCAAGGCGCACAGCCCTGAAGTCGAACTGCTGTGGATGGGCAGCACCCATGGCCCCGAACGCGAGCTGGTCACGCGGGCCGGGCTGCCCTTCGAGGGCGTGCCGGCTGGCCCCCTGGTTGGCGTGGGGCTGAGAGCCATCGTCAGCGCCTTCAAGCTGCTGGTGGGAACGGCGCGAGCGCTGAGGATCGTGCGGCGGTTCGGACCGGGCGTGCTGTTGATCACTGGCGGCTGGGCCACCCTTCCGGCAGCATTGGCATGCTGGCTTTGCCATGTGCCGATGGTGATCTTCCTGCCAGACATCGAGCCAGGGGGAACCATCCGAGCGCTGGCGCGGATCGCGGCGCGGGTGGCGATCACCACACCGGACTCGGCCAGCTACTTCCGGCCCGGCCAAGCAGTCGAGACTGGCTATCCGCTGCGTGCAGACCTGCTACACGTGGCAGGATTCGATCCGCTGGGCCGCCCCCTCGACCAGCCGGAAGACAGCCGCGCCAGGGCGCGCGAGCGCTTTGGCCTGCGAGCAGACCTGCCCACCCTGCTGGTATTCGGCGGGAGCAAAGGAGCACGCAGCCTGAACCTGGCTGTGACGGCTGGTCTGGAGGAGCTGATCAGAGCAGGCTGCCAGGTGCTGCACATCAGCGGCAACCTGGACTGGCCCTGGGTGCAGGAGAAAGCTGCCTCTCTGCCTGCCGATGTGGCAGCGCGTTACCATCCGGTGGAGTACCTGCACAGCCAAGACATGGCGCTGGCGCTGGCCGCCGCCGATCTGGCTGTGTCGCGGGCGGGAGCCAGCGTTCTGGGCGAGTTTCCCCTCTGGGGCTTGCCTGCTATACTAGTGCCGTATCCACATGCCTGGCGTTACCAAAAGGTCAACGCCGACTACTTGGTTTCACGGGGGGCAGCCATGCGCCTGGACGACGACAAGCTAAGCGACCACCTCGTCCCGCTCGTCACCCAACTGCTGATCGACTCCACCCGGCGTGCAGAGATGGCTGCCATTGCCGGGACCCTGAAACGACCCGACGCCGCGGCGCGCATCGCGGCGTTGCTGACTGAACTCGCACAGGCAAGCCGAGGCTAACGTGATCGAACTTGCAGCCGTCTTCTGGTTCGCGGTGGCGTTGTTTGGAGTGATCGGCCTGATGCGCGGCTGGGTGCGCGAGATCCAGGCCACTGCCGCTGCTGTGCTGTCCATGTTCATCATTGAGCAGATCAGCCCCTTCGTGTACCAGGTGTTGGTCGAGCGTACCCCCACCGAGCTGTTAGCCGTTGATCCCCTGGGAACATTGCGACGCCTAGTGATGCTCAAGTCTGCCATCTTGCTGATCGTGGTGTTCTTCGGCTACCAGGGGCCGGTATTGGTGCAGTTCGCCACCCAGGGGCGAACCAAGGCCAACCGCCCGCGCGAGACGCTGCAAGAGGGCGTGTTGGGCTTGCTGGCCGGGCTGCTCAACGGCTACCTGATCATTGGCGCCCTGTGGTGGTACCTACACACTGCCCACTATCCATTCCAGTGGGCCATCAGCCCGCTGAACTTCCCTGACTCGGCCAGCGCAGCGCTGATCGGCCTTCTGCCGTTGCGCTTCCTGGCCAGCCCGTGGTTGGAGATCCTGGTGGTGATCTTCTTCCTGATCGTGATCGTGGCCGTCATCTAAGCCATTGAGCGCCACTGGTTCCGACCTGTCTTGTGCGCTATCCTATGAGGTGCTCGCAACATCCGGTCCAACAAGGGTCATCTCATGTCTGCTTCTATGCCTGACCTGACCCAACCCACCGACGAGACCAGCCCGGTCGCTCCGCCCACGCCCGGCATCTTCGACTTCGATGCCTATCTGGTGCTGATCGTCGCCGCTCTGTTGGCCGTCGGCCTGTTGATGGTCTACAGCACCACCTTCGACTGGAGCTACCTGGAGTACGGCTCGCCGGTCCGCATTTTCCTGAACCAGGTCCGCTCGCTCGGCATCGGCCTGGTCGTGCTGATGGTCGTGTGGCGCTTCTTCGACTATCGCATCCTGCGCGACCGCCGCGTGGCGCTGGGCATTATGATCGTCACCATCATCGCCCTGGGCGCCTTGCTGCTGCTCAAGAACAACACCGGCCCATTTGGCGCGCAGCGAGCCTACTATCGGGGGTCTTTCCAACCTGGCGAGGCGGCCAAGTTGGCTGTCATCATCTACTTTGGCGCGTGGCTGGCTTCCCGCCAAGACCGCCTCAACCGCATCGGCTACGGCCTGATCCCCTTCTCGATCCTGGTTGGCGCGGTCGGCGGCCTGATCGTCCTGGAGCCGGACCTGAGCACCGCAGCAATCATCGTTCTCACTGCCTGGACGATGTTCTTCCTGGCCGGAGCCAACATCATCCAGATCATCCTGACCGGAGCAGGCGCAGGCTTCGTCGCCTGGAGCCTGAGCACTCAGTTTGAATATGCCCGTGAGCGCCTGGTCGAACATGTGCGGGCCATGCAGGACCTCACCCAAGCCTCGTGGCATGTCCAGCAAGCCATCATCGCTTTCACTGCCACGGGCAGCCGCACAGGCAGCCCTTTCGGCCCCAACTGGTTTGGGGTGGGGCTGGGTCAGAGCCGCCAGAAGTTCGGCTTTCTGCCCGCCGCCCACACAGACAGCATCTTCGCCATCATTGGCGAGGAGCTAGGGCTGTTTGGCTGCCTGGTGGTGATCACGCTGTTCGTGCTGTTTGTGTGGCGCTGCTTCAAAGTGTCGAGCGAGGCCCAGGAGCCATTTGGCGCGCTGTTAGCCGCAGGGATCGGCGCGTGGATCGCCTACGAAGCGCTGCTCAACATTGCCGTGATGACTGCGGTGCTGCCCTTCACCGGCGTGCCGCTGCCGTTCATCAGCTACGGCGGCTCCAACCTGGTGACGGTCCTGGCCGCCGTGGGCCTGCTGCTGAACATCTCGCGCCGACGCCCGCCCTCACAGCGCGACCGAGGCAGCCTGTCCTACGATCAGCTCCTGCCCAGCGGGCCGCGCTATCGTCGCATGGCCCGCGTGGGCCGGCGGGGAAGCATTGAGTATTAGGCGTTTGAGCCAATGGCGCCCGACAGGCATTTGACGCTGGCCAACAACAGGCAGGAAAGAGCTTACGCCTGAAGTTCCTTGTACTTCACCCAGAAGGCCGCCTCCGGTTTGATCACTAGCACGTCAATCGGGCCGCCCACCGTCTTGGGTCGGGGGTGAAAGCGCATTGTATCGGCAGTGACCTTCACCGCATACTGGGCATAGTCAATCGCATCCTGGAGTGTAAAAAATCCCCACTGGATCGGAAAATGCGCTAACTGCTGAGGGTTCCCCTCGTTGTCGCGCACGCTTACCGGCATGATCAGCCGCGCCACAATGTCGGTCACGCCGCGCCAGGCCGCCCCCCACTGGTTGGGCTGGTTGATGCGCGTCACACGCCCCAGTTTGACCAACGCCTCCCACACATGCTGCTCCGCGCCCTGCTCGCCCGGCTTGTAGCCCGCCACCAGGAAACCTGTGTCGGCCTCCGGCTCGATATGCCGGAAGTAGTCCACCAGCGCCTGCGGCACTTCATCGACGGCATGGTTGTGGCGATACACCTCATCGGAGATGAACGACTCGATATAGCCCGTGATCGGCACACCCCGCACCTCCGGCGCGCCAAACACCGAGATGCCGATGTTGTTCAACGTCAGGAACGTCTTGTAAGTCGAGTCGGACAGCCCGATGCCCATCTGGATGATCTCTCGCTCGCCCTGCTGTTGCCGGGAAGACAGCGTCAACCGGCTGTCGCTCGCCATGACGATCCCCTCGCGCACATACAGGGTGATGATGAAAGACATGCGACACACTCCTGTCGAGGCAGGGGGTGTTACAGCGCCACACCGAAGATCAGGACGGAATGTTGACCAATCACGTTAGAGGCCCGCCTGGCATAGTCTCACTCGACCATGCCAGGCGGGTTGTACGCTATGCAGCTTAACGAGCGGCTCCGCCCACTGCGACCGTCTCGGTCAATGGGACATTGCGCGTCTCACGGCCCAGCGCTACCACCGCCAGCCCGCCGACCACGAACGCCGCCGCGTATAGCGTCAGCGCCGCGACCATCGACACCGGCAGCAGCAGCCCTCCCAGCGTTGGCGCGATGGCCCCTGCGATGCGCGTCATGCCGCTGGCGGCCCCCATGCCCGTGGCCCGGATTTCCGTGGGGTACAGCTCCGGCGTATAGGCATACAGCACCCCCCATGCCCCTAGCGTGAAGAACGACATCAGCGACGCGGCGATCACAATCGGCGTCAGGCCATTCACCACCGCAAACACGTAGGTGAACAGCCCGCTCAGGGCCAGGTACAGCGCCAGCGTTGGCTTGCGTCCCCACTTTTCGACCAGGAACGCCGCCGAGAAATAGCCTGGCACCTGCGCCAACGCCAGAATAAAGGTGTTCTGGTAGGTCTTCACGAACTCAAAGCCGCGTTGGTAGAAGATGTTGGGCAGCCAGGTCAGCGTGCCGTAGTACCCCAGTGAGATGCAGAACCACGCAATCCACAGCATCAGCGTGATGCGGGCAAACGAGCTTCTCCATAACGCCCCGGCAGTCACCTTGACGCTGCGCCGAGGGACTTCCAACCGGTCGATCTGGACCTCGACGCCGTTCTCACGGGCGACCTGCATCAGCACTGCGCGGGCCTCTTCTTCACGGCCTTCCAGCAGCAGGTAGCGTGGCGATTCGGGCACATAGCGCCGAATGAAAAAGATGATCAGCCCCGGCACCGCCGACACGATCAGCAGCCCCCTCCAGCCGATAGCCGGATTGGGCACCAGCAGCCAGGCCAGCCCTGCCGCCACAATCGTGCCCAACGCCCAGAAACTCTCTAGCAGCACCAGATAGCGGCCCCGGTTGCGGCTAGGCAGATACTCCGAGAAGATGGCGTAGTCCACCGGCAGCGTGCCGCCCACGCCGAAGCCCGTCACCGCCCGCAGCCCCATCAGCCACCCCACACTCGGGGACAGCGCTGACAAGAACCCAAACACCGAGTCGACCAGCACGGTCAGCTGGAAACCCAGCTTGCGGCCAATGTAGTCAGTCAGCGTCCCCCAGAACCAGGCTCCCACCAACATCCCGACAAAGATCGCAGTGCCGATCAGGCCCGCCTGGGCCGGCGTCAGCGACCACTCGCGGATGACGGCAGGGATCACGAAGGCAATGATCACCACCTCCATCGCGTCGGCGGCCCACCCTGCTCCGCAGATCGCCAGCAGCCTGTGCTGGAACCGACCCACGCCGATCTGATCAATGGCCTCTTCGATGGTCATGCTCCGATTGCTCATGCGTCTCGTCTTTCCCCTTGTATCTTTGAGAATAAAAACCAGCGGTCAGCCGTCGGCCATAGACAATAAGCACGAGGGCTGGCCGCCGACCGTTACAACAGCGCCAGCGCTACCCCCACGATGCTGGCTAGGATGCCCACCAGCCAAAAACGCTGCACGATCTGCGTCTCGCTCCACCCTCCCAGCTCAAAGTGATGGTGTAGCGGCGTGCGGCGGAAGATGCGTCGATCCTCGCCCCACAGCCGCTTGCTGATCTGCACCGACAGCACTTGCAGAACTACAGACATTGTCTCGGCCACCGGGACGATGGCGATCAGGGGCAGGATCAACCACTGCCCCGTCATGAGCGCCACCGTAGCCAGCGTCGCCCCCAGCGCCAGCGATCCCGTATCGCCCATGAACAGCTGGGCCGGGTGCGCATTGAACCACAGGAAGGCGAAGCACGCCCCCACCATCGTGAAACAGAACTGCATCAGGTACACCTGCCCCTGCAACGATGCAATCACGCCATAGGCAGCGAAAGCGCTGGCCGTGATGATCCCCGCCAGCCCGTCCAGTCCGTCGGTCAGGTTAACGGCGTTCGACATGGAGACAATGGTGAACATGGCAATCGGGATGTACAGCAGACCCAGCCTGAACTTAAACGGGATGCCGGGCACGGCCATCGACTGCACGTCGAAGCCGTAGTACAGCACAAGCGCCACTCCCAGCGCTCCCACCACCTGTCCAGCGAATTTGACCCGCGCCGGGATTCCCTCACCGATAGCCCGCAACCCCTTGATTCCCTCCCAATCGTCCAGTGCGCCCAGCCCGCCGAAGAATACCAGCGTGGCCAGCGGCAGCAGGATCGACCGTCCGGTCAGGTCCCGCAGCACCAAGTTGGCCACGTTCAGGCCAAGCGTCACGAACAGCACCGGAAACAGGATCATCAACCCACCCATGGTCGGCGTGCCAATCTTGCCGCTGTGCACATCGGCGATCTCGGCCCGCACCTGTTTGCCGGCCCTCAACCGCCGCAGGACTTCAATGAAGGGATCGCCCCAGATCACCGTGACCAGGAACGTCAACCCTCCAATCGCCAGGGCGAATGCGGTTTGTCTCATGTGCTCTGCAGCCTCTCTGTTCCTCTATAAATGATGGACGGTCTGCTCTGCTTCGCCCGGCTGTGCTCCCTGCTGCAAGAGACGCACCACCCGCTCCATGCCCACCGCCCGCGACCCCTTCACCAGGATCGCGTCGCCATGCTGAACGAGGCTCAACACGTACCTTGCTGCCGCCTCTGCTGTGTCAAACGCACGCACCGAGTCAGCGGGCAGGCCGCAGCGCACCGCCTCCTCGCCGATCAGCCTGCTGCGCGGCCCCACCGTCATCAGCAAGTCGCATACCGACGCCGCCCGCACACCGACCTCGCGGTGACCACGTTCCTCCTCGGTTCCCAGCTCCAGCATGTCACCCAAGACAGCAATGTGTCGCCCCGGCAGATCGTTGAGCAGGCTCAGCGCCGCGAGGGTCGAGGGCGGGCTAGCGTTGTACGTATCGTCCAAGATCACCGACCCGCGCGGTCCGTCCACGGCTACCAGCCGCACCTGGCTGCGGCTCGACTGAAGCCCATGCAGCACTTCTGCCCAGCTCAGCCCCTCCACCAGACCCACCGCCGCGCTGCGAAGCGCCGTGTGGACGCTGTGCTGTCCCAGCATCGGCAACTGCACCACCCCGTGCCGATCGCCGAAGCGTGGACCGCCATGCATCCAGAAGCGGATGCCGCTCAACCCCAACCCTTCCACATCGCTCGCCCACACATCGGCCTGGGGGGTCAACCCATAGGTCACGACCTCAGCTTGTGTCCGCGCTGCCATCGACATCACGCGCTCGTCGTCGGCATTTAGAATGGCCACACCCACGGGGCCGGGCGGCAGCGCCTCCACCAGCTCAGACTTGGCCTTGACGATGGCCTCCATCGTCCCCGCCCGCTCCAGGTGCACGGGTGCGATCAGCGTCACCACGCCCACTTGCGGCGGCGCAATGTCCACCAGCAGCTTGATCTCCCCCGGCACGTACATGCTCATCTCCAGCACAGCCCGTTGGTGGGCGTCGGTAAGCCGCAGCACAGCAATGGGCAGGCCGATCTCGTTGTTGTAGCTCTTTTGGCTGCGCAGTGTGACGTAGCGCTGTTCCAGCACATCGGCAATGGCCTCTTTGCTGGTCGTTTTGCCCACGCTGCCCGTAATGCCAATGATGCGGCGAGGCCCTCCCGCCAGCCAGCGCCGACACCACTGCCGGGCAGCCTGCTGGAGAGTGCGCAGCACGTGGTCGACGTGCAACACGAGCGGCGGTTCAGGCAGGCTGGCAACCTGCTGTGCCCTTACCCCGCGCAGATCGACAGTGAAACAGGGAGCATCCACCGGACGATCGACCAGCGCAGCCAGTGCGCCGCGCTGGAGAGCCTCGCCCACATAGGCATGGCCATCCCCCTTCTCGCCCGGCAGCGCCGCAAAGACCGCGCCTGGGCCGGCCTCACGCGAGTCGAAGACCACCTCGCTCACCGGATGCACACCGGGGATCGGTTGCCCCGTCAGCGCCTCGACGAAGAACTCCAGCGTCAGAGTCATACTTGCCGACCACGTTGCGATCTGAGTAGGTTGGGCATCGAAGCGCCCCTCCTTGCCCTGGAATGCTGGCATTATAGCCCAGATCGCACCGCCGCCACAGAGTCTACACGACAGCCAGATCGCCTGCTTCCAGACGCAGGTCTTGCCGTCGTGCCAGAATCGGACGCAACAGGTTGCCGGAAAGGACAAACAACATGACCCATGCCAGAATGTCTGAAAGCAACCAACCTGTCTGCTCAGGGGACAGGCTATGTGATGCCGTCTCTAGAGGAGAGGCGGCAGAGCTATCAGTTCATGCCCGCCAGCCCGACCAGGGCCACCGCTTCTAGCGCTGCTGAACCCATCACCAGCACGATGTTCCACTCGATCAGACTGCTCCAGCGGCGTGGATCGGCCCCTGCGCCGCGAGCCACACGCCATAGCTGCCACGCCGCGACCGGAGCCAGCGTCAGCGCCGCCGCAGCCACTCCCACCGGCAGCTCCATCCACACCAACAGCGGCAGCGCCAGGTAAGCTGCCGCCAGCGCAATGTTGTGCAGGTGCGCTGCGCGTGGCTGGCCCAGCCGCACAGCCAGGGTGCGCTTGCCGCTGGCCGCATCGCCCGCTAGATCGGGGAAGTTGATGGAAAGCTGCATGGCCAGTTGCAGCAGACACAGCGGTGCCACCACCAGCACAGGCATCCGATCCACCCGCCCGGTCTGGAGTGCATAGCCTACCAGCGGCGTCAGCCCTGGCACCAGCAGCATCACTGTGGCCTCGCCCAAGCCGCGTGCGTGCAATCGGAAGGGCGGGGCGCTGTAGGCCCAGCTCCACACGATCCCCAACCCCACCAACCCCACGGCCAGGGGGCTGCTCCCGACAGCTGTCCTCAGGACCACCACGGCCCCTAGAGCCGCCGCTCCGCACACCAGCGCCGCTGCCAACGCCACCCACGGCGCAAGCAGCCCATCCGGCAGCACGCGACTGCCGCCAGTCCAGCGCGTGGGGGTCTGGTTGGCGCGATCATAGGGAAGATCGAAGTACTCGTTGCTGAAGTGGGTCATCAGTTGCGTGGCTGTGATGGCCACCTGGCCCCACACCAGCGCCGCGACGTTCAGCGGGGCGCCGCTGGCCAGCGCCGCCGCCACACCCAGGCCGTGCAGCACGAATCCGCCGCCCAGGAACAGCAGTCGGCCCAGCCGGAGGAAGTTGACGAGGATGCCTATGGACATCAGAAGTGTGCACGCTGTCGGGGTGTTGCCACATGCCGAAGGAGAACATCCGTGTTGTGGATGCCTGCGGTGGCAAGCTTGTGACACACCTCGGCTGAGATGCCATTCACTCCGCTGAGTGAGTAGTGCATGGGGTCGCCCTCTTGCCTCCTCCGCCGCCTACCCTGCCATCCGTCTACGGCCTTGCCGATGCCAACCGCACGGCGTCCGGCGGAATTTCCAGCAGCACCACCAACCGCGCCACCATCCGCCCGAACACCGGAGCAGCCGTCTCCGATCCCCACCGTGACGATGTGGGCCGATCCAGCTTCACCAGCACCACGAACTGTGGGTCGTCGATGGGACCATATCCCACGAAGCTGGCAATAGTCTGATCAGGATCGTAACCGCCCGGAATGGGGATCTGGGCAGTGCCCGTCTTCCCAGCGATGCTATAGCCCGGCACCAGAGCCGGCGACGCCTCACGAGCCAGCGCCTCAGAGAGCATCTGCGTCAGCGTGCGGGCAGTTTGCGGCGAGATGGGCCGCCCCACTACCTCCGGCTCGAAGGTCGTCACCGTCTTGTCCGGGTCAATGCGCTGCGCGATGATGCGCGGCTGCATCAACAGCCCATCGTTAGCTACTGCCGCTATGGCGGTGATCATCTGCAACGGCGTGACAGCCAGCCCCTGCCCGAAAGCATTGGTGCCCAGGTCCGACTCAAACCAGTCTGGGTCGCCCGGCTTCTGCAACGTTCCGCCAATCTCCCCTTGTAGGTCGATTCCGGTGCGCTCGCCCAGGCCAAAAGCCTCCAGCCCCTGATAAAAGCGCGTCGGCCCGATCTGCAAACTGAGCGTGGCCGCCCCCACGTTCAACGACTGGGCCAGCAGATCGGTCATGGTCACCAGCCCGTGCGCGGCGCGGTCCCAGTTGTAAATCTCGACCCCTCCGATCTCGATCATCCCCGCATCGTTGTAGGTCGTGTCAGGCGTCACCAATCCCTGGTCAAGGGCAATCGCCATGGTCAGGACCTTCATCACGCTGCCTGGCTCGTACTGGAGGTTGATGGCTGGGTTGTCGAACAATGCCCCATCTTCCGAGGCAAAGCGATTAGGATCAAAGGCGGGCAAGCTGGCCATGGCCAGGACCTCGCCCGTGCGCGGCTGCATGACGATGATCGTGCCGCTTGACGCGCCGGTCTCCTGCAGCGCCTGGGCCAGCGTCTGCTCGGCCAGGTACTGAATCCCGCTGTCCAACGTCAGCACCAGGTCCGACCCGGACCGCCAGCCTTCCCCTCCCGTGGCCTCAAACGGGATGCGGCTCTCGTCACTCACCTCCACTGCGCCCTGCAGCAGGTCATCATAGTAGCCTTCGATGCCGTAGTAACCCGTGTCGTCGAGCGCCACGAAGCCCAGCAGGTGCGAGGCCAGCGAGCCATGAGGATAAAAGCGGCGCGAAAGAGGCGTCACCACCACGCCAGAAAGGTCCAGACCAAGCACGCGCTGGCCCATCGAAGCCGGCGCAGGCCGCACTAGCAGCACGTAAGGCTGCGGGCTGGACATATCGGCGAGCAGTTCCTCGACCGGGATGCCCATCGCCTCCGAGAGCTGGCGAGCCGTGCCCTCCCGGTCGAGGATCAGCACCGGCGAAAGGCCAATCTCGTACTCGACGGCGTTAGTCGCCAGCAATACGCCATTGCGGTCGAAGATCTCGCCACGCGGCGGGCGAATGGTGATCTGATAACGATATTCGGTTGCTGCTGTCTCGGCAAAGTAGGCGGTGTCGATCCCAAACTGGAGCGACACCAGCCGGTAGGCGATCAGGCCGGTCAGCGTCAACAAGATGAGGCCAATAAAGCTCAACCGTCGGTTCAGCGTCTCACGCATAGCATCCCCCGAAAATGCACTCGCCGTCGGCCATCGACACCCAACGGACCGCTCCCCCCAACCGCGCTGGCCGATCCCCCGCTGGCCGCCTACGGCTGGGCCGCCGAGGGCGTCGGCTCCTGTTCGCCTTCCTCCATCCGGCTGAAGGTGCTGCGCAGGAACGCTCCAAGCTGCTCGCTCAAGGCAGCCAGCTGCTCCGAGAGCCAGCCCTCAAGGGTCTCAGCGTAGCGTGGCGCTACCTGCTCGACCGTCAGCGGCTGTGCAGGGGTCGGCAAGGGGGCAGGCGGCGCGTTTTCCACATACAGATACTCCACCTCGTCCGCGCCTGCCTCATGATAGCCAATTCGTTCTGCCTCGGCGATCAGGCGCGGCACCGAACGCAGCGCCGCAATCTCGGCGCGCAGTTGGGCGTTCTGCTGCTCCAACGCCTGCCGCTGCGACTCAAGCTGCTGGAGCCTGCGCCCGGCGGCGGCAGTGCGGCTGGCCTGCGCCAGATATAGCGCCCCGATCACTGCCACAAGCACCACCACCGCCAGCACCAGCGAGGTCGCCTGCGTCTGCATGCGCCACGGAGCCTGTCGGAAGGCTTGCTGAACCCAGTGGTCGTCGTGATTGTGAGTCATCTGCGACGAGTCTCCCTGCCAACCCCACCCTGGCGCTGAACACCGGACAAGCGCTCACCCACAGGCGCTCTCTCCGCCACCCTCAGCTTGGCGCTCCGCGCCCGTGGATTCTGCGCGATCTCAGCATCATCTGCCTCTATCGGCCTGCGAGTCGCCACCCGCAGCGTGGCCACATGCCCGCACGTACACACCGGCTGGCGGGGCGGGCACACACAGTCCTGCGACTCGCGCCGCATGAACTGCTTGACGATGCGATCCTCCAACGAGTGGAAGCTGATCACCGCCAGCCGCCCCCCCGGCGCGAGCAGGCCCAGCGCCTGCGGCAGCGCCCGCTCTAACTCGCCCAGCTCGTCGTTGACGGCGATCCGCAGAGCCTGAAACGTGCGCGTCGCAGGATGAATCCGCTCCCGCGACCTCGGCATCGCCCGCGCCACGATCTCGGCTAGCTTGACCGTCGATGCAATCGGCCTCTCCGCCACAATGGCCCGCGCGATGCGCTGTGCGTGCCGCTCCTCGCCATACCGAAAGATCAGGTCGGCCAGCTCGCGCTCGCTCAGCCCATTGACCAGATCGGCGGCAGTAAGTGGCTGGCGAACATCGTACCGCATGTCGAGTGGCCCATCGCGCCGGAAGGCAAAACCGCGCCCTGGATCGCCGATCTGCAACGACGAGAAGCCCAGGTCGAGCAGCACTGCATCGACCGCGCCAAACCCCTGCGCTGGGGCGATCTCACCCATCTCAGCATAGGAGGCCTGCACAACCCGCAGCCGCTCGCCGAAGCGGGACAGCCGGGCGCGCGCCATCGCCGCCGCCGATGCATCGCGGTCAAAGCCAAGCACCCTGCCATCAGGCCCGGTGGCCTCCAGCCATGCCTCGGCGTGGCCGCCTGCTCCCAGCGTGCCATCGATCAGCCGCCCGCCCGGCAGGGGCCGCAGCGCATCCATCACTGCCTTGAGCAACACCGGGACATGATAGTTCTGGTCGCTCGCTTCAGTCACAGGCTCATCTTACACCAGCGCGGAGCGGCCTGCAATGAAGTCTTGGCCTGTCTACCAGATTTTGCACCTGCGACTAAACGTTCTTATACTTTTCCCTACGATGGCGCTGAGGGATAGCTGCTCAAAATCCTGACCCAACATCCGGCATTCGTTGTCCAGCTCTTTGGCGAGGAGAGTTTCATGGCACACGGCGACCGCACCTCCATCTTGGAGATCAGGAACCTGTATACCTACTTCTATACTGAGGACGGCCTCATCAAGGCTGTTGATGGCGTGGACCTAGAGGTTCGGCGCGGCGAGACGCTGGGCATTGTGGGCGAGTCGGGCAGCGGCAAGAGTGTCACCTCGTTGTCGGTCATGCGCCTGATCCGACCACCGGGGGACATCGTCCAGGGTGAGATCTGGTTCGATGGCCGAAACCTCCTCAAGCTGTCTGAGCGCGAGATGACCTCCATCCGGGGCGACCGCATCTCCATGATCTTCCAGCAACCGCAAAGCAGCCTGAATCCGGTCTTCCGCGTCGGCGACCAGATCGCCGAAGCGCTGCACGTCCACCGTGGCATGCAGTCTGCCGAGGCCCATGCCCAGGCCGTCGAGCTGCTGCGCCAGGTGGGCATCCCTGAACCGGAGCGCCGCGCTCGGCAGTTTCCTCATGAGATGTCCGGCGGCATGGCCCAGCGTGTCATGATTGCTATGGCGCTGGCCTGCGAGCCAGAGCTGCTTATCGCCGACGAGCCGACCACTGCTCTCGATGTGACCATCCAGGCCCAGATTCTCGACCTGATGCGCAACCTGCGCGACCATCTGGACATTGCCATCATTCTCATTACCCACGACATGGGCGTGGTGGCCGAGATGGCCGACCGCGTGGCCGTGATGTATGCTGGACGCATCCAGGAGGAGGCGCCGGTTGAGGTGCTGTACGCCAGGCCGTTGCATCCCTATACGGTCGGCCTGCTGAACTCCATCCCTGTGCTGGGCGAGGTCAAGGGCGAGCTGGCTGTCATCCCCGGTTCCCCTGCCCAGCCCATCAATCTGCCGCCTGGTTGCCGGTTCGCCCCGCGTTGCCTGGCGCGAGCAGCCAACCAGCTGGCGATCTGCACACAACAGGAGCCGGACCTCCTGCTCGTCGAGGATGGCCACCGCGTCCGCTGCTGGCTCTACCACCCCGACTACCGCCCGCAGGGCGAGATCGATCTGGGCTACACCGCCTCCCCGGCGCACGGGTGACGGCGCGATGGAGTCTCATCTGTGCTCTCATCACTTATCACTGCTTTGTAGAGGGGATCGTCTATGACAGGCAACAGCAGCAGCGGGCGCTCCAATGGCCAGGACATCTTGGTCGAGGTCCAAAACCTGGTCAAATACTTCCCCGTAAAGGGAGGCGTCTTCCAGACGGTGCAAGGCTGGGTGCGGGCCGTCGATGATGTCAGCCTCGCGATCTATCGGGGCGAAACGCTCGGCCTGGTCGGCGAGAGCGGCTGCGGCAAGACGACGCTAGGCCGCACCATTCTGCGTCTCATCGAACCAACACGCGGCAAGGTCCTGTTCGAGGGCCGCGACATCGCATCCATGTCCGCCAGCCAACTGAAGCAGGCCCGCCGTGACATGCAGATCATCTTCCAAGACCCCTTCTCGTCGCTCGATCCGCGCATCCCCATCGGCGAGAGCATCTCCGAGGGGCTGGCCATCCACGGCGTCGGCGATGGCAAAACCCGCCACGAGATGGTCAAGGAGATGCTGGATAAAGTAGGGCTATATCCGGAACACGCTCGCCGCTACCCACACGAATTCTCCGGCGGGCAGCGCCAGCGCATCGGCATTGCCCGCGCCCTGGCCATCCGACCCAAATTTGTGGTATGCGACGAACCGGTCTCGGCCCTCGACGTGTCGATCCAGTCCCAGGTGCTCAATCTGCTGCGCAAGCTCCAGGCTGAGTATGGTCTGACGTATCTGTTTGTGGCCCACAACCTGAGCGTCGTCGAGCATATCAGCGACCGCGTGGCGGTGATGTACCTGGGCAAAGCCGTTGAGCTGGCCACCCGCGAAGCCCTCTATGCTGAGCCGTTGCACCCCTATACCCGCGCCCTGATGAGCGCCATCCCCATCCCCAACCCGGCAATGCGCCGAGAGCGCATCATCCTGAAGGGCGATGTGCCCAGCCCTCTCAACCCGCCGCCAGGTTGTCGCTTCCATCCCCGCTGCCCGATTGCGGTGGACAAGTGCTCACAGATCGAGCCGGAGTTCAAGGAGATCAGACCCGGCCACTGGGCCGCCTGTCACCTGGCCGAATAGCTACCCGGAGGAAGGCTTGAGGATGGCGCTTGCGCCTGGCGCGGCCCATCCTTCTGTCCTTGCCAGCGTTCCCGGCGGCCAGCCTCAACGCGACGAAGCGCTCAACAGCCGTAATAGATCACAATCGCTGTGATGTTGTCTTTGCCCCCGGCTTCGTTGGCGGCAGCGATCAAGGATTGACAGGCCCTGGCAGGATCATCATGGGCGCTCAGAATGGCGGCTATCTCCCCACAAGACACAGGCCCTGACAGCCCATCAGAGCACACCAGGAGCTGATCGCCCGCTCTGAGTTTGATGGTCTGAACGTCGGGGTAGACAACGCCTTCCATCCCCACAAAACGGGACAGCTTGCCGCGCGCCGGGTGATGCTGGGCCTCCTCAGGCGTGATGTCGCCGCTGGCGATCAGCAGGGCGGTGATCGAGTGATCCTGAGTGAGCTGGGTCAGCTCACCGTCTCGATACAGGTAGATGCGGCTGTCTCCCATGTGCGCCAGGTGTGCAGACGACCCTCGCAGCAGCGCCAGCGCTACCGTGGCGCCCATCCCTTTCATGCCGGCCTGCCCGGCGCTCTCCCGTTGCAGGCTCTGGCTTAGCTCCACGATACGGTCTCGCAGCACCCGCTCGACGGTCTGAGAGGTCATGGGCAGTATGCCTCTCAGGTGCTGCTCCAGCAGGCGCGGCAGCACAGCAACGACAGTTTTAGAAGCCACCTCCCCGGCCATCTCGCCGCCCATGCCATCTGAGACAATGTACAGCTTCTGCTGGTCGGAGATCAGGTAGCTGTCCTCATTGTTCTGGCGCACCCGCCCCACATGCGTAGCCCCCGCCACGCGCAGCGGCAGCGAGCCAATCGAAGACACCATCGAGCTTGTCACAGGGTTTTCCTTGCTGCGTTACATCACGCGTTCCAGCGCTCGACGCATCTCACCCGCATCCTGATAGCGGTCTCTCGGCTCCCTGGCCAGGCAACGGTCGATCACCTCCGCCGCCGGCCTGGGGATGCTGGCGTCGCGCTTGCGGATCGGGATGACTTCGCCCTGCAAGATGGCTACCATGGGGTCCTGTCCCCGACGATGCTCGCGAGGATAGGCGCCAGTCAGCATGTTATAGAGCGTCGCACCCATCGCCCACACATCGCTGACCGGCCTGTAATATTTGTAGTTGACCACCTGTTCACGCGGCATGAACGGAAACGTACCGGCAAACTGGCCCGTCTGCGTGAAACCGCTCAGCCCTGCCTCTTGGAAATTCTTGGCCATCCCCATATCGCCAAGCTTGGCGACCTGCCGCCCGTTACTCTTGACCAACAGGATATTCTGGGGCTTCAGGTCCCGATGAACATAGCCCTGCTCATGGGCGTAGGCCAACCCGTTCAGCGCGTCGAGCATGATGGGCAGGGCTACTTTGAGAGGCAGCCGTCCGCCATACTGATCCATCAGACGGTCTACGCTGCCATCTGGGCAGAACTCCATCAGGAAGTAGAACATGCTGCCTGAGACGCCGTGATCGTAGAACTCGACGATGTTAGGGTGATGCAGTTGACGGGTGACTTCCATCTCGCGCTCAAAAAGGCGCACTGCTCGCTCGTCAACCGCCACGCGGGGGAGCATGATCTTCAGCGCCGCCGGTTCGCCTGTCGTCTGGTGGTGCACCAGATACACCACCCCCATGCCGCCCTCGCCCAGCTTGCGCTCAATAACATAGTCGGGGACCCTCGGCCCGGGAGCCGCCCGCTGCGCTGCCTTCTGGGCCGCCTCCTGGAGCAGCCTCTGCATCAGCACCATCGGATCAATCTTGATCTGCCGCTGGCACTGGGAGCAGATGTAATTGCCAGACCGGGCAGGTCCGACTTCATCGGAGACATCCCGTCCACAGCGCTGGCAAAACACCGGCTCTGGCGCTGCCTCCAGCGCTTCGACGCGGACCTGCATGACCGTGCGCCCCACACGAATCTCATCACCGTCCTGGAGGGCCACTTCGGGGTAGTCGCGCAGGGCAGCTTCTTCCGGCGTCTCGGCTCGCTCGCGTCCGCTGTATCTCGTGCCGTTCACGTAGGTGCCGTTGCGGCTTCCCAGGTCCCGCAGACGCACATCCGGCGGATTCATCTCCAGAATACAGTGATGGCGCGACACACGATTATCGTCGGGAATGCACACGTGGCAGTCGTCCATGCGGCCCACGATCAACGTGTCGTAACTGTCAAAGGTGAACTCCCGCCCCTGTTGGCTCCCTTCGCTGATCACAATCACGACTCTACCAGACATACGCTTTCTCCTTTGGAGCAGATCACGCAGGGTGCGTGCTTTGAGGTCCATACCGGAGCTGGGCCAGATCGTTTAGCTTCGCCTCAACGCCTTCCCGCTTAACCCACCCTAACCCGACCGAACGAAGCTGGCGGATCAGCCGCTCCAGGTCGGCCTCGGTCCAGGCAGGCTGCCCGGCTCGCGTCAACGCCCTGCGGATGTCATCAGGCGAGGGGTGGTCCGGCACATCGCTCATATAGGGCGTATGCAAAGAGAGGAAAATCTCCAGATGCGGCAGTGCGACATCGTCCCACAACTCCTCGTTGTGCGCCTCCAGGTCCCAGTCCAGCTCCCACAGGCGTAAGGAGCGATCCCAGCTTGCCGTTAGCAGCCACCGGCCATCAGAGCTTAGCCGAACTGAACTGATCCGGTTGTTGTGTGGCTCGTACTCGTAGACCAGCTCACCGGTCTGCGCGTCCCACAGCCGGACGACGCGATCCTGGCCGGCGGAGACGGCCCACCGCCCCTCGGCGCTCAGCGCCGCCGCATCGATCGGCGAGGGCGTCTGGATCACCAGGCGGCATTCCAACGAGGCGACCTCCCATACACGTAGGCTGCCATCGCCGCTGCTAGAGAGCATCCAGCGCCCGTCCAGGGTGACATTCAGAGAAGTAATCCAGTTCTCGTGACCTTCAAGGACGCGCCGTGTCTCACCAGTCGCAATGTCCCACACCCGGATGGTCTTGTCCTGACTGCCGGAGACGGCCCACGCGCCGTCAGGCCCAAAACGGATGGCCGTGACCGGACGTGTGTGCCCGCTCATCACCCGCAGGCTCCGCCCGGTGGGCATGTGCCACAGCCAGATCAGGTTGTTCTTGGCTGCCGACAAGGCCCAGTTTCCATCTGGGCTGGCATCAACGGCGGTGACCGCCGCGCCGCCTCGCCTGAGATCGAACAGGCACACCCGGTTCGAGGCGTCCCAGACGCGCATCGACTGATCTTCGCTTCCAGAGAGGGCCAGCATGGCGTCGACAGTGAAGGCTACGGCATTGATGCTGCCTCCATGCCCCTCCAACAACGCAGAGGATCCCCCTGATGGAATCTCCCACAGATGCACAGCGCCGTCGCGCCCACCCGACGCCACACGGTAGCTGCGGTTCTGGCCATAGTCCTGGCTCAGGCAGGCCGCGGTGACGGCGTCGGCGTGGCCTAGCAGGTCGGCCTTGAGGCGCAGCGCCTTAAATCCCACGCGCTGGGAGTATGCGTAGATGCCAGTCCACAACTCCATGCTTTCGCCGCTGCGCTCCATGCCGGGGATCTCGCGCATGGCGCTCGCGCACACCAACGCCTCGGTGTAGATGCCATTGTTCAGGTACGACCTGGCGCTCTCCTGCAACCTGCGAGCCTCACTATCGATGAAGACCAGCTCTCCACTTGAGAGCAGCCGCGACAGCCTCGGACGGCAGAGCCGCAGACCTGCCGACGGCACGCGCCAGACTCGCACTGTCTCCTGACCGTCGGCCAGCCCGCCTGTGATAGCCTGGCTGGCATCGCCATTGAAGGCCACGGAAGTGACCCCCTTGACATGCCCATGAAAAATGCGTAAGCATTTGCCTGTGCTGGTATCCCACAGACGCGCCGTTCCATCCTGGCTGCCCGACAGCGCCAGACGACCGTCAGGGCTTAAGCCAACCGAGGTGACCACCCGCTGGTGTGCTGTAAAGGTGCGCAGGCACTCGCCGGTCGCTGTGTTCCACAGACGCACCGTTCCATCCTGGCTGCCTGACAGCGCCAGGCGGCCATCGGCGCTGACGGCCACGGCGGTCAGCGCGCCGGTGTGTCCCTGGCACACCTGAATCGCCTGGCCAGTGGACAGCCGCCAGACACGCAGCGTGCGATCGTCCCCACCCGAAACGGCCCACTGTCGGTCGGCGCTCAGGGCTACGGCATAAACATACCCGGCGTGCCCACTGAACACCTGACGGCAGTCGGCAGTCGAGAGGTCCCACAGGCGCACTGTCCCATCACGGCTGCCCGACAGCACGAGATGCCCATCCCGGCTGATGGACACCGAGGTCACGCGGTCGGTGTGCCCGGTCAGCTCACATTCAGCTTTGATTTCTGGGGCGCTCTGTAAGTTCCACACGTACACGCTGTTGTGAACGGCAGCTACAGCCCGTCCGGCAGCCCCGCTGAGTCCTGCCGCGACAACGTCGCGCTGGCGGAGGTTGATCGCGACACTTTCGGTCGCCACATCCCACACCGCCAGCGTGGTGCTGGCCACCAGCGCCCGGCGGCCATCGGCGCTCAGGCTGACAGCCTGGACATTGGTATCTAGCCGCTTGAAGCGGTGCACGGGATAGCACTCGACGAGTTCGCCGCTGTCGATCCATTGCAGGGCTTCGCTGGCCTCCCCTGCCAGCGTCTCGTCAGCCTGGGCCTGTTCGAGCAGGGGTCTGGCCTCCTTCACGTCTCCTCGTTCCAGATGCACCATCCCCAGCAGGTACTTCACAGTGAGGTTTCTTGGATAGAGCTTGCACAGACCGGCGAGCGTTTCCGCCAATTGATCGCCGTCCGTCTCGCCCTGCTGCCAGTCGAGGATGCCTATGTTGTAGAGGGTCTCTACATGGTGCGGATCGAGGGCCAACGCAGTGTTCCAATACTCCCTGGCCCTCTCAACCTGTCCCAGGTCCAGCATAGACAGAGCACGGTTGTTGAACGTGCTGGGAAGCTGGCGAGGCTCGCGCGGCTCCTCTCGCCAGTAGGGCGTTCCTACCTCCTGCTCATAGATAGCCCGCAGACGATTGGCGACCTCTCCCATGCTGGCTGGGCGGTCCGAGGGCTGCGGTCGGAAGCACTCCCGCAGCAGCTCCACCACGCCGTCGGGCATACGCGGCACCCTATCCTCGACTGGACCGCTGCTGAGATAATCTTCCAGCACCTCAGCCGCCAGGACCCCCGCCATCCAGTAGCGGTCGCCGATGAACATATGCAGCACTGAGACTCCCCAACTCCACAGATCGGTGCGGGACGTCAGCTTCTTGCCCGCCGTCTGTTCCGGAGAGGCATAGGCGGGCGTCTGGCCAGCGCGGGTGACGCCGGCGCTGCGCAGGTCGTCTTCGGGCCGCTCCTTCTCGCCGGCGCGCTGCCTGGCGCGGGCCAGCCCGAAATCGGTGACTTTGGCCACGCCATCTGGCGTCAGCATCAGGTTGTGCGGCTTCACATCCTGGTGGATCAGGCCGCGCCCGTGCGCATACGACAACCCCCAGGCGAACTGGATGGCGATGTCCAGCATACGGGCCAGCGCCTGCCCGTGGTCGCCTTCATACAGCCTGCGATCCTCAATCCAATCCTTCAGCGACCCGCCTTCCACATATTCAGCGAAGATGCGTGGAACTCCTCCCAGCGTGCGGACGTAGTAGCAACTCACCACATGGGGATGGAAATCGAGATCAACCCACAGGGCGGCCTCGTCAAGAAAACTCTGACGGTGCTCGTCGGTGCTGAAGAACTCGCGCCGAGGGCTTTTGACGGCCAGATCGACGTTCCACCCTCGGTGGTGAACGCGGTACACCAGCCCCATACCGCCAGCCGTGTGGATATCCGTGACCTCGTACAGATCGAGAATGACGTCACCGAGATTCCACTCGTCGGCCACAGCGCCCTCCGCCGTCGAAGGCTTGACCTGGGGAGGAGACAGAGGTTCAGAGGCCAATCCCCCAGGCGACCACAGGCTGTCAAACACAGTCGCATTAGGATCGTCGCCTTCCCCGCCCTCCGGGGCCGCCCCCCGGCAGCCTGGGCAGCGGATTTCGTCAAGGTCGAGGGAGCGGAAGACGGAACCACACTCAATGCAGATGTGCTCGACCTCGTCGAAGGCAGTGCCAGATACGCCGGCCTCGATCTCAAACTGGCTGCCCGCGGGAGCTGATCTGCCCTGGCACTCCCAGCACAGGTATTGTTCTGGATCGTCTGGCTCAAACTCGTTGCCACAGCCCAGACACGTGTAGATGAGTGGCTCGTCTTCCATACCAGATGCCTCGGATCCTCTGTAAACTCACACACTCGCCTCCCCAGGCCCGTTGCGAACGGCGTGAGATGCCCAAGCAACGGACCTGGTCTCTACTTCCGCTCCGGCAGCGAGATGCGCATCGCGTGACCACCACGCCCCACGCTGACTGCCGTGAGACCGCCGCGCAGGAACGCGATCTGCGCAACAGGGCGGTTGTGAAGGAGCTGGCTAAACAACGGCTCACCGGCCAGGTCGGGTGGACGTACCACCACCTGCCCATCGGTGTCGCCTACGGCAATGCGCCCCGACTCTGGGTCCACGGTCAGGCAGCTCGGCGTGCTGGGTAGCTGACGCTCATTCAGGTGGCGCCCATCGCTGCCCCAGCAGATCAGGTAGCCCTTTTCGTAGAGGGCAACCCAAGTATCGCCAGCTCCTCGGGCCAGACCGATCACTGTCCCGGCATCATAAGTCATAGGGATGAAAGTCGTCTTGAGCTTGCCGGTCGAGACGTGCACCACCCGCGTCTCGCCGTATTGCGTTCCAATCGCCAGGTGGGCGCTGTCGGCAGAGAAGGCCACCGAGGAAGCCCCGGCGATGTCATCCACCAGCACTTTCTCCTGCCGCGTCTTCAGAAACAGCGCCGCCACCTCGCCCGACAGCCCGGCCACGACGACCATCGAACCCAAAGGATTCACCGCCAAGCTGTTGCCCTGAACTCCAATCGAATGGCGCTCGACCTCCGGCTGCCCTCGCCCAGCCAGCGTCACCACGAACAGCTTGCCATCGCCATCCAACACCACGAACTGTCGGTCGGTGATGGCAGCCATCCCGCGCGGCTGGTCGGCCTGCACCCCTCGGACCTGATCCCAGGCGCCGTTCTGCCAACGAGCCAACTGGCCCTGCTCATCGAGCACCAGGTAAGTGTTGTCGGCAGCGGCCAGCATATCGACGACCGGCGAAGCCGTGTACTCCCACATCACGTTGCCAGGGGCGCTCTTGATCTTCTCGCGCAGGTCGGCCAACTCAGGATCATCAGGCGCTGTGGCTTCCAGCTCCCTGAGCAGCTTGTCGGCGCCGTCCCGATCCCCGGAACTCAGCCGTTGCTGGAACTGGGCCTTAAGCTCACCGACCTCGCGTTCCTTGAGACGGCTCTTCAGGGCTGCGATCTTGCTCTGTAGGGAGCGAATCTCAGCATGATCGGGGGCCTTCCTGCGCAGTTCGGCCAGCAGACCTTCTGCGCCGGCCACATCCTCGGCTTCGATCCGGGTCTTGATCTCTCTGACCACCTGCTCGGCAGCCATCAGTTGAGCCGCCCTCCTCATCTCCAACGCCCGCTCCAGCGTTCGGATGCGCCGTTCGAGATCGCCTGCCTTCTCATGGTGAGGATCAACCTGAAGCAGCTTTGCCAGCGCCGCCTTCGCGCCGCTCACATCCTCGGCCTGGATCCTCTGTTCAACTTCTTGCAGGTGTTGACGGATCTCCCGTTCTCTAACAGCCTCAATCAATGCTGCCGCGCCCAGCTTCCCGCGCGCCCTGGACACCATCCGCGAGGTGGCCAGGGTGAACGCCAACCCGGTCAGCGCCGAGCCGAAGATCAGCATCAAGACTCCGCTGGGCACGAACAGCGCCGCCACGAGCGCCCCCACCACCGAACCGCCGCGCAGATAGGCGGCAGCATTCGAGTCGATCAGGTCCAGCTTGGCCTGCACAGCCACGCTGATCACGCTGATGCCGCCCATCAGCAGGGCCACCAGGAAGTAGCCCAAAGCCCAGACGGGCTTCCAGTTCGGCACGGTGATGTCAGGAATGCCCAGCAGGGCAAAACCGAGCGGGTAGTCCATCACGGCAAAGCGACGCAGGGCCACCCATAGCATGATCGGAAAACCCGCCGACAGCAGCAGCAGCAACCCGATTGCCAGCAGATAACGGCCCCACGAGAACCCCGACCTCTCCAGCAGATTCATCATAGCCGTATTGCCAAATCCGCCGGACTTGTCCAGACCCACGATCTGCCTGATCTGACCCACCTGCCCCAAAGTGCGGAACTGGCCGGAAGCAATCACCGTCTCTCGCTGAACCGGGAAGGTCAGAAAACCCAGGAACGCCCCACCCAGCAGTGCGCCATAAGCCGGCGAGCCAAACGTCTCGGCGCTGAACCTCAGCCACTCCACAAACCAGATCGTAGGGCTTGAACGGACCATGTCCTTCAGCAGGTCCTCAACGCCGGGAACCATGCTGACCCATACCCACAGGCCCAGCAGCAGCCCAAGCAGGAAGATGATGCCACCCCATCTCTTGATCCCGATCAGGCCGATGAGGAAGGTCCCGACAAGATATACCCATCCCCACAAAGACGTCACCGCCGCCAGGAGCAAACTGGGCATAAAACTGATCGAAGCGCCCAGGCGGCTGAAGAAGCCCCCAAAGTCGACCCGTCTCGCTGGCGGAGCGCTGGTCTCGACGACTGCCGGGGCACGGGTCGGTTCGGCTGCCGGGGCGCGGGTCGGTTCGGCTGCCGGGGCGCGGGTCGGTTCGGCTTCTGATACGGCAGCCGCCTCCGTTGGCACAGCCTCGCTGGGCGCAGCGGCCTCTCCTCGTCCCAGCAGGCGATCGTTGTAAAACGGGATGGCAATGGCAAGGCCCACACACAGCAACGCCAGCAAGACACCTACCGTCCCTGCCCCGCCCGAAGCACTGCTGCCCAGGTTGATGGCAACTACCCCGATGGCCAGGGCATAGAGGACCATCAGGCCGATCCACCAGCCCTCGCCCCGAAACCCCGAAATCTGGCCCATGGCCAGCGTGAGGATCAGGCCGAGAAGGGTGAAGACAAGAAAACCACCAGAGGCATTGTTGCTGCCGCTGTTCAGACCAAAGGAGAGCAGTACTAACCCCCCGAATACTCCCAGCGCAATCCAGAAGCTGTGGGCAGTGATGCCGATCCCGACGAGCAGCCCCAGGACCAGGCCGCCCCCAACCAGCGCCGCGCAACCGGCTGTGGTCTCGTCAGAAGATAGTTGATTCGCCATAGATTCTGTTCCTCCATCATCGTTTCCTTCACCCTGCAAGATCAGGACAGTCGGCTACTGAAGACACTGCCCCCTGGCTTCTGCCCCATCCATCTAGAACGGCCACAGCTTCCCCTACTCCTCAGGGAGAGTCCTGGTAGCGCCTTTATCTAGCAGCACCAACTCTCCATCCTGGGCATCCACCTGCACCCGAGCGCCCTGAAGGAAGCGCCCTTCAAGCAGCGCCTGCCCCAGCGGATGGACCACTAGTCGCTCAACCGCCCGTTCCATCTCGCGCGCGCCGTACTGCTCGCTGTACCCAGCCTCCATCAGCAACCGGTAGGCGTCGTCAGTCAGCTCCAGATCGAGCTGCCAGGTCTCCAGCCGGGAATGCAGATCGCCCAACAACTTGTCGATAATCTGCCGTATCGCTTCCGCGCTCAGCGGATAGAAGTACACGATCTGCTGAATGCGATTCAGCAACTCCGGCTTCAGACCTCTGGAGACCGCCGCCATAACTTGGTCCCGGTACAGACGGCTGGCATCCTCGCCGGCCACGTCCCCTGCGCCAGGCCGGTTGAATCCCAGAGGCCGGGCCGGCGCTTGCCTCGCCTCATTGCCCAGGTTAGAGGTCATGATGATCAGCGCCTCGCGGAACGACACGTGGTGCCCCTGAGCATCGGTCAGGCGGCCCTCGTCAAAAATCTGAAGGCAGAGGTTGAGCGCCTCCGGATGCGCTTTCTCAATCTCGTCGAACAGGATCACGCTGTAGGGATTGTTCCGCACCGGGCCTGTCAGCTGGCCTTCTTCATCGTGCCCGATGTAGCCGGGCGGTGCGCCGATCAGCCGCGCTATGTTGTGCCTCTCCATGTACTCAGACATGTCGATCCGAATCAGACGGCGCTCATCGTCGAACAGGAAAGCGGCCAGGGCTTTGGCCAGCTCGGTCTTCCCAGTGCCGGTGGGGCCAACGAACAGAAACACACCAATGGGCTTGTTGGGGTGCTTCAAGCCAGCCCTGGCGGTGCGCACCGCCTGTGAGACCACTGCTACCGCCTCCTCCTGGCCGATGACGCGCCGGCCCAGTTCAGCCTCCATATGGAGTAGCCGCTCGGCTTCGCTTTGGGTCAGGCGTTCCAGCGGCACCCGGCAGCGCTCAGATACCACCGCGGCAATCTCCGCACGCCCAATGCACCGCGCCTGGGTCATGTCGCTCTGCACCACGAGGGTAGCTACCCGCGCCGTGGCGCAGGCTTGGTCCAGCAGGTCGATGGCCTTGTCAGGCAGACACATCTCAGGCAGATAGCGGATCGAGAGAGAGACCGCGGCCTCCACCGCTTCATCTAATATCTTGAGACCGTGATGTTGTTCGAAGTGTGGCCGCAGTCCGAACAGAATCTCCAGGGCCTCCTCGCGCGTCGGCTCCTCGACCCAGATCACCTGAAAGCGGCGTTGCAGGGCCGTGTCTTTCTCGATGAACTGCCGGTACTCGTCGGTGGTGGTCGCACCGATGCAGTGGATGTCGCCGCGAGCCAGCATCGGCTTGAGGATGTTGGCCGCGCTGCTGGCCCCTTCACCACCGGCCTCCAGCACTGCATGAATCTCATCGATAAAGAGGATAATGTCCTTGTCGGCGCTGGCTTCCCTCAAGACAGCTTCCATCCGCTCCTCGAACTCGCCCCGGTACTTTGTTCCGGCCAGCAGCGAGGTCATCGAAAGCTCTACAATCCGCTTGGATTGCAGCGCAGGCTGGGCATCCGGCTGAATCAGACGTTGGGCCAGCCCTTCCACGATCCCGGTCTTGCCGACCCCGGCCCTGCCCACCAGGATCGCGTTGCTCTTGCGCTGCTGGGCCAGCACGCGAGCCAGCGCCCTCATCTCCTCGCGCCGTCCAATGATCGGATTGAGCGCGCCCTCGCGGGCTAGTCGGGTTAGATCGCGTCCAAAACGGTCAAGGTTCGGCGTGCGCGAGCCGAACGCCTGACGACCTGCCTCTCTGGCGTCGGGAGCGACCGGTATGGCCGAGTCCACCGTCTCCGCCACAATTTTCAGGGCATCCATCAGCTTTTCGGCAGCTTGTTCACCTGCCTCCTCAGTCAGCAGGCTGTGCCACGTCGGGTCCGGATTTTCGAGCAGCGCCTGAAGAAGATGGACAGGCAGCACCCCCACGCGGGCCAGTCCACTCTGTGAAGCCAATGCCTCCGCTCGCCGGAATATGAGGCGGCTGCTGTCGCTGCGATGGATCACGCTGCCAACCAGCATACTGGCGCCGGGCTTGGCGATTCTGGAGCGGAGCTGTCGGCGATACCGAGTATGATCGAGGCCAATGCGCTCAAAGCTCTGCCGCAAAACACTGGTCATGGCGTCAAACTCATCCCGCAGCCCTTCGATCATCCGCGCTTCGGGCAATGCCACCTGATCCCATTCCAGGTCACAGAATTTGCATACGCCCAGCATCAGGTGCGGCGGTTCGATCTCGGCTGCGCCTGCTATCTGGGCTTCCACCCCTGCAATGTTCCACACCAAGACGGTTGAGGCTGAGTATCGCTGCGCCATCTGTGCACCCCCTTGCCCCGTTCGGGTATACACAGCCATCTCACAGTCAGATCAACCCTGACCGAGAGAGGCCCGCACGTCCGAAATCTCGACGCGCTATCTATGACATCACCAGCAGTGGGGCACTCCCGAACCTGTAGTAATAAGGTGTACGTGCTACCGCAGGCAGTGTGTTCACCAGTATAGCACACCAATCAACCCCCTGTCATTCTCGTTGGAACAGACGTTGCATAACGGCCACTGCCTCAGACTCAGACCTCGGAGTTCATCCTACCCTCACTCTACTCCGGGCTGTCTCGGCCTGTCAAAGCGACCCGATGGCAGGGGAATGTGATTCCAGTGGAAAGTCAGTGTGGGCCTGAGAGCTGGCAGGCGGCCCTGCCGGGATGTCAGCAGTTGCGCCACGTCCGGCGATGGGGTAATGTGGAGTCATACCAAAGAGACCGGAGTTATTCGCAAAATGCATCAGGTCCGCCACCTCACCGCGCCAGTGTAGTCTTATCGCCCGCCGATCACAGCACAGGGAGGCAAGAGTTCCGTGGCAGACAAATATCCCGTGTTGGAGATCCTCGGCCCAAACGGCGAGAGGTTCGATTACGAAGTGACTCAGGATCACATCACCATCGGTCGGTTCGCCGAGTTCAACGATGTCAGTCTTGAGCCTGACCCTCAGCAGCTTGTCACCCGCAGGATGCACTGTGTCGTCGAGCGGCAGGCAGGCACATGGTGGGTGGTTGACAACGGCAGCGTGAACAAGACCTTCATTTGCCACGATCAGCACACCAGCGTGGTCAGCGGTCGGGCCTCTCTCCACGATGGAGATGTCATTCGCATCCTGGGACTCCTCACCGAAGATGGAGACGCTCTCTACTGGGAGCTGACCTTTCGCGATCCCCTGGGCACCCGCATGGCTGGCCACATCTCGCAGGATACTTACCTGGAATACGACTGGCTTCAGGCCAAACTCTTCCGCGTGGAAGGCGTCCGTCGCCAGGAAATCCACAGCTTGCGCCCCCAAGAGCACAAGCTCATCCGCTATATGGATCAACGCAACCGGGCCAACGGGAACGTGCCTGTGATGTGCACCTACGAGGAATTGATCACGGCCATCTGGGGCGACGAGATCAACCATGTCGAATCCGAGGTCAACCACCTGATCTACGAGCTTCGCCAGAAGATCGAGCCTGACCCTCGTGCGCCCCGTTTCTTGCAAACGGTAACCGGATTGGGCTACCGCCTGGAGACCCGTCCGCTGCCTTGATGACGTCGGGCTGTGCCTTCATGAACAACATTCTCATCGTCAGGAGTGACGCAGTGGGAACGTCGGAGCGGCCCTTACCGCCCGGCGTAAGTTCCAAGCGTTTCGCTGCCTACCCATCCTTCCTCGTCCCAGACCCAGGGCGATGGATTCTGCCCTGACCTTCCCCCCACGAAAGGAGCCAAGATGCCCAACGGCTACTGGGGTCGCGTTCTCTTCGTCAACCTTTCCACAGGTGAGATCCGCGCCGAGACTCTGCCTGAGGAGACTTATCGCCACTCCCTAGGCGGCTATGGCCTCGGCGTTCACATTCTTCTTGAACACATGCCCCCTGGCGCACATCCCTTAGGCCCAGATAACATGCTCGGTTTCCTGCCGGGGTTGCTCACTGGCAGCGGTGCGCCCTTCAGTGGCCGCTTTATGGTGGTAGGCCGCTCTCCGCTGACCCTCGGCTGGGGGGAGGCCAATGGGGGCGGCAACTTTGGGCCGGGAGTGCGGGCAGCGGGCTACGATGGGATATTCGTCAGCGGGCAGGCTGAGCGCCCGGTGATTCTGTATGTGGACAGCGAACGGGCTGAGCTGCGGGACGCAGCGCCCCTGTGGGGGTTGGACGTCGTTCAGACTGAGCACGCTATCCACAGCGAGACCTCAGCAGACGTGCGGGTGGCCTGCATCGGCCCCGCCGGCGAACGCCAATCGCTGCTGGCTGGAATCGTCAACGACGCCGGACGCATCGCAGCACGCTGTGGCCTGGGGGCGGTCATGGGAGCCAAGCGCCTGAAGGCGATTGCCGTGCGGGGCAAGCAGCGCCTGCCGCTGGCCGATCCCCACACCTTCAAGGCCGGAACAGGACAGTATCGCAGCCTGTTTCGCCGCCGACCATCACGCCTGGCTGCGCTTGTCCCGGCCATCCTCCAGCGCCTTTTGCCCCTCATGCGCCGTCTCCGCGCTCAAGTGGCCGGCGGCCCGGCTCAACTGGTGATCGACACTTACCGCCGGTATGGGACGGCTTCCGGAACGGCTCCGCTGGTCATGCTAGGCGACACCCCGGTGCGCAACTGGACAGGCATTGGCTCCCGCGATTTCCCGCTCTCGTCGGCGGCAGCTCTGAGCGACGACGCCGTGATCCGCCACAACGTGCGACCCTACGCCTGCCAGGCATGCCCGGTAGCCTGCGGAGCTATTGCCCAACTGCCAGATGGAGAAACGGGTCACAAAGCCGAGTACGAGGCATTGGCTTCTTTTGGGCCGCTGCTGGTGAACGACGACTTGGGCGCGGTCATGCGCTGCAACGAGATTTGCAATCGGATGGGCATAGATGCCATTTCTGTGGGCGTGACCGTAGCTTTCGCTCTGGAGTGTGCTGAACAAGGATGGCTTCCCTCTGAATTGCGCGACGAGCTTCCGCTGCGGTGGGGGGATGGCGAGGTCATCGTTGAGCTGACGCGCCGCATTGCCGCGCGAGAGCCTGGTCTGGGCGAATGGCTGGCCGATGGCGTACGGCGGGCAGCGCAGCGGCTGACGCCAGAGGCCGAGCAGGCCGCCATGCACGCCGGGGGCCAGGAACTTCCTATGCACCGGGGCATCTATGAGCCGGGCGTGGCGTTGGGCTATCAGGTAGACCCCGCGCCGGGGCGGCACACCGCCACCAATAGCGGGGTGGCCGCCGTGGAGGCTTTCGCACCCTACTTCGCGCTGCACGCCAGCCAGCCAGCCGGTCGCTACGATTATGCGGAGAAGGGTCCGACGTTTGCGATCGCCATTCCGGTGCTGCGCGCCTTCGACTCGCTTGGGCTGTGCCAGTTTGCGCTGGCGATGGGCAATCCGCCCTTTTTGAAATGGCTGAACGCGGCAACTGGCTGGGACATAGACGAAGCCGAGTTCTTCCGCATCGGGAAGCGCATTCAAGTGCTGCGGCACGCCTTCAATGCACGCGAGGGCCTGCCCGCCCAGGTTCCTCTCCCAGCCAGAGAGCGCGGCGTGCCGCCTCAGGCCGCCGGACCGGTGGCCGGAGTCACGCTAGACCTGGAAGCGATGGCGCGTGGGTACTTTGCTGCGCTGGGAGTCGATCCGGCCACCGGCTTCCCCCTGCCAGAGACAATCCACGAGCTGGGACTGGAAGCAGTGCTCAGCGTGTGATCGGGCGGCGCGATGGCGCCGGCGAGCATCGCTGAGCACTGCTTGGGCTGGCTGATGGGAGCTATTCGTATTCTGCCAGCTTCTCTTCGATCTGACGGCGGGTGGGGAATGTCTGTGACCCGCCCACGCCCGTCACTGTGAATCCCGCAGCAATGCTGGCAAACAGCGAGCATCGCTCCAGCGGCCAGCCTTCCAACACGCCGAGCAGAAAGGCTGCGCCGTAGGCGTCGCCCGCCCCGATTGTGTCCACGACCTCGCCGATCTGAATGGCAGGCTGGTGATATTTCCACCCCTGCCGGTAGAGAGTCGAGCCATCAGCGCCCTGTTTGACGATCACCAGGTCGGGGCCGGCATCCAGCAGCACTCTAGCCGCCTCGTCAAGGTCCTGCCGGGCGGCCATGTGGCGGGCTTCATGCTCATCACACAGCAGGATGTCCACGAAGGGCAGAATGTCCGTCATGGCCGCCATCCAGGGCGGCTCCATGGCGAACAGGGGAAACTGCGAATCCATCGATGTCACCAGCCCGCGCTGTTTGGCCTGGCGGAACAGATCAACTGACACACCATGCCACGCCGACTTAAAGTGCAGGTAGCCCCCGTTATGCAGCAGCCGTGCATCGAGCAGCCGCTCGATGGCCTCCTGATCGAACTGCTGCGGCCACGGCTCGTGGGTAGGCAGTCGATACACCAGAGGGCGCTTACGGCTGCCGAACAGCAACATGTAGACGCCGATGCCCCCCACAGTGCCCGGCACCTTCTGCACACCAGCCACGTCTACGCCGTCACGCCTGAGGGCATCCACGATAAACGCGCCCAGCGGATCATCGGGCACACATGAGCTGACCGCTGCGCTCAGCCCAAGCTTAGACATGTCGCTGACAGTGTATCCCACCGATCCTGCTGCCGTCATCTGCATGTCGGCGGGGCCATCCCAGGTAGGGATCGACTCCCAGTCCTTTGGGCCTTCCCCGACGATCAGCAGGTCAATGTTCAGAGGCCCAATGACCGAAACATCTCGCGCCATAGGCTATCTCCCTCCGCATGGTAGGAGAGAAGACACATCATCGATCAGGGGTGAACCCTTCAGTGCGTTTCTTTAGGAAACAGCCAGTTCCACACTTTCGCGTGGCGGGCGACATTGGCCCGCTGGCAGTCTGGGTTGATGTCTCCCTGCGCCACGGCGCTCCAGTAGGGCAGCAGTTGTCCGGGCAGGATCGACAGGATAGCAAACAGGATCGGGTCCGTCTCTGGCAGGCGGAACACGTCGTCAACCTGTTCAGCGACGCGCTCGTCCTCCTCGCTGATCAGCGCAATGGAGGGCGATTTGAGCATCATCGTCACCTGCGCCACATCGCGCAGCGCCTCGTAGGCCGGGTCTTCCAGAGGCGCGATCACGATCGTCAGGATGTCGTTCTGAGTCAGCCCTAACGCGCCGTGGATATGGCGGCCCGGACACATCCCTTTGGTGGGAATGTGGCTCATCTCATCATATTTCAGCGCGATCTCCTCGGCAGTGCCCTCGTTAGGCCCTGCGCCGACCACGATCACACTGCGGACATCGCGGTAGCGACGCCCCAGGATGCGAGCGCGCTCGCTGACCCAGTCCAACATCCCGGCCATTTTGTCCGGGAGCGCCCATAGACGTTGGCGCAGGTCGTCCCAGTTGCGCTCGGCAGGTCGCGTCAGTGCGCCGATCTCCAGCGCCAGCCAGGCTGACATCGCCAGCCGGGTGGTGTAGTGGAAAGTATCGGAGCCGCCGGTGTCAAACCCACCGGCGCACACGATCGACTCATCGCACTTGTGCGTGATGGGGCTGCCCGCGATGCTGGTAAACGCCACCTGGAAAGCGCCCCTTTCCCGAGCCATCAACGCCGCACGGTTGCTGTCCACCGTGCTGCCGCTGCCTGAGTAGGCAAAGAAGACCGTCCGACTGAAGTCGATGGGGTGCCGGAAGTTGACATATTCCAGCGAGTCCAGATCGCAGGCAGGCCATCCAGCCCACATCCAGAAGGCGCCGGCTGCCGTCTGCGCCACAAACTGCGATGTCCCCAACCCTTGCCCAACCATGGCCGTGAAACCACGCTCCACCAGCTTACGGGCGAGGGCAGGGATGGCCTCGCGGTTCAGGTTGAAGGAGTCGCGCAGCGCTGTCGGCTGGCTTAGGATGTCCCCATACAGGTTGAAGGGGTGCTCGGTGCGCGGTTCGGTGCCCAGCGCACGGTACATGATCGGGTACTCGCCTGTGCCCTCAACATGACGCCGGATGTCGCCCTCGATCCCCCACTGTTTGATGCGCTTTCCGACTTCGCGCTCGTAGTCCTGCGACATGAAATCTTCTCCTCAGCTAGTACAAGTTCCGGGTGGGGGCCAGGAGATGCTGTCCCCCTTCCAATCGGTGCACCCGGCGTGAGCCGGGGCGGGTTCACATCGGGGTCGGGATGGGGTTAGCTTCGCCCAGCGCGTGGCGAAGCACCTCTCCCTGAGTGGTCTGCTGAGCATCCAGCTCGGCCACGACACGCCCTTCACGCATGACAAGAATACGGTGCGCCAGGCCGAGCAACTCGGGCAGTTCCGAGGAGATGAGTAAGATAGCTCGACCCTGCTCTGCCTGCTCGGCCACGAAGCGATAAACCTCGAACTTGACTCCCACATCGATGCCCTGTGTAGGTTCCATCAGAATCAGAACTTCGGGTTCAGCCGCCAGACATCGGCCCAGGACAACCTTCTGCTGATTCCCGCCACTAAGCGTCATCACAGGCTGTTCCAGGTCCGTAATCTTGATATCAAGGGCCTCGACCTGCGCCTGCGCCACCCGCTGTTCCCTGGCCCGCGTGATGACGCCGCCCCGCGCCGCGATGCGCGGCAGCACGGAAAGTGTGATATTGCGTCTGACACTCTGATCCTGTAGTACGCCGTCTGCCTTCCGGTCTTCGGGCAGATAAACCAGCCCTCTGCGGATCGCGCGCGCGGGCTTTGGCTTGAGAGGTTTCCCCTTCAGCCAGATGCGGCCCCTGTCCAGCGGCAGGTCGCCAAAGATGGCCTTGCCCAGCTCAGTTTTGCCGCTGCCAGACAGCCCCGCCACGCCCAGCACCTCGCCGCGATGCAGGCTGAAGCTGACATCGATCAGCGCCGCGCCTGAGCTGATCCCCTCAAGGCGCAGAACCTCTTGCCCGCGCTGGCGAGATCGCTCAGGGAAAGCCCCAGACAGCTTGCGTCCGATCATGCCCTCGATCAGCGAGTCGCGCGTGACCACCCCCATGGGTAGGGTGCTGACATGCTCTCCGTCGCGCAGGACGGTCACGTAGTCGGCTAGCTCGAAGATCTCGTCCAGCCGATGAGAGACATACAGAATCGTGACTCCTCCTGCCTGCAGCCTGCGGATGTTGTCGAATAACGCCTCGGCTTCGGCCTGGTTGAGCGCTGCGGTCGGCTCATCCATGATCATAAATCGGCAGCGCCCCAAAAGCGCCCTGGCGATCTCGACAATCTGCTTCTCGCCAACCTTCAAATCGGCCACCAGCCCGCCGGGGTCGAGGTGCGAAGCGCCCAGCGCCTCCAGCACACGCTTGGCCTCCGCCTGCATGGCCCGCAGGTCAAGCACACCCCCATGAGCGGGTTCCCTGCCGAGCAGAATGTTGTGCATAACAGTCCGGTCGGGCAGCAGATTGAACACCTGGTAGATGGTCGAGATATTCGCACTGAGCGCATCCCGGGGAGTCGCCGGCGCATAGCGCCTGCCCTGAAGCCAGAGAGTCCCGCCCGGATCGGGTCGCTCCGCCCCAGCCAGGATTTTGATCAGGGTAGACTTACCCGCCCCATTTTCACCGACCAGCGCGTGCACCTGGCCCGCCTGGATGTCAAACGACACCTCGCGCAGGGCCTGCACACCTGGATAGGTCTTGCTGATCTTCTCAATGCGGAGGAACGGCATGGCGTCCATTGGCTCACACCCTTATGGTGCGCAGGCGGTCAAGGGACAACGCCATGACCAAAATGGCTCCTGAGATAATGCGCTGCGCGTAGATGCTGACTCCCAGCAGGATCATGCCATTGGTGATCGTCGTCAGGAAGATGGCAGCCACCAGCGTGTTCAACACCTTGCCTCGCCCTCCAGACAGGCTCGCCCCACCCAACACCACGGCGGTCAAGACGGGAAAGAGGAAGTCGGCTCCCATGCCGCCCGTGGCCGTGCCCTGACGGGCCACCTGCATGACGCCCCCGACGGCAGCCAGTGTGCCAGCGATCATGTAGGCGGCCAGCCGCACATTTTGAACTTTGATCCCAGCCAGCCAGGCCGCCTTCTCATTGTTGCCGACGGCAAACAGGTGCGCGCCAAAGGTAGTGTAACGCAGCAAGAGAAATGCCAGCCCGTACAGCGCAAACAGGACGATCACCGGCACCGGCAGGAAGCCCAGCAACCGCCCACGCGACAGAAACTCGATGGCGGCCAGCGCGTCGCCGAAGATGGTCTTGCCCTGGGTATAGATGAATGCCAGGCCCTCCAGCACGCTCATCATCCCCAAGGTGGTGATGATCGGGTTGATCTTAAGTTGGGTGATGATGAGGCCGTTCACCAGACCGATCAGGGCGCCCAAGCCCAGCGCGATCAGCACGGCCAGCACCGGCGGCATGCCAAAGTGCGCCAGCAGCGCCGCCGCCGCCACGCCGGTCAGAGTCAGGATCGAGGCCAGAGAGATGTCCATTGTGCCCAACAGAACGATCAGGTGCTCGCCAATGGCCAGGATGCCAATGATCGCGGCCTGGCGAAGCACCGTGAAGAAGTTGTTGGCCGTCGCAAAGGAGTCGGTGGAGAAGGTCAGGAACAAGGCCCACAGCGCAAAGATGACCATGAATCCCTGCTCGCCCAGCAGGCCGAGAATGCGCCGACCGGCTGGGTTACCCCGCGCGGCGCGGATAGGCGTCGTATCTGGTGCTGTCATAGAACTCTCCGTAGATCAGATGGAGACGGAAGACGGGGAGAGGTCTGGAGCGCAGGCCTCTCCCACCCCCAATCGCAAGGTTAGTCGGCGGAGATAAGCTGAACCGGCACGCGGACGTTCTGCGGGAAGGTGGCGCCAGCCAGCAGCTTGATGGCGGCATTGATCGTCATCCGGCCTGTCTCGGCAGGCGCAGTGTCCACAGTGCCGCGGTACATCGTGCCCGACTGGATGTATTCGATCGCCTGCGGCTCCGCGTCGATGCCCACGATGATGGTGTCTTCAGCCGTGCGACCGGCGGCCTCAAGGGCCTGCATTGCGCCATAGGCCCCCGCATCGTTGATGCTCACCACGACGTTGATCTCCGGGTGCTCCTGAAGCGCCGTCTCCATCGAGGCTAGGCCAAACTCGGTGGTGCCGCCCAGGTAGTTGCCGACGATCACAGCATTCGGAGCGCCCTCGGCCAGCGCCGCCGCGATGGCCTCAGCGCGAACGACCACGTTCGCAATGTCGGGGTAGTCGAGGATGGCCACATTCGCCTCACCGCCAAACTCGTCGTTGATCAACTGCGCCGCGTACTCGCCTGCGGTGCGGCCCAGGTCCTCATCCTCAATGCTGATCGTCACGCCCCCGAACTCAGCGGCGTTGCGACCCGCGTATTGCACCAGATACACCCCCGCCTCAGCAGCCTCCTGAAGAGCCGACTGCACGCTGGGCGGGTCGAAGACGCACACTACGATCACGGCGGCCCCGCTGGAAACGAAGTTCTCGATGCCGCTGATCTGCTTCTCCACGTTGATCTCGGAGTCAAAGGTCTCGACGGGCAGTCCCAACTCCTCGGCATAGGTCACCGCCGAATCGGGGACGGTGGAATGGTAGTCCGTCGAATAGGTGCAGGCCACAATGCCAATGAAGGAACCAGTGGCCTCCAGACGAGAGCGGGCCGCCGCGATCTCTTCCTCGCTCGGAACGAGGTCATCGGCTGTGCCCAACCCCTCGGCGATCAGCGTCGGCTCAGGGTACTCCATCACTGGCTCTTCTGTCGGTTCGGGTGTGGGTTCCTCGGTTGGCTCCGCCGTAGGCTCTTCAGCCGGGGGAGCAGGCTCCTCAGTCGGTTCCTGCGTGGCGGCAGGTCCACAGGCTGCCAGGAACAGCATCGCCACCAGGAGAACCGCTACGGAAAAGTATGCTTTCTTCATGTCTTTCTTCTCCTCATCACAGGACTAGGTAATTGTGCAGAAAGCCATTCGAATGACTTTCATTACCAGAAGCTCGGCCAGTGGCAATGATCGTCGCGACACCTCCTTCCCTCCAGGCGCGGCCTAGCACAGCGCTACACCCGGTCTCATGCATCGAACAACGTCGGCGATGGATAGGCGTCGTCAAGCGCCAACACACCGCGCACGGTCTGCTCGTCGCTGATGACAACGTTCACCAGACGACCCCGGATCGCTCCCAGCAGGGGAGCCACCTTGTCAGGCCCGCCGGCGACGGCAATGGTCAATTGCGCTCGCTGGAGATCGCCCAGCTCTATGCCGACGATCCGCTCGGAGAAGGCTGCCGGTTGTTCCTGTCCGTTGATGTCGAAAAAGCGTCCGCAGATGTCGCCGACCGCCCGGCCCAACAAGCTCTGCAACTCATCCTGCCGGATCAAACCGAAGCGTGCGTAGACCAGGTCGCTCTCCATTGACCCCAGCCCCACTACGTAAATGTCGGCCTGACGGGCCAATTGGAGGGCCTGATAAAGCATGGGGTTGGCGCTGATGAAATCGGCGGCTGCGCCCGAACCGTCGCCCAAAATGGCCGGGGCGCTCAGGTAATAGACTCGCCCTCCCAGCGCCAGGGCCGCCTCGCGGGCGATCTCGTTATAATCGATGTGGTGGGCTTCGTGGCCCAGATTGCCCATGGCCTGCACCACCGTCACCCCTGGCACGTCGCGGGCCGGCAGCGCCTTGACCATCGCCCGCAGCGTCCGCCCGCAGCCCAGCACTAGCTGCTGGTTGGGCTGCACGATGGCAGAGAGATAGTTGGCCGCATAGCGGCTGATGATCGCCCGGATCGCCTCCGGTTCGCTGTCGAAACTGGGCGCTATGATGGCCTCACGCAGATGGGGATAGCGCGCCCGAAGGGCCTCCCCCAGCTCCGACACCTGCTCGGCAGGAGCCACAATCCGAATCTGCACAATCCCCAGGGCGCGGGCGTCGCTCAGATAGCGAGACACCTGGCTCCGGGAGATGCCGAGGCTTTCGGCAATCTCCGCCTGGGTTCGATCCTCAAGGTAGTAGGCCCTGGCTACTTCAACCAACCGGTTAAACCGTTCGTCCATGTGATTACACATTTGTGCATACACATTTGTGAGGTAAACTCAGTATAAGATGGAATCGCCAGCCATGTCAAGTAGGTCTGGGAGGGAGAGCAGCGCCGCCAGCATGGGGGTCCTGCTCCCAACGAAGAACGCACCCCCTGAGTGACGACCGCAACGAGGTAGGGATACTATGTCGACAACCCAAGTGCTGCTTGTGCGCCACGGCGAGACCGCCTGGAACCGCCAGCATCGCTACGTGGGACGCACCGATCTGCCGCTGAGCGAAAGAGGCATTCGCCAGGCTGAGAGGCTGGCCCAGCGCCTGGCAGGAGAGCCAATCGAGGCCATCTATTCCAGCGACCTGCAACGGGCCAGCCAGACGGCAGAGCGAATTGCTGCCGTCCACGGCCTGACTGTCCACTTCGAGCCATGTCTGCGTGAGGCGGATTTTGGCGCATGGGAGGGCCTGACGCTTGCCGAAATCCACCAGAGCTATCCACGGGAGTACGCCGCCTGGCTGGCCGATCCTAGCGTGCCAGCGCCGGCTGGAGAGTCGATCGCGCAAGTCGCCGCGAGGGTTGGCCCCTTCCTGAGAGGTCTCGTTGCCCAACACCCGGCGGGGGCAATCGCCGTGGTGGGGCACGGCGGCAGCCTGCACGCGCTGATCTTCATGGCTCTCCAGTTCCAACCCCGCAATGGCTGGACTTTCTATATGGACAACGGGTCTGTCTCAGAGCTGCTGCTGCGTGAGGACGGCGCTGCGTTGGTTCGTCTGAACGACACCCATCCCACGCCGCCGCCCGACCTGACGTAAAAGACCGCAGGGCAGGTCGCGCCCCACGAGTGTAGACCGGGGGCGCTCTTCAGATCATGCGGCTCCATGGCGGATGCCAAAGTGTCGCAGGAGCGGCGCTTCGACCTCTGACAGTGGGATTTCAGCGCCCTGACCCGTGCGGTCGAGGACGTACACCTTGACCCTGGGCAGCGCCAGCAGCGCCTCGCGGATCGCGGACAGTTCAGCGATGGACGGCGCTTCGCCCACCGACAGGACAACTGTCACATAGGTAGCATCGGAAGCGCGGTCGTCGAATATCTCCACGCCCGCGATCCCTTCCCTCCCTGCAAAACAGCCCTCGATGGGCGCAAGGTCGATGTCCATCATGGTGAAAATGCCGCGAATGCGGAAGAAAAGCTGCATCACGGGAACCTCAGGCTGGCACGCTGGAAGATGTACATGAAAACCTCCACCTTACGGCAGGCCGGGTCCCTACCTGCCGTAGTGCAATCGCGGGTGCCGACCCCCTCAACATGCACGAATCGGTGGCTTCCCAGGCCCCGGTTGACCAGCTCCTGACGCACGTTCTGGGCGCGTTCCGTAGAGATGCGCTGGTTCACCGGACCGGCTCCGGTGTTGTCGGCATGGCCGACCACATCGGCGCGCAAGTCGGCATCGCGGGCCATGAACTGGTGAATCTGGGCCAGGCGCGCCCGCTCCGGGCCGGGCAGGGTAGAGACGTTCGGCGAGTTGTGCGCAAACCCTGAGAGAGTGATTCGCCCAAACGACTCGCCGGCGTGCGGCGCCGCATGCAGGCCACGCTCCTCGGCAGAAGCTCCCTGGACATCCCGGGCGATCTGGTTCTCTATGGCCACCGTGGGGTCGTGGGAGGGGCGACTCATAATGCGGCCTCCCTGCATGACAATGTTGGCCGCAGGATGCCTGACCTGCTCGAACAGCCAGCCATGCCCGCACAGCTCGTGGCCCAGGACACGCCATTGCTCCATAAAGACGCGCTGACCGGCTTGCGCTCCGCCTCCCCATGCACCCAGGTCGATCCCCGATCGCGTGGACTGGACAAACACCTCATGGGAACCGGGCGACGTGTGGGGCCAGACGGTGTCGTCCACATGGATGCGCCAGGTATTGGGAGAGCTGACCATGTCGCACAGGCATTGGTCGATAGTCCGGGCAGGTGAGGCGCAGGCGCTACCGCTTCTGCGCGTGACCGCCCCCGTCGCATCCACCTGGAAGTTGGGGGAGAGACGCGCTACCGAGTCGCGAATGTCGTCTAGTTTAGTGCGGGGGGGCGCGCCGGGCAAGACACCTCCCGGATCTACCAACTCTACAGTGCGTTGTATTGCGAGAGACGCAGCCTGCCGCTGCTGGACGACGTGAGCCAGCTCGTGGGCCAACAGCAGGCGGCCTGCTTCGGTGTCGGGTTGGTACTTCCCCGGCCCGAAGAATACATCATCACCGACCGTGAACGCCTGTGCGCCGATGGACCGGGCCATCTGGGATGCGCGTCCGTCCGCGTGGACACGCACGTCGCCGAGGCAGCACCCAAAACCCGCTTCCATGGCCTGCTGCGTCTCCGGGCTAAGCGGCTCCCCCCCACCTCGCATCGATTCTATCCGCGTTGTCAGACCAGCCAGGGGCGAAGGCTGCGAAGAGTCCTCCGGCGAGCGGTGGAGGATCAGTTCGTCGTCTTCTTCGTCACCCTGTAGCCCATGGCGTTGGATCAGGTCCGGCTGCGGCCCTCTGCCGACGGAAACCGGCAGCGTGCCGCTCTGACGTGTGACAGCGTTGGCCACGCGGTCGGCTTCTTGTTCGTACACGTCTCCTGGCTGGCTGATGGTCAGCTTGGGCTGTAGGATGGGGAATGTCGCACCGCCCACTGCGTTGGCCCACGCGGGCAGCTTTGTCGCCTGCGCCACATGCCAACTCGCCCGCGCCGGCTCACTCCTCCCGGCTTTAGGCCGATCCACACGATAGTCAGTCCAGGCTTCTCGGCTTCTCATGATCGACTCCCTCCCCTCATCCACCAAACACACTCACCATACCGCACATCGCGTCGACTCTAAAGGTTGAAGTGGAACCCAAGCTGGGCGCCGAAGCGGAACCAACCAGCAGGTCCAGGCTCGTCTAGCCTCAGATCGGTCAATGTGCTGCCCATCGCCCCTTCAGCCTCGATAAATGGGAGGAATGGCCCTGCATCGCCGAAGCTGTACCCGAACGTGCCCCCGATCTCCCCATAGGCCGTCTCGGTGACGCGCCGTTCCCCGCTCCAGCCTGGCGTGCTGCGATAGTCAAACCGACCATAGCCTAACTCGCCGAAAATGCTGGCCCGCAGGCCACCCGACGAGGGCGTTCCGGTGTGTTCGAAACCGAAACGGACTCCGGCCAGGAAAGCTGACAGGTTGTGGCCACTGGAACTGAGGGGGAGCAGAGCGTGCACTTGCGGCCCGACGAGAACTTCCCATTCGCGCAGCCGATCCAGGGGGATGCCCAGCATCACGCCGAGGTGTCCTGCAAATGCCCCTTCTCCCAGAGCCGGGAGGGTGTAAGCCCCTACCCCAAGCGTTACCTCCAGATCGAACTCGGTCGGGCGCGGCAGCTCAACCAGTCGGACGGTGCAGCCTGCGGGCAGGATGGCCTGGAGAAACGTCACCACGAACTGGAAATGGCGGCGGTGCAACAGCGCACGCGATCCGAAAATGTGGTGGCTGGCCATCAGCGACCAGTCAGACTCGCGCTCACGTTCAGCGGGTCTCCCTCTCTCCCCGTATTCGTCGCCGTGCCCCAGGATGTCGTGCCCCGCCTCGTGGGCCATCCGATCCGCCGAGATGCCCCCACCCACATGCAGGGTCATGAGGTCACGCAGGTGCCCGCCCGAATCCCGAGCCACACAGGAGCGGCCCGGCACATTGGCGATCACCACCCGGGTATCGGGGTTCGCATTGTCCTCCGACACTTCGACCACAATGGGAACATCTCGACCATTGCAGGGATGACCTTCACAGCCGCTGATTCGGGCCGTATACCACCCATTGAGCCAGCGCGGAACTTCAGCCAGATAGCGAGCCTTGACAGCGTCGAACAGCTCCTGAGGAGTCGGCGGGGGCACAGGCCGACTGGCGTCCTCTGAGCATGTAGGCCAATTGCTGCTCGATGGCTGCTCAAACCTGACCGTATTGGGGAGAGTCACTGTGCAGGTGCTCTGGTCAAAGCGCAGCCGGACATGTCCCGTGTGGATCACACGCTCGGGACGTGAGTCTGAGGCCGGGACATATTCCTCGCGCTCGACTTCGCCTTCCCACACGTCGCTTCCGGAAGCATGGGTGGAACTGGCGAATCTCTCGCGGAACCTCGATGTGCCTGCCTGGCGCTGAAGCCGCCACGGCGCTGCACGCTGCTGAATGACATGCGCCAACTCATGGGCAATGAGCCGTCGTCCCTGGCTGGTGTGTGGCGCATATTGCCCACCGCCAAAGACCAGGTCAGAACCTACGGTGAAGGCCAGGGCATCGACCACCTGCGCTGACCGCGCCGCGAGCGGATTGTCATGGATGCGCACGCCTGAGAAGTCGCGCCCGAACTGGGCCTCCATGAACGCGCGAGTCCCCCTATCCAGCGGCTGTCCGGGCGAGCGCAGCGCGTCGTGCACAATGGGCGGGGCCGACATCACCCCACTCTCGCCCGGCTGGATGCGCTTGGGCTGGAGCAGTTCCTCTTCCTCGTCTGGCCCGCCGGTCTGGCAGGTGGCGCACGCCCCTCCGCAGGCGCATGCCCGCTGCACCTGCGGTTCCGCTGTCTGCGTCACCTGCTCGGCCACGCGGTCCGCCTCTTGCTCATACTCGTCCTCTGGCTGGCCGACGGTCAACTTGGCCTGGAAGGGTAGCTGTGTAAGCGGGTGGTCCTGAACGCGCGCCCAGACAGGATTGCCGTGGTAGCTGGATCGGACTGCTGTCTCCTGCTTGCCGACAGCAGAATGACCCTCTATCTTGGCGGCTTCCTGAGATCGGCTTCTGGATTCTCTGATGTGCATCACGGCAATCCTTCCCCCCTTTTCCCGAACGGCACGCGCTTCAGCCGCCGCAAAGCAAGCGAAGCGGTCGGCTGGAAGCGTAGGTCGAGCGGCCCATATCTGTATTTACAGCATACATAACCAACGAGAAACTGAGGCGATTTGATTTGGGTCGTTCAGATTAGCAGCGTTGGTGAGTAACCCTTTTTCCAATTGATCCCATATTTCGTTTGCCGTTCTCTTCTCAATTGCCGCACCGATAAAGAACGTGTACGGGGAGTGTCTCGCGTTAGAAAATGCTTCACGGATACGGTCAAGGGCCGCTCGCGCAGTTTTCCAATGCTCGTCTGCGCCTGCGGGGTCTATCCCACCTTTGAGTTCACCAAGAGCAATATACGACCCAGCCAATTGATACCCGGTGGCTTGTAATTCGTCGGGGCTGAGGTCGAATAAGCACATATCCACATTGTTCTTGACCAAAGGCACGGTCAAGTTGTAAATCAGAGTGCGCGGCTTACTTTCGCTTTCCCAACTCAATCCACGCAGAGAGAACTCGATTTCTGAGTCATCATCGGTCATATCAGTCCACTGCCTGGTCTTGGTGTGCTGCCATCTGTAACGTATGCCAGCAATCGTCAGCGTTGAAATAATAGTGCGGGTAAGTTTTCTCTGCGCCAAAACGCCGCCGATGTTACGCATTGAGCCGCCAAGCGCGTCGCCGCGCGTCAGCAAAAACCTGAATATCAGTTCTTCAACAAACTTTTCTCCCACTGGTTCAAGGAAATTCTTGATCAGACCATTGATAGCTTCCGCTTTATCTTCTGGAAACAAATGAACAAGAGATTTGTCGGACAATCCTGCCGCCGTGAGAAGGCCCGATTCTATGCCTTTGATGGTTAGCAAATCAGCAGGAGTTCTGGCCTTTGATGCGGCTTCTTGTAATGCTCTCGCTTCGGCAACGTAAGGCGTAGCGCGACGGTTCTTTTCAAGCGCAAGTGCGACAAAGCCTGCACGCGTGGCTTCATAGGTCGTGACAAGGTCATCGCTGGAGCGAAGATGATTTCGGTAAGGGCGTGAGGACCTCATAATTTTCTCCAGACGTAAACGCATTTGCGCAAAGATTTTCGCCCATGCTCGCCCATCTGCTGGCTGCTATTGCCTTTGCCATTTGGCAAGATGAGAATATTTTCGACATAAAAACCCAATTTTTCGGCAATATCAGAGAGGATCATATCCACTGAAATGCTTGCGCCGGCATATCGTACATTGTCATTCACCATGAATAATAGTGCATTCGGTTTCAGCACGCGCGCACACTCCGCGATAACACAAGCCATCTCATAAAAATAGCCCCTGACCATTCTGGGAATACCATTATTGTTCAAGGCCTTTTGTGCTTTTTGGTCTTCCAGGTATTTCAAAATCGCCTGTAATAGTTCCTGCTCATCGGCGGCTGCCAGCGCCGTCGTCCATCGCGAATTGATGCTTAACAGATCTTTGGCGCGATTTTCCACGGTACAACTAAGCATCTCTTGTCGGAGTCTCAGCAGCCCTTGCTCATCCGCGCCCAGCAGGGCCAGTTCCAACGCATACGTGCGCGTGTAATCATAACGGTTACAGTAGGGCGGAGAGGTCATAATGGCATCGTATATCCCATCAGGCAACTCAGGCAATACGCGAAGGCATGAACCATCGTATAAACGAATTTCGCCTTGAAGTTTTTCTGCAGGGAATAAACTTGCCTGATGCGTGGGGGAAACATCCGACAGAATTTCGTCGATTTTGGCACTAATGGCTTGCTCGAAATCCGGAATTTCACCCTTGTCAAAAATTCTCTTGCCGTGTGTGCGTCCAGATCGATGATCCCATCGAAGGTATTGCCCATCCTTACGAGTAAAACTGATAGATTCTAATACGCATAGCAAAGCAAAGCGCAAGACAGCCTGAACTCTGATGTTCTCTTGTTGGCATGCGCCCAAATATTTCTCAATGGCTTCTCTTGTTTTGTCAGGATAGGCTCCTTGGGTGATTCGCAATTCTGGCAAGGGAAGGCGCGTTTTTGATTGCTCCCAAACCCGCAATGCTGACCACTGGCGCAATCTTTCAAAATCTTCGGGTGTGAACTCTGCATCCAGGATTTGTTTGACGGTAACGATTTCGTGACCGATGGGCAACAATTCGATGCCATCGGCGTTTATCCCCATCGCGCTCGCCACAAACAAGGCCGTTCCACTGCCAGCGAAAGGGTCCAGGATTTTGCCTGAGGTGATTTTGTACTTGTGAAATAGATGCTCAACTAAGGAAGCCGAGAATGCTTCTTTGAACTTGTACCAACGATAAATGGGTCTCGTCTTGTTGGCCTGAAAACTGACCAAAAGGCGCGAAAGAGAGGGTTGAACGACAAGCTTACCTTTGAACCGCCGAAATAGCTGTTCGTCAAGGCGGTCTATCTCACTGAGGGCTGTGTTCTGTTGGCTGGCCAAAGCATTCGAGGCTTTGACTGGATTTAGCCCCACTGTGCACTCCAAATTTGCAACACTTGAAACAAGTATACAGTACAGTCGGTGATGCGTCTAACTGCTCACCACCACAAGTTGATAGACCGCCCAACAGCCTTACTCGACAGACGTTGACCATCGCCAAGACTGTCGGATGAAGCGTTTCTCTGCAAGTGTTTTCCACACACTTTCAGAGAAACCTTAGAAGAACTCTACAAACGGCACATTCCGGAAAGCATTCCGGTATCCCTGTAACTCGGTGGGGTTCATGGTTCTCAACACAGGATCGTCAAAGGCACGCTGAAGTTGCTCCTCAACCATGCGCCGCATCTCCGCTTCAATGCGCGAATCGCCCGGAACGGTGATACCCAGTCGGCGCATGGCATCCCGCTGCAACTCGGCACGCCGGATGCGCCAGCGGAACGTCTCAAAAAACGGGCGCGATGTCCCGGGGGGGGTCGCCCGCTGAGCACGGGCATGGGAGTCGAGCAGGATGTCGATTGCCAGTTGGTGAGGCCCTCGCCGCCCCAGGTTGCGAGTCGAAACCTCCTTGATCTCAAAGGCAGCCAGCGTGACCTCTTGAGTGATAGTCTCCCCGGCCACGCGGGTCGTCTGTTGCTCAATCACCACGATGTCCTGAACACGGATGACATTCCCTTCAGGCCCAATGACAGGCATTTCAAAGGAAATGATCCTACCAGGGAATTGATCGGCGAGCTGGTTGGCCGAGCTGAGCGCCCCCATCGCGCCGCGCTGCTGGGCCTCGTTCCCGCTGGCCAGCGGCCCAATGACGCGGCTCAGCCCGCGCGAGATCGGGGCAAGCCGGTCGATACTCTGGAAGATTCCACGCACCTGAATTGGCTCAAAGTCGCTGAACAGATTAGACAGCCCTTCGGCAGTCATGCGGGGCCGGACTTCGTACAGGAGGCCCAGCCCTCGCACCGCAGAGGCATCCCAGGTAGCCAACTGAGTCAGCACGCGATTGGCCAGCAGCGCATTTTCCGCCGCAAACTCCCGGGTAGCCCTGCCAAAAGTGAGCGCACGCGCCAGCGCACGGACATCGCCCCCCTGGCGGAGAAAGTTGCTCAGGCCGCGCCAGGCAGCATCATTCGTCGGATCGATGAAGCGGCCCACCAGGCGCAGGATCCGCGTCACCGCCTCTGGCTGACCGGCTGCCGTTTGGGCAAGCTGCGCCTCCAGGTCGGGGACAGCCGTCTGGGTTCGCACGCGCGCCAAGCCTGCCTGAGCCTGCGGGCCGGCGGCGACCTCGGCCAGGCTGCGCGGCAGCGCCAGCGCCGCTGCACGCGACATCGGCAGCACCTGCAAGACGATCTGGCCCTGAGCGTTGACCGCCTCCCAGCCGCCCCCAGGCAGCTCGCGCACGGTATACCCTCGCCTCACATAATCCTGCCGCAAATTGACAAGCTCCCGGGGCGGACGGGCAGGATTGTAGGTATAGGTGATCCCTTCGCCCGCGCGGGTTAGCCCGCTGACAAACTCCGGCAGCAGCGCCGTCACCGTCGGCCTGGGGGTATAGGTCAGGCTATTGAGGCGGGCACGCAGAGCCGCCACCCCGGCCCGAATCTGATCCCCAGACTGGCCCGTGCCCAATGCCTCGGCCAGAGCGGGCATTGTCCGCTCCAGATCGTCGGCCAGCGACAGACCCTGTCGCCGCCAGGCCTCAAAGTCTTCAGACGTCAGAGTCCCCCGACGGGCCTGCTGCTCCAAAGTCGCCAGCTGAGCCTGGAACTCCGCCGCACGGTCGGCCAGGGCAACCCATTGCCGCGCCGCCTCCTCACTGACCCCAGTGCGCCGCGCGAGGTCGGCTGGCGATGGCCTAGCGCCGCCAGCGCTGGGCAACGCCTGCTGCATGCTGGCGCCGAGCATGATGCCCAGGCTGTTCATGATGAGGTTGACGGTAAACAGCTCGGTGAGGTTGGTTTCGCCGCCGTGGCCGCGCACCTGGGCCTCGATGGCCTGCGCAGCGGTTTGCATCGTGGTCAGCGCGACGCCCGGTACGACCAGCTCGACTCCGACACGGGTCAGCGCACTCCGACTGTTGGCCATGCCCCGCGCCACGTCGCCGCCGATCTCAAACAGCGCCCTCCCCATGCGCGCCCAGAACACATTCATGGCAAAGTGCCCCACCCAACCGAGGGCAGTCGTCGGGCGAGAGCGCACGGGCAGAGCGACAGCCCCTAGCACCGTCAGTGTGGCCCCTTCAGCCAGCGCCATCAGCCAGCGAGAGCCTCGCGTCAGCGTGCCGACCCAGCGCCCTACTCCTCCCGCCACGCCGCCGCCAACGAACAGGAAGGGGATTTGTTCCACGATCCCTGCCACGATGTCCGCCCGGTGGGCCGCAGGCACGATCTCATCGATCAGGCGCTGAACCCGCCGCTCCCAGTCCTGAACACGCGACTCGATGTCGTCGTGAGGATACTGGCTGACCTCGCGGCGGAACTCGCGGGCGAGGCTCTGCATCTCACCCAGCCAGCGATCCCGATCTGGCGCAGCGAAGGGGTTGAGCGGCAAACCAATGTTGGGATGGGTTCGCAGCAGCTCGCCCAGCGATTCGAACGGCAGCCACAGCGCCGCCACGGCGATCTCGACCTGAGCCTGGATAATGTTGGCGCTGATGTTGGCCGCCAGCTCGGGTGTCGGGACCTGATGTACCGCCTGCTGGAGGCGAGGCGGATCGCCCACCGATGTCATCCAACCGTGAATGTCGCGCAGACGGTTGAGGGCTAAGAGAAGCATCTCCAGATGGCCCGCTATCCTTTGCCGAGAATAGCCCGGTATCTCCTGCCAGAAATCCCTTTCGGAGTAGCGATGCTCGCTGGGTTCGAATGTCTCCCCTAACAGGACGGTGCTCATCCCAGGGGTGCGCGACACGCTATACAAGCTCCGATACAAGTCCGGGAAGGTCGTCTGGGCATAACGAATGACCGCATACAGTTGGAGAATCTCAGGGTCCTGGTAGAACGACTCCAGAAAGGCCAGCCTCTGCAGCGCTTCCGGTTCGAGCGTAGTGAGCAGTTGCAGATAATAGCTGGCCACATCCATCGTGACCGAACGCAGCGCGTCGGGCGGCCCTCCGGCAGCGCCGGCAGGCGCGCCGCTGATCGAGCGCATCAGGTTCAACACTCGAACCCGGACGGTGCTCATCAGCACCATGCCCCGTTCAAGCTGTCCCTGACGAATGCCCAGGTTGCGCCGCGAGGGAAAGGACTCCCCTCGGCGCTGATACAGGCTCCGCACCACCTGATACAGGCTGTTGCCCCCCGGATCGCTTGTCCCCAGCGGGCGGCGATGGACCACGTCGTCAGCGACGAGCCGCGTGGCCTCGCGCTCGTTCTGGATGTCGGTCAGCGCCAGATGGATGTTGTCGATCTCGCGCTGGAGCAGATAATTGGCGTCTGTCAGCGCATCCAGCTCCGCCACAAAGCTGGATAACATGTTGAGGTTGCGGTCGAAGGTAGCCAGCAGTCTCTCAAATGGATTGGCGACAGACCGGCCACGCTGTCGCTGCAACACCCCCGCCCCAGTAATACGCAGCGCGACAAAGCCATCGAGGGTCGCCGCCGGCTCGGTCTCATCTGCGCCTTCGGGAGCTTCAGCGGCGCTGCCCGTCTGTTGAACGACGTGGGTCAGTTCATGAGCAATCAGTTCGTCGCCTGTCTCAGTGCCAGGGGCATATTCCCCTTCGTCAAACACCACATCATGGCCGACGGTGTAAGCCGCGGCTTCCACGCTCCGCGAGGACTGAGCAGCCTGGGCGTCGTGATGGACGCGCACGTCGCCAAAATCCACCCCAAAGTGGGATTCCATCATGCTGCGCGTCTCGTCGGGCAGAGGTTCGCCGGGGGATTCCAGCGTCTCGTATACGCTGGACGGCACATCCAGACTCTGGTCGGGGCCAGCTTCCGATCCCGACTCCGCAAAACGCTGAATGTCGGCAGGTTCCACCCTTTGCGACACAGTGACAGGCGATTGCCTCTGCACTACCTGCTTGGCAACGTCGTCTGCCTCCTGCTCATACTCATCCCCCGGCTGGCTGAGGACCAGCTTGGGCTGAAGTGAAGGGCCAACCAGCTCATCGTCCAGAAGCTGGCTCCACGTTGGCAAGCGTGTAGGCTCAGCGACAGGCGCGACGGCTTTCTCAGGCAGAGCTTCGCTGCTCTTGGGCTGTACAGGGTGATGCTCTCGTGTGTGCATCGATCACTCCTCCGACAGACGTGAGCCGTCCAAGCGGGCAGCGAACTGGCGCACCTGGCTGATCTGTCCTCCTGCCGGGGCGCGGTCGCGCAGCGGATAGGCTGCGCCGGACTTGCGATACTCACGCTGCAAGGCAGCTTCCAGGTGATGATCGGCAACCGGCTCCGCACTGCTCAAGGCCAACAGCGTGGCGTGCAACGCCGCGTTGCGAATCTGCCCGCCAGTGAGCGCACAGCGATCGGCCACCTCCTGGAGGAACGCTGGACTGACAGCGTGCTCGGCAGGCAGATGATGAATCCACAGCAGCCACCGCTCGGCGGCCTCAGGCGGCGTAAAGTCAACCACCACGTCGAGACGACGCAAGAAGGCAGTATCGATGCGCTGGCCAGCATTGGTGGTGATGATGACGATCCCCTCGTAGCTTTCGAGCCGCTGCAAGAGGTAGTTGGTCTCCATATTGGCATAGCGGTCGTTGGAGTTGCGCACCTCAGTCCGGCGAGTCATGAGCGCATCGCCCTCGTCCAGCAGTAGGATCACGTCGAGTTCCTCGGCGCGTGAGAAGACCTGATTCAGGTTGCGCTCGGTCTCGCCGATGTACTTGTTAACGACCGCTGCCAGGTCTACTCGATAGAGGTCCATTTGCAGCGCTGCGGCCAGCGCCCGGGCCGCTAGCGTCTTGCCGGTGCCGCTAGGGCCGCTGAACAGCGCCCTCACCCCACGGTTCAGCGTGCGTCTGAAGCCCGCTCCGGCGTGCTCGCGCAGCCGCTCCCGCTCACGACAGCGCACTTCGAGGGCCCGCAGGTCGGGCGCAATCGCCTCCCCAGCGATCAGGTCGTCCCAGCCGCCGACCGCCTCCAGGTGGACGGCCAGCGTATCGAGCGATTGACGATTGAGCGCCCGCATAGCCCGCTGAACATCGGCCAGGTCCACTGTCGAGCGGCCATCCAGCGTGCTGTAGGCATGGGCCAGCCCGGCAGCACGCCGGATCAGCCCACCCGTCAACAGGAAACGCCGGGCAATCTCATCCAACTCAGCCGAGGCTAGGGGAACCTGGGCGGCCTGCCACAGGCGGCGGCGCGCTTCGTAGTCAGGCGGCGGGAGCGTCAGGTTGAGCGCATGGCTCATCAGCGGGCCGCGCAGGCCGCCGCTGCGCCCCAACGTCACCCCGACCGGCCCTGTGTAGCCGGGCAACGCAGCCAGCGCGATCGTCTCGCCGGGACCAGGATCGCAGCGCAGGACCGGCAGAGCGCCGGTCAGGGTGGCCAGAGGACCCAACAAACGCCCGGCCTCCGCGCCCACTGCCCCTTCCTCACACACCAACAGGTCACGTCCCAGGCTGCGGGCGATAGCGCCCAACACAGTGCGTCGACCACTGCCCGTCATCCCCCGCAGGACGAGCGCACTGATCTGGCCGCTGGCGGCCAGATCAGGCGCCCGCCTAACCTGGGCGTGCAGGTCGGCGGGCAGGATGAGATCCTCCACAGGGGGGAAGTCGGCGGCGGCATGGCGCACGATGCCCGGCGCAGGCCGGTCGAGCAGCCGGCCCCGCACGGCATCCCAGATGGCCGAGGGGACCCGCAGCAGCCACTCCGATCGTGGATCGGCCTGGTTCTCGGCCAACAGCAGACCTGCGTCCATCAACCGCTGGCAAGTCAGCCAGATGTCCAGCGGCGCGCCCGCCGGATCGCTGAGCAGCCACCCGGCCAACCCAATACACGGTCGACGCGCAGCGAGAGGCTGTTGCAGCGCAGCGAACACTGCGCCGAAGCGAATGTCTTCCTCCACCAGCCCAGCCAGCGCCAGAAGCTGTCCCTCAGCAGGGCTGAGGTCAAGCGCCTGGGCCAGGGCGCGCAGCGGCAGGTGCCCCTCCACCTGGGCCTCCCACGCCGCCGCCTGCCCCACCCACCACGCCGCCTGGTCTTGCACCAGCAGGTCAGGCGGATGGCAGGCTTCGAGCAGCGCCTGATACCCACTCAAAAAGGGATACTGGGCAAACAGGTCGAGGCCGGGGTCCGCCATGCTGGCCAGGTTGAGATGAGCGAACAGGCGTCCAAGCAGGCTGTACGTCACCAGCCGGAAGTGCCCCTCGGCGTCGCGCGGCAGGTTGTCTAACACTGTTCTGTCCAGGCGGGCATTGTGCACCGGATGTCGCTCCTCATAGCTCTCCAAAATGGAAGTACACCACATACCCCAGGTCGGGCACCCAACCTGGATCGCGATCCAGCCCCGCCCGGCGGACGGCGATACGCACCGCCTCGAGCGGAGCCACCAGGTCAACGTGCGTCCGGCTGATCAACACCCGGCCTGGGACCAATAACAGCGTCTCGACCAGCGCTGTGGCATCCATGCGGGGATCGCCCAGCGCACGGGCCAGCAGGTGTCGGATGAACCCCAACGTCCAGATCAGCCACTGCCGCAGGCCGGGCGCGACGCTCTCACCAATGCGATCCTCGATCCCCGTCCTCTGACCGAGGAGGGCCACCTGCCACTCGGCCTCAATACCTCCAGCCCGGTAGCCCTCGACCTCGGCCTGGGCAGCCTCTTCCACCGACCGCCCCGCCAGCGGCACATCGGCCACCAAGTAGTGCGCTGCCTCATCAAACAGGCGCAGTCGATCCGCAGACGGCGCGGCCAGCCAGCGGCGTGCTCCCTGGGAATCGCGGGCCAGCCAGGTCGACGGCAGACGGAACGCCTGAAAGGGCAGATCGGCGGGACCGGCAGGCGCGTCTGCCGACCGACCATCGAGCGCAGCCAGGATGGCCCACAGCGGATCGTCGGCACAATCGAGGCCCGCCTCAGCCAGCAGGCCACGCGCCAGCGCCTCGATCATCGCCCAGCCGCTGAGGTGTTCCGCCCACTCGTCAGGCAGGCCCAGCCAGGTGAGCAGATTCACCAAGTACAAAACGCCCCCCCACGCGGTCTGGATTCCCTCCCAGTTCGGCAGAGCTGCCAGACCTTCCTGTACAGCCTGCTCCTGGGCAGGCAGCAGCCGGGCAGCCTCGGCAATCGGCGGAGAGAGCGGCTCGGCGCCCGGCTCACGCGGCGCGGCAGGCTGCCAAGTGCGAGAGTCTCCATCTGCCGAGTCCTCAACCTGAGATGCTGGCTGCTCGCTCCGCAAACCTGGCGACGCTGCGGGCGCCCGCTCAGGCCAGGAGGCCGACCCGCCGCCCCTGGACGGGGTCGCCGGATGGGACGCCTCCGGCCAAGCTGTCGCCGACCCGCTCACCTGGGCGGCCAGCGCCTGTTGCAGCCACCGGGCGGCCCGCGCCGCAAAGGCCGCGCTGCGAGCGTAGGCAGGCGCGTGTCGAAGGGACAAGCCCAGGCCGATCAGGTAGTGAGCCTGGGGGGGCAGAGAAAGGTCAAGCGGACGGCCTGGCCAGAAAGGCCGCCAGGGCGGGGCGCTCTCAGCAGGAAGCGAGGGGCCAGTCCTCGGCGCGGCAGCCTCAGGAGCTGTCACCCGGAGGACAGCGGCAGGCAGCTCGAAGCTGCTATGCAGCGCACGCACCACCTGGCTCACCTCGCGCGGAGCAAACCGGCGAACGGCATGCTCCACCTCGTCTTTCTCAAGCAGCGCCAGCGCGGCGGGCAGGAAAGGGGCCTGAGCGCTCCACACGTGGGCCAACACAGCGCCGGGATCGGCTGCCGGGACCTCCGAGAGCCATCGTTGCCAGTACCACCGCCCGCCCGCCGTCCCGGCCAGCACGTCGCGCGTGAGGGCAGCGACCATGTGCGCCGGGTCGTCGAAGAGGATGCTCTCGGCATCCGGCGGCAGCGGCCCCTGCCCAGGCCGGGCTGCACGCTGGTACAAGTCAGCCAGCCGGTCTCGGAGCGCCCCCTCCCACACCCTGCCGGGCAGAAGAGCCGCCTCTGGCACGGCGGGCAGCCCGCGCAGCCGGCGCACGATCAGGACTGCCCCGCCGGGCAGCTCTGGCGGGCGCAGGGCGACGGCGCTGAGCCAGCGATCCACCCGCAGGCGCAGGGCCACTGCGCTGTGCCCGCCCTCTCCTCTTGATCGTCGGCGCAACTGCACACGCTCAACGCAGTCGCGCCCACCAACCGGCCAATCCGCCATCGGGAGCAGCCTGTCTTACGGCACAGGGTTGCCCGGCAGGTCGATCTCTCCTGGTGTGAGGTTGATCAATCCGATAGTGTTCGCTATCTCCCACACCTGGGGATTGGTGTACGCCGCCATAGCATTCGGGGCCTTGGCTAACATGATCACCTCTTCCACCGCCTCCTCCACGTGCGTCGCGCTGACCGTCCCCGTTGGGGCAGTGGGCCTGGCCGCCATGCCCGTCTCGAGGACAGGCTGCGCGACCGCCGCATCTTCTTCCGGCGGGGCGGCAGGCTTGGCCTGTCGGAGGCTGACATAGCGAACGGGGGCCACCCTCTTGGCAAACATGACATACAGTCCACTGGGGTCCACGCTGCTAATGCGCTCCTCGATCAGACCCTCGTCCAGACGCACCAGGTCCTTGAGAATGGCGATCAGAAAACCTCGCACCACCGCCCACTGGCGGTGATTCTTCTCTCCGGTCGTCTTTTCGGCCAGCTTGTCGACCACGCCTTCGAGGTACACCGCAGCGATAAACAGCAGGATGTTGTCCTCGACAAAGTACAGATCAAAGGAGGGTTTGAGGTCCAGGTCGATGGCCTCGTCGTACCACGAGCGATTCAACCTGAACTCGACGGTCTCACGCTCCACCAAGCCAAACCGCTTCGGCAGCAGATCGCCGAAGAACGTCAGCAGGTCAAACCCATAATTGGGAAACTTATCCAGGGCAGTTTTGACCGCCAGAGTCAGTTCGTTGACTCTCTCCCTGATCTCGGCGTCGGGAACCTGCCCGCCACGTACACTGAGCGCAGCTTCGATGAGCCTGCGGCACAGACGCTTGACGACGAGAAACGGCGGCTTGGCAGGCATGAACCCCGCCGGGGGCAGGTAGCGGAAGTGATCCCGCGCCACAACCGTAGAGGGGTTGGCAAACATCCCCAGCTGGTCCTGGAACTGGAGAAAACGAGCTTGGCTCTGCGCTACACGTCTATCGCTGAGCATGACAGCCCAGCGGTCCGCCGGATAGGGCAGCGTCAGCCGCCGCCGCGCCGACCAGTTGTCGACGAAGGCGATCCCCGTCGGCGTCCAGTAGAACACCGCCAACGGCAGGTCGCACCCAGAGAAGTCAGCCAGGCTGAGCAGGTCAAGTCCAGCATAGCTGGCCGGGAAGTCAAAGGGGTCCCAGGGCATCAGCTTGAGCGCCTCGCTGCCGAAGCACCAGTGGGCCAGCAGGTTCCGACGGGTCTGCGCTGTCGTGGCCGTCACGTCGAATCCGGTGAGCTGGATGGCCTTGAATTGCAACCCCTCCACTTCCCAGCGACTCGCACAGGGCGTGATGTTGCCGTAGGCGGGCGCGGCCTTGAGCGGCACCGCGCCCTCAAGGCGAGAGGCCGGGACAACGGTCAACAGGTAAGCGCCTTCAGCCATTGGCATGCCGCCCGCCGAGACAGCGCAGTCTTGAAAACGCCCACCGGCTTCGGCTGCCGCAGGATCAAGGGTGATGTGGATCGCCAGCGTGGCCCCAGGGCTTGCCAAGCGCACCGGTTGTCCATCGCCGTTGAGGCCGCTGCCGGGGCTGACCCACAGGCGGCTCGCGTCGAGGCGCTGCACCATCAGCCCTTCGATGACGCCTGCCCCGGCGGCCCGCCCCACCAGCGCCAGGCGAGCCAGCCCGGCCTCCTGATCGGCTTGAAGGTCCTCGGCGGTCAGCAGCCGCCCGTTGAGGTAATGGGGAGTGCGCAAACCCTCGCTGAAGCTGTCCCCCACGAATCGACTTTTGCTCATCGGCGCTACCCTCCCAGCTTGGTCTGCTGCAAGCGCGAGTACACCACCAGTGCTTCCTCACCCGTCTCCTTGAGCGTGACAAAGTAGCCCTCAAACTTGACCTGCTGAGCCTTGATGTACTCGCGCAAGCTGCCAAAGCTGCCTTCAGCGCTCTTGATCAGGTTGCCCGCGTCTAGCGGGAAGGCAAAACGCAGGTAGCTGTGCTGCCCGAACAGGTCTACATCGGCCTCGGCAGCAAACACGCGCACGACATACACATTGCGCTTGGGTCGGTCGATGATCTCAAAGGGCATCGGGAAGATGTCCTCGAAGATCTCGGCGTAGATGGTCAGGTTAAGCTCCTCAAGGGCGCCTTCGTACCCATCGGCGAGCAGATCGAGGTGAAACCACAGTTCGTAATCGACGAACTTCTCAGGCTCAGAGGCGACAGGCGAGATCGTGACCAGCGGCAGGGTGCGCAGCGTGCGCAGCAATTCCAACACCTGTTCCAACGTCAGGCCCGGCTCTGGCTCAGGCACGGGGGGCGGCACATTGACGAAGTGATAAGCCTCAATGTGGTGATCGCCGTCATACCCGACGAACGTCAGACGCTGGCTGCGCATGAACTCGGTCAGGGTCGGGCCATCGGCGCTGCCCACACGGATCAGGTTGGCGTCGAAGCGCAACGTCAGCAGCTCGCCATCGGCCAGTTGAACGCGGCTGGGAGTCAGCCGCCAGGTGTGCGCAGGTCCGGCGGGCGGGTCCTGAAGCGCCTCGATCTTGAAGGTGAAATCGTCGCGGTCGACGCGGCGCAGAGCCACGATGGGGCGGTCCTCCACCTCAGCAGGCGGCTCCATGAACACGATCGGCTCGTCCAGGTGGAACCACAGCCGGAAGGCCGCCGCAGCCTCACCCCCGGCCTCGGTCAGGGTGTCCACCGACACAAACTCACGGAACTCTGGCAAGATCGTCTCGCCGCCTCCGAGCAGCAGCAGTTCCTGGATCAACTGGGTATGCAGCAGGTAGGGACGGCCCTCGTCGCTTACAACAGGCGGCGTTGGATCGCCGACAACGACCGGCTGGTCCCCAGAGGCGTCAATGGCGAGGTCAATGCGTGCTAGCAGGATGGCTGTCTCGGCGGGTCCACTGTCCGTCCCATGCGGGTCGAGCAGATCGGGGATCAAGCGGGGCCGCACCTCTGTGATCCACACGGTAAAGAGGCGATCCAGAGCTTCTCGCGAGTTCCCGGCGGCCAGGCGGAAGACGCGGCGCGTCGCGCCCGGCTCCAGGCCCGCATCGTAGGCCACGCGGAAATCCTCGGCGTCGTCAAGGAGGCGCACCAGATCGGCCAGCACAGCCTCGTCAGCGTCATCCGGCGACAGGCCATCGACGATGTCCACGTCGCTCATCAACCAGGCAAAACGCCGGATGGCGTCCCAGGCGGGCATGGCCGGAGGTTGCCAGCGCAACTCGATGTGCACCGAGTCGCGGATGCGCGAGGGCGCCTGGGTCTGGTCGCTGCTGGCGCAGGGCTGCCCGGCGATGGTCACCAGGGCATCGGTGCATTCGTCATAGCTGGCCACGACGTACACACGGTTCAGCCCGTCTTCGCCCGCTGCCGGGATCGAGCCGGCAGGCTGTCGCGCCAGCCAGGCCCCCAGAAATGCGCATTGGGTGGACCTCACCAGGAACGAACGGCCTATCTGGTCGATTCCAATCCCCGGCGTGACGCTGATCTGGTAATCATCGGCAGAGGTCACCAGATCAACCAGCACTTTCAGGCCCGACACGGTCCCATAGCCATGCAAGGCCCGCTGGTGCAGGTAGTTCTTCTCCAGGTGATAAAGCTGCTCCTGGCGGAACTCGTCAACACCCAGCACCAAGCCGAACTCATAGTTCACGCGCAGGTCGGGGCTGAGCACCCCGCTGGCCAGAGAAATGCAGCGTTGCATCACGGCGCTACTGTCAGTCATGTTGTTTCTCCTATCCCTCACTTTCCAAAGGGTTCTTGCCCACACCCTGCCTACATGTGCTGGAATACGGGCCAAAGCGGCACGGCTACAGCGGCGGCAGGCCGCCTAGCAGGTCACGATCGCTGACGAGACGGTCCTCAATGTCAAATGGGTAAGCAGCTTCCAGATAAGCATCGGCCAGATACGAATCGCCCAGCACCAGCGCACTGACAGTGCTGCTGTGCCCGATCTGGGTATCCAGCCCCAGACGCGCCTCGCCCACGCGGAACAGGTCCCAATACCGCTTCAACTCAAAGGCAGTGTGGGCCGGTTTTCCCAGTTCCACAATGCGCTCGACCATCAGCCAATCCTGATCCGAGAGATCATGCGGCACCAAGACATCGAAGCGGTGCGCTGTCTCGGCGGGGTCTGTATGGTGCGCTTCGGCGGTTGGATCGCCGTAGACGGCTCCGCTCACCCCCCGCAGCAGGTATTGCTCCACGATCCGCACCCGGCCATTTCCCCACTGGCGTGGATCGAACAGGCTGTCATCGACCTGGCAGTCCAGGTACATACGAAGGGCGATCTCCAGGCCGGGCAGCGTCCCGCGTCGGCTATACAGCGCGTAGGCGTGGCGAATGAAAAAGCGCCGTCGCTCCTCGCTCCACAGGGGGTCAAGCGCCACAGCCAGCCAACAGGCCAGCCAGTCGAGAGCCTCGGCGGGCGCGGTGTATGGGTCGAGCAGACGCGGCAGGTGGTCAATCTGATCTTCCAGATGGGTATAGAAACCCTCAAAGTTGGCCAGCCAGCGCTCCAAAAAGGAGGCAGACAGCGGTTCCTCGCGGTAGATCGCCGGCAAATAGTGCTCCAGGTAAGAGAAGCGGGGATACCACACCCGCAACGCGCTCAGCTCCGGCGTCGAGCGCCCCGTCCCGGCCACCGTGATCTCAAGCTGAAGGTAGCGCCCGCGCACCTCCTGAAACAGCAGCTCCCACGTTCCAGCCATGCTGGTCAGGTTGGGATCGCCCCGGCGCTGAGCGTAAGGGTCGTAGAAGGGCAGCTCCGCGCCATTGCTGCGCAAGTACAGCCCAGGCTGCGGCTGCCAGCGGGTGTAAGGGAGCAGGGCCGGATCGTCGGCGGCGCGCGCCCGGATAGAGACCGACGTACCCACTGGGATTTCGGCATCTACCATCAGGCGATGCCACTTGCAGCCGATCTCGTTGCTATCGAAGGGCTGGCCGGGCCGGTCGGGCTGGAAGTCAATGGGCGTCGTGATCACCGCTCGCGTCTCGTAGTGACACTCAAGCAGCACCTGCAAGGGGGTCCAACGATCCGCGAAGTCGTAGTACACCCGACCTCCGGCTACCACCAGGCCCTTGGCTTGCCAGCGACGCAACGGCAGAAAGTCAGGCTGCGGCTCCAGATCGAGCGGATCGCGTTTCATCTCATAGGCGATCACCTGGTTGCCGGTGTGTTCGGCCACAAACAGCAGATGTAGCGTGCCAGGGCCGCGCTGGGTGGCCTGAAGCTCCAGACAGGCGCACTGCCGCGACTGCGCGGCAGCTCCCGGCAGATGCGGGTCAGGGGCACAGCACTCCACGTAGGCGAAATCGTGCGCGAAGACCTCAAAGAGGCCCATCGCGCCCTCCACCAGCGCCGCAGACACCTCCAGCGTGTAACGCTGAAGGGTACGTAGACCGCCTTCCTCGCTGTATTCGTACACCGCCGAAGGCTGATCGCCAGGGGCGTCCAGCACCAGCACATGCCCCTCTGGCCCTGACTCGATGCTGATCGGCGAGAGCGGCCCCTCGCCATCCACGTCGAGAGCGTAGCCCAGCGGTCGGATCGCGCGCCGCTCAATGACAGGGGATGGCGGATTCTCCCCCGGCCCCGGCGTCGTCTCCTCCGGCTGGAATGGCGCAAGCACCTCACTGACTTCGGCCATCAGGCGGAACTGGCTGTCCAGCTTCCAGTACTGCCGATGGTCCCGATCCAGGATCAGCACGCCGCCGTCAGGCGTGGCGACCATGTCCCAGGGCGTGAAGGGCGTCTCGTCTGGCCATTGGAGCAGCACAGGTGGGCCGCTGCGATGGAGGTCGAAAATCAAGAGGCCATGTTCGGTCACGTTGCCGACCACCAGATAGTGACGGGCTGTCACCGCCAGGCCGCGCAGCAACACCTCAGGCGGCCTGGGGGGTGGACAGGCAGTGAAGCCGTCCACGTCGGCCACTTCGCAGGCCGTCTGCTCGGCAGCCGACCAGAATGAGACCGAGCGGCGCTCCCCGTTGGCCAGGAAGCGGATGCCGTTCTCTGCGGCGTCGATCCAATACCAGTGTCCGTAGCGGTCGCGGCCCGCCCCCCGGCGCAGACCGATGGGCAAAGGACCGGTATCGTACACCGAGGGGCGAAAGAGCGGCACATGCCGCGTCAGCCGCAGGTTGCCCTCGGCGTAGTTCCACTCAAGGGCAGGCTTGTCCTCCTCGTCCAGCGATTCCCACAGCGCAATCAGCGGCTGGTCGCTGCCCTCGGGCACACACTGGCCCCAGTCGTCGCGTCCAAATACAAGATGGAACTTGGTGCCGTTAACATCCATAGAGGCGCTCCGATGGCCTGCCTAGCACTTCTTACGCAGCACTGGGACGGGCACACTCTGGCCTGGCTGGGCGGGGTCTGGGCCTTCGCCCAGGAAGATGCTCAGCGGCTCGGCGTCGCCCTCCTGCACGCTGACTCCAGCCAGCCACGGCAACTGGATGCCCCAAATGGGCTGGACGTTGACCTCGGTCAGGCCGGCCCCGCCAGCGGCCAGCACGCCCAGGCGCAGGCGGTTGACATAGCGGACCCCTTCAACGCGCACAGCCACAGCTTCCAGGTCCTGGCTGCGCACCTCCATGCCGAGCGGCCAGCCCATCCCACGGGCCGGGGCGCACGGATCGCTCCCTGCCAGGCCGCCGTCGTTACAGACAGCCTCGACCGAACTGGCCCCCGGCACAGGCGGTCCTCCCACCAGGGGCGACAGATACTCGCGCAGCGCGGCTCTCACCCGCTGCGCGACGATGGTCCGCTGCTGACCTGCCATAGTCGTCATGCCGACTGTGACCCACACAGGCACATACTCTGGCCCACGCACAAAGATTTCGGTCGTCACCAGACGGCGCGGATTCAGATAAGCGCAGATGGCCGCCAGAAATTGGCGATCCGGCGTGGGCGGTTCGGACTGATCCGGGGCGTACTTGGGGATGACCATGACCGTAACTGCGCCAGGCCACGTCTGGCCGGGCAGAGTGGGAGAGAACTGATCCGGGTTGAACAACGAAAGCGCCTCCACCCGGCCAATGTCCACCCCTGGGGTGCGCATCGTGATGTCTCGAAAGTCGCTGAGCGTCACGAGCCGATCCCGGTGGCGCAGATAGCGGGCGATATTGCGCTCGCCCTCGGCCACGGTCTCGCCCTGGGAGGCCCCCCAAGTCCCCACTGGATTGCGGACCTTGTAGCCGCCCGGCAGATGAGGCGATCGGTTGATCGCGCCGATGGCCACCCTGCCCTCCAGGCCGCCCCCGTATTCGTAGCTGACGCGGATGGCGCGACCGAGGGGCGGGCGCATGCCGCGCAGCCCATCGCCAAAAGAGACCTGACCAGACTCAGGGTCAAGCTGATAGACCTTGCTGTCCGGTTGGGCAGCGTACAGATCATCGACGCGCTGCCACGTCTCCCAGTTGCCCAGGCTATCCTGAACCTGAAGGAGGAAAGTCGCAGCAGGCTCAGCGCCCGGCTCAGGCATCAGCAGATCGGCAACCACCGGGGTGTTAGCCACCCGATAGACCTGGTGGGGTGCGCCGTTGGCCGTGCCCAGACGCTCGTCTTTGACCGGCAGAGCCTGAATGACCCGGGCGGCGTTGACGCCCACCCAGGTCAGCCGCGCCTTCTGGCGAGGCCGCTGGGGATCGCCGACGCCTTCTGCCTGGCGCGAGCGGCGAATGCGCAGCCACACCACCAGCCGGTCGGCCAGCGAGCGGTCTTCGAGCAGCGGCGGAAACTCGCCAGTGCCTTCCTCAATCGGGTCGAACGCCCAGGAGTTCATGATCTCATAGGCAGGCAGCGTAACCTGCACGATCCCTGGCGCTTCGAGTACATCCTCCGCATACTCAATCGGCAGGCTGATGAAGCGTGCGGGGGGCGGCGCAGCAGGACTGCTGAGGTCTGGCACCACGGCCTCGAACACCAGGCCGGGATCGACCACGCGCTCCGGTTCCGCGGCCAGCGGCTCCAGAACCTTGCCCTCCTCACAGCGATGCGAGGGATACAGGCCCAGCGCCAGCGGCTGGCCGGCAATCACAGCCCGCACGGCATCCACCGGGACGTTGGGCGGCGCCAGCAGCGCCAGCCACAGTGCGCCATCGATGGTGCCATTGACCGTGTCAGAAAGGTCTACCTCCGGCAGCGGCTTGCCGATCTGGGGCTCTTCCAGAGGCACACTCTCATAGAACTTGAGCTGATCGCTGGCGCTGTCCTTGAACGGCTCGTAGAGCTGTTCGTATTGCTGGCGCGTCTCCTCGTCCAGATCGGTCTTGGGCTTCTTGACGAAGACTGCCGCGCTGACCGGCAGGATGCACAGCGCAGTGCGCGTCACGAAGGGAACTTTGCCAGCCCGGACTTCTATCCCGGCATCCAGCGGCCAGGCCTGAATCGGCCCCCGGTCGTTGTCGAAGACAACCAGGCCACGGCCTGGCGTGGCCGGTTGCAGAGGGATTCCCAGCAGCGTCAGGAACTTGAGCCGGTTGGCCTCCGGGATGCGGTTGCTGCGATAGAGCAGGTTCTCCGTCATGAAGGCAAAAAGCTGCACCAGCGTCATTCCGGGATCGCTGTCGTTGAAGTTGGTCCACTCCGGGGTATGCACCGGAATGCGGGCCTTGACCTCAGCGACAAGCTGGTCAAAGTCGCGGTCGTCTAGTTGAGGGACTTGTAACGGCATGGCGGCTCCTCTTCACTCACCCCTGGGGCGCTCAGGCTTGCAGGGTCAGCGTCAGGCTCAGGCGCTCGCGAACCTGCGTCGCGATCAGCGTGTAGAACACAACGATATTGACGGCGCGTTCGTCGCCCGCATCGACCTCCACTCGCACGTCATCCAGCCGGATGCGCGGCTCCCAGCGCACCAGCGCACGTTTGACTTCTTCCTGGATCAGGCGCAGCGTGGCGATGCTGTTTGGCTCGAACAGGTAACGATCCAGCCCACAGCCAAACTCCGGCAGCATAAGACGCTCTCCAGGACGGGTGCGCAGGATAATAGCTATCGACTCGCGCACGCTCATCTCGCCTTCCGTCCACGCCATCCGACCGTCGGCGGCGATGCGCGGGGGAAAGCCCAGGTTTCTGCCATACAGGTCGGCCAGGTTCGCCATAGATGTCACCCCACTCTCACGACGAAGGCGGCTTCGGAATCGGGAAGCAGATCTTCAGGAACGGCAGCCACCAGAATACAATGTTGAGCAAGATCAGAAAGATAAACATGACGATAAAGGCCACCAGGAAGATGATCTGCAACGAGAATGAGCAGATCATGGCCAGCGACCAGCCTTCTGAGCTGTTCAAGCCTGCCCCTTCCAACAGGCCCTTGTGCACGCCATCCATCACCCGGCGCAGGTCCGGCGACATCTCGAAGCCCACCCCGCGCTTGAATCGACGTAGATCGCGCATCTTGATGCTGGGCAGCTCCAGCCGGATGGGACGCGCAGGAGCATCCGGGTCCATGTACCCCGCCAGACGGAAATACTGGCTCGGTTCGCTGACCACCGGCGGGCACTCCGGGTCATACTCATACGCCAGACGCAGAAAGTAATAGTCGGCGGGTTGCCCATCGGCGGCGACTGGCGCGACTCGCACCTGAGTGCGCAGCAGGTCAGCCATCTCCTGTGTGACCTGCATGGGCGTGTCTTCGGCGGCCAGCGCTGCCTTCACGCGGGCCTTCAGGTTGGAAGGGATCGGCACGCCCCAGAAGCTGTACTGATCGGAGGGCAGCGGCCCATCCCCTCCCCCCACCAGCTCAAGATCGTCTTGGCGGTCGCGCAGCGCGTCGGTGAGCGCTGTCGAGACCCCGTTCACCAGGATCGTCACCCCCTCCAGGGTGTCCACCAGGTCCTGCTCAACGGCGCTCAGTCCGGCAGAGTTATTATGGGCTATCGCCCACCACACCCCAGGCAGCGCCTTCGATAGGTAGTCGCCCAGGTCGAGCACCAAGTACAGCGACATGTCATTGAGCCTGGCGGCGTCAGGCGACGGATCGCCCTGGCTGTGCATATCCTTCAGGTAGCTCCAGGTCGAGAGCACCCGCGTGTCGAATTCGTTGAGGCGGAAGTCTTCCAGGCTGGAGTCCTGTTCGATCTGCCTGCGGTAGTTATCGACCAGCGCTGCGTTGTCGGCAGGCGTAGCCACCGCCCCGCTGGGTGTGGGGGCCATGTAAGCCTCGATGTACTTCTTCCGATTGCCGGTCGGCAGGTAGCCGTGATAGATCACGCGCTCGTCACACGGCATCCGCCCATACCCATTCGCCAGCGACGGCCCCCCCGGTGACGTGCTGACCGGGTGCATGGGGAAACGTTCCTCGCCCGGCAACAGACTCTTCGGGTCGTCCAGGCTCTGCCAGCCTCGGAACGCCTCGGTCTCTACCCAACCCTGCTCATAGCCATCCCGGATGCGCCGGATGACAAACAAGGTGCGCTCGCCGTTCTTTGGGTCGATGGCGCGGTCGGGCAGACCGAGCTGGCGGCACACCAGCGAGGCTGTCACCAGGTAGAAGCTCCCATGCAGCGGCTGGTACAGCGTCTCGACCGTGTGAGCAGGCAGGGCGTGCTCGGCCAGGTACTCCGAGGGGGGCGCATAGGGGTCCCGCGATGCCATCGCTGCCAGAAATTCCGGCATAAAGTCATCGCTGCGGATGTGCAGCAACCGCGGACGGTTGATCTGCTCGATGTGCAGGCTGTTCCACAGCAGAGCCGGCTCGACCCATTCAACGATGGCCATTCGCATCCCTCCTGAGCTACCACACGTTGCCCGCGCCGGGGGTGTAACTCGCACTGACCACGGCGTTGGTGATGAGCGTGTCGCACTTCACGACGCCGCTGAACTTGGACATCCCGGCATCGACATTGACCATTCCCGCACTGACGTTGACGGTGGGGGCATTCACCGTCACCTTGGACACTGCCGTCACGGTGATGCCCTGCGCCTCCATCTTGATCGAGTTGCCGTTGCTGTCTGCCGCTGTCAGCGACCGCTGCCCGTCATCCAGCACTACTGAGTGACCGCCGGGCGTCTCCAGCGTGAGCTTGACCGCGCCGCTGGTGTCGTCCATCGTGATGCGGATTCCCTCACGAGAGAGAATCGTCTTCAGGGTGTTGTTGGCATCCATTGACTCAGGGGGACGGTCGCTGCCGTTCCACAGGCCGCCCAGCACGTAGGGCCTGCGCGGGTTGCCCCCCTCAAAGGCGATCAGCACCTCGTCATTGACATCGGGGATAAACCACGTCCCCCGGTTGTTGCCGGCCATCAACACGGCCAGACGCGCCCACACTTCGTAGGCCCCGCCATCGGCGTCGGGCGACCACGGCAGGCGAACCTTCACCCGACCCTGGTTGTCCGGGTCCTGAAGGTCGACGACCAGCGCCGGATAGACGCCGTAAAACAGCCCTCCTGGCCCGGTAGAGGCCCGCTCCAGATCGATCGGCCCGAAGACCATTCAGCCCTTGCTCCTGTCACGAGGATGGGCGGCCCAGGCCGGGCCGCTCGACCTCAAAAGCGGTGCGGAAGCCGTTTGCGCCATCGTAGGTGTGCTGCACCCGCACCACGCTGTAAGCCCCGTCGAACAGACTGCCCAACTGCGAAAGATTGACCGTCGTCCCCACCCGAATGCGCGCATCGCCGTCGGTGACGCCTGCTCCAGTGACGAAGCGACGCGCACGCTCGCGATAGCGCGCCTGAGCTATGCTGCGCGCCTCCTGGCCAGTGAGCGGAACAGTGTGCACCACGAACTCGCGGCGTGCGCCAAACTTTTCTTCCAGAATGGCGCTTCCGCCAGCGCCGCTGCCCAGCTCAGCGCTGATAGCGCTCTGCTCCGCCACCTCCTGAATGGCTTGTTTGCCCGCCACGTCCCAGCCGGTCACCCCCAACTCGGTGCACTGGTGGGCCAGATCGGCGCGCACGCTGAAGCTGATCAGGTTGGCTCCGTAGGCCAGATCAACGCTGCCCGCGCCGCGCTGTGGGCGAGTCCGGGCATAGAGCGTGGTATCCTCGATCCACACCTCTGCGTTGACGCTGCGGGCGCGCTCGCGGATGAAGGCCAGATCGCTCAGGTTCACCTGCGTCAGCACCCGATGGGTAGGCCCTTGCAGCGAAAGCTGCGGCGTCAAGCTGTGCTCGCGGGCAATCTGTGCGATCACGTCTTCGTCCGTCATGTCCTCAAAGCTGCGCGTGCGTCGTTTCATCCGCAAAGCCTGCAACCGATCTTCAGCCAGGATCGTGAGCTGCGCCCCGCCGCCTTCGGGGTACTCGGCCTCCAGCCCTGTAATGCGGCCTTTGAACACCTGCGCGGGCGGATCGCCGGGGCCAAGCTGGAGAGTCACCTCAGCCCCAAAGTCAAGCACATCGCGCCCAAAGTACAGGTAGTCCATACGGTTGGTGGGCGTTGGGCCAAAGTTGGCCACGGCAATCTCGCAGCGATACAGCCCCTCGAAGGTCTCCTCGACCAGCGCGGTCATCACGCGCTGGCTCAGTTCTGCCTCGTACCGGCCCGCGATCAACACGCGGGGGCGGGAGATGTAGGCGCTGGGCAGGCTCATGGATGCTCAACCTCTTTAGGCCAGCCCATCAATCGGCGCGGACCCGTGCGCGGCGCTCGCTGGCATGTCGGATGGCCTGCTCGACCTGCTGCACTGTCAGCGGCGCAGCCGGTGGGGCGCTGTCAGGCGGCGGCGCTGCGGCGCCCGCGGGCTGCGGTCCTGGCTCAGTGACCACTTCAAACTCGTTGATGACGACAGGCATGGCAGCTCCCTCCTCAGGTTGCGCTATAGATCAGGGCGTCTGACTGATCCCCGCTTGGGCTACGATCCAACCCTGGCGCTGGCACTGGCGCCGGCCTTCAGGTTAAGCACGGTGCCCGCCTGAAGCTGGCGCGGGTTGTCAATCCCGTTGGCGGCGGCCACGGCTTTCCAACTTACCCCGGCCCGCGCCGACAGGCTCTGCAGCGTCTCCCCGGACTGGCTGAGCGTCAGCGGCGTGACGCCCACCGACACTCCTGCGCCGAATCCGGCCTGGGCCGAGAAACCGGCGCTCAGCCCGGCAGACAACCCCGCGCCGAATCCGGCAGACAGCCCTGCGCTGGCCCCGGCGGCCCCGGCGCCCGACCCTGAACCCGCCGCAGGGGTGGCCAGCTCACGCTCGTTCATGGACATGCTGAACGTCACCGTGGCGCGCAGCGGCACGCCTGCCTCGGAGAAGTATTCCAGCGTCTCGCTGAGCGAGTCAATCGTCCCCTGGAAAAGGAACGTCCCCCACTGGAACTGCACGCGCGGCACCTGATTCTGATCGGGTTCCTGGACCAGGCGGGCGATCCTGAGCGTGGTCTGGCGCACATCCTCCCCGGTCTCCGTCGTGTCGAAAATGAGCTGCACAGACGACAGCGATGTCGTGAAACCGGTGCGCTGATTGCTGCTGCCTGTGACAGCTCCCGTCCCGGCCCCGTGGCTGGTGCGCGTCGAGCTGACTGCGCCAGAGGTCTGGTAGGTGATCTGAAGGTTCTGCGGATTGAACTGGGCCTCAATCGCCTCACCTGGGATCGGGTTGCCGCGGGCATCCAGTTTGGTCAAGGTGGCTTTGGCTAATGTCATGTCTCACTCCCTCTGGGGGCAGTTCAGGGCCGGGCCTCAGCCGAGGTTGAATCCGGCCTTCGCACTTGCGCTCAGGTTGGCGCTGCCGGTCAGGCCCGGGCCGCCGCTGACGCTCAGCCCTGCGCTCACCCCGGCGCTGACGCCGATGTTCACGCTGACGCCGGCGCTGATCCCGACGCTCAGCCCAAGCCCGGCCTGGCCCGCCGGACGCACCTCCAGGCGGCTGTAGACCAACCGCAGCTCCTCCAGCGCCACCTGGCCAGTCTGGGCGTTGAGCGAAGGACCACCGACCCGCACAGGCAGGCAGTCGGTCAGCACAAACGTGAGGCGGGGCGTGCCGTCGGCGTCCCACATCGTCACCTGCCCCTGGGCCTTCGAGTTGCGCCCCGGCTGGGCCGCCGCCGCGATCCAGTTCCACAAGCCCAGGTTGGCCGTCATACCGCGTCGCAGCGTCAACTGGCCATACGTCACTGGGCCGATGCGGTGAACCTGGCGCAGGTTGTCGCCCCCCTGGCTGAAGGTCTTCGGTTCAAGCGCCATCTCCAGCCCGCTGCACTCGGTAAAAGCGGCATGGCATACCGGGTTGGTGACGCCGGGAGGCGGATCGTCGAGGTTCAGCACCACCTCGAAGCGAAAGGCGGTGTAGGGCGGATCGACGCTTTCAAAAGCAGGATTGGCCATGCGTGTTATCGCTCCAGTATCTCCAACAGCCCCTCACCTGAGCGCAGCAGCGCCACGGTGATGAACTCAATCGGCTGGGTGGGCGCCACCTTGAGCGCGATCAGCAGCCGCCCGTTGTACTCATCGGCGGGCGTGTTAATCTCACTGCCCGTCACGACCTCATAAGCCACCAGCGCGCCGCGCGCCATCAGCTCGTTGAGCACGCGCTCAAAGCCTGCCTGCACCAATTGGCGAAAGCGGGCGTTGTTCGTCTCAAAGACATATTGCTGCCCACGCCGCCAGGCCAATTTGCGCAGAAAGATCAGCAGGCGGCGCACTGAGACCTGGAGCAGCAGCCGATCTGCACTCAGGGTATGGGCGCTCAGCGGGACAAAACGGCCCGGTTGCTGGCCCAAGACGTTGATCTGGTGATTGAATAGCGCCTCGCGGTCGGCCTCGCTCAGAGGCGGGACCAGCCCGACTACGCCTTGCAGCGCCATATTGGCTGGCGCGATCCACGGCCCGCGCCCCAACTCACGGGCGGCGATGAGGCCGCACACCGCTCCATCAGGCGGAACCGCTCGCAGCGGCCTCAGATCGGGCGTGACATCCTCCCGAACCTGCGGCCAACCGTGGTAGACGGCAGCGTAGCTCAGCGGCGCGCCATCGCGGAATTCGGGGGTGGCCGTGAAGTCGCGCTGCCAGTCCAGGACCTGTTGCTGCTCGAAGTGCTGCGGGAGACTCAACACGGCCAGCAGGTCGGCCCGCGCGGCGCACAGATTGACGAGCGCTCTGTGCACTTCGCGCAGCGGCGCAGGGTCGTATTCTGCCGGGGGTTGGAGCACCGGCAGGTGCGCCAGTTGCCGGTAGACCCGGTGCATGTCGCTCTCAACAGGCGGCGTGAAATCGTAGGGCTGGGGACACGGCGCATGAAGCGGCCACGGAGACGGCGGCGTCTCAGGGGGCGCTTCGACCACACAGTCCTGAAAGTGCGACCAGTCCGGCTCTGGTGCAGGTTCCGGCTCTGGCTCCGGCTCCGGCGGCGTTTCGGGCGCGACGGGCATGGCCCAGGGCCGATGCGCTAGGTCAGGCACAGCGATCAACCCGATCTCTTCGACCGGCAGGAGGCCATGAATGCCGCGCAGCGTCCCGACCCGCCTATCGCCGCTGGCCGAGACCAGATCGCTGTTGAGGTACAGGAGGTACTCAGCCTCGTTCATCAGGTTGCGCCAGCCCACCGACGCCAACCGCTCATCCAGAAAGAGAGCAGAGGGGTCAAAGACGCTCAGCCCGTCCTTGCCGCCGGGCGCAGCGAGGGGGAGTGGCCCGGCAAACACCGGGAACTCTCCCATCCCCAGCGGCAGGTACAGCACGTCGCCATCTGGCAGTGGGGCGCTCAGTCGCTGCGAACGACCTGCCAGAACGTCAGGCGTTGTCGGCGGCGACTCGTCGCGCAGGGTCGCCAGGCAGTTGGGCCAGAACTCAGCGCTGTCACCGCCAAAACGCAGGTGTGACCACACTTCGGGCGTCCCGCCGCCCTCACGGATGTGAAGGTCAAAGGTCAGCACCTCCGCCTGCGCCGCGGCCCCCCCGACCGCCGACAGCGTCGACTCCCACAGCGTCTCGGCGGCCCTCACTTCGTAGCGCGGCGATCCTGGCGGGTCGTCCGGGAGCTGGGCCGCCCAGATCACAGGCAGCCACAGGGCGCCCTCGGCGTAGCGCAGCCGGAGCAGGTCGCCGCCGCGCAGCGGCAGGTCGGCCCTGAGGACGATGCGATAGCCGCCCCCCTGCTCTGGCGGGGCCGCGACAAGCGGAGCCGTCGGCGTGGGCAGCAGCGTCCAACCGGTTTCGTCGAGGCGCTGGGCGGTGAGCGGAGGAGCAACAGGGATCGGCCTGCTGCGGGCGAACACCTGGCTCTGCTCAGACGGTGCGCTGGCCGTGATAGCCGCCAGCCGCGCGGCTCCAGGCACCACGCCAGTCTCCTCCACCGCCGCGACGGGCATTAGGAGCAGCGAGCGTGGCGCATCCTCGAAGCTGACCCGCAGCACGTCGCCCGGCTGCACCGTCGTGCGGGTAGGCGCTTGGAGGTCGATCTCAACGCTGCCGGCGGCGCGGAAGGAAGTCGGGCCAGGAACGATGCGCACCGGCTGCATCCGCAGCTGCGTGCCGACGCTCACTGCGTCTGACCAGCCGCCTTTCCAGGCGGCTTCGACGACCACCGGCTGCCAGCCCTCGCTGGCCGTCCAGCGCACCAGCCCTGGCACACGAAAGCGGTTGGCGCAAGCTGAAGCCCCCGCCACACGCACCACATAGCAGCGGCGGCCTCCATTGTCGAAGAAGGCTCGCACCGCCCGCGGCAGGTGGGCAAAGACAGGCCGCCCGGCCTCCCGCGCGACCGGCAGGTCGCCGCCAAAGACAGCCTGATATTGCGCCACATCTTCCAGCTGGACGGGGGTGTGCAGCGGACCGCGCTCGGCGAAGCCCACAAAAGCCGCCACATCGAGCAGCAGTGGAGCCTCGGCGCGGGGGGGCAACGCCGTCTCCACGACGACCCCCGGCAACCGTCCCTTGAACGTCAACGGCAGCGTCATGCGACTCCCTCTCGCCTCTGGCGGGCTACCTACTCGATCTGCAGGTCCTCACAAGACAGCACCAGCTCTTCGATAGCGACCTCAGTGCCGCCTTTGGCATTGAACGAAGGCGCCGTGTAGCGCATGGGTCGGGCATTCAACAGACGCCAGGTCATGACGGTGTTCTGCCCGCTTTCGTCGCGCAGTTGGATGGTGATGTTGCGCTTGGCGGCCTGATCGCCCGTCCTGACCTGATCGATCCACTGGTAGAGGTCCAACGCGCCCATCAGCCCACGCCTGAGCGTGATGTCGCCTACTTTGTAGATTCCATTGACCTTGCGCACATGGTTGACACGGTCGTTGCCGTTGCGATATTCGGCGCTGGTCACCTCGATGTTGAGGCCGTTCGCTTCCTGAAAGCCGGCCTGGATGCTGCCGGTATCCCCGGTCCCCAGGTCCACCAGGAAGTTGAAAGTTCCGTAGGGGTTATCTCGCAAAACTGCCATCGTTTAGCCTTCCTTGTTCTAGGCTCAGATCTGACCGCGTGCTCTCCGTGCAGGCCGCGACAAGCTGCGCGGCCTGGAGTTAACGAGGGCTGTTGGCTGTCCATTGGCCGATGCGGAAGATGACAAACTCCGCCGGACGCACCACCGACACCCCGATCAGGCACACCAACCGACCGTTGTCCAAGTCGTTCTGCGTCATGGTGCTGAGATCGCAGCGCACGAAGTAGGCTTTCTCCGGCTTGTCGCCCAGCAGGGCGCCCATCTTCCACTCGTTGAACAGAAAGTCCTCGATGGTCTGGCGCACGTTCTGCCACAACTGCGGGCCGTTGTTCTCGAACACCGCCCACTGTGTGCCACGCTCGATGGAGCGCTCCAGATAGGCGAAGTAGCGCCGCAGGCTGACGTACTTCCACTCTGGGTCGTCGCTGATCGTCCGCGCACCCCACACCAAGTAACCGCGCCCCTCAAAGAAACGCAGGCAATTCACGCCCTCCGGGTTGAGCAGCTCCTGGTGAGCCTTGTTGAGCCGCTGCTCAAAGTCAATCGCCAGCCGAACCACCTCGTTGGCAGGCGCTTTGAACACCGCATGTTCCACATCGTTGCGGGCGTAAATCCCGGCGATGAAGGCGCTGGGCGGCAGCTTGAGGCGGCGACCCCCCCGGCCCGGCGTCGGGTCGGAGACGAAGACCCACGGGAAGTAGATGGCGGCATGGGTAGAGGAGCGCTGGTTGCGATAGGCCAACGCCTGCGTTGCCAGATAATCGGGCGGCGTGTCGAGCACGGCCACGCGATAGCGCATCTTCTCGCAGTGGTTGATCAGCGCGTTCTGAATCCCATAGATCGGGTCGAGATTGGAGGGGTCGTCGGTATAGGTCGTGTAGCCCGGCGCTACCAAGATCGAGATGTCCTCCACCCCTTCAAAGGCCAGCAGGCCATTCTTCTCGTGCTGTATGGCATCACCGACGTAGTCCAGGATGCCGTCAGGGTCGCCCTCAAAGTGCACAGAAGCGGGCAGGTCGCCATCGGCGCCGCCTGTGAGAGGCAGTGTGGCTTCCACCGGGGCCCGGTTGCGCAACAGGTTCCCAATGGCGCTGGAAGCGAACAGGCGGCGCGCCAGGAAGAGCGCCTCCTGATTCTGCGCCACCGCGCCGTCTGGCAGGATCTCGATGGCAAAGGGCAGGGTCAGCGCCTGTAGCCGCGCCTGGGGGTTGCGCACGAAGGTTTCCGTCAGCGAAGCGCCCCCACGTCGCGGGTCAAGCGGATACTCGCCCAGCGACTGGGGAGCCTCAAACCGACCGCCGCTGGTGGGGAACATCACCTCCACCAGGATGGTCACGAGGCGCACCTCAGCGTTAGCAGGCAGATCGTCCACATCGGAGACCGTGACCGTCGATACTCCCACATCGCGCGCCTCCAGCGTCCACACGCCAGCAGAGGCATTCCACACGGCAACCATCAGCCCGTCTGCGCTGATGCCCGAAGGGACCTCAAAGGGCGGATCGGGCGGAGGATCGGCTGGAGCAGCAGGCACCCGCACGTGCACCAGATCGTAGTTCTGGACGCGGGTCAGGGTGCGTGCGCCGCCCTCGCCAGGCGTGAGCACGTTGGTCGTGCCGACGCGCAGCGCCAGCCGCACTTGCATATTGCCCCCCGATCCGGGGAAACGCGCCTTCAGGCGGATGACCGGCGCACTGGTGGACGGAGCTGAACTTGAGCTGCGCCACAGGCCATAGCATGTGTCTTCAAGGTCACCCTCAGAGTCGGTCGTCAGACCGTTGAAGACGCGCATGACGTACAGCCGCCGCCCTCCCTCCTCAAAGAATGCACGCACGCCGTGGGCCAGATAGTTGGGAGTGGGAGAACCGCCATCGAAGGTCAGGTCCTCCAGGCCGCCGTAGATGCGCTCAAAATCGGCAAAGCTGGTCAGCAGTTCGGGGTCGCCGCTGATCGGGCCGAAGCGGGTCGGCCCAATGAAACCGGCGGTGCTGGTGCTTACCCCCTCAATCGATTTAGATCGAAAGCTGACTTCTTCAATGTAAACTCCAGGGGCAAGATACTCTGGCATTGAAAAGCCTCCTTGCTAATGTCCGCAATGTGCGTTACCTGAACAGGCGCTCGGCAGGTGTAAGCCAGATGCACAACATTCGGCGCGAGCTGCCTCGATGCGTCTGATGTGACACACAGACCCTCCAAGCCCCCTCATCTCCAGCCAGCCCCGGCTGAGGTCTGGCAGCGGGTTCATGGCAGGGCCACCCATAGGCGCGACTCATTCTGGGTGGCAAGAACGAGATCCACGCCGAACCGTAGGTCACGTGTGACGTTGGGCCGGGCTGGATTGCCCAGCCGCCGATAGACTCTGGCGCTGGCCTGGTTCAGAATGGAGCGCGTGTTCGGAGCAACCAGCCCTGGCACGATCTGTTGGCTGCCCGGCTGGTAGAACACCTTAAACTCAACCGGCCACTTGAGCTGATCGACGGGCGCGTTGAGAGGCGGGCTGAGCGAGACTCGCACGGCGTAAGGGATGTACAGAGCAAACATGCCCCGTGCATCGGCAATGGCGACATAGGTCTTGTCCCCGCCCACTGTGGCCGTGATCATGGCCCAGCTTGCCGGGCGATTGGCAGCCCGCTCCCACACCTCCCCCCGGATGGCAGCCATGCCAGGCAGCGGCGTTCTCCCAGGCGCGGAGAACAGCAGCACCTCTAACACGCGCTCCTTAGGCAGGCACAGCAGCAACGTCTGAGGGAGAAAGCGGCCTTCACGATCCTCCACCGCCACCACAAAGTTCGCATCGTCGTCCCCGTTGTCTGGTGTGGGGCACCAATCGGTCGCGGGCCGCTGATCCACTTCGTACTCTCGCAATCCCGGCAGAGACCGAAAGCCGTAATTGCCCGACATGGGCGACTGGTTGGCTCTCTGGCCAGCAGTAGTGAGAGCGCCCACGGGCCAGGCCGTCACTATCAGACCCCCTGTGACCGGCGCTTCTCGCGCGATGTCTACGAAGCGCAGGCCAAGCGGAGCGCGGCGTATCACTGTCTCAAGAGAGAGAAATGGCCCGATCATCGATCCCCCAAGGCTCCAAAGTCCAGCTCTCGCGTCAAAACCATTTCGCCATGCCGCTGCTCCAGCTCGGAGTCGATCCGCACCACACGCGCGATGAAGGGCACCGAGATCTGAAAGTCGCTGGGGAGCACATCCCAGATGCGAAACATCTCTTCGTTAGTCAACTGGCCCGGCACCAGTTCCAGGGTCTCCTCATCATCAAAGACCCCTGCCGTAACCGAGTTGAGGAATCCTGACGGGATGGTGGGGTTATCTTCAATAGTGCGCATCATCCAACCCAAAATGGCCTGTTCCAAAGAGGCTTCTTTAGCCCAGGGCGTCAGGATGAAATACAGGTCGAGAGGCAATTGAGGGCGGCGAGGCTCACCTTCAGGGGTGGGTTTGGCTGGGTAAGTGCGCCGCACCCCATTGATCATGACGCGGTACAGAAACAGCGACACGCCCGCGTTCATTGGTGAGGAGAAGTCGCCGGTGCGGTACACCTTAAACTGTAAGCTGGTGTTGTTGAACAACTCCGGACGCCATGCCAGTTGCAGCAGGCGCACGACAGCTTCACAAGCAGCCCCGATGGCGCGATAGTTAGCCACGAGTGGACCCCTAAGCCATGCTGTCCAGACCGTAAATGTACCGAATGCTGCGCAGCACCTGCTCCGCGCTGCCGCCGCGCAGCCGCTGACGCCGCAGCCCTAACCAATAGCAGGCAATCTCATCGCTGTGCGTCGAGAGCGCCAGAATGCGCAGATGAGGGTATTCGTGCAGAAGATGGCTGCAGATCGCGGGCAGCGGCTCGATCAGGCCGACCCCCACGATAGCGACATCCGCCGCGCTGGCTGCTGCCAGCGTCTCCACGGCTCCCTCTACCCTGCCGACTAGCTGCATATCTCCCTGTTGCTCAACCACCTGCGCGATGAGCTGCGCCAGCACTTCGGGCATGTCAGCGAGTAGCACATGGATAGGTTCTAGGTGTATCCCCTCGGCAGCGTCTTCTACTGGTTTCACCGTGCAACTCGCAGACACATGGCGTAGCCTGTCACACAGATTGCGGGTTTGCCTGCACACATGAATGTCTCTATAGTCTCACATGGTAGCCCGGACTTGCAGCCAAATGAACGTCCCAGGGATCGATTTAGGATCGAGGCGAGGATCGATCGGGATCGATCTCGATCCACGCAGGAAAATAACAGCAGGGGCCAGGTATGCCCGGCCCCTGCTAGGCTAGAGCGCAGATTCCAACATCAGGCAACTATGCGCTGTCGTCAGCCCATCCCTTCTGTCGGGCATACGAGGCCGCTTCCCATCGATTCTTGAGCTGGAGCTTGCTCAGAATGTTGTGAACATGATGCTTGACGGTGCGCGTGTCGATCACCAGCTCCACCGCGATCTCCTTGTTGGAGTACCCCTGGACCAAGCACTGCAACACCTCGCGCTCACGCGGAGTCAGCGGAGTGCTGAAGTCATACGAGCGAGATTTCCGGGCGCTCAGCTCGGCCAGGCGGGCAAACAGCTGGGCTGTCACCTCCGGCGAGCACGCTGTCTTGCCTTCGCGGATCAGGCGGATGGCCTGCGCCACTTCCGCCGGCGATGCGCCCTCCAGCGTATATCCACTCGCCCCTGCCTCGATGCAGCCCAAGATGGTCCGCGTATCGTGAGCCAGCTCCAGGATCAACACGCAGGCCGGCGGAGCCAGGTTGCGCCACCAGCGGGTCCAGGCGATGGCAGCGTCCTGCCCGATCCCGCTATCCAGCAGGATCACGTGCCCCTCAGGGTTGGGGACCTGCCGGCCTGATTCCGGTAAGCCTGCATAGGTCCCCAGCAGGCGAAGGTTCAGATAGGCGCTGAGCAGCTCGATCAGCCCTTCGCGCAGGAGTCGACTGTTGCTCACAATGCTGATCGTCACCCAGCTTTCAGAAGGTGATAAATGGAGAGAATGATCCTCTATCTCTACAACTTCACGAGAACGAAAAACCCCACGAGTCCCGGTATCGGACCTTGCATTCATCAGCTATCTCCCTCAGCCAGTGCCCCATCAAACCAGGCAGCAGGGATCGTGGTGAACAAGGTGTAACAAGTCCTGCCCTTGATAGCGCACAACACAAACACACCCATCTGCTTGCAAAAACGTCCCAACCTAGCCAGGCTTATGCATTTTGCGAAAAGCATTTTGAATTACTTTTCGCAGAACCTGAGGTTTCCCCCTCACCGAAAACGCTTTCGGTCAAGCCTCAAATGTTTGGCTCACTTTCAAAACTTCAGGGTCCACAAAAAGCGTTCCAACCGACCTTTTGCCAAACCCCCAGTCGCCCACCCAAAGAAGTTGCTCCCAAGCGTCGCGCCTCACCTCCCTTTGGCAGCTCACCCCGGTCTCACCATTGCAATATAATTTGGTCTATATTGTCCGATATAGCGCGAAAAATTATCGACCCCTAGGCGATGTCGCGGGAAGATACCCGAAGACAACCCTGGCATCCTCTGCCCTCACCTTTGCCCTAACCGGCTACATCCTAGCACACTTCGCTGGCAGGGGCAAACTCACCCCACAGAGGGGGTGCAGGACCATCCTGCCCCATGGTCTTGAAATGCGCTCGCGCCTGCCCCGATCCCGCTAGCCATCCGAGGGGATGAACTCATAGGCTCCAATATCGTACCCGCCCCCCTGAGGGCGCTGCACGCCGCCCAGGTCGGTATCCAGGCCGATGTCAACTCCTGCCCCGATGGCAGGGCTGCCGGGCCGCAGGGAGAAGTCGCCGCCAGCCGGATCGACCAGCAAGGGATCGCTCTGGATCGATCCCTGCCCCAGCCCTGTCATCACCTGGTAGTCGACCAGCGAGAAGGACTGCTGCGCCTCCCGCAGTTCGTAGGCCGCCCCTGGATCGAGGGGATGGAGCAGGTTGTGATCGTCCACCACCAGCGAGGCCAGATCGACCAGCGAGACGGCCACAGGGCTGTGGGTCAGCAGGTTGCCGCGCAGCTCGACCTGGGGGCAGAACTGCGCTCCACCGTCCAGCAAGATGGCCGGTCCCTGCGTGCCATACACGGTGTTGCCCCCAATCCAGACGCCGCCTGCGTGGAACAGGATGATCCCTCCCCAATAAGCGCCGCCGTAGATCAGGTTCTGCCGGATCACGTTGCCGGTGAGGTCACCTTCGCAGTCGTTGTCGCCGTCAGTGTCGCCGTACTGGTTGTTCTCGCCACCCACCTGGCAGCGGGCGCCCTCCGGCCAGGGGGGGTCGGCCCGGCGGGGAAGGTTGCGGCCATAGTTGATCACGTCAATGGCGCGGCGGCCCGTGTCGTGGATGAGGTTGTTTTCCACCACCGCGTCAAAGGTATTCTCCAGCTCGATCCCGGCCTCGCCGCAGCGATACAGGTGGTTGCCGCGGATCACATGCCGCCACTCCAGCGTGCCATACCCGTCAGCATCGATGCACATGCCCTGCTCCGGGTTGGCGCCGATGTCGTGGATGGTGTTACCCTCGATCAGGCTGTCGTGGGTGCGGTGCATACTCCACAGGCCGCGGCTGGCGAAATGGTGGATGTGGTTGCCGCGAAACACGTTGTGATGGCTGGCATCGTAAAGCTCCCACACTCCATCCTCCGCCCCTAGCTGCTGGCTGCCATCGACCTCGTTGCCCTCAAAGACGTTGTAGCTGCCGTATATCTTCACCGCGCCAAGGATGCGATTGCCGCTGATGCGCCAGTGATGGGTGCCCCCGCAGGTCCCGTCGCAGCCCCACGCATCGAGCCAAAGGGTGTGCTCAGCCTCGCTTTGGAGGGTGAAGCCCTCAATGGCCCAGTACTGGGTTCCGGTCATATCCGCCAGGGCAGGGAACGCCCCACCGTTGATCGTCACCGGCTCTCCCTCAAAAGGCATGAGGGTGATCGGCCTGCCCTCCTCGCCTGAACGGTGGATGTGGACGCTCTCCGCGTAGAGTCCTGCCCGGACGTACACTGTAGCTCCAGGGCCGACCTGGTCAACGGCATACTGGAGGGTCCGCCAGGGTTGGTCCAGCGTGCCAGGATTGTCATCGCTGCCATTGGGCGAGACGTACACAGCCTCACTCGTCAGGGTCAGCGGGGGGGATGTCGCTGTCTGATCGTCAGCCTGAGAGAGGGCTGCGGTCGGATCGGCAGACGGGCTGGCCGTCCCGCCAATCGGCGACACGGAGGGTGGCACCGAGGGAAGCGCCGTGACGCGCATGCCACTGGTGCAGCCCGTGATCGTCAGCAGGACGAACAGGCCGAGCCTCGCCGCTGGCCTGCCGCCGGATCGCCATCTGCGCCGCCTCACATAGATGGGACGCTGCACGCCAACCCTCATCGCAGCGGGATGTCGATGTAGGCCGTCATGCCCGGCCTGATGCCTTCCGGGAAGCGTTGCACCTCGATCGCCACCACGAAGCTGCCCGCCCGCTCCGCAGACGGCCAAATAGCCGCTACAACGCCGGGTACCTCGACGCCGGGCAGCGCTTCAAACGTCACCGCCGCGCTGTCGCCTTCCTTGATGCGAACAAGGTCGGCCTCTGCCATGTCGGTGGCTTCAATGCGCAGATGGCCCGTGTCGCCGATCTGAATCACGGTCTGCCCCGCCGCCGCATATTCGTATTGGTGGACAAACACCCTCGTCACTGTCCCGGCTATGGGAGCCATCAGCGCCGATTGGTTCCGTCTGGCCTGGGCCAGCGCCACGAGCGCCTCAGCTTCGCGGACCCTAGCCTGAGCCAGCACTACGTCCTCGGCCAGCGGCTGTGCGAGTAGATAATCGAGACGGGCTTGAGCGGCAGCCTGCTCAGCTGCACGCTGCCTGGTCGACAGCAGCAGGTCGTTCGCCACGGCGATCACCTGGCTCTCGGCCTCGCGGATGCGCGCCTCGTGGACCCCGGCCTGCACCTTCGCCAGATCGGCCTGTAAGACAGCCAGCTCAGCCTCGGCGCGGGCCACCTCAGCATCCAGAACGGTCGTATCGAGGCGGGCGATCAGCTGCCCGGCCTGGACTGTGTCACCCTCCTCGACGGCCATCTCGACCACCTGACCAGAGAGCGCAAAACTCAGGTTGATGCGCTGCGCCAAGACAACCCTGCCGGTGGCTGTAGCTGTTGGCCCGCTGAGCTGGACTGGTGGAACGTTCACGCTACTCTGGACAGGCAGGGTTCCAGCCTGCGCCGGAGCCGAACAGCCGGCGGCCGCCAGGGCCAACAGACCCAGCGCGATCCACAACAATCGGCAGTGCTGCATCGTCATCTTCTCCTGCGGGCGATCTCCTCGCCAAACACGACAACCAGCTGGTCCATCAGCCGGTCGAGTGAGTGGGGTCCCATTGCACGCTGCCGCAGCCGGAGGCCCAGGGCGCGGCGCTCCTGGGGGTCCATGCTGAGCAGGTGGGCCAGTCGCTCGGCCACATCGTGCGGATCGTCCTCGTCGGCCAGCAACAGATCGCGATCTTCACCCAGCAGCGGCGCATATACCCGTCCGGTGACCAGCGTCGGCAGGCCGCAGCCCATGGCCTCCAGCACCACTTTGTCCAGGCTGCCGGTTTTGCTGGTGCTTAGCATCAAGGTTGCACTCTGGTAAAAAGAGGCGATGTCGGCATAAGGCAGCCCGCCCAGCAGTTGAAAGCGCCCACTCAGGCCGCGCTCGGCGATAGCAGCCTCCAGGGCGGCGCGGTGGCCATGGATCCACGGCGGCTCGTCGCCGGCTACCTTAAAGACCACATCCTCGAAGCCAGGGCGTTTCAACAGCAGGGCCGCTGCTTCGATCTGATCCTCAAGGTTTTTGCTGGGCGTGACGCGGCCCGCCGTGACCACCACTCGCCCTCCCCCCGGAGGGTTTGCGGCGGGCGAGAACAGCTCGAAGTCGATGCCCTGGCCGATGACCGTCACTTTGGGGCCGGAAAACGGGTAACTTTCCGGCGTCGAAGTCACGATGCGATCGACCAACAGATGCGCCAGCCGCACCTCCAGGTAGATGGTGGTAGTGGCATTCCAGTGCACAATTGGAACCCCATGCAGCCTAGCGCTCGGCACGGCCACCAACGCATAGGGCGGGATAAAGTGGGCAAACACCACATCCACGCTGCGGATACGCTGGCTGATGGCCCGCTGAAAGGCCATCAGCAGCCTGGGGCGCGGGATGCTCATCGCGGGGTCCAGCCCAGTGACAGCGACGTTGGGCGGCAGGTCCATCACGCCAGCCGATCGGCACACCACCTCCACATGGTCGACGCGGCGGGCCAGGGCCTTTACCCAACTGTGAACAAAGCCCGTGTGGAGACGGTTCGCCATATCGACAGCAGGTGTAAGCATCAGCACACGCATTGTCACAGGGATACCTCCCAATCAAACCCGCAATGCGTTTTACTTCTCAACCTCACAGGCAATGCGATCCCCCACCAGACGAACATGCGCCATCACCGCGCCTGGCGGCTCGCTCCCGGCGCTGGCCTCGCCCCGTGACCGCCACCAGCGGGCAACATCGCGCGGGAGGGCGTGCCAGCAGACATCGGACTGCGCCTTCATGCTCCGCAGGAAGTCTACATACACCCGCCAGGTGGTCTCATCCCTGGCATAGTCAGGATGGGCGATGAGCAGCGCCATGCCGTGGTGCCGTGCGATGAAATCCACCTTGTCCTGCCAGACTCGCGGCGTGGTCTCGCCCAAAACATGTGTCAGGGTGCAGTCCTGGACAAGGGTGTAAGGCAGCTCCACAAACCGACCCACAGTGAACGGCCAGATGCTCATCACCCCGCCGGGGATCGGCTCAAACGGATCGGTGTCGAAAAAGGACAGGTCATACTCTACTTCGAGAGCCTGCATCCAGTGCGGGTGGCGGTGTGTCAGCTCGGCGCGGAATCCGACCGCGCCAAACTCACGAAGATAGCCGTTGATGCGTGCAGCCCGTCGTTCAAACACAGCCTGCGAGCGGAACAGCTTGCCATCGTGCCTCAGTCCGTGCACCCCGATCTCGAAGCCGCGCTCCCTAAGCTCCTGCATCAGATTGCCATCCAGCGGGTAAGACTCCGGCACAAAATTAAACACAGACCGGAAACCCAGGCTCTCCTCCAGATCAGCCACGGCCCGCACACGGGCCTGTCCTTCGGCGCTTTCGATGTCGTGGGTGAGCACGAATGCAAATCGGCGGCCCTCCGGCCAGAAGTGCCAGAAGGCAAGGTCCGGCTGCCCGGTGACCTCAAGCAGGCGGCGCATGATCTCCCACTGGAACCGGACGTAACGATCCTCCACCGGCCAGCCCAGCGGAAAGCCGCCCCGTGCAAAACGGGCGCTGGCCTGCTTAAGCAGGTCGATCACGGCGCGAGGCAGCAGCGGTTTGACCTCATAGTAAACTGATCGGGCCGGGCTTAGCCGGAAGTGATGGGGACCAAACAGCCCTTCACCCAGCGTGATGGCCAGCAGCTCCTCGACATCGCCGGGCGCAACCGGCAGATCGAGGGCCGCCATGGCCCGCCTGGCCGCCGCCTGCCACGCTTCCTCACCCGGATCGGGCTGGCAGCGCCAGAAGCGGGCGGGAGTGTTGAAGCTCCACAAAGTTGCCATCAGCCAAAGCGCCCGTACAGCAGCTCACCAGCCACCCGGCACACCCAGGGCGGTGAACCTCGGATCACCCTCCGCGCCAGGCTCAGCAGCCTGCCATGCCCAATCGAGGGAGGCGCTGCCGAGAACGTCGAGTAGACAAGCGGCATCTCTTGTGCACCCCAGCGACCCTTGAACTGGCGCAGGCCAGTGTTTTCCAGGCCGGTGCGCCCCATGTCGAACGTTGTGAAGCCATGCTCACAGCCCCAGCGGATCGCCGTCCACAGCAGGAGATCGTTTGGGCTGAGCGGCCTGGCCCTGTCGTCCAGCGCCGAGTACTTATACGTGAGCGTCTGCTGCCAGTGCAAGAAGACCGCCCCAGCCAGACACTCGTCGCCGCGCCAGGCCAGCAGCATGAACCCCAGCCCGGGCGCGATCAATCGCTGCCATAGCAGATCGAAGAATCGGCGCGGCTGGACGGGCACACCGAGTCGGCGGCGCGTCCGCAGGTGCAGCCGGTAGTACAGGTCGAGGTGTTGGCGCGTCTCGCCCCACACGACGCGCACGCCACGTTGCTCGGCGGCCCGCGCCAGGCGGCGGTGCTTCTTCTTGATGCGGCGAGCCACCTCATCCACATCAGCGCCAAGCTGGAGCGTGTGCAGCACGTGCTGTGAATGCGCCCACACCTCTGGCCGAGGAGCCAGCGGCCACCGCACCTCAATGTCAGGAGTATGCCTGCCTTTTGACAATCGCGCCAGCCCGCCCGTGAGGGCCTCTAGGGACTCTGGATCGCGGTAGAGCGGCGCGCAGTGATCGGTGAACGGCAGCGATACCCAGCGCCGTCTGGCGATCGGGCGGCGCATCTCGATCATGGGCAGGCCAGCACGCAGTCCGTCCCCTTCGTCGGGCGCGGCCACCACGAAAGGCCGGTAGCCGTAGCATTCTGCCATCAACGCCGACCAGGCCGGGTGGTGAAAGATGTTCGCCCCCGAACACGACGCCGCCAGGGCCAGCCAGCGCTCATCGGCAGGCTCCAGAAACACGAGATCGTCCACGGCAGCCACGCTTACATCTCTCACCAGCGCCGTCACCCCGGCGCAACCTGCCGCTTGCGCAGGCGCTCGGCCACCTTGTGCAGCACCGATCCGCGCTGAAGGGCCGGGGAAACCACACGGTAGGCCCAGCGCAGCAGCGGGTTGAACACATAGTCGTAGGCCACAGGATACAGCGCGACCTGGCCGCCGAACATGAGTTTGAAGAAAGTCGGGCTGTGGTAAAGTTCCTCAGCGATGGGCTGGCCGTCCAGGATGGCGTGCGCAGCGGCAGGATCGATGCCCTCCAAGTCAAAATAGCGGAAGCCCCGCTCCTTGGCCCACCGGATCGCCCCCCAGAACACTGCCTCGTTGGGCCGACGGCTGCCATGCTGCCCCGACCAGCCAGACACTTTGGCGATCACCGTGTCGCCAAACGGGACAAGCAGCAGAGCCGAGATAGCCTCGCCCTGGTACTCGGAGAGCAGCAGGGCGATGGCGCGGTGCGGCCTCAAGACCTCCCACATCCGCACGAAGTAAGCCCAGGAGAACGGCTCGAACTGCTGACGCTCGCTGGTCGCCAGGTGCAGGCGGTAGAAGGCATCTAGATCGGTCTCGTCGCCCTCCCGCACGGCGATCCCTTCGCGCTCACTGCGGCGGATATTCTGACGATGCTGGCGGTGCATCTGGGCCAGAAGCTCATCCAGGCTCAGCGACAGGTCGATCAGGAGCGTAGCCGTGGGCGCAACCTCGACGGTCGTAGGCCGGAATCCCCGGCCAGCGAGATAGGCCGCCATACCTTCGCCGTTGTTGGGCGGCTGCACGATCAGGTACTGCACCCGGCAAGCCCGACACACCTGCTCCAGCGCATCGACGATCAGCGCCAGGAGTTCCGGATCGCCAGAGGCGCACAGAGGGCCTTTGGTCACATAGGCCGCTGCGCCGAGGATCGACGCCGGGCGGATCAGGAGCTGCCCCCCGCCCACCACCTCCGGGCCACAGGTCGCCACAAGGCGGACTGCTTTCCAACCCTGAGCGGCCTTGACCTGGCCCCACAGGCTAGTCTGGACGTGATGCCCGCCGGGGGTGCGAGCCACGAACGCATCCCAGACAGGATCGGCAGCAGCCTCAGACACCTGCAGGCGATAGCTAGCCGGGGCGACAGCCCCCAGCAATGTCTGATCTACAACGTTCACGCGAGCCTCTCCCGGCTGGCAAGCTCTGAGCATGGACAGCGATCCCTACAGGTTGGAATCCGTCTGACGGTGGCAGCACTCCAGATACCACTCCACGGTGCGTCGCAGCCCTTCCCGAAACGGCGTAGTAGCTTTGAAGCCAAACTCACGCTCGGCGCGGCTGGTATCCAGCGAGCGCCGGGGCTGCCCGTCAGGCTGGGTGGTGTCCCACACGATCCGACCCTGGAAGCCTACCAGCTCAGCGACCAGGTGGGTCAGATCGGCGATGCTGATCTCGACTCCCGATCCCAGGTTGACCGGGTCCGGCTTGTCGTATCGCTCGGTCGCCAGCACGATGCCCTCGGCAGCATCCTCAGCATACAGGAATTCGCGCGTCGGCGCTCCGGTGCCCCAGGCCGTGATGTGGTCGTCACCGCGCTCCTTGGCCGCCACGCTTTTGCGGATCAGCGCAGGGATCACGTGCGACGACTCCGGGTCGAAGTTATCGCGCGGGCCATACAGGTTCGTAGGCAGCAGGTAGATGGCGTTGAATCCATACTGCTGGCGGTAGGCCTGGCCTTGCACCAGGAGCATCTTCTTGGCCAGGCCATAGGGGGCGTTGGTCTCCTCTGGATAGCCGTTCCACAGATCCTCCTCGCGGAACGGCACCGGCGTAAATTTGGGGTAAGCACAGACGGTGCCCACGCTCACGAACTTCTTGACCCCGGCCCGCCACGACTCGTGCATCAATTGCACTCCCATCATCAGGTTGTCGTAGAAGAACTCAGCGGGATGGGCTCGGTTTGCACCGATGCCGCCAACCACGGCGGCCAGGTGAATCACCACGTCCGGCTTGCTGCGGTCGAGCACCTCCAGCACCGCCTCGCGCTGGCGCAGGTCGTAATCGGCGCTGCGCGGGACCATCAGCTCCCTGGGTTGGCGCTGTTGCACCTTCTCGACCACGAACGAACCCAGGAAGCCGGCCCCCCCTGTAACCAGCACCCTACACTCTTCCAGATTCATAACTCCCCCTCTGTGTCAGTATGGCTCTCTCAGGCTGGCTGCACACGAGCAGCGGTCCCCCGCTTCGCATCGAGCATCCGCCAGTAGAATTCCTCCAGCGACACCACCAGGTTTTTCCAATCGTAGGTGGTTGTGGCCAGCCGACGCGCATTCTCGCCTAGTCGGCGCGCCTCGTCGGGGTGCTCGATCAGGTCGATCACCTGGCGTGCGAAATCTGCCGGATCCCACTGCGCCAGCCGCCCGATGTCGTGGTTCTCAAGCAGCGGCTTCACGTCTCCCACCGGGTTTGAGACTAGCGGACGTCCCAGGCTGATGTAGTCGCCGATCTTGTTGGGCCACCTGCCCACATTGTATATCTTACCAGGAAACGGCAGGACGAAGACATTGGCCGCTCCCAGATACCACGGCAGCTCCTTGAAGGCCAGGTAGCCGGTCAGGTAGACGTGATCGGCTACCCCGTAGGCCCTGGCCAGCTTCATCACGGCAGGCTTGGTCCTGCCGGTCAGCAGCAGCTTGACCGTGGGATACCGTGTGGCGATGATCGCCAGGGTGTGCAGCATCATGTCCAGCTCAACATGCGCTTCCATGCTCGAATAGCCAATCACAGGATCATCCACGGGCAGGCCGATGTGCTGGCGGCATTCTTCAACGGTGCGGTACGGGAAAAGGTCGGGGAACGCACCTCCGGGGATGTGACAGATGTTCTCAGCGGGCATGCCCAGGCCAATGGCGCGTTCCCGGAGGGCTGTCGAGATGACCGTCAGGCCGTCGGCGCGGGTGCGGAAGGCTTCTTCATAATACGTCTCAATGCCGCCGAACAGAGCACGATACCACGCCGGGCGAAGCTCGCTGATGATCCCCCCTCGCCCCCACCAGTCGTTCCAGTCGGTGAGCATGAGCAGGCCATGCTTCCGACGATAATAGAGCGCCGGATAGATGGTAATGGGGCGCGTCTCGAAGCAGTGCAACACATCGTAGGGGCCGGGGTCGCGGCTCAGGTAGACCAGCCGGTTCAGCGCATCCCACATATCCCAGCCGGACCGCAGGCGTCCTCCCAGCAGGTCAGGCGTCTCGATGATGCGCACCCCGTCCTGCTCCGACTCGACTACGCCCAACCGGCGACGGTCGGAGATGGCCATGATGGTGGCCCGGTGACCTCGCTGCACCAGGTTCTTGGCCATGGCGTGAGGTCTGGGCCAGATTTTGGAGCGAACCCAATGGACGATCATCAGGATGTTCAGGCTTCTAGTCATGGTCTTATCCTTCCCAGGTGGGCTTGATAGAGAGCATCGTAAGCCTCGACCATACGCTCAACGCCAAACCAGCGACGCGCAACAGCGCGGCCATGCGCACCCAGCGACTCGCGTAGCGTCTGGTCTCCGGCCAGGCGCAGGATGGCGCTGGCCAGCGCCTGGACATCGCGCGGGGGCACCAGCAGCCCTGTGACCTCAGGCTCAACCAGCTCCGGCACACCTCCCACCGAAGTGGCGATCACCGCCTTGCCGGCAGCCATGGCCTCCATCACACTCTGGGGCAGCCCCTCGGTGAGCGAGGGCAGCACAAACATATCCGCCGCCGCCAGCAGATCGGGCACATCCAGACGAAAACCAGTAAAGACCGTGCGTCCGACCAGACCAGGCTGCCTGGCAAGCTCCCGCAGCCGCGCCTCGAGGGGGCCATCGCCGATCACCACCAGGCGGATTCTATCTTCGACCGCCGCCACATGCTGCACCGCCTCCAACAGAACCTCCAGCCCCTTGCCGCCCGCCAAGCGCCCTGCATAGACCACAGCCAGATCATCGGATGCGAGGCCCAGACGCTCGCGCGAGGCGGCCCGCGCCTGTGGGCAGTCGAAGCTGGCCACATCGATCCCGGTGGGGATGGCAACCACACGTTCAGGGGACAAGCCCAGGCGGGCCATCACTTCGCGCCGCATGGCCTCGCTGACCGCGATCACCTGATCGGGCAGGTACATGGCGGCCCAGTACGGAAGGTTGCGCAGCAGGCTCAGGCCCTGACCAGAGACGTAGTGCATGTTGGGTTTGGTGGAGAAAAGCAGCGTCTGGCCCGCCAGCCGCGCCGCAATCCCGCCGATCACGTCTGGGCCGAGCACCTGGGTGTGGACAATCCGGATGGCGTGGGCGCGGATGTAGCGCACCAGGCGCGGGATAGCCTGGAAGTTGGGCAGCCGTCCGCCGGGCAGGATCACCACCTTGGCCCCGACCTGCTCGAACGCCTGCCAGCCAGGCCCCCCCGCCACCTTGATGCACGCCACGTGGAAGTCGTAGCGGTCGCGCAGCCCGCCGATCAGCGCCAGCGTGCGGCGCGTCACCGACGCCTGGCCAAGATAATTGAGGATGAACAACACAGCCGGCGGCGACATCGGAACCTCACAGCGGATACGTCAGGAATGTGCGTGGGATGGAGACGCTTTCTCGCCCGGTGTCGTCCGCAGGGTGGCGTTCCACCACAGTCAGCTCGCGCTCGCCCAGGAACAGGCGGGCGCGATGCCGGTCGGGCACGTAAAAGGTGATGCCTTGCAGGTCCTCGGCAGTCGGCAGATGCAGGCCAGACAGCGGATCATCGACGCCATGAACGGTGATCCGCACCCTGCCCTCAGCGTCGGCGTCTTGCGACCAGCGAAGGTATCTGTGATTCAGGCAGTAGGCCAGCAGCCGGGCCGTGGTCGTGACGTAGAGGAGGCCCGCCTGGACCACCTCGGCCACGCCGCGCAGCGCTGCCTGAGTCTGGGGCGGCAGGGCCGGGGGACCCGCCGGGCCAGCGCCCAGGTGGGTATAGAGGATCGTATATCCACCGCCGGCGACCATGTCAGAAAGAGCCTCGCGGCGCAAGACATAGGCCAAGCCGACATTGTCGTGCCCGTGGGACAGGCCGCGCCAGTAGCTGTTGGTGCGGATGAATTCATACACCGCCTGGCCGTCCTGCAAGCGGGCCAAGTCGATCAGCCAGTTGTGGCGGTGGATGGCAAAGCGGCGGCTGCCTGCTCTGGCCAGCCCGATTTTGGCCGCCTCCCGCGCCATCCCCACTACGGTGTGCACTGGATGCAGTGGATCGAACAGGCGGGTCAGAGCACGCACGCTGTAAGGCAGCTCGCGCCCCGCCAGACTGCTTCCCCGCCCTTTCCACACGAACCGCACCCCGTAAGCCAGCGTTGCGTCGGCATGATAGATGGGCGAGCCGGGCACATCGCCAGCGCCGGGCGAGGTGTCTTTGCCGAAGTTGGAGGGCGCTCGCGCATGGTCAACCCACACCGACAGCCTCAACCCGCGCCGCGTGAAGGTCTCAAGCGCCTCAAGCGCCCTGGCCCGCGTATTGACCCCATCGCCAAAGGAATGGATGCAATCGACGTAGCCCGCCGCGATCAAGGTCTCAAGGGTATCTCGGTCGGCGGGGCGGCTGGAGAAGTAAGCCAGACTGTCGTCGGGCGTGTAGGGAAAGAAGCTGTTGCCGATCTCCAGGCCCAAGCCAGGCCCCATCGACGTGTCGCGCGAGGTGTTCAGAAATTCCTGAATGGCGAGCAGGCGCTCGCGCGTCCGCGTGCCATCGATGTCACTGCAGATCGCCAGCGCCGCGCGGAAAGGATAGGGGAAGCGCCGCAGCGACACAGTCTCTGCGCCCCCGGCCACAGTCCGAGCAGTCACCGCGCCCCCCTCCCCCGGCCCATGTGCAGGGCCACAGCCTGATCGTAGACCTCCAAGTGCTGGGCTGCGATGACCCGCCACGACAGGTCGCCTTCGATCCACTCCAGCGCATTGTGTCCCATCCGGCGGCGCAGGTCGTCGTCGAGCAGCAGGCGGCTGAGGGCATCTGCCAGCGCCTCCACATCGGCGGGGGGAACCAACAGCCCGGTCACGCCGTCCTGAACATATTCCGGTAGACTGCCGACGCGGGTGGCCACCACCGGCTTGCCGAACACGTAGGCATTCATCAGAACGCCGCTGGTCGAGGCAGTGAGGTAGGGCAGCGCCACGAGCGCAGCCCGTTGGAAGAGCGCCGCCGCGGCGTCGCCCCGCAGGAAACCCGCGTGCACCTCGAAGCGGCTGGCGTCCTCCATCAGCGGCAGGCAGCGGTCCATCTCCTTGCCATGCGCGGCAATCACGAGGCGGGCGTGGGGGACACGTTTTGAGAGAATCGGTTGGGCGCGCACCAGAATCTCAAGCCCTTTATGCCGGTTGGCCCGCCCGAAAAACAGAACGTTGCCCGGCTCCTCAGCAGCAACGCCGGCGGCCCAACGCGCCAACGTGTGGAATGGCCCCAACGGCACGTGCCGAACGCGGCTGGCAGGGACGCCGTACATGCGCTGCACCAGCTCCACATGATCGCGCCCATTGACAATGACGACCTGTGAGCCACGCACCAGCAAGCGATTGAGCGCTACCGCCACCGGCGCAGGCGGAAACTCGCCAATGTTGGGCTGGGGTATCACCAGGTTGGCCGCCACCGGCACATCGGTGAGCAGGTTGGCCAGCGCCGCCGCCCACAGCTCGCCGCCGCCCATGATCAGGTGGACCACGTCCACGCCATCAGCATGGATGGCCTGGATCATGCGCCGCACCACTGCGTAGGAGCGAGGATCGCGCATCCGGCGCATCTGAAACAGGCGAACCCTGACCTGTGGGGCCAGCAGGCCACGGCGGTACAGGGCTTCCGCGGGCTGGTCGGCGTCATCCATCGTGCGGGCCACGTGGGCGCGCGAAAGGAACAGCGTCACCGTTGCGCCTGCTTGGTGCAGACCGTTGGCCAGGTCCAGGGTATGGTCAACGTTGGTGAAGAAAGCAACGATCCCGACGTGCACAGCGTGACCTCGCTTTCAGCCGACCACCTCAGCATATATCTGCATCTGCCGCTCGGCGATCAGGTCCCAATCATAACGCGCCTCGACCAGCCGGCGGGCGCTCGCGGCCAGCCGCTCGGAGAGCCGCTTGTCCCGCAGCAAGCGCGCCGCCTGCGCCGCGAACTCAGCCGGGCTGTCCGCCACCAGCAGATGTTCGCCATCAGCGACCTCCAGCCCTTCACAGCCGACTGGCGTGGAGACCACCGGGCGGCCCAGCGCCATCGACTCCAGGACCTTGAGCCGCGTCCCGCCGCCTGCCCGGATCGGCGTCACGCTGACCGCGCAGCGGCGATAGTAGGGCGTCACATCGTCCACACGGCCCGTCACATAGACGCCTTCACCGGCCAGACGCTGCACCGCCGGGGGAGGGTCCGCCCCCACCAGCCACACCTCCGCATCGGGCGCCTCGCGGCGGAGGAGAGGCAGAACCTCGCGGCAGAGATAGAGCGCCCCATCGGTGCAGGCGGGGGAACTCATCTTGCCGACGAACAGCAGCGCACAGGGGTTTTCCGCGCCGGGCAGAGGGCGCAGCGCCCTTGTGTCCACGCCGTTAGGAACCACATCGACGTGCAGGCGAGGGTTGGCGCTGAGCAACAGCCGTCGATCCTCCTCAGACACGGCCATGCAGCGGTCAAAACGACCGGCGTAACGCGGTTCCCAGCGGCGCATCATCCGGCTGTGCAGCCAGGCGCGGGCCTGGTCTCCTCTCCCCTGCTCAATGCCCGACAGACGAGCGTATTGCTGCCAGGTGACGTTGTGAAAACCTAACAGACGTTTGCCTCTCGACGCTGGTGACAGCGACTCCCAGTACAGCGCCATAGAGGACGGCTCGATGTGGACGAGGTCAAAGTCCTGATCGGCAGTCATGGCGCGAATGCGCCGGGCCAGCGCCACCGAGTGCTGGAACTTCAGTTCAAGCGGCCTGCCTGCCAGCGCATAGCCAATCAGGCCAGGCAGGTGGGCCAGGGGGTGGCGACGCCGCAGATGCGCTGTCTCCACCCCGCGACACAGCTCAGTCAGATGCGGGAGGCCATCCTCACGGTCCGCCGAGTCGATCAGCGCCGCCAGCCACACCTCATGCCGGGCGGCGATCCGCCGCAGCAGGCTGTAGACCCGCAGCCGGTCGCCGGAAAAGGGCGGATAAGGCAGCGAATCGGTGATGAACAGAATCCGCACGCTACTCCCCCTCCTGTGCCCAACGCGCCGCCTGCCTCAGACGCCGTTCCACCTGATCGACCACCAAGCCGATGGTATAACGGGCGCGGACTGTCTCCAGCGCACGGCGCTGGATGGCGCGGGCCAGGGCAGGGTCTGCTGCCAGTCGCGTGACGGCGGCTGCCAGCGCGACAGGATCGCCCGGCGGCACCAGCAGCCCGTCCTGGCCATCGGCGATGATCTCCGCCGGGCCGCCCTGCCGGCTGGCGATCACCGGCACACCGCGCGCCATTGCTTCCAGGACCGCCATGCCAAACGGCTCAACCCAGCGCGAGGGGAACAGCAGAGCGTCATAGCCCGTCAGCCGGCTGAACACCTCCGGCTGAGTCAGCGGGCCAACAAAGCGCACTCGCCCCTGAAGGCCCAACGCCTCCACACTCTTGCTGAGCGTGGCCGCATAGTCATCCGAGCCGCCGCCGATGATGTCCAGGCAGGCATGGCTGGCGGGGCCGCCCTGGATCAGATGCGCCACAGCTTCGATGGCCACATCGACGCCCTTGTCAGCCACCAGCCGCCCCACGTAGGCCAAGCGGGGCCTGTCTGGCCCCGGCGCGAAGACCAGGGGCAGCGCGTCGGGGCCGAGAACCACGTCGGCAGGCAAGCCCAGCGGCGTGACGGTGAGGGTGTGGGCTGGGAAACCCAGCGCCACGTAGCGATCCTTGACCGCCTGGCTGCACACCAGCAAGCGCCGCAGGTCCAGGTCGTCAAAGCCTGCCAGGCCCTCGATCACAGCGCGGACCCTGCGCTTGAGACGGCTGGGGTCCAGGCACAGCTCGGTCCTGAGATCGGCCAGCCAGTAGTCGTACAGGTTGAAAAGGACGGGGATTCCACGCTCCTGGGCAGCCAGCAGCGGGCCAAGCCCCACCCCGCTCAGATTCCACACGCAGACCACCTCGGGCGCAAAGCGGGCGATCACCTGGCGCGTCAGCGCGCGGTTGTGCCGGGTGTGGACGGCCCACTGCGCCTGTCGAAGCCGTCGCCTCAGGCGTAGCGGGTCGCGCCCGGCCCGCTCTACCTTCAGCGCGTCGTTATGGGGATGGATGAAGTGCAGCCGCCGCACGACTCCCGTCTCCGGCAGGCCGCCGCGCCCGACCTGCCAGCGGCTGGTGAGAACCAGCAGATCGTGCCCGCGTTCGCCCAGCGCCCGCACTTGCAGCTCGCACTGAAGCTCGTAGCCGCCGAAAGCATGGGGCGGATAAAAGTCGGTGAGCGCCAGCACCCTCATCCTTGCGTATCCTCCACAGGCCCGATGCGCCATGATCGGCGCAAGGCCGGCCTGATCATAGCCAGCAGTCTGGCGATCTCATCGAGCGTGACCACCGACAGCAGCAGGCTGACGGCCAGGAACGTCGCCACAAACAGGCCGCGCTGCCCCAGGGTGACCGGCTGCAAGACGGAGACAGCTGCCACATGGGCGCTGAGGATGGCCACCGGTTTGAGATACCCCCCAACCCGCACGTCAATGCCCCGCCGCCGCAGGAAGAAGACGTTCAGCGGGTTGGTGACAGTGCTGCCTGCCAGACCGGCCAGGGCTGCTCCCCCGATGCCCAGCGCCGGAATGAGCGTGAGGTTGCCAACCAGGCTGACGGCAGTGTGTGCGATGTTGATCAGCGGCGGCTTGTTGGTGTCTCCCACCGCCACCAGCGAGATGCCCAGCGTATAGCCGATCAGCGACAGGTTCAGCCCGACCATCAGCAGCGTGAAGGCCGTCGCGCTGGCCAGATAACGCTCTGAGAAAAGCAGGATCATTATTTCACGGCCAAACAGAGCCGCGATCAGCACCCCCAGCGCGGTGATAAAAGAGACCAGGCGCGTGCTGGTGTTCAGCAGCCGCGAAGCCCTCTCTCTCTCCCCACTAAGCGACAGCTCGGAGAACAGCGGGAAGTAGACCTGCCGGAAGGCAATGTAGACCTGGCTGACCATGCCGGGAACCTTGCGGGCGATCTCGTAGTAAGCCACGTTGGCCGGGCCGAGCAGCACACCGACGATCAGGGTATCGATGCGGCTGAAGATAATGGTGAGGATGTCGTTGATCTGAAGCGGAAAGCCAAACCTGAGCATCTTGTTCAGCACGTCGGGGTCGATCTCGATGCGCTTGCGGACCGGGATGCCGATGTAGGCAAACGCCAGCGCCCCCACCTGGGCGCCGATCTCGGCGGCCATCAGCCCCAGGAGGCCCGCTCTGAGCGCCCCCACCAGGGCCACGATCAGCACGAAGCGGGTCACACCCGTGATCGCATCGCTGGCTCCGATGCGCGACCAGCGCAGAAAACCCTGAAGGGCCGACTGCGACAGACGGAGGGCGCTCTGCAGGAAAAACACCAGCGGGACAAACAACACCAGCCCGGCCACGGGCGACGAACCAAACAAGGCCGCCAGCGGGGCGCGGAGCAGGACGGCCAGCAGGCCGACCACGACAATGACGCCTAACTGGAACCCCAGGGCCGTGTTGACCAGCCTGCCCAGACTCTGCTCGTCCTTTTCAGCGGCGATGAAGCGGGGCAGCGCCATGAATAGCCCAAACCCGCTGATCTGCACCAGGAACTCGGCAATCAGGAGGATGAGGAAATACTGGCCCAGGTCCTCGGCAGCCAGGCATCGACTGGAGATCATGGCTCCTGCCAACCCAAGCACCATCGCCAGGGCTTTCCCTAGCCCGATAGAGACGGTGCCCTTTACAAAGTGCGAGAGCAGCGAGTCGCGCATGTCCAGGCCACATTGCTCCGATCTGCGGCGCTTCCTCAGGTTGACGGGCTGACCGCCTGATCGCGGATCGCCTGCTCGCTGAGGCCCATCATCAGGCCGATCACAGGCGTCCAGAAGGATTGCATCAGGATGGGGTTGACGATGGCGGCGATCAGCACGCCCACCGTGGTGATGGCAAAACTCAATACAGCTCCCCGCAGCTCCGGGTCGGAGATGCGGGGCCAGTGCTTGAAAGCCCTCGCCAAAAAGGCCCCTAACAGCCACACCAGACACCCATACCCCACTAGGCCGCTCTTCATCAGCAACCACAGGTGAGCGTTGTGAATGTAACGCCGGGCATCGTGTCCCTCCCAGTCGAGCCGCGAGTCGTAGGGACGGTAGTTGGCCCCCATTCCGGCCCCCAGCACCGGCTGCGAGACCACCTGCGGGATGACATACTCATACTCTGGGAACCGGTCACGGAAACTGCGATCTTCCCCGTAGGCGCTGACATCGGCCAGCGTCACGAACCGGTACACTGAGGCTGTGATCAGGCGCGAGACGCGCGTCTCAGGCGCGACAGCCACCATCACGGCGGCGCTGGCCACGAGCGCGATCCCAATCGCCAGGCTCCACCGGATGTATTGCCGGCGATCTTCGCCGGTCAACAGGATAGCCAGCAGTCCCAGCCCCAGCGCCACGCTGAACCAGAAGCTGCGGTTGAAGGTCAGCAGGACGGCAGCGCCAGTCAGCCCCCACGCGATCAGCCGGACCGGGTGGGCCGTGGCCGGCCTGTCCAGGACCATGATAGCGGTCAACGCCAGGAAGGCCACCAGCAGCACGGACTGGCCGGGCGGCAAGATGCGTGTGATCTCACGGTAAACCGTGTATTGCGTCTTCAGCGTCTCGACGCGCCCCGCCAGAAAAATGGCTGACTTGCCCAGCGCAAACTGGGCCAGCATGGCGACAGCCACCCCAGCCGCCAACAGGAAAAATCCTCGCACCAGTGTTCTCGTCTGTCGCCGATCTCGCACCAGGTTGGTGACGACAAAGAACGTCAGATAGTAGCTTATGGTCCGCATCTCGTCGAAGGCCGCCCATTGGGCCACCGTTGAGCGCAGGATGGCAAACAGCGTGGACAGCATCGCCGTCCCCCAAAAGGCGAGCAGCGGAGCATCGAGTGGCGTGACGATGAGCCTGAACTCCCGTTCGGCCAGCCAGCGCAGGGCGATCAGGCCGAGCAGCGCAACGTAGACAAAATCGACGATCCGCAGGCTCTTGATGCTGGGCAATGAGGTGAAGTCCTGGTCGAAGATGCTGGAGGTCATAAACAGGATGCCGAGGAGCGCGATCTCAGGCCGTCGCAGGGCAATCAGCACCCCCACGCCGCCCACCAGGCCGATCAGCACCCACAGGGGCGAAAGCGCAAGCATGCCTGCGCCGAGCAGAACTCCCGCCGCGCAGGCCGCCGCCAGATCGAGCAGCCCGCTGTGCGTCTCGACGAAGCGAGCCAGCCGTCGATGTGGAGTGGGCCGGCGCCCGGCCTGTCGAGCAATCTCAGCGGCCATAGTACCGCCAGTAGCGTGAACTGGCCCCCGCCTCAGCCCAGTTGACCACTACTCCCAGCAGGCTGGCCCCCAGCGCGGGCCACTGTTGGCGCACAGCCCGGATCGACTCCCGCCGCACCCGCCCACGGCGGCTCACCAACAGCGCCCCATCCACAGCAGGAGCCAGCATAGCAGCATCAGCTACGGCCAGGTAGGCAGGCGAGTCGAGCACAATCAGGTCGCCACAACGGGCCAATTCGCTCAGCACCGCTCGCATCGCCTGCGAGCCGAGCAGCTCGCCTGGCTGGGGGTGGGCAGGCCCGCTGGTGAGGACCTGAAGACCCGCGTGTTCTGTTCTCTGGAGGGCCTCAGCCAGGGAGGCTTCCTGCTGAAGCACGCGGCTCAGACCGTTGGCATTGTCCAGCCCCAGCAGGCTGTGCAGGGCTGATAGGCGCAGATCGGCGTCTACCAGCACGACTCGATAGCCCTGCCGGGCCACGGCGATCCCCAGGGCCGCTACCAGCGCTGACTTGCCCTCCTGCGGTTCGGCGCTGACCACCAGCAGCGTGTGCAGCCCTCGACCCTGAGCCATGCTGACGAGGTTGGCCGCCAGCCGGAGCACTGCCTCCGCGTAGGCCGGGTCCCGGTCGAGCAGCGCGGCGGCCTGGACCCGACGCACCGCCGGGATTTCCCCCAGGAGAGGCAGTTCTGCCGCCGCGGCGATCTGGTTGGCCGAGTACAGGCGGGGATCGAGGGTCTCCCACACAAGCGCCAGCCCCACCCCACCGACCAGCCCGACAGCCAGCGCCAGCCCCAGGGTGACGATGCGCTCTTGCAGCGACGGAGGCCCCGACAGCGCCGCAGTTTCGACGACGTAGATGCGCACCCCGCGGAAGGGCACCTCGTTGACAAGAAGGCCAGACAGGGTCGCTGCCGTGTCCTGCGCCAGGGCTGGGTCGCTGTCCTCCACCGTGATCGCCAGCAGTTCGGTGTCAGGCACCACCTCGACAGCGATGGCCGGCAGGGCATCGACGCCCAGGCGCTCCCGCAGCACAGCCCGCATGGAGCTGCTGCTGGCAATCTCCACGTAGGTGCCCATGATGCGGTCGGTGTAATTCAGGTCATACTCAACAAAGTCAGGACTGCCGCTGGTGGCGGTGACCACCCGCAAGCGGGCAGTAGCCGTGTAGGTTGGCGGAAGCAATGCGCTACCTATCGCAACGGTGGCCGTAGCGACCAGCGCCGTGACGATCACGACCCACTTGCGCCTTAGGAAAACCCGCACATAATCGTCGAGCTTCATCGGTGCATCCCTCTACCGTCAGGTGCAGGCCGGCTTAGCCCCCAGGGTCTGTCCGCAGACACCCTCGCGGTCGGTCGAAACCGCGTGGAGCAACCCTCACGCCCGTCCCACCGGAGGTCGGGTGGGCAATCCCCTGGCAGCCGGACTGGCCATCATTATGCACAGGACTCGCGGTTTGGGCTACCCGGCCTACCGCCGACAACAATCATCCCGGCGACGGAGCGTCGCCGGGTCTGAGGGCATACTGCAAGCTGGTCTATACGGCTGAATGTGGCAGGCCGCTTGGCTACGGTCGTCGCGCGATGCGACGCGCCTCGACGGTTACCTGGCTCCCTTGCCCGACAGGACCGCCAGAGGCGTCATGCACAGGATTTTCAGGTCCAGCCACAGCGACTGATTCTCGACGTACCGGATATCGAGGCGAACCATCTCCTCGAAGTTAGCCGAACTGCGGGCCGTCACCTGCCACAGACCCGTGAGACCCGGCCTGGTCTCCAGTCGGCGCAGGTGCCACGGCTCGTAGATGTCCACCTCATAGGGAAGCGGCGGCCTCGGCCCGACCAGGCTCATATCCCCTTTGAGGATGTTCCAAAGCTGCGGCAGTTCGTCCAGGCTGGTCTTGCGCAGAATCCTTCCCACGCGGGTGATGCGCGGATCGCGGGCCATCTTGTACCTGCACTCCTCCCCCTCATTCTCCTTCTGGAGGGCGCTCAGAGCCTCCTCATCGCCGCGAATATAGGCCGCGATGAACTCACGATGCAGGTCGCAGCTCGCATTCCGGTACATGGTGCGGAACTTGTAGAAGGTGAAGGTAGTCACCTCCCTGGCACGGCCATACCTGTCACGCCGCCGGATTGAAGCGACGCGCTCCTGAGCAAAGATCGGCGAGCCAGGAGAATCGAGCACGATCAAGATGGCCAGCAGAAGAAAAAGAGGAGCCAGGAGCACCAGAAGCAGGGCGCTCACGGCAATGTCCAGGCAACGCTTAATGACAGGATAAGCCCAACTGGACTCACGCTGCTTAACGATGATCCCTATCGCGCTTTGACCTTGCATCGCTGCCCCCCAAGATGCAAACTTCGTCAGCGAGGCCCTCAACGATAGGGCCACACACGCCGGGAGGACGAGAGCCGTCTCCGTGGACATCCCGAGGGCTGGAAGGTGGGATCAAGCAGGCGAAAAAGAAGATGTCTGCTTCCAGCGTAAGGGTACCCGATGTGCCTTAAAAGCCAGAGTGGAGATCAGTATAACAAAAACATTACAATTTGTAAAGCACTTCATTGCCCAGGGGTGTATCTCTTTTTCGGGGCAACTCTGGACTCGCCCCCTCTGCCGAGCCAACCGCAGGTCGGCGGGGGGGAAGGCTCAGGAAAAGGCATTTACGCCACCTGAGGCAGGTGTGTTATACTGCCATCTTTGAGCAATCCTACTGGTCTGGACACCATGAAACGCTGGCAAACCTTCCTGATCGGGCTTGTCATCAGCGCCATTTTTCTGTTCCTGGCTCTGCGGCAGGCGCAACTGTCTCGAATAGTGGAGACCTTCCGGACGGCACGCTATGAGTTTGTGGCGCTGTGCGCCGGGCTGATTGTCCTCAACGCGCTCGCACGCGGCCTGAGGTGGAGCGTTCTGAACCGGGGCTACCTGCCAACCGCCGACGCCGTGTGGCTGTCTAACATCGGAGCCTTGTTCAACAACGTCCTGCCGGCCCGCCTGGGCGAATTCGCGCGGGCGGCGCTGGCCGGACGCCGCCCCCGTGTGTACTTCGTCAGCGCGCTCTCCAGCATCGTGGTTGAGCGCCTGTTCGACCTGGTCTCGCTCTGCCTTCTGCTCGTGATGGTCCTGCTGGTCCTGCCCCTCCCCCCCTGGGCCACCACCGCAGGCATCGGCATCGGCAGCGGAGCGCTGCTTGGCCTCCTGATCCTGGCCATCGCAGCCCGTTGGCCGATCCAGACCCTCCGCCTCAGTTCACACGTGTTCAGCCGACTGCCGACATTCACCCAGCAGAAGGCCAACGCGCTTGTCGCCAGAACGATCCAGGGCCTCAGCGGCGTATCAGACCTGCGTACGTTTGGGCTAGGCTTAGGTCTGTCGGTGGCGGCCTGGCTCATGTCTGGAGTGACCGCCTGGGTTCTGATGCTGGCCTTCTGGCCCCATGCGCCGCTGATGGTAGGGTATCTGGCGGTAGTCGCTTCCGGCTTGGGCATGGCGGTCCCTGCTGCACCTTCTGGCTTTGGCCCCTTTCAGGCAGCCATCATCAGCGTGCTGGTCGCGATCAACTATGACGCCGACGCCAGCCGTAGCTATGCCTTTGCGCTGCACCTGCTGAACTTTCTCATGACGAGTCTGCTGGGGGGCGTCGGGCTGATCCGCGAGGGCAGCAGCTTTCACGAAGTGGCCCGCCTGGCAAAGTCTCTCCACGATCAGGAACTGCCGCTCGATTCACAGGACCTGCCAGGAACCTCTGAAGGTCACGGATAAGTTCATCACAGCCTCTCGATGCAGCCCGCGCGCACTGCGCCAACCAGAGACAATCCCCGCGCTTACCAGTTCAGGCGCTGCTCTTGGCTCCTGGCTTGCGCTATATCGACGTGCTGGCGAAACCACTCGATGTAGCGTTGCAGGCCCTCGTCTAGGGACACCTCAGGCTGATAGCCCAGCTTGTCCCTCGCCAGCGAGATATCCGCATACAGCCGCAACACATCGCCCGGACGGGGGCCATCGTGCTCCAACCCAACAGTCGGGTTGATCAGAGCAACCAGCTTCTCGGCCAGCGCCCGGATGCTGATCTCCGCCCCATAGCCCAGGTTGACCACCTGGCCGATCAGATCATCACACGCTCCCGCCAGGATGAGACCCCGCACCGTATCGGTGACGTAGGTAAAGTCGCGCGTCTGGGTGCCGTCGCCAAAGATCACCGGCGGTGCGCCATCGAGGAGACGCAGGACGAACCTGGGGATCGCTTCCCCGTACACCCCCTCGAAGTGCGACCGGGGTCCGTAGGTGTTGAAAGGGCGCACAACAATCACAGGCAACTGATGCGTCCGGTAGAATGCTTTGGCGTAGTATTCACCGGCCAGCTTGCTCGCTCCGTAAATAGTGTGCGGCTCGGTGGGATGGCGCTCCGACATCGGCACCGACTGCGCCGTCCCATACACCTCGGAGGACGAAACGTAGACCAGCCGCCCTACGCCCTGGTCCAGTGCGGCCTGGCAGACGTTGAGCGTGCCAGTCACGTTGACTTCGTGGACAATCTGCGGGTTGCGGATCGATATCCTCACGCCCTGCGTGGCCAGGTGATAGACCACGTCGATGCCCTGGCAGAGTTGCTGCATGGCAGCGGCATCCCGTACATCAGCTTCGACGATGTGTACGTCAGGGTTGCGAGCGTGCTGCGCGAGATTCTCGCGGACGCCCACGGAGAAGTCATCGACTACCACAACCTGGTGATCCTGAGCCAGGGAGTCGACCAGATGGCTGCCGATAAAACCCGCGCCCCCGGTGACGAGTATGCGCTTCTTAGCCATCGCGGCCCACCGATCTGGAGAGCTGCTCCTCTAAAGCCGCTGCGAGGGTGGAGGTGACCCGTTCGACCTGCGCCTCGGACATGCCGGGGAAGAGCGGCAGGACCAGGCCATGATCCTGGGCCGCCTCGCTGTGCGGCAGATCGACCGGCCCCAGGTCTGCGTAAGCCGCCTCGCGGTGAGCGTTCATCACTCCCCGCCGCGTGGCGATCTGATGGTCCAGCATAAACTGCATCACCTCAGTCTGGTTGGCCCACTCCGGCAGCCGGATGCACAGGCTTTGCCAGTTGGAACGCGCCCAGTCCGGTTCAAACGGCATCTCAACCCCCGCTATCTTCGCCAGCCGCTGGCGATAGCAGTCCACCAGGCGACGGCGCTCTGCCACGAAGCCTGGCACGCGCTTCAACTGCTCGCGGCCAATGGCAGCCTGAATGTCAGTCAGACGATAGTTGTAGCCCAGCTCCGGATAGCTCTCGAAGATGACCTGGCGTGCGCTGTGCCTGACCGTGTCGGGCACGCTCATGCCATGTTGACGCCACAGCCTGAACTGACGATCATAGTCGGGATTGGCCGTCGTCAGCATCCCTCCATCGCCGGTGGTCAGCAGCTTGCGCGGGTGAAACGAGAAGCAAGCAATGGAACCATGCGGTCTGCCGATGGGCTGCCATTGCCCCTCCCACCAGACCTGGCTGCCGATGGCGCAGGCGGCATCTTCGACCACCGGCAGGCCATGCTTTTCCGCCGTCGCCAAGATGCTGGCCAGGTCCGCCGGCATCCCGATCTGGTGCACCACCAGGATGGCCCGTGTGCGGGCAGTCACTGCCGGTTCGATCAGGCTGGGATCCAAGTTGTAGGTCTGTGGATCAATATCTACAAAGACCGGTCGAGCGCCGGTATAGCGCACTGCATTGGCCGTGGCGATGAAAGAGTGGCTGGGCGCGATCACCTCGTCCCCTGGGCCTACGCCTACTGCCAACAGCGCCAGATGCAGCGCCGTGGTGCAGGAGGACACCGCGCAGGCAAAACGCGCCCCGACGAACTCGGCAAACTCCCGCTCAAAGGCCGCCACCTCTGGCCCCTGCGTGACCCAGCCCGACAAAATGGCACGCCCGGCGGCTTCGACCTCCTCTTGGCCAAGAAATGGCCTGGCGAGTGGAATGAAATCGTCCACCTCCAGCGTCTATGCCCCTTTCCCAAAGAAATGGCGAATGACCGCCGCTACACGCTCAATCTGCTCCCGCGTCATTTCGGGATACAGCGGCAGGCTCAACACCTGATCCGCCAGTCGTTCAGTGACCGGGAAGCTGCCGCGTCCTTTCCCCAGATAGCCGAAGGCCGGGTTCAGATGGACAGGCACAGGGTAATGCAACCCTCCGATAATGCGATTTTCGCGCAGGGCGGCATAGAGCGCGTCGCGACGATCGGTCTGCACTACATACAGATGATAGACGTGACGAGCATAGGGAGCCTCCACGGGCGTCGTGAGCGGCAGCCCGGCCAACAGTTCGTTATAGGTGGCCGCATGGCGACGGCGCTGCTCGTTCCACTCCTCCAGATACGGCAGCTTGATGCCCAGCACAGCGCCCTGGAAGGCTTCCATGCGATAGTTGTACCCCAGCACCTCGTGATGATAGCGCTCAACCTCTCCATGCGAGCGAAGCTGGCGCAAGCGCCGGGCCAGCTCAGCATCGCTGGTGAGGATGGCTCCCCCTTCCCCATACGCGCCGAGGTTCTTGGTCGGGTAGAAACTGAAGCAGGCCACGTCGCCCAGGCTGCCGATCCGGCGGCCCTTGTACTGGCTGCCGTGGGCCTGCGCGGCATCCTCCACCACCGCGATGCCACGGGATCGCGCCATCTCAAGCAGAGGGTCCATATCCACCGGCTGCCCATACAGGTGCACCGGGATGATGGCGCGCGTCTTCGGCGTGAGGGCCGCCTCTAGCTGCGCGACATCCAGCGTGCAGGTATCCGGCGTGGCATCCACCAGCACAGGGGTAGCGCCAGTGTAGGCAATGGCCTCGACGGTCGCAATGAACGTGTGGGCTGTCGTCACCACTTCGTCGCCCGGCCCCACCCCTAGCGCCAGCAGCGCCAGGTGCAGCGCCGATGTGCCGCTGTTGACGGCCACGGCGTGATCCACCCCACAGTATTGGGCAAAAGCCTGCTCAAAGTCCTCAACGTACTTGCCCAGGACGAACAGGCCGCTGTTCAGGATGTCCTGCAACGCTGCATCGATCTGCCCCTTGAGGGCGCGATACTGGGCGCCCAGGTCAACCGGCGGGATCATGTTGGCTGCCATCTATCTCTCCTGATCGTCGCGTGTGCGGCGCACCCGGGCCGGGTTGCCCGCCACGACCGCGCGGTCGGGCACGTCGCGAGTGACAACGCTGCCCGCTCCGACCATGGCCCCCTCGCCAATCGTGACCCCGCATAAAATGGTGGCATTGCTGCCAATCGACGCCCCCCGCTTGACCAGCGTCGGGATCAACTCCCAGTCGGCCTCGGTTTGTAGCTGCCCATCACTGGCGGCGCGTGGGTAGCGATCGTTGATGAACATGACTCCATGGCCAACGAACACCTCATCTTCAATGGTCACCCCAGAGCAGATAAAGGTGTGGCTAGAAATCTTGCAGCGGTCGCCCACCTTGACATCCCGCTGGATCTCGACAAAAGCGCCAATTTTGCAGTAATCGCCGATCTGGCAACCGTACAGGTTGACGAAATCATACACTTTGGTATTCGGACCCATGACGACATCGGGCGCAATGGACTGTTTCATAGCTTTTGCTCCTGCCCGGCGTGGGCCAACGAGGTCTGGGCGGCCTCAATGACACGCACGACCTCCAGACCAGCCTGGCCGTCCGTGAGCGGCGTAGCGCCATTCAACACGCAATCGGCAAAGTGCCCCACCAGCACCGCCAGGGCTTCCCTGTTCTGGATGTAGGGCGCTATCACGTCGCCAATGCGATATGAGACCAGCACTTGATGGATATTGCTGCGGTCAGACGTTACCCCTTTGTCGTAAACCTTGACCGGCTCGGCGTTGTCAAGATGATCGTATACGATCATCTTCTTGCTGCCGCCGATCATCGTTCGCCTGACCTTGACCGGGGCCAGCCAGTTGACGTGGACGTGGGCAATGAAGTTGTCGGCATAGTTGATCGTCAGATAGGCGATATCTTCCTGACCCGGCTTGACGTGCGCCATCCCCACCGCCGACACGCTGCGCGGGCGCTCGGAGACCAGATAGGTCAGGATCGAGATGTCATGCGGCGCCAGATCCCACACCACGTTGACATCGGACTGAAACAATCCCAGCGAGATACGCACCGAGTCGAAGTAGTACAGGTCGCCAATTTCGCCGGCGTCGATCATGGCCTTGATAGCGCGGACCTGGTTGGTGTAGACGAAAGTATGGTCAACCATCAGAATCAGGTCGCGCTCGGCAGCCAGCCTGATCAACTCCTCGGCCTCGGCGCTGGTGGCCGTCATGGGTTTCTCGATCAGCACGTGTTTACCGGCCAGCAGGGCCTCACGGGCAAGAGAATAGTGGGTCGCCACCGGCGTGGCGACCACAACCGCATCGACTTCGGGGTGCTCAATGACTTCGAGGTACTCCTGGGTGGTTGCCATGGCCGGATACTGGGTCTTGGCGATCTCCAGGCGGTTAGGGCGTACATCGCTGCATATCACGACCCGTGAGCGAGGCTCGCCCATAAAATTGCGCACCAGGTTAGGCCCCCAGTAGCCATATCCGATCACACCCACCCCAAACCTGGAATCGGCCACTCTCACGCTCCTTTCACAACCATTTCCTAGAAATCATCAACCACAACACCGACGGCGGCGCTCTCCTCGGAGGATCATGGCCACAGCGCAGGCTCAATTGGGCAATGTGTTTTGCGAAAGGAGTTCAATGCCTTTTCGCAACACCTGAGAGTCTCCTGAAAGTCTTTTGAGAAACTCTCGGCAAAGCGCTGGGGGCTATCCGCCTGTTACGCCTTGAGTGCGCCGGAGCGCTTGCGCCCCACGTAGAAGAATCCATAGGAGATCTTTTTCGCATGTTTGTAACGACTCAGAATAATATCCAACAGCTTGAGAGGCGCCAATAACACGCCAAACAGGAAGTAAAAAACTGTGTAGAGCAGGTCGAGATTGAAAGACAGGCTAAGGGCTAACCACTCCTGCAATATCCAGGCCAGCGCCGAGGTTGGGCCACCCCGCAGCCCCATCTCAACCATCTCGAAGTCCTTCATGAGGTGCAATACCCCCTGGCTTGTCCAACGATGATAATCGGACGGGGACGAGTGGAAACCGATCAGGAAAGGGACGATGACAAAGACCAGGCCATCCTCGCGCAAGACACGCCGTATCTCGGCGACCAACGCCCACGGATCGGGAACGTGCTCCAGCATCGCTTTGCAGATCACGCCATCCACACTCCCATCCGCCCACGGCAGACGGGCCGCATTGGCAATGACATCAACTTCCTCATAGGGAAACAGGTCCACATTGACGGTGTGAGGAGCCACGCGGCGAGGGCCGGCTCCCAGGTCAACGATCAAGCCGTCAGGCGGCAGCATCGCCACGAGCTGACGGCTGCGGTCGCCGCTGGAGAGGCCGGGGCTAAACAGCGCCACCAGAAAATAGTATAGCCTGCTATGCCGCTTGAAAAGGGCCTTGATGCGTTCAATGCCTGGCACATCATCTGAGGTCGGGGCGAGCAGATGACGGTCTTCGGGCAGGAGCATGACAGGTCGGCGCCCTTCGAGCGGGTAGGCTGCGCTGCACCCAGGGCAGACCAGCCGCTGCTCTGCCGCAGGGGGCAGTGGGCCGCCACAGTTCAGACAGATCAGCCTCAAGTCGGTCCGTGTCGTAGGCATCGAATCACTCAGGGGGCCGAATCGCCGCACACCAAACAGAGAGGCCAAAGGGCAGCGGCAGTCTGCTGCTGGCGCGATTCTCGGCCTTGATCAACGCCGAGAGCACCCGATTCACTATGCCGTCGCGCCTGCTGGCCTGATCCGCGGCATCGTGCGGCAGAAACAATGTCGCCAGCACGGCGGGGAAAAGCACACTGTTGCGATAGGTGGCATGACAAACGGTCAACCCTGCTTGTCGCAGGAGATCGACCATCTCCCGCCGCCGGTAACGATGGCGCGTGTGGACCACCCTGTCCACATCGCGGCGCAGCCAGTCGTAGGCGGGCACGTTGACCAGCAGCAGGCCGCCCGGTTTGAGCGTGCGGTAGTACTCACGCAGGGCGCGCCGGTCGTCCACGGCCCGGTGGTAGAGCACATCCATCGAACACACCAGGTCGAAAGTCCGCTCGGCGAAAGGCAGGGCATTCACGCTGGCGCGGCTGACCTGCTCGGTTAGCCCGCGCCGGGCGCACAAGGACAGCGCCTGCGGGGCAAAGTCGATCCCCCAGGCTGTGCCATACTGCCCCAGATGGATCAGCAACCGTCCCGATCCACACCCTGCGTCCAGCATCGCCAGGGGCCGGCCCCTGCGCCCAAAGCGCCGAATCTGGAGATCGACCATGTCGCGCAGGCCGCGCTTCACCCAGTGGGTGTCCTCGGTGCGAAAGACATACTCATAGTGAGAGGGTTCCATAGCCTGTCCTTACGGCGGCTTGGGCGATCTCTCGCGGCAGCGCAAACCAGGCTTCTTGATCCTGGCCAAGCCAGGCGAGGAAACGCTCGTACACGGCGAGCATGGCCTGATTGCCACTAAAGAGAGGCTCTGGGTGCGTCAGCAGGTTCACCTGACCTCCCACCGACTTTATCCACTGGACCTTCGCCTGCCAGATTTCACCGATGTCGTCGGGGCTGCAACCGAGCGCCCGTAGGGTGCCATCGCGCGGCAGGGTGATGGGCAGGATAGTCAGGCCCTCAATGCTGAACGGCAGCGTCGTCAGGCAGCCGTCTAGGCGCGGCGGGAACACAACGCTGTGATCCGGAACGCTGCTGTCGTAGCGGAAGAACTCGCGCACCACGCTCAGCAGGCGGCGTGTCCTTAACAGCATCGGCGAGCGAAAGCCCTCCATCGCGTAACGCTCGATCAGGGGCTGGCAGGCCCTCAGCCGCTGTCTGATGCGCTCCTCAGGCAGGAAGGCCAGACGGCCATCATGCTGATCGCCGTGGAGGCCGATCTCATGGCCCTCGGCTTGTAAGCGCTCCAAAAGCGCATGGTCAAGCGGATAACGCTGGCCCACCACATACCAGCACGAGCGCAGGCCAGCCGCCTGCTCAATAGACGCGAACTCAGGGGCCAGCGCCAGCCCTCGGGCGGTATCCACGTCGTGAGTGAGCGCGACGGCAAATCGTTTGCCTTCTGGCCAGAGGGGCTGCGGCGAGGCATAACCCATCTGACGCAGCGCCGCCAGCCACAGATCAGCCGCGCTGGCCTCAGTGAGCGCCAGATCGTACCCTCCCGAACGACGGCCAGCCAGCACACGGCGGGCCACGTCACGCGCACGGTCGGGCATCAGCCTGTACAGGAGGGGAAAACGGGCGTAGATCGGCGGAGGGTGAACAAAGGCGTATTCCGTCGTCAGCCAACGCAGCAGCGCGGCAGGATCGAAAGCCAGAACATATCGACCCTCGTCCTGAACAATGGCTGGGATGGCTCTGCCCTCCCGGCGCACAGAGGCGACCAGCCGGCCTGCGGGCAGCGAGCGAAGCGGATAGGCCGGAAACGGCAGAGCCGGTTCGCTGCCCGCAGGCCACCATGCCGGCGTCACCTCTGGAGCCAGCACCAGAACGTCAGTCATGCGCTTCTGTCTCAGGCGGATGGCCGACCTGATCCATGATGAGGTAAATGGGGCGGGCCTTGCTGTCTTCGGAGATGCGCCAGATGTACTCGCCCAGCACTCCTAGCACCATCAACTGCACGCCGCCCAGAAACAAGACCACGGTGATGGTCGAGGCCCAGCCGGGCGTCTGGATGCCTCGAAACAGCCACAGGCCGACAATGGCCATGCCCATCAGAAAGGTCCCCAACGAGATCAGAATTCCCAGGTAGGAAATAATGCGCACAGGTTGGTAGGAGAAAGACAGCAGCACGTCCAGGGCCGCCGTGATCATGCGGGCCGTATTCCACTTAGACCTGCCGGCCTGACGTCGCTGCCGCCTGTAGGACACGCTCACCTGCCGGAACCCGGCCCAGTAGACCAAGCCAAAGGTGACGCGGTTGCGCTCAGGGAATTGCTTCAGAGCGTCAATCACACAGCGATCCAGCAGGCAGAAACTCCCTGTCCCGCTCTTGGGATATTGAGGGAGCGCCAGTGAGCGGATCAACCCGTAAAATATCCGCGCAAACATGCGACGCGCCAGGGGATCGTCGCGCGTCTCTCGAACGCCCCACACCACATGAAAGCCATCCAACCACAGGCGCACAAACTCGTGGACGATGTGAGGCGGGTCCTGCAGGTCCGCCGCGAGAATGACCGCTGCATCGCCAGCCGCGTGGTTCAAACCCGCCGCGATGGCGGCGTGGCTGCCGAAGTTCCTCGAAAGTCGCAGACCCCGGCAGCGGCTGTCCTGGTCAGCCAGGCTGCTGATCAGTTCAAAGGTGCGATCGGTGCTGCCGTCATCCACAAACAACACTTCTGTCGCCAGGCCAAAGTCGGCCTGTAGCTGATCGGCGAGCCGGGCCACTTCCTGATGCACAAGGGGGATGTTCTGCTCTTCATTGAAGGCCGGAATGAGAATAGTTAACAACGCCACTCGGACTCGCCTCCACTGCCTGTGGATTGGCAGACGCAAACCTCACTCAATATAGCCGAGATTGTGCAGCCGATCGAGAATGATGTCCATTTCGGCGCTCTCCATGTCCTGGCGCAGATGGGTAGGCTGCGGGGCATCCTGACTGATGCGTCGCAGAGCCTCACGCAGAGGCGTTGCCAGACGCTCGACACAGGGGGGTAGCCCCACCATCTGCCTGACGTTGTCCATCAGCAGCAGGTTGACCGTCTCAAAGGGATCGGTTCGCAGGTTATAGAAGGCCTGGCGATCGGGATTGGTTCGCTGCAACTCCTCGACGATCTGGGGCCGGGTCTTGCCAGCGGCGATCTCCCCCCTGAGGCGGGCCAGGTCCTCCGGCTGTTCCAGGCGACCCGCAGCCTTGCGGATGGCGTTGACCATAAACGCCTCGTCGTCAGCCAGATAGTCCTGCGAGCTGAGCGGCTCACCGACTTCGACATACTTATAGTCCGCGGTGCGCACGCTGCGCCGGAACAGAAACGTGTCGTAGCCCTCCGGCAGAATCCGGCCCGCAGCCGCGCACTCTCGCAGATATTGGCTGAGCTTGGCCCGGTCGTGGTACCACACTTCGCTGTAACAGATCGATCCCTGGGCCTGCGGATCGCTGGCAAAACGCGCCAGCGAGCGGCCAGGCAGAGCGTGGGGGGCCTCCAGACCAGCGAAGTCCAGAATGGTCGGCAGCAGGTCCACCAGGCTGGTCGCCTGCGCGATCTTGCGCGGTTCCAGGTTGCCTGGCGAGACGACGAGGAGCGGCACACGGATCAAGTCATCGACCAGCGTCTCGCCGTGATCGAACTTTTCAGGGATGCTTTGGTTCGCCATGTGGTGAGGCAGCATCTGAGCTTGCCCGTGATCGGACATCACGACGAGCAGCGAATCGCGCAGCAGGTCGAGCGCCTCTAAGGCGGTGTAGAACTTCTTGAGACGTCCCTGGTCAAACAGGGTGACCCCTTGCAGGTAACGCGGAAGCTGGACGGCGGTGACCAGCCGACGCCGCTCCAGCTCAACGCGGATCTGATTGTCCAGGCGGATGAGATCGGGGCGGGAGACCGATCCGTCTGCGGCGCGTTGCAGCCGGTCAGGCAGGCCCAAAACCTCGGCCAGGAGTTCGGTTTCCTCGTACAGCGGGGTGTGATAGTCCGGCGAGGGTGGGCACCACGATTCCTTGTAAGGGGGGTGGACATCGACAAAGTGGGCAAACACGAACAGCTTTTCGTCGCGCCAGTCGGCCAGTTGCTTGAACAGAGCCTCGTCGTCTGCCGATACGGTGAAATCTCCCCCGCGCGTCAACCCCACGAGCTGCATCACGTGCAGAAAGTCGATGCTCAGCGCCACCTTGTACCCCGCATCTCGCAGTATCTCGCTGAGAATCGGCACATTGGGCGGAATCTGAGTTTTCAGAAAGGCGCGTACACCATGCTGCGGTGGATACAGCCCAGTGAACACGCTGGCGTGCGAGGCTGGGGTATAAGGAGCAGTCGAGGTGGCCTGGTTCAGGTGCAGCCCCTGGGCCGCGAGGCGATCCAGCAGAGGCGTATGGGGCACATCGTCCAGTCCCCACCGCCGCAGGTAAGTCTTATCAGACTCGCAGCTCAGCGCATCAAAACGCAGATCGTCAATTGACAACAGAAAGATACGTTGGATCATCTTATGCTCAATGAGCGCCACACGTCCACAGCCAAGACCACCGTCAGCCAAGCATTCTATCAGACCTGCCAGAGAGAGACAACTGAGACACAAGTCATGCCCCCCGCTCTCGATCTTGCAGGACAATTCGACATCTCCGGGAACAGTGTCTATACTATTTTCGAGCAACAGAATTCAAAGCGGAGGGCAGCGTGCCCTACCAGGATCAGATTCGCCATGCCTTGCAGCTGGCCAGCGCCGGTGAGCCGGAAAAAGCGCGTGAAATCCTGCGGCAGATTCCTCCGGCAGCCCGCGAGAGCGCTGACTTTTGGGCTGCCTGCGCCGTGGCGGCCATCAGCCGGGAGCAGGCTATAGGCTTTCTTGAGCGTGCGCTCAAGATCGACCCTGACCACGCTGGGGCCGCTCAACACCTGCGCCGCCTGAAGCAGGACCAGTCGCCTGCGCCTGCTGATACGCCCTCGTCCCCTCCATCGGGCTGGGCCTCGCGGCGCGGGCTGGCGCTGGCGGGTGGGCTGGTCGGGCTGGCGCTGCTGGCCGTAGTGGCAGCGGCGGCGATCCTGTGGCAGATGGGAGTTCTTCTCCCCGCCGCGCCGCCCGGAACGGCAACGCCGGCGGCCTCGCCTCTGCCGACCCGCGCCGGGGTGGTATCCCCCTCGCCTGAGCGCGATGCACTCACGCCGTCCCAGGCCGCAACCAGCGGCCCTACCGTGACGCCAAGCCCTACCCCCACGCCCACCCCCACCCACACGCCGACCTTCACGCCCACAGGCACCTTGCCGCCCTCTGAGACGCCCACCCCCAGCGCCACGCTGGAGCCGACAGCCACCGAAACCCCTTCAGCCACACCTTCCCCGACCGAGGAGCCAGTCCCTACCCTTGAGCCTGACGTGCAGGCCGAGCTTCCTCCTGACCTTCCCCAACCGACCGCCGGGCCGTGCGACTGTTACGCTGAAGACCTCGATTGCAGCGACTTTGGCTCGCAGGGCGCGGCGCAGGCATGTTACGATTACTGTTACGAACTGGAGGATCGGGACGTGCACCGTCTGGACGACAATCTGGACGGCGTGGTGTGCGAGAGCCTGCCCTGACTGTTTCATCGGCCTAGCAGGGAACCAGAACCCGGCGTCCGGCGTCTGATCTATAGACGCCAGAACAGAGGTAAGAGTGCGATCCCTGTCGGGGGTGAGGAAAAGTGAGACGTTCTACAGTTCAAACAGCCAAGTTCCTGCTGGCCGGAGGGCTGCTGCTGGTGGCTGCGGTCGCCTGCGCCCAGCCGCAGCCGCCAATCGACGCGCCAGACACGCCGTCTGTCCCCCACACAGCCCAGCCCCAGCCGACCCGCTTGCCGGACACGCCGCCGGCCAGTCAGACCCCGCTGCCAACCCAACCGGTTGGCGACGAGGGGGAAGGTCAGGCGACAAACGCTCCTCAGATGACTCCTAGCCCGACCAGCTCCCCCCCACGCCCCACACGCGAGCTGCCCGGCTCGGTGCAGACAGCGCCGCCGGACGGAGGAGGAGGTGCAATGATGGGAGAGGTGCCGGAGAGCTTGCTGAGCCAGATCGTTGACGACCTGGCCACGCGCCTGAGCGTGGGGCGCGACGCGATCCAGGTGGTTCAGGCTGAGAGCGTGGTGTGGAACGATGGATCGCTGGGCTGCCCTCGCCCAGGCGAGGTGTACACCCAGGCGCTGGTCGAGGGCTACCATGTGGTGTTGCAGGTGGGGTCCACGGCCTACGATTACCGGGCTTCGGCCAGGGGATACTTCTTTCTGTGCCAGCAGCCCTTCCCCGGCCTCACGCCGGGCGCGATCGGCACGCCATCGTCCTGAGAGGCTCTCGCCGACGCTCCGCTCTGCGCCGCGCACCTCAACACGAGAAGGAGGTCCCAGGGGGGACCTCCTTTACGATCAGGGGCTATGGTGGCCTAAGCCAGCCCACCTTTAAGGCGCTGCGACCAGAATGGCCTTCGCCTCGTTGTTGGCCGGGCCGTGCAGGTAGCGCAGCAACAGCCCAACCTCGGTGTTGTTGGTCAGCGGCCCAAAGTCGAGGATCGCCAGCTCCTCGGTTGCGCCGGACGCCACTTCGACGAGGCCGAAGCTGCCGGTGGAGGTGCTGACGCCGACATACTGCTCGCCCAGCGGCGAGATGGTGATGCCCCCCACCGAGTCGGTGACGTTGCCGGTGAAGTACAGGTCAAACGCGCCGACGAACATGTCCATCGGCTGGAAGAAGTTGGCCGCCGTCATCCCGATCTGATCACCGCAGAACAGCAACACCGTGTTGCCGCTGTTGGTGGTGTGATCGGTGTAGAAGAAGGCCGAGGCCTGTCCGGTCGCCAGGTTGGCTACCCACGTCACGTTGCGCCCATCGCCGATCTGCGGGAAGCCCAGGTCCCAGTTGAAGACCTCGTAGTCAAAGGTCCCGTCCTGATCCACATCGAGATCGACGAAGAACGAAGCCGGAGCAATGGCCAGGGTCTGACGCTCCCAGGTGTTGATGGCAAACGCCATGACGAACGAGTCCGCCGGGCCGCAGAAGCCTGCCGGAACCGGGTAGGTGGCGTAACCCACGTAGCGCAGGTCGATGATCGGCGCATTCTCGCCCCAGCCGCCCTCAGGCAGATCAGGGCTGCTGGCAATGAGCGAGTAGGTCTCGACAGTGGTGTTCCCCACGCCATGATTCGTCAGGTTGACAAATCCGGCAGGAATGCCCAGATACTCGCCGTCAATGGACACGGTGTCGGACGAGGGCCGCACGTTGCCAGCCTGGCGCAGCAGCGCGTGCCACGGAATGTGCACCGGATCGGCGTCGTCGGCGCTGCTCCAGCGGTTGTCCAGCTTGATGTAGCCATCGTACTCAAACGTGGTCAGGAGGTCAGGGTTAGCGCCTGCGGAACCAGAGTTCATGCCCCACTCGCGCAACTTGGTCCCGTCAATGTTGACCGTGACGGTGAAGAAAGCAAAGCTACGAGCGCCCACATACAGGTAGCGCGGCGTGTGGATGCTGACGGCTCCTGTGCTCTCGTCATCCGCAAAGCGGAACTGTGAGCTGATCTGGTATAGGATCGGACGGTTGGTGTAGTTGCGGACTGTCACCACGCGGCGTAGCGAGGTCGAGTTGCGCGTGATGTCGCGGAAGCCAAACGAGAGCGTCGGGCTGTAGGTCAACGTGTCCCACACGGCCACCGGCGACGCGAGCGCACGGTCCACGCGCACCTCGCCGCCGCCGATGCGGCTGATGGGCGCGATGTAGCCGCCAAAGAAGGCCGGCTCGTTCATGATGTCCGTCTCGCCAGTGTTGACGAGCACCGCCTTGATCTCAAGCGGCGAGCGGTTGGGGTACGCCTGCATCAGCAGGGCAGCCGAGCCGCTGACCATCGGGGTGGCCCCTGAGGTGCCGCCAAACGGGCCTTCACCCGTGCCGGTTCCGGCAATGGCCGATACCGAGGCCCCCGGTGCGCCGATCTCCGGCTTGGCCAGGTTGGTATTCATGGCCGGACCGCGCGAGGACGAGCCGACCATGTGCATCACCAGCGGGATGCCAATGCTCGGATCGAAGCGGATGACGACGCCCACCCCCAACTGGCTCTTGATCCGGTCGGCGTCAGCCTGGCTGATCATGTAGGCGGGGATGGTGATGGGGCGGTCGCCGCCGTCACCGCCGGGGAAAGGCTCGCCCGGCGCCACCAGGCCAATGATGCCCACCAGGCCGCCGGCCTCGCCAATGTTCTTGATCTTCAGCGTGAAGTTGCAAGCTCCTCGGTTCACCAGGACGATCTTGCCGGCCAGACTGCCGGGCGCAAAGGGCGCACAGCCATTCAGGTTGCCCCCCGCGCCGTCGCCGTACTGGACCGGGGCCTCAATGGCGCTGGTCAGCGGGACTGACCAGGGTTGGAACACCGCTGCGTAGTCGCCGGCGATAGCTGGCGGCGACACGATCCGCATCAAGGGCTGCACTGCCGAAGGTACGTTGGTCTGGGCCACCGACAGCGCCGTTATCGCCGCCGAGGGCGTATCGAGGATGTAAGGTTTGTCAGAACCGTTGCCAGCAGCCGCGACCGTCAGGATGCCGCGCAGTGTGGCGATGTTGACCGCCCGTGAGAGATCGTCGTCAAAAGCTTGTCCGTAGACCGAGCCGAGGGACATGTTGATCACGTCTACATGGTCGCTCGTATCGCCGTCCCCGTTGGGGTCAAGCGCAAAGTCCATCCCCTGCAGCAGACCCACGCCGCTGCACGCGGACGAGACAGACGAACACACTTTGACGGCATACAGGTCTACAGCAGGGGCTACGCCGCCCTCTCCCCCGATGATGTCGGCCACGTGAGTGCCGTGACCTTCGAGATCGAGCGGGTCGGGATCGGGCGTCAGCGGATCGGCGGAACCCGCCCACGTATCACCGATGAAGTCGTACCCCCCAACCACCTTGGCGGTAGGGAATGTGCCTGGCTCGATCACCGTCGGATCGTTGGCCGCATATTCGGCGGGGTCGCCGGAGCCGCCCAGATGGGCATGCAGATAGTCGATGCCGCTGTCGAACACGGCCACACGCACGCCGTCGCCGGTGTAGCCTGCAGCGTGAACGGCGCTGGCCCCAATGTAGGGCACGGTCTCGCTCAAGTCCATCTCGTAGTTGATCAACGGGTTGATGGACACCACCGCCGGGTTAGCAGCCAGGGCTGGCAGGTCAGCGGCGTCGATCTCCAGGATCACCGCGTTGAGCGCAATCTGAGTCGATCCCAGGACCTCGGTGCGGGGATCAAGGCCCCAAGCCACCGCCATGATCTCCTGCTGCTGGGCCTCGACGCGCTGGCGATGGCTGCGCTGTCCGGAGGCGTCCACACCCTCCGCTGCCACTTCGCCGACCGGCGCTTCAGCCAGCCGCACAACCACCTGCTGCGGCCCTTCGGCCCCGAACAGGGCGCGGTTGATCTTGCTCGCCGGCGTCACACCCTCAGCCACCGCAGGGGCCTCAAGCCGCAGGGCGCTGATCGTGTAGGGCAGCGCCTGGCCCAGGGCGCGATCCACACGGGGGTCCGGCTCTGGGGTTGGGGTGGGGCTTGGCTCCTCGGTCGGAAGGGCCTCCTCAGTCGGAAGGGCTTCCTCCTCGGTCGCCGTCGGCTCTGTAGGTTCCTCCGTGGCCGGGGTGTCGGTGGGCGCTTCGGTGGGCGTCTCCACCGGCGTCTCCGTCAAGCCGGGATCGGGAGACGGCGGAGGCGGGGTTTCGCCGCCCTCCTGCGCCGATGCCACCTGCGTGATAGACAGGACAAGGCACAGGGTCAAAATGACCTTGATGATGCTTACGGGCCTTCGGGTCTTCACATCAATTCCTCCTTAGGCGCTTGGCTGAGAACACTCTCGCCCAAAACTACTGAGGTTTCATCACAAGAGACTGGTCTAAACACGAGCATCCAAGCTCGCTCACACGATGGGCCATGCCCACGGGAGCAGACCCTAGCATGTCGTTGAGCAGCACCTTAGCTCGCTAGGTCCTCCTTTCTACCCAGCCTCACAGGTCACCTCTATCCCCAACTTGGAAACGCAAAAGCAGGGGTTCCAATGACATCCCTGTCACTGAACTCCTCAGGTGGTCTGAATCAGTTTGCCTTCTGCTGCGATAGCGGAACCGGAGGATGAAGTTGCCCCATGAGCGCTGCGTGGTTCCCTATCCCTCGCTTTACCCTACAGCAGCTATGCTATCACGAGTTCTCGTGTCTGTCTACCCCCAAGAGGGCAGGCCGGGTGTATTGCAGGACAATGGGTTAGCAGAGCCTCATCCCCTGACCTCGCTGATGCTCGGTCCTCCCCCTCTCCATTGAAGGGCTGAGGCTGAGCCAGGCGAGCCACGCCAATCTGCCAGGCTACCCCCGTCATGAAACCGCCCGCAGCCAAACATATTGCGCACGATTTCACAAACTGTGTTACAATAGGTGCAAATCTGTTCGCCAAGACAGCACTTTGAGCGGCGTCTACCTCTTCGACACGTTTGCCCATCACTTCGCTCTCGTCCAGGCAATGACTTGCCCCTCCCACGCCGTTCGCCAAAGGAGATTCTGGCCATCGCGTCCAGCTTCGCGCCAGACCACACATTGCGAAACACGGAAGGAGTGTTTCTGTCCATCCAACTAATGACAGTGTGTTATGTCATGCGCCCCATGTGATTGTGATCGCTAACCCTGCCGCCAGGTTGGGGCAGGAGCCTTGCGCCGACTTGGCCAGCCTGTGCGGCTTCCAGATAACCCATACCGCATGAGGAGAGGCAGACCATCGTCACATTCCCAATCTTGCCATAGAAGTCATCGCAAGCGCGTAGCTCATCACCCCACGGTGACAAGGCGCATTCGAACACTCCAACGAAAGGAGAACTGCTGGATGGAGACAGCCTACAACCCAACCCTCTCGACACACGACGGACGCGCCAGCCCCGCGCAGGACCCCCGCATCGGCGTGTATGTATGTCACTGCGGCACCAACATCGCCGGGATGGTGGATGTGGCAGCCGTGGCCGACTATGCTGCGCAGCTCGACGACGTCGTTGTGGCCCGCCACTACACCTACATGTGCTCAGACCCCGGTCAGGCGTTGATCAAGGAGGACATCCAGAAACTGGGCCTGAATCGAGTGGTGGTTGCCTCGTGCTCGCCGCTGATGCACGAAGTCACCTTCCGGGCGGCGTGCGCTGAGGCTGGCCTCAATCCCTTCCTGTTCCAGATGACCAATATCCGCGAGCACGTCTCATGGGTTTCGGATGATCCGCTGACGGCCACTGAGAAAGCCAGCGACTTGGTGGCGGCCGCCGTCCGGCGTGTGCGCCTGCACGACCCGCTCGAGACGCGCCGCGCCTCAGTGAAGCAATCGGCATTGGTGGTGGGAGGGGGCATTGCCGGGATCGAGGCGGCTCTGCGGCTGGCTGATGCCGGCAAGCACGTCATCCTGGTCGAGCGGGAGCCGGGGATCGGTGGGCATATGGCCCAGCTTTACAAAACCTTCCCCACCCTCGACTGTGCAGCCTGAATTCTCACCCCTAAGATGGTGTCCGTGGGACGCCACGAAAACATCACCCTCCTGACCTACAGTGAGGTCGAAGCAGTTTCAGGATTTGTGGGCAGCTTCCATGTCCGGGTCCGCAAGCGGGCGCGCTACATCAACGAGGAGTTGTGCACCGGATGCGGCACCTGCGTCGAAAAGTGCCCGTGGAAAAAGATTCCCTCTAAGTTTGACCTGGGGCTGGGTCAGCGGCCAGCGATCTACTTCCACTTTGCTCAGACCGTGCCGCGCATCCCAGTCATCGACGCCGAGAACTGCGCCTATTTCCAGCGCGGCAAGTGCCGGGCCTGTGAGAAGTTCTGCCCCCGTGGCGCAGTGGACTTTGAGCAACAGGACGAGCTGATCGACTTGGAGGTAGGCGCCATCATCCTGGCCACCGGCTTCCGCGACTTTGACCCAGCGCAGTCGCCGCAGTATGGCTACGGCCAACTCGATGACGTGCTGACCGGGATGGAGTTCGAGCGGTTGATCAACTCCGGAGGCCCCACCAGTGGTCAGGTGCGCTGTAAGGATGGCCGCCAGCCGGAGCGCATTGCCATCATCCACTGCGTGGGCAGCCGTGGCGATCACAACGAGCACTGCTCGCGGGTGTGCTGCATGTACTCGCTCAAGCTAGCCCACCTGGCGCACGACCTGGTGGGAGCCGAGGTGATCGAGTTCTATCGCGACATGCGCACCTTCGGCAAAGGCTACGAGGCTTTCTACGAACGGGTGCGGCGCGAAGGAGCGCACTTCATCCGTTACGACCACTCCATCGAAGTCACCCGCCACAATGGACGTCTCAAGGTCAGCACACCGGATGTGTACACTGGCCAGGCGGTCGAAGCGCTGGTCGACATGGTGGTGCTCAGCACCGGCCTGGAACCCCAGGCCGATCAGAGGCAGGTGTCGAAGGTGTTCGGCGTCAGCCTCAGCCCAGACGGCTTCTTTCTGGAGCGGCACCCCAAACTTGCTCCAGTCGAGACGGCCAGCGACGGCATCTTTCTGGCCGGGGCCTGTCAAGGCCCCAAGGACATCCCAGACAGTGTGGCCCAGGGGGCAGCAGCAGCCGCCGCCGCGCTGGCGCTGATGGACGCTGGATCGGTGACGCTTGAGCCATTCACCGCTTACATCGATCCGGCCCGCTGCTGCGGGTGCCGTGTGTGCGTCAGTTTGTGCCCCTACAGCGCCATCGAAGTCGTGGAGCAGGCTGATGGCCGGGTGGTATCCCAGGTCAACGAGGTGATCTGTAAGGGCTGTGGCACCTGTGTGGGGGCCTGCCCCTCAGGAGTGGCCACTCAGCGCGGTTTCACCGCCGAGCAGCTGATGGCTGAGATTGAAGGCGCGTTACTGTCCCGCCTCATCGAGACCTAAGCAGGAGGCGCTTCCATGAATCGAACCAAAGTACGAACCGGAGTATACGTCTGCCACTGCGGCACCAACATCGCGGCGACGGTCGATGTGGCCTCTGTGGCAGAATTTGCCAGAACCCTGGACAGCGTTGTGCTGGCCCGCGACTACAGCTACATGTGCTCCGATCCAGGCCAAGACCTGATCAAACAGGATATCCATGAGCACAAGCTGAACCGCGTTGTCGTCGCCTCGTGCTCACCGCTGATGCACGAGCCAACCTTCCGCCGGGCGTGCCAGGAGGCCGGCCTGAACCCGTTCTTCTTCCAGATGGCCAACATCCGCGAGCAATGCTCGTGGGTAATCGACGACCGGGACCAGGCGACCAGCAAAGCCCGTTGCATGGTTGCGGCGGCAGTGCAGCGCGTCCGCTACCACGAGCCGCTGGAGATGCGCGCTGTCGAGATGGCGCCCTCGGCGCTGGTGGTAGGAGCGGGCATTGCCGGGATCGAGGCAGCCCTGCGGCTGGCCGATGCTGGCAAGCATGTCATCCTGGTCGAGCGGGAACCAAGCATCGGGGGCCACATGGCCCAGCTCTACAAGACGTTCCCCACGCTCGACTGCGCCGCTTGAATTCTCACCCCCAAGATGGTGTCCGTGGGACGCCATAAAAACATCACCCTCCTCGCCTACAGCGAGGTCGAGGCGGTGTCGGGGTATGTGGGTAACTTCAAGGTGCGGGTGCGGCGCAAGGCCCGCTACATCGACGAGTCGAAGTGCACCGGCTGTGGCCTGTGCGCCGAAGCCTGCCCGATTGAACTGAGCAACCCGTTTGATCTGAACCTCAGCACGCGCAAGGCTGCCTATCGCTTCTCGCCCCAGTCGGTGCCCAACGCCTTCACTATCGCCAAGCGAGGCGTCGCTCCCTGCCGTGACGCCTGCCCCACCGATCAGCGGGCGATGGGCTACATCGCGCTGGTGCGCCAGGGTCGCTACGCCGACGCCTACTGGGCTATCCGGCGTGAGCATCCCTTCCCCTCCGTGTGCGGACGGGTATGCAATCGTCGCTGCGAAGATGCCTGCTCGCGCGGGCAGATCGATCAGCCGGTGAACATCATGGGCCTCAAGCGCTTTGTGGCCGATTGGGCCTACGCCCATCGCGATGAACTGGCTGCCACGCGCGACAAATCGCTGGTCGGGACGCCTTTCAAGCACAATCCGTCCCCCACCGGCCAGAAGGTCGCCATCATTGGCGCAGGCCCGGCAGGCTTGACGGCAGGTCTCGATCTGGTACGGCTGGGGCACGCCGTCACCGTCTTCGACAGCCTGCCCGTGGCGGGCGGCATGATGCGGGTAGGCATCCCGCCTCACCGTCTGCCGTGGGATCTGCTCGATTGGGAAATCCAGCAGATCGTCGAGGAGGGCGTCAAGCTGCGGCTGAACACCCGCGTGGATGATGTGCCCGCCCTGCTCGAACAGGGCTATGACGCCGTGATCATCGCCACGGGGGCGCATCAGGCCAAGAAGCTGCCCATCCGCAATTCAAACCACCGCGATAACTGGACGAGCCTGGACCTGCTGCGCCGCGTCGCGCTCGATGAGCGCATCGACCTGAGCGGTCGCAAGGTGGCCGTGCTGGGCGGCGGCAACGTCGCGCTCGACGTGGCGCGCACGGCGCTCCGCCTGGGCTGGCCCGAAGTGCGGATGATCTGCCTGGAGCCGCGCGGCGAGATGCCGGGCTTTCAGTGGGAGGTGCAGGTCGCCGAGGAGGAAGGCATCGAACTATACCCGGGCCGCACCTTCAAAGAGATTGTGGTGGCCGAGGATCGCATCGTCGGCGTGCGCTGCGCTGAGGTGATCTTCCGTGGCTTCAAGCATGGCAAGCCAGACATCGAGGAGATTGCGGGCACCGAGCACATCATCCCCGCCGACCTGGTGATCTGGGCCATCGGTCAGGGGCCGGATTTCTCTTTCCTGCCCTCCGATGGCAGCATCAACACCCGCTTCCCGGTGGGCATCCAGACTGACGATGAGATGATGACCACCCAACCGGGCGTGTTCTGCGCCGGCGACGTGCGCCGGGGCGTGACCTTCTTCGTCGTGGATGCCATCGGCGAGGGTCACCACGTGGCCCGCTGCGTGGATCGCTACCTGCGCGGCGAGCAAGGCATCCCGGAGCCGGTCGAGTTGGGAACGGTGGCCCGGCTGGAGCGGGCTGAGATCGAGGACAAGATCGCTCGCGGTGAGGCGGCAGGCTGGGATCGCACGCCCATCCGCTGCATCCCGCTCGAACAGCGCCGCAACAACTTCCGCGAGGTGGACCTGACCCTGACTGAAGAGGAGGCCCGCCGTGAGGCCGAACGCTGTCTGCGTTGCGGCATCTGCTCTGAGTGTCTGGAGTGCGTGGCGGCCTGCGAGCGCGGGGCTATCGATCACACCATGCAAGATCAGACGGTTGATCTGACGGTGGGAACCATCATCCTGGCCACCGGTTTCAAGGACTTCGATCCCCGCCAGGCCCCAGAGTACGGCTATGGCAAGCTCGACAACGTCATCACAGCCATGGAGTTCGAGCGGCTGATCAACTCCAGCGGCCCGACGGGCGGCAGGGTGCTGCTCAAAAATGGGCAGCCGCCCCAGCGGGTTGCCATCCTGCACTGCGTCGGCAGCCGCGACGAGCGTTATCACGAGTACTGCTCGCGGGCTTGTTGCATGTACTCGCTCAAGATCGCCCAGCTTGTCCACGAATACGTCAACGCCGAGGTCGTCGAGGTCTACCGCGACATGCGAGCCTTCGGCAAAGACTACGAGGAGTTCTACAACCGCACTCGCTCCAAGGACGTGACCTTCTACCACGGCAGGGTGACGGGCATCGAGCCGCACCAGGGACGTCTGGTCGTGCGCTGGGACGAGCACTACTACGACCAGCCCGACCACGTTGAGGTAGACATGGTGATCCTGGCCACCGGCTTTGAGCCGCAAGTCGATGCGCCCCAGGTGGCCAGCCAGTTCGGCATCAGCCGGGGACCCGATGGCTTCTTTCTGGAGAAGCATCCCAAGCTAGGGCCAGTTGAGACGGCCACAGACGGCATCTTCCTGGCGGGGGCCTGCCAAAGCCCCAAGGACATCCCAGACAGCGTGATGCAGGCCGGAGGCGCAGCCGCCGCCGCCCTGTCGCTGATCGACCAGGGCACCGTCCTGCTCGATCCTTCGGTGGCGGTGGTGAACGCCGCACGCTGTGCAGGCTGTGGTCAATGCGCGGCTGCCTGTCCCTACGATGCAATTGCCCTGGACGGCGGCATCGCGGCCATCAACGCCTGGCAGTGCAAGGGCTGCGGCACCTGCGCGGCAGCCTGCCCCAACAAAGCCATCACCCTCATCCACTTCGACGACCGCCAGATCGTCGCCGAGATGATCGGCGCACTGCGCCAGGAGGTGCCGTGATGTACGAACCCAAGATCGTCGGATTTCTGTGCACATGGTGCAGCTACTCTGGCGCTGATCTGGCCGGAGTCTCGCGCCTGAAGTCGCCCTGGAACCTGCGTGCGGTGCGTGTGCCGTGCTCTGGCCGCGTTGCGCCGGAACTGATCCTGCGTGCCTTCGATGAAGGCGCTGACGGTGTGTTGGTGCTTGGCTGCCATATCGGCGAGTGCCACTACGACACTGGCAATCATCGCACGGCCAAGCGCTTGCCTGTGCTGCACAGCCTGATGGCCTTCGCCGGGCTGGAGCCGGAGCGCCTGCGCCTGGATTGGGTGTCGGCTTCTGAAGGCGAGCGCTTCGCGCGGATCGTCAATGAGTTCACCCAGACCGTGCGGGCGCTCGGTCCGTGCACCTGGCGGCAGCGTAACCCCATCCCGCTGATGGAGCCGCTGCCGGACACGCTTGAAGCCGAGGCAGGAGGTCAACCGTGAACACCACGACTGCCATCCAGGACAAAGCCAGGGAGCTGCTCTCTGGCGGGCAGGTGACCTGTGTGATCGGGTACGAGGTGGGGCCGCGAGGCCGCACCCGCCCGGCGTTCGTCACCCGCGCCGACGACGTGGCCCGCTTGGTCTGGAACCAGGAATGCACCCACAACCTGACCACCTACCTGCGCGACCGGCTGCGCCCGAAAGGGCACGGCCAGACCGCCGAACCGCCAGGGCGTGTGGCGGTGGTCGTCAAGCCATGCGACAGCCGCGCCATCCATGTGCTGCTGGCCGAGAACCAGTTCCAACGCGACCAGGTCTACTTGATCGGCGTGGCCTGCGAGGGCATCCGCCAGGGAGCCGGGTCGGGCCAGGTGACGGATGCCTGGCAACGCCGCTGCCAGGCTTGCGCCGAACGCCTCCCTGTGGTCTACGACACGCTGATCGGCGAGCCGCCGGAAGTCGGACAGGTCAGCGATCCGTGGGGGGCCGATCTGGCCCGGCTGGAAGCCATGACGCCCGCCGAGCGGGCCAGCTTCTGGCTCAGCCAGTTCGACCGCTGCATCCGGTGCTATGCCTGTCGTCAGGCTTGCCCGATGTGCAATTGCCCCACCTGCCTGTACGAGCGCGACGACTCGCTGTGGGTCGCCATGCGCATTGCCCCTGACGAGAAGCGGGCATTCCACCTGGGGCGGGCGTACCACCTGGCCGGGCGCTGCATCGGCTGCGACGAGTGTGAGCGCGTCTGCCCGATGAACATCCCCATCAGCTTGCTCAATCGCAAGCTGGCCAGCGAGATGGAAGCTGCCTTCGGTTTCCGCGCCGGCCTTGCGCCTGTGCTCTCCCCCATCACCACCACTCTGGGCGGCGAGGAGGTGTGACCATGAACGTCATCAGCCGCGATAAGCTGGCCGCGTGGATCGATGACCTGGTCCAAGACCGAACCGTCATCGCGCCGCGCGATGTGGAAGGCGTGCTGCTCTATCGCCCCGTCCACAGCAGCGCCGAGGTCGTGTGGGACTACCTCCGCCCGGCCATGTCGGCCAAAGACGCTCTCTTCCCGCCGACCGAGCGCCTGATGTTGATCGATCAGGCCGGAGAGCACATCACGCTCCGCGAGTCGCTCCCGGAAGACGAGCAGGTGGTGTTCGGCGTGCGGCCCTGCGACGCCCGCGGACTCAAGGTGCTCGACGCGCTGCTCATCGAGGACGATCCGCCCGATAGCTGGTACACCCGCCGCCGCGAGCACACTACATTGGTCGGGCTGGCCTGCAACCAGATGGGCGACACCTGCTTTTGCACCAGCATGGGCGTCACGCCCGATGACCACCGCGACATGGACGTGATGCTCACCGAGGTGGAGGACGGCTACGCCGTACAGGCCGTCACGCCCAAGGGAGAGGCGCTGATCCAGGGGCTGGCGCTCCAGCATCGCCCTGGAGACCCTCCCCGGCAGGTGATCACCGCCCGGCTGCTTTTCCCGCAGGCTGAAGCCTGGCCGTCGCACTTCAACGACGAGTACTGGGAAGAAATGGCCGAGCGCTGCCTGAGCTGCCGCCTCTGCGCCTACGTGTGCCCCACCTGCCGCTGCTTCGACGTGCGCGATGAGACGCTCGCCGCAGGCAACGGCCATCGTCAGTACGAACGTATCCGCTGCTGGGATAGCTGCGCCGGCGAGGTCTATCGCAAGATCGCGGGCGGCCACAACCCGCGTGCAGCTAAAGGCCAGCGGTTGCGCAACCGCTTCTTCTGCAAGTTCTACTACTATCCCCAACAATATGGCCCCCTGGCCTGCACTGGCTGTGGGCGCTGCATCGATGCCTGTCCGGTCAACATCGACATCACCGAGGTCATGCAGCACGTCTCGGAGGTGAACCCGTGACTACCATGCCTGTCACCCACACGACCAATGGCCACGTCAATGCCATGCTGCCCAGCCTGGGGCGGCTCGTTGAGGTCCGCGATCTGGCCCCGGAGATCAAGTTGTTCGGCGTCGAACTTCTCGACGGCGGCAGCCGGCAGTTCAGCGACTATCGGCCTGGGCAGTTCGCCTTCGTCTCGGCCTTCGGCATTGGCGAGGCCCCTTTCGGCCTCGCCTCCACCCCCAGCCGAGGCCCCGTGCTTGAGTTCGCCGTGCAACGGCTGGGCAGTGTGACTACCGGTCTGCACGAGCTAGGTGTTGGCGACCTGGTGGGCGTGCGCGGGCCGCTGGGCAACTCCTTCCCGATGGAGGAGTTTCGCGGTAAGGACCTGGTGGTGCTGGGCGGCGGAATCGGCGGCGCGCCGCTGCGCCCGGTGCTTCAGACGGTGCTCGACCACCGCGCCGAGTACGGCCATCTGGCCATCCTGTGGGCCGCCCGGCGCCCCTCACTGCTGATCTTCCGCGACGAGTACGAGGAGTGGCGCTCCTCGCCTGACACCGACCTGTACTTAACCGTCGACGAACCGGACCCGGAGTGGAGACACGACGTAGGGCTGATCACCCGGCTTCTGGAGAAAGTAGCTCCAGCGCCCCGCAATACGATTGCCATTACCTGCGGCCCGCCGATCATGATCTATTACGTCGATCAGGTGTTGCAGAGGCTCGGCTTTGCGCCGGAGCAGAGCTATGTGACGCTGGAGGCCCGTATGCACTGTGGAATCGGCAAGTGTGGGCGCTGCAACTTGGGCGAGAAGTTGATCTGCGTGGATGGCCCCGTCTTTTCGATGGCCGAGGTCGGCACGTTGCTGGAGAGCTTCCTGTAGCGCAACGACTAGCGCAACGACTCATCCTGAGCAGCTCGCAGGCCGGCCATAGGGGCCGTGTAAAGGGGCGGCGCCCACCACTGGTGGGGCCGCCCCTGGGTCTATCAAAATCGGTCTCGTCGCGCCAGCCAGGTCTGACCTGAGTCCGGCGCACTTGTCACCGACCGCCGCGTGCGCCGGACTCGTTCAATAGTCGGGTGGTTCTTCTGCAACGGGCCGGTACGGCTGGTGACAGTCGCCACACAACACCTCCGACTGGTCCAGGATCGACCAGCTGACCAGGATGGTGCGGCGCGGCACACAGTCACAGCGGGCCACCACGCAGCCTGTCGCTTCGCCAGGCAGACGCCGCCTGATCGCATCCTCAACCACCTGAGTGGCCTGGATCAGGGCCGTGTTCATGCGGATGGCCGTCGCCATAGGCTCGATCAGGTGTTGCCAGCGCTGAACGGCCTCCGGGGCGAGCATCCAGCGAGTCCGTTCGGTGGTGGCCTCCCGCACCCGGATCAGCCCGAAGGCTCTGGCAGGCATCCGGTACCAGGGCGAAAAGCGGTGGGTGCTGTCCACGACCTCCACCAGCATGTTGGCCAGCACCACTTCCGCCGCCCGCCACGGATCGGCCAGATTGACGCCCGCAAACAGAGTTTGGAGGTCTGGCAGGTCTTCGGTCACGTCGTAACAGTCACACACCGACCCCCAGGCCCGCTCCAACAGGTCATCGAGCACTTCCACCGGGACCATCTCAAAGCCCTCCTCTCCTCTGGCGAGCAGATGATTCATCTCATCCGGCTCTGCACAAGACGGCTGCGCTCCCCCGCGCCCGCCAATCCTGTGCAGCGATGGCCCGTCCACTCCTATGCGATCAGCCCTCTGTCGCGCAATAGCGGGCGCGGATCGACCAGGTTTTTGTGCAGCGCGGCGGCCTTCTCAGGCAGCCCCAGGGCCAGGGCCATGAGCTGGGTAAAGTACATCACCGGCAGGGGCTGGTCCAGCCCCATCTGGAACTGGCGAGCATCCAGGTTGGTGTGGCACAGCGGGCAGGCAACGGCCATGGCCTCTGCCCCCGCCTCCCGCGCGTGCTCGATCAGCGCCCCACTCAGTTCCAATACGATGTCGGTGCGAACCGCCGAGTGCGCCGCGCCGCAGCAACTGGTCTTATACGACCAGTCCAGCACCTCCGCGCCCAGCGCCGCCATGAGTTCGTCCATGTTGGTCGGATTTTCGGGGTGCTCTGCCTCCGTGATCTCAGGGGGGCGGGTGAGCAGGCAGCCATAGTAGCACACCAGCCGCAGCCCGGTGAGCGGCTGCTTGACCTTCTGGCGGACCTCCTCAACGCCCACGTGGGCGTGAATGGACTCGATCAGGGTGCTGACCTGCACCGTGTCCTGGTAGGCATAGCCCAGCTCGCGGTCCAAGACAGCCTTGCGCTGAGCGCTGCGCCGAATCTCGTGCTGGGCGGCTTTATGGCGGTTGAAGCACGCCGCGCAGGGCATTGTCACCTCTCGGAAGCCGCTCTGCTCGATCAGCGCTAGGTTTTCCATCGGCAGGCGCAGCGCCGCTTCGGGATCGGCGCGGTGCGCGGCGGAGCTGCCACAGCACACCCACCCCTCTGGCTCGATCATCGTCAGGCCCAGCGCCTCGCACACCGCCTGGGCCGAGGTATCGAACTCGCCCGCCATCGAGTGCAGCGAGCAGCCCGGATAATAAGCAATGGCCCGCGCTGCGCCAGGCACCGGCTTGACCGTGCGGGGCGGTCGGGCAGGACTGGGCAGGAAAGCCAGCTTGTTCTTGAGAATCATCCTCGCGCCCAGGTCGAGGTCATCCATCAGGTGGAGCGTGCGCAGCTTCATCTCGACCATCAGCCCCAGTTCGTAAGCGCGCCCCCACAGCCGCACCTCGCGCATGAAGGCCTTGTTAAAGAAATCCACCTCGCGCACCGGGGGTTGGATGCCGCGTTCCAGCGCTTCGCGCGTCAAGAACTCCATGATGGCAGCGATGTCCAAACCCTGTGGGCAGCGCGTGGTGCACGTCTGGCAGGCGGCGCACAGCCAGGGGGTTTCAGCATGCAGGGCGATGTCCTCCTGGCCAAGCTGAAGCGCACGCATGATTTGGTTGGGCTGCCAGTCGAAGTACTTCGATACCGGACAGCCGCTGGAGCACCGGACGCATTGGTAGCACAGGTAGACATTTTCCCCCAGTTCGTCCATCACGCGCTGGGCAAGCTCGCCACTGATGATCGTTGGCTCACGGACAGGCAGCGGTATCTCGTCCATCGGCTTCTCCCTACGCTGGGGCAGGCAGCGCCACGACTGGACGCGGCAGCAGGCCAGCCCCCTCGACAATGGCGTGAACGGCTTCTTCCCATTCAATGGCCATGATGTGCACGCCGGCCACGCCTTCGATCTCGTGCAGTTGGCGGATCAGCTCGATGCAAATCCTGATCCCCTCCTCCTGCCATGCCTGCGAGCGGGCCTTCTTGTCTTCTTTGGTCAGCTCGTCTTTGGACTTGCCGGCCCAGGGTGCGCCTGCCGCCTCCATCCGCTGGATGATCTCGTCAGGCACCAGGATGCCGGGCACCTCGTTCTTCATGTAGCGAGCCATGGCCGGGCTTTTGAGCGGCCCCACACCGGCCAGAATGTACGTCTGCCGGTGAAGGCCCAACGCACGCACCTTCTCCATGAACACCCGGAAGGCCTCGATGTCGTACACCAGTTGCGTCTGGATGAAATTCGCCCCCGCCCGGACCTTTTTGGCCAGCCGGTAAGGGCGGAACTCCACCGGGTCGGCGAAGGGCGACTCGGCAGCCCCGACGAAAAAGCGCGGCTCCGGCCCCCTGAATTCGTCGCCGCACTGGAAAACACGCTGATCGCGCATGGCCGCCACCATCTGCACCATTTGGATCGAGTCCATGTCGAACACGTTCTTGGCGTCAGGATGGTTGCCAAACGTCTGGTGATCGCCTGTGAGGCACAACAGGTTGCGTATTCCCAGCGCATAGGCCCCCAGCAGGTCACTCTGCATCGCCAGCCGGTTGCGATCACGGCACGTCATCTGGATGACTGGCTCCAGACCTTCCTGCACCAGGATCGCGCCCGCTGCAATGCTGGACATCCGCACGATGGCCGTCTGATTGTCGGTAATGTTGACGGCATCGCAGTTGCCTCTGAGCAGGGCAGCCTTCTTGCGGATCACGTCCCCGTCGGCGCTCTGGGGCGGACCCAGCTCTGCCGTGACGGCAAAGTGCCCGGCCCGCAGCACGCGCTCCAGGTTCGAGCCGACCAGGTATTTCCCGTTGCTTGCCGGTTCAGCAGCCATTCCTCAGTCCTCCTCGGCCACCAGGCGCAGGTCTTCGCGCACGATCTTGCGCGGCCCGCCGTCGCGGGCGGCCCGCCAGTTCTTGGGCGGCTGAATCTCTAGCAGGGTGTCGAGTTTGCCCAGGCTGCTCAGCCGGTCGTAGATTAGCTGCCAGGCGCAGGGAGTCTCTGGGTTCACCTCACAGTGCCCATCCTGCGACCCGCCGCACGGCCCGTTGAGCAGCGACTTAGAGCAGCGGGCAATCGGGCAGACGCCTCCCGTCAACCCCAGGATGCAGTCGCCGCAGGCCGCGCAGCGCTCAGCCCACACGCCCTGCTCGGTGGGCAGGCCAAGAAAGGTGGTGTTCAAGCCGGGCACCACCCACTTGTCCGGGAAGTGCTCGGCTATGGCCTGCACGCCGATGCCGCAGCCCAGCGACAGGATCAGATCGGCCCCGGCCACCGCCTCGCGCACCTCGTCTAGGTACTCCCACTCACACTGACGCTGCACGGTCACATCGGTCACTTCTTTAGGGCTGCCGTCCAGTTTGGTCGCCATCCGCAGCGACGAGGCGACGATGGCGGCCTCTCGTGCGCCCCCGGCAAAACAGACCGTCACACAGGTGCCGCACCCGACAACCAGCACCTTGTTGGCGTCTCCAATCAGGGATTTGATCTCGTTGAGTGGTTTCTGTTCGGCAACGATCATGGTTCACTCTCCATGAGGCTTCTCTGGCCCGTCCACACTGGCCGACGTGGTCACTGCCGGGGCGCGCAAGGGATTCGGCCCCAGGCCCGCAATACGTTCGCTCATCTCGGTTGCCCGCGCGACGAACTCCCCCGCCATCGCCGCCGACATGTTGAACATCTCCACCCGCGCCGGCTCCAGCCCGATCTGCTCCAGCAGCGCTTTGACCCGTTTCACCCGGCGCTTGGCGTTGACATTACCCTCCAGGTAATGACAGTCGCCGGGCAGTCAACCGGCCACCATCACGCCGTCGGCCCCCTGCTCAAAAGCCAGCAGGACCATCAGCACATCGAGCTTGCCGGTGCAGGGCAGCTGCACGACCTTGACCTCCGGGGGATACTGCATCCGCAGCCCACCCGCCAGATCAGCCGCCGCGTAGGCGCAGTGTTCACAGCAGTAGGCAACGATGTTCAAGCGGGACGACTCTGCCATCACCCATCACTTTCTGCCGCCACGATCTGACTAAGCGGGATAAGCTTGTCAACCGCGACCAACGCACCAACCTTGGCCGCCATCTGCGCGTCAGTGTAGTGCATCAGTTGGATAGCCCGCGCTGGACATTCGGCGGCGCACGATCCACACCCCTGACACACCGACGCCTCGATGGTCGCCGCCCCGCCGATGCCGCCCACGCCGGCCAGGTCAGCCCGGACCTGCGGCACGCCGAAGGGGCACACCCGCACGCATGTCAGGCAGCCAGTGCACCTGGAGGGATCGACCACGGCCACGCGCCCGCCTGCCGTCAATGTCTCGCGGCTGAGGATGCGGGCTGCCCGTGCGGCGGCGGCCTGCGCCTGGATCACGCTCTCGTCGAGCAACTTGGGGTAGTGGGCCATCCCAGCCATGAACACGCCGTCGGCGGCAAAGTCCACCGGGCGGAGTTTGACATGCGCTTCCAGGAAAAAGCCGTTGCCGTCCAGGGTGACCTTGAACAGTTTGGAGACCTCAGAGGCGTCTTCGCGCGGCACAACAGGCATGCTCAGCACGAGCAGGTCGGGCCGCAGAGATAGCTTCCGCTGGAGCGTCGGGTCCCACACCTCGACTGCCAGGCTGCCGTTGGCCTCCACCTGCGGGCGGTGAGCGTCGTCGTAGCGGACAAAGATCACGCCCTGCTGGCGAGCCTGGGTATAGAGCCGCTCCTTGAAGCCGTAGGCCCGGATGTCCTTGTATAGGATGACAACCTGGGCGTCGGGCCGTTTCGTTTTGAGCGCCAGCGCATTTTTCAGCGCCACCGTGCAACAGATGCGGCTGCAATACCGTTCCGCCGGGCCGACGCACTGCACCATCACCACCGAGCGGGGCAAATCGTCGGCCACGGCCAGCCGCGCCTCGAACTCCTGCTGAGTGATGATGCGCGGGTCGGCGCCGTAGCCATACTCCGGCCCGCGGTACTCGCGCCCACCCGTGGCCAGGATGGTCACACCGTGCCTCACCTCGGTTCGGGCGCCACCTGCCCCTTCAATGGCGCTTCTGAAGTTGCCCATGTGACCGCTGACGGCCACGACTCGACTGTTCAGGTGGACGACGATGCGCGGGTTGGCGCGGACCTGCCCAACGAGGCGGCGCAGGACCGCCTGCGGGTCCTGGCCATCTGAGGCCAGGAAGACATGCCGCAGGTTGCCGCCCAGCTCACCCGTCTGCTCGACGAGATGCACCGGGAAGCCCTGGCCCGCCAGCGAGACTGCCGCCGTCATGCCGGCTATGCCGCCGCCGACGACCAGGGCTGTTTGCTCAACCGGAACCTCAAAGGTGTGTTGCGGTTCGAGCAGCGCCGCACGGGCAACCGCCATGCGGACCAGGTCCCGCGCCTTGGCCGTGGCGATCTCCCGATCATGCGAATGGACCCACGAACACTGGTTGCGGATGTTGGCCATCTCGAACAGGTAGGGGTTCAGCCCGGCGCTACGCAGACAATCCTGGAACAGCGGGGCATGGGTCAGCGGCGTGCAGCTGGCCACCACCACCCGATTGAGGCCGTGCTCTTTGATCTGCTCTGCAATGCGCCGGATGCTGTCCTGCGAGCACGTGTAGAGATTCGCTTCGGCATGGACCACGTGAGGCAGGCGAGCAGCATATTCGGAGACGGCAGGCACGTCCAGGTATCCGCCGATGTTGGATCCGCAGTGGCACACAAACACGCCGATCCGGGCCTCCTCGCCGCTCACGTCACGCTCAGGCGGGTATTGGGGGGTGACGGCCAGCGAGAAGCGGGCTGCGCTCAAGCGGGCTGCGACGGCTGCCGCTGCTCCGCTGGCCTCGACCACCGACTCGGGGATGTCCTTCGGCTCGCGGAACGGCCCCACGGCATAGATGCCAGGTCGGCTGGTCTCCAACGGATTGAACTGGACCGTGTGGCAGAAGCCGTATTCGTCCAGCTCAACCCCCAAGCGGCGTCCCAACTCCCGCACCGACTCCGACATCTCCATACCGACCGACAGCACAACCAGGTCAAAGGTCTCGTCGCGGGGCGCACCATCTTCGTCGAGGATGTGCACGATCAGATCGTGGGTGGCGGGGTCTTCGCGCAGGGCGCTGATTCGGCAGCGGGTGTAGTGAATCCCGTAGCGGTCGCGGGCGCGCTCGAAGTAGCTCCAATAGCCCTTCGAGAAGGCCCGCATGTCCATCATGAAAACGTGCACGTCCAGGTCAGGATCGTGCTCTTTGGCGATGGTCGCTTCTTTGGTCGCATACATGCAACACACCGCCGAGCAGTAGTCATGGCTCCGATCGCGCGAGCCAATGCACTGCAAGAAGGCGATGCGCCTGGGCGCCCGCCCGTCCGAGGGGCGCTGCACGTGGCCCATCGTCGGTCCGGAGGCCGACAGCAGTCGCTCGAACTGGAGGGCAGTGACCACGTTGGGGTAGCGCCCGTAGCCGTACTCCTCGGAAAGCTCAGCGTAGTACGCCTGATAGCCTGGGGCCAGAATCAGCGCCCCAACGTGCAGGGCCTCCTCGCGTGGGGGCATGTCGTGGTCGATGGCTTGCGTGCCGCAGGCAAAGGTGCAGCTCATGCACTCCGAGCAGATGCCGCATGCCAGGCAGCGGGCGGCCTCACGCTGGGCCGATTCCTCGTCGTAACCGCCCTCGACCTCGCCGAAGTTGTCAATGCGCTCGCTGACGGGTTTCCAGGGCATCGGCACGCGCGGCTGCGGCTTGATCTCACCCCGCGCCATGCGCTCCTCGATCTCCCCACGGGTCAAGCGCACCACCGGCAGTTCGGGCTTGGGGAGCGGCTCCAGCGCCTCCCCCTGGAGGTAGCGGAGGATCGAGCGGGCAGCCACATGCCCGCTGTGCACCGCCTCGATCACAAAAGCCGTGCCAGAAACGCTGTCTCCGGCGGCGAAGACGCCCTCCCGTGTGGCAGCCAGGGTGTTGGGATTGACGGCAATGGTCTGCCGCTGAGTGAGGCCCACCCCCGCATCATCGGGGATGAAAGCCAGACCGGCCCGCTGCCCGACGGAGAAGATCACCGTGTCGCAGGGAAGGATGTGCGTCGAGCCGGGCGCCTTGTCTACCAGAAGGCGGCCTGACTCGTCGAAGCTGAACGACTCGACTCGCATGCACTCGACGCCTGCCACGTGGCCCGTTCCGTCATCGATGATGCGCTCGAATGAGCGGCCCGGATGCAGGATGACGCCCTCCTCTTCGGCGGCGGCAACCTCCCACGGGTGGGCAGGCATCTGGTCGCGGCTCTCCAGGCACGCCAGGTGCACCTCGCGCCCCAGACGGACCGCGCTGCGGGCCACATCGATGGCCACGTTGCCGCCGCCCAGCACCATCACCCGGCGGCCCAGCGGCGGCGCTACTTCAGAGGCCCCCGTTGAACCGTCGCCACCCTCGCGGTAGCGGCCCAGCCGCACATCGCGCAGGAAGTGGGTGTTGATCAGCACCCCAGCCAGGTTAGCCCCGGGAATGGGCAGACGAATGCCCTCATGAGCGCCGACGGCGATCAGAACGGCATCGAAGCCCGCATCGAACAGGTCGTCCAGGTTGTCCACACGGGCGTTCAGGCGCAGTTCGACGCCCAGGTCAACAATGTCCTGCACCTCACGCTCAATGATCTCGGTCGGCAGACGATATTCGGGCACGCCCAACCGCAGCATCCCGCCCGCCACAGGCATCGCCTCGAAGATGGTCACAGCGTAACCAGCTTTGACGATGTCCTGGGCGGCGGTCAGGCCGCACGGCCCCGCCCCGATGATCGCCACCCGCTTGTCGTACAGGCGCGGCGCAGGTTCGACCGGCTGGCGCGGCTCGGCATATACCTTGTCGGTCACAAATCGCTTGAGTGCTCGAATGTTGATCGGCTCGTCCACCAGCCCACGGTTGCAGGCCGTCTCGCAGCGATGGTTGCAGATGCGCCCGCAGATGCCCGGAAAGGGATTGTCCATCTTGATCACGCGCAGCGCATCCTGCCAGCGTCCCTCGCGGATCAACGCGATATACCCCTGGACCCGTTGCCCAGACGGGCAGGCGTCGCGGCAGGGAGCGATGCCACGCTTCTCGATGGCGTAGGCGTTCGGCACCGCCTGGGGGTAGAGCTTGTAGACCGCCCGGCGGGGCGACAACCCTTCATTGAACCGATCGGGGATAACGACGGGGCAGACTTTGACGCAGTCGCCGCAGGCCACGCACTTGGCCGGATCGATGTAGCGCGGGTGGCGGCGGACGTGCACAGTGAAATCCCCCGCCTGCCCGGTGACATCCAGCACTTCGGTCTGGGTCAGAATCTCGACGTTGGGATGGCGACCCGTCTCGACCAGGCGGGGCGAGATCGTGCACATGGCGCAGTCGTTGGTGGGAAAGGTCTTGTCAAGCTGGGCCATCTTGCCGCCGATGGCCGATTGGGACTCGACTAGATAGACCTTAAAGCCCTGTTCGGCCAGGTCGAGGGTGGCCTGCATTCCGGCAATGCCCCCCCCGACCACCATCACCGCGCCGGTGGGCGTCAGACTCATCGAATTGTCGTCCGTGCTGCTCATCGCGTCCCCTCAGACTGGCTATGTCGGACATGGCGGCTGAAGTCCCTCGCTAAGGCGGCTCCTGCCGGGATCGGGGGCGCCGACCACGGAACCCCGTTTCCTCGTCGAAGCCGGCCTCAGTGGCCTCAGGCAGCGGCGTCGCCTGGGCCGCCTGCCGGAGCGGGCTGGGGCCGAGCGCTCGGATGCGCTCAGTCATCGTCTGGGCGGCCATCGCAAAGGCATGGCCCTGGCTGCCCGACATAAAGAACATGTCCAGCCGCTCGCTCCCAATGCCGATCTCGTCCAGGATTCGTTTGGCCCGCTTGATCCGCGCCAGGCCGCGCTCGTTGCCGCGCACATGGTGGCAGTTGCCAATCGGGCAGGCAACGACATACACCCCATCGGCCCCTTGCTCGAAGGCCGCCAGCAGGTAGCGGATGTCGGTCTTGCCGGTGCAGGGCATCCGCACAAACTTGACATTGGCTGGATACTGAATCTGGAGCGCCCCGGCGGTGTCGGCAGCCATGTAGCCGCAGTAGATGCAGTAGAAGGCCGTGATTTCGGGTTCAAATGGCGGTGCGCCTGTCATGACACTGCCCCCTCTGTCCATCCCGGCTCCCAGCGGCCCAGGCCGCCGATGGACTGCAACATCATCTGGTCGTCGGTGTAGTGGACAAGCTGGATGGCGTTGGCCGGGCACTCGCCCGTGCACGTGCCGCAGCCCTGGCATTGAGCCGGGTCAATAAAGGCTGCGCCGCCCAGCCCGCCTACCCCCTGACGCCCCTCCTGCTGGATCACCTGCGGGATGGCAAACGGGCAGGTGCGGGTGCATGTCAGGCAGCCTACACACTTGTTGGGGTCCACCTGGGCCACTACGCCGCCCAGGTACAGGGCCTGCTGCGCCATCAGCGGCAGGGCGCGCGCGGCGGCGGCCAGGGCCTGGCTGATGCTCTCTTCAACAAACTTGGGATAGTGAGCCATGCCCGCCAGGAAGATGCCCTCGCGCATGAAGTCCATGGGGCGCAGTTTCATCTGCGCCTCGGCAAAGAAGCCTTCACTGGACAAAGGCACCCGCAACATGCGGGCCAGCTCCTCGGTGCCCTCCGCAGGGGCGATGGCCATGCTCATCGGAACCAGATCGGCAGGCAGGTCCATCACCCGGTTCAGGGCCTGATCGTGCACGCGGACGCGCAGACGGCTGCCGTATCGCACTAGTTGCGGCGGTTGTTCATCGGTGTAGCGAAAGAACACCACGCCGTGCTGGCGAGCCTCGGTATAGTATTCCTCGCGGAAGCCATAGGTGACGACGTTCTTGAACAACACACTCACCCGACAGCCAGGGTTAAACAGCTTCAGGCGGATGGCGTTCTTCATGGCGTTGGTGCAACACACCCGTGAGCAATACTGCGGCGTGCCGGGCGGACGCATACATTGGATCATCACCACATCTTTGAGCGCCGCAATCTCCTCCGGGTTGTGGATGATCTTCTCCTCCAGCTCGCGCTGCGTGATCACTTCTGGGTACACCTCTGGCGAGGCGAGCCAGGGGTGCTCGCGCGTCTCGCGCCCCCCTGTGGCCACGATTGTCACCCCATGCTCGATGTGACGCTCCTCAACGGAGCCATCTGGGAGGAGGGTGCGCAGCACGGCCTGAAAATACCCCACATGTCCCCCATGCCGGACGACCTCGGTGCGGGTGTAGGTCGTGATGCGCTGGTGGGCGCGGACGCGGTTCACCATGTCCCGCAGCAGACGCTGCGGATTGTAGCCCTCGGCCACGTAGTACAGGTTCAGCAGGTTTCCCCCCAGCATTTCAGTCCGCTCGACCAAGTGCACGTCGTAGCCGCTGTCGGCGATGGCCAGCGCTGCCGTCATGCCCGCTACGCCGCTGCCGATCACCAGCGCCGCCGGACGGCAGCGATGGCGATCTTTGTGGACAGGAGCAGAAGCGATGGCGCGTCCCACGGCCACCCGGATCATCTCGCGGGCCTTGCGATTGGCCAGCTCTGGCTGGCCGAGGTGAACGCGAGCGCACTGCTCGCGCACGTTGACCATTTCGAGCAGATAGGGGTTCAGCCCAGCCAGCCGGATGGCCCGCTGGAAAAGCGACTCATGGCTGCGGTTGCTGCACGCCGCCACCACGACGCGGTTCAGACCCTCCTGCTGGATGCGCGACTGGAGGCGTGCAAGGTCCTCCGGGAAGCAGGCCAGATCAACCACTTCCGCGCAGGCCACCCCCGGCCAGGTCGTGCACTGGCGGGTCAGCTCTGCTATGTCGAGCGCCTCGTCGAGCGTGCCGCCGCAGGTGCAGACAAACACCCCCACTCGGGCCGGCTCACCGCTCACGTCCCGCTCCGGCGGCAGGCCGTCCACCGAGAGGAAGGGCCACTCGCGGGTATAGGGGTGCGTGTTTAGACGATCGTTGAGCAGGCGCATCACCTCAGCCGCAGCGCCGCTGGCATCGATGATCGTCTCGGCGATCTCCTTAGGCGACGAGAACGCGCCACACACAAACACGCCGGGGCGCGTCGTCTGGAGCGGCGTGAACTTGTCAGTCTGGCAGAAGCCATAGCTGTTCAGCTCGATGTCGAGCATTTCGGCCAGTTGGGAGGCCGAGTCGGGGGGTTGGAGGCCAGTGGCCAGCACGACCATCTCGAAACGCTCGGCGCGGCGCTGACCGTCGGGATCGGCGTAATGCAGGATCAGATCGCGCGTGGAGGGGTCCTCCTCGACGGCAGACACCCGGCAGCGAATGTAGCGAATGCCGTACTGGTCGCGTGCCCTGGCGAAGTAAGCGCTGTACTCCTTGTTGAAGGCCCGCTCGTCCATGATGAAGACGGTGCACTGCACGTCGCTGCCCAAGCGCTGCTTGGCCAGGATGGCTTCCTTGGTGGCATACATGCAGCAGATCGACGAGCAGTAGGCATTGTGTTGGTCGCGCGAGCCGACACATTGCAGCCAGGCAATTGACCGGGGATGCTTCTGATCCGAGGGGCGGATCACGACCCCCTCGGTGGGGCCAGATCGACTGGCCAGGCGCTCGTATTGCATGGCGTGCAGCACGTTGCGGAAGCGTCGGTAGCCCAGCTCGCCCAGCTCAGCCGGATCGTAGACCTGGAAGCCGAGAGCCAGAATGATGGCCCCCACCTCGACCGTCTGGAGGCGCGGCGGCTCATCCAGATCGATGGCGCGGGTGGGGCACACCTCGACGCACTGGCGACAATCGTCGCAGTACGCTCCCCGCTCGACCACGTAGGCGTTGGGCGCCGCCCGCGCAGCGACTTTGTAGATTGCCCGATGGAAGGCCATCCCCTGCTGATAGGCGTCGGGCAGCTCGACCGGGCACACGTTGGCGCAGTAGCCACAGTCGATGCAGCGGGTCGGATCAACGTAACGTGGCTCCTGGCGCAGCGACACGGTGAAATCGCCGGCCTGGCCCTCCACACCGACCACGTGGGTGCTGGTCATGATCTCAATGTTGGGATGCTGGTTGTGCTGGACATAGGCGGGAGAGATCGAAGGGCGTGTACACCCATAGCCGTGGTCGGGGGTGCCACGGCACAGCACACAGTCGTGCTGCGGAAACATGAAGCCCAACTGGGCTACCCGTCCCCCCAGACAGGGGGTCTGCTCGATCAAGTACACTTTCAGCCCGGCGTCAGCCAGGTCGAGGGCGGCGCGCATCCCCCCAATGCCCCCGCCGATGACCAACACCGACGCAGGCTTAGACCAGCCACGATGGACACTTGATGGTTGCATGCTGCTGCTCCCTGCCAGCTAGAAACGTTATGCCACGGTCGAGTTTATGCCCGTCGATCATGAGTTGGTGTACAGGACCCCAATGCAACGGGATAGCACCGGACCAGGGAGTCCGAGACATGCCTCGGGACCCAGGATGTCTTTACAAGTTCTTAATATGGAGGGTGGAATTCACAGGCGTTGCTGAAGAAGATCGTTTACATGCCGGCCACGGGGTACGGTCTTGGAAAACCCTCTTTTATGATACCATTATAGGACCAGCCCACTCTGCCGTCAATCCGTGATTTTCTACACAATTAGTCAGCATATAGTCAGCATAAGCTGAAGCTTGCCCGCGAAGGGAAAAATCCTGAAGCGAACTTGTGCGGTGCGCGAGATGTGCGGCATTCTCCCCGGATCAAGAGGCCGCCCTACAACCTCACGGTCACTGCCGTCTGCTCCTCAAAGGCAGGCACGGCCATGCGCACCTGTCCGATCTCCTTGTCGACCTCCACGAACACGCGGAAATGCGTCGGCACATCGGCGCTCCCGGCAAAGGTGGCGATCACCGTCCGTGCGTTGGGATCAAACTGGCACGACGCCAGCCGCGATGTGCGTGTGGCGCGCACGGTTCGCACCGCATCGTCGAGCGTCATCAGGATGGGGTTCCAGTGACGGATGCCCGCCACGATCTGCCGCAGCACCTCGTCCCACGTCTCCGGATGAATCTTGTAGAGATAATCCGTCTCGTGCGTGAACAGCACCGCCAGCGCCATACTGTCCAGCGCCCGCGCGATCTGCCGCACGCCACGCCCCACGGTCGTCGTCACATCGTTGCTGGGCGCCCACTCATACCCGGCATCGTCGCGGATTTCCGTCACACAGTTGAAGAACTGCCGCCCGTTGAAATTGGCGAAGTCGGCGTAATACACGGGGCGGTCGCCGCGCTGCGCCGGGCTAAAGGCGCACGTGCCCGGCTCCTCAAAGCGCCTGAACGGGCCGCTCCGCAGCCAGGGGGTCTCATCGCGCAGCGGCGTGTCCACATCGTTCACCTTGCCAATCAGGTCTGCGCCCCACCGATCGTAGAGGTGAGTCATTACGTTGCGGCCCATCTCGTACCAGTGCGCCACAGCGTAGCGCGAGATGGGCAGCGGCCCGTGGGTCGAATACCACGCTTCCACCGCCGCCAGCCCACGCGCGGCTTCCACATCAGACCAGGGCCGCCCGTGGTGGTGATCGAAGTAGATGTACTCGTCGTCACGGTCGGCGCGCAGCGGCAGCGCGTCTTCGGCGTAGGACAGCGTCGGGTCGGCTCGCGGGGGCCGCCCGAAGGCATGTGGAAAGGCCGTCGCCTGCCCGCGCCCGACCAGATCGCGCAATTGGTTGACCGCCCTCTCGGTCAGATTGTATAGGAACAGCCCCAGCCACGGCTTGAATCCATGCTCGTTGGCGGTTCGCACCCAGTACAGCGGGCTTTTATCCCACAGATCGCCCCGCCCGGCCACATCGTCCACGCGCATCGCCACGATCGGCGCTAGGCTGCGCAACACGAACGGCTTGCGGGCCGCCCACACCAGGCTGCGCCACAGTGCGCCGTCCAGCCCAGCCAGCGGCCCCAACACCGTCGATCGCATCCACGCACAGGTCGCCCAGCGGACCACCCGCCCGTGCCCCACCGTCGAGACGGTCAGCAGCGGGCTACCGCCCGCCTCGAGCAGCGTCACGCCCTCCGGCGGCAGCGGCGGCACCCGCAGCGTCCCGACCAGGGGCAGCTCGTCGCCGGGAGGTCGCGCCGAGGTGATATAGTGCCCCTCGGAAGTAAACTTGACCGTCCCGGCCTCTGCCGGCCACAACGCCCAGCGTGCAGTCCCTTCCAGCTCGCCGCTGCCAGGCAGCGCCGGATCAAAGCTGACCAGGCCCGTCCCGCTCTCCACCGCCCCCGTCAGCGCCGCCTGCCCCTCGCTCCCCAGCCGTGCGCCGTTCGGGTCCAGGCGGCGGTGGGCGATCACGATCAGCGCGTGCCGCGCCACATCTGCCGGAAGCGGCTCGCGAGCCAGGTCGACCAGGGCATAGGGCAGGCCCAGGTGATCCAGATACGGCAGCACCAGCTCGACTGCATCATCGTAGCCTGGGCTTGACGAGCTGATCAGCACCAGGGCCGTTATGGGTTGCACTGTAGGATGGTTCATCAGCGGCGCTCCACACTCAGAACAGGTTCGTCAACATCCCGGCGGGTCGAGGTTGCCAGCCTTGAGCGCCGCCACATCTTGACTCCCGCAGTCTAAGGCATTCCCGACAGCCGAGAGGCTGCCGCGCTGTGGGCCACAACCCACAGCATGAACGCCAGATACAGCAGCGCCATCGCTGTCGAGGCGATTCGCATCGTCCACACCCACTCGTCGTTCAGCTCCCACGCTGGGAGCCGTCCCTGCCAAGCCTGGCGAAAGAACTCGCGCAGCCGATCCGGGCTAGCCCAGGCCAGGAAAGTGTAGGTCAGCAACGGCATGAACAGCGTCACCAGCAGGATCAGCGTCAGAAGCGACAGGGGTTCGGCAGTTTGAGCAGACTCGACCATACTTCGTCATCCCGACCCTCTCGCCGCAGGGTCTCACCACGCCCCTGGCAGATGGGCGACGCCCGTCATGCGCACCAGCGCCACCGCTGCCAGCCCTACACCGATCGCCAGACACGCCAGCCGCACCCACCCCCGCCCGATCCATTCCACCAGCCGCTGCGCCGGTCGCCACCCGTCGAACAGCCAGGCGGGGGCATAGATCGCTGTTGCAGCGCACAGCCCGCCAGCCACCAGCAGCAGCGTGTTGAGCGTAGCCTCCACCGTCACCGCAACTCGATCAAACACAGGCGCTCACCTCGAATGGCGCACCCTCACACGCGGGATCCAGCGCGGCACCGACCGGCAGTACAGCTCGTAGGAAGCGCCGAACGTGCGCCGCAGGGTCGGCTCCTCGTATAGCACCACAAACAGATGAAAACCCACGCCCAGCAGCGCCGCATAGACGGCCAGCGCTGCCGACCCGAACCACAGGCTCTCGCCTGCCACAACCGCCAACACGCCCATATACATCGGGTTGCGCACCCAGCGGTGCAGACCCGTCGCCACCAACTCTTTGGGCGCATCGAAAGGGGCCGGCGTTCCTCGTCCAACGAATGTGAACGTCCCTGCCGTCCAGGCGTAGATCAGCACGCCCAGCGTCCCCAGCGCCAGCCCCACCCAACGCAGCGCCCCCACATCTGCCGAGAAGCGCCGCAGCCCAGTGGACATCAGCAGCCAGGGCACCAGCACCGTCACCGGCACCGGTTCCAGCAGGGTAAAGAGCAACGTCTTGAGCAGAGTCACCGTCCGCTCCCCTCTCCACCGGTGGGGCAACGCCGGGATCACGATCCCGTTTGACTTTCTTCTGCGCCGTCTCAGCGCATGAAGGGCCGCGGGACTTCATCTCACATCGACTCGATCACCCGCTCAGCACATTCCCTGCCGCTGTACAGCGCGCCGCCGGTGCTCGGCCCGGCAAAGTAGTCGCCGCAGAAGTACACTGGCCCTTCCTGCGGGTCGCGCCAGAAGTCGGCCAGCGCGTTCAGGTAGCCGGGTCGGAAGGTCGGCACCTTATCGCGCCAGCGGAAGATGCGGTGTGCGACGAACTTGCCTTTGATCGCCGGGTAGATCAGCGTGATAACCTCGATGGCCCGCTCGATCAGCGTCTCCTGGCGCTCATCCATCTTGAAGGTATAGACGCTCGGATCGGTCAACATCAGCCAGCGCCCATCCTGGTACTTCTCAAACTTCACGCTGTTGATAGGCAGCCCGCTGGAACGCGGCACGAAGGTGCCCTGGACCTCCGGCTGGTAGTCGGTCTCGACGATATGGTATTGCAGCGCCCCGGTGGAGTAAGCGACCGTGGAAAAGAAACTCTTCCAGGCTGGGCGGGGGTCCTCGAACAGCGCCAGCACATGATTGCCCGGCACCGCCACCACCACCCGCCGCGCCGCCACGGTCTGAGAGCTGCCATTCCGTGTGTAGGAGACTTTGGCGCCGCTGCCGTCGGCGTAAGGGGCAATGGACTTCACCACCGCCCCCAGCTCAACGTTCAGACGGCTGGCCATTGCCGTCGGAAGCACACCGATCCCATCGCGGAAGCCAACCGTGTCGGCGTTCAGGTAGGCGGCCATCATGGCCAGAAACGCCTTGCGCGACACATCCGCGCCAGTGTACGCGCACATCGTCTCGAACATCGGAATGGCCCAATACTCGAACATCTCGGGGCTGATGCGCTGAGTGAAAAACTGCTCGTAGGTCTCGTCCACGTCTGGACCGGGGGCCTGTTCCAGGTGGTAGACGTTCTTCAGGCGGGCCATGCTGAGGAAGTAAGGAATCAGCTTGAGCATGGCCAGCCGAGCGCCCAGCGACACGCCGCTCCAGCCGAAGTACGACGGGATCGACAGAAAATTGGCCGAGTGCATCTTCCCATCACGGTAGACGGTGATCGTCAGCCCCTCCTCGTCGCGGAAGATCTGATCTTCGAGGCCCATCTCACGGACCATGTCGAGCAGGGAGTGGTCGGTAGTGGTGACGAACTTGGCTCCACCATCGACCTTGAAGCCCTCCCACTCGACGGTGAACATGCGTCCACCAACATAGGAGTTGGAGTCCAGGACGAGCACGTCGTGCCCAGCCTTCTTCAGTTGGTAGGCTGCCGTCAGCCCAGCAATGCCCGCGCCAACGATGACAATGGGATCGGATGGCATGAACAATCTCCTTCAGGGGGTGATCATCAAGGCATCACGTAGGGGTCGTCTGGGGTGATTCTAGAACAGTCCGCTCGATCTGTCCACCGCGCAGAGGTGAGGCGGCCCTCACCTGAAACGCCCCCTGACTTCCGTAACCCAGCACCAAATGCAAGTTTCGTGTATGCTTAAGAGTGTAGTTGAATGTTTGGCCGACACGGGTCGGTCGAATCCTGAGGCGCTGTCGAAAGAGGTTCAAAGACCTTCCTCGATTGAATACTTCGGTGTCTCTCCGAAAGTTCTGAGAAAATCTTGAGGGGAACACTGAGCGGAGACAGAACAAGCATGGCATTCCAGTTTACCCCCTATTCTCTGCCCCTCCTCCTGGCTATGATGGTTACCATCGTGCTGGGTGTGATCATCTGGCGGCGGAGGCCCGGCGCTGGGGTGGTGCCTTTTGTGATCCTCACGGCGGGTCTTACCCAGTGGACCCTCGCCTACATACTCGAGCTGGAACTGGTCGACTTTGAGGCCAAAGTGTTTATGTCCAACTTCGAGTACGTCGGCATCACCAGCGTGATCGCGGCCTGGTTGGCCTTCTGCCTGGAATACACCGGACGTGAGAAGTGGCTGACTCGCCGCACCATCGGCCTTCTGACCATTGAGCCGGCGCTCACCGTGATCGCTGCCTATACCAATCCCTGGCACCACCTCTTTCGCAGCGAGGTGCTCCTCGACGACGCCCCCGGCTTCCTGGCGCTCAAAGTCACTTTCGGTCCGGCTTTCTGGGTTCACGCTGCCTACTCGTATGTGCTGCTCTTGTTAGGCACCTTCTTCCTGATCCAGGCTTTTGTCCGCTCCCCTCAGCTTTACCGTGGTCAGATTCTCACCATGTTGATCGCTGTCTTCACTCCCTGGATCGCCAACGCCATCTACATCTTCGGCTTCAGTCCCTTCCCCGACCTTGACCTGACGCCGTTCGCCTTTACCATTACCGGCGCAGCGATGGCGTGGAGCATCTACCGCTTCCGCCTGCTCGACATCATCCCTGTCGCCCGTGACATGGTGATCGAGAGCATGGACGATGCGCTGATGGTCCTCGATGCCCGCAACCGCATCGTCGACATCAACCCGGCAGGTTTGAGCATCGTCGGCCTGCAATCCAAGTCGGACGCCATCGGCCAACCAGCAGCCGAGGTGCTCGCCAGCTTCCAGCCTATCGCCCAACAATACCGCGACGTGCCGCAAACCCGCGCCGAGATCGCCATCCCCCTCAGCGGCGAGGAGCGCGTGTACGACCTGCGTATCTCGCCTCTCTACAACCGCAGCGGCGACCTGACCGGTCGGCTGGTTGTCTTGCACGACATCACCGACAGCAAGCGGGCGGCCCGCCAGATCCAGGAGCAGCGCGACGCCCTCCTGCAGGCCAACCGTGAGCTGGATGTCGCCCGCGAGCAGGCCGAAGCCGCCAACCGCCTCAAGAGCGAGTTCCTGGCGACCATGTCCCACGAGCTGCGCACGCCGCTCAACTCCGTGATCGGCTACGCCGACCTGATGCTCAGTGGGCTGACCGGCCAGATGAGCGACAAGCAGACAGATTACCTCAAGCGCATCATGGCCAACGGCGAGCACCTGCTGCGGTTGATCAACGAGGTGCTGGACCTGTCCAAAATCGAGGCGGGCCGCCTTGAACTGGATAGCCAGCCCTTTGCTCCCAGCGACCTGCTTCAGCGCATCAAAGAGCAGGCCCTGCCCCTGGCCGAGAAAAAAGGGTTGCAGTTCACGGCCTCGCTGGACCCCGGCCTGCCGGTGCGCATCATCGGCGACTCTGGCCGCCTGGAGCAGATCGTCCTCAACCTGGCCAGCAATGCCATCAAGTTCACCAACCAGGGCCGTGTCGAGGTTCACTTCAAGACAGTCAGCGAGTCGCGCTGGCGTATTGTCGTCTCAGATACAGGCATCGGCATCCCGCCGCACGCCCTGGAGTACATCTTCGAGGAGTTCCGCCAGGTGGATGGCTCATCACAGCGCCAACACGAGGGCACTGGCCTGGGTCTGGCCATCGTCCAGAAGCTCACCAAGCTGATGGGCGGCCTGGTGCGCGTCGAGAGCGAGGTGGGCGTGGGCAGCACCTTTACAGTCGATCTGCCGCTCAACGTGCCAGAGGGGCATGTCGTAGTCTAGGCGCAGTTCGATCCGCAGCCGGTTCCGGCAAGCCCGCTGGGAGAGACATCGATCATGTTAATGAGCACTGACATCACCACCTGGCGCGTCCTGATCGTGGACGACGAGCCAGACAACCTGGACCTCGCCAGCGACCTGCTGACCTACTGCGGAGCCGAGGTCGCGCCGGCGGGCACTGGCGAGCTGGCGCTTGCCCTGTTGGAGACCTTCGCCCCCAACGTGATTCTGCTCGACCTGGCCATGCCTGGCCTGGATGGCTGGACTATCCAGCAGGAATTGAGAGCCAGACCGGAGTATAATCACATTGTCATCATTGCTCTGACAGCGCTCGTCATGCCGCACGACGCCGACCGGATTCAGGAAGCCTGCTTTGACGGCTACATCGTCAAACCGTTTCGCGTCAGGACCCTGCTGGAGGACATCGCCGCCTGCATCGAGCGGTTTCAGGGCAATCACACACGAGGGACTCGCGAAGAATGACCGATCTGTCTCAATGGAAAGTCATGCTCGTCGACGACGAGCCGGATAGTCTGAACCTTCTGGCCGACATTCTGGCGCTGAACGGCGCCCAGGTCTACCGCGCTGGAAGTAGCGCGGAGTGCCTGGACATGCTCCAGACCATCGATCCCACCCTGATCGTCCTCGATCTGGCCATGCCTCGGCCTGACGGCTGGGAGTTGCTGAGCCACATCCGCGCCAACCTGCGGCTGGCCGGGGTGCCGGTGGTGGCTGTGACGGCTTACTACTCGACGCGGGTGGCTGAGGAGGCGCTGGAGGCCGGCTTTGACGCCTTCTTCCCCAAGCCGATCCGGGCCGCCGAATTCATCGACCGGCTGGCCGAGGTGGTCGGCTGACCGCTAACATCCAGATGCTCGAATGCAGAGGGGGGCCGCGCCGCGGCCCCCC
>DAOTXR010000087.1:0-1581 GCA_034435375.1 Anaerolineae bacterium
ACGGACTCGTGCGCAAGATGCTCAAACTGATCTTTCGTCAGACTCGCGAGGGCGAGCAACTCGTCGGGGTACGCAACGTGAATCGTCATGAGCACCTCCATTGACTATCGAGTCGGCATGATAGCATATCAGCTTGCCGCCCGCTTCGGCTATCCGCGCCTGAGTTGCCGGATCACGGTGACCGGCGACCTGACCGTGCGCCTCGTGACCGACAAGCGCATCTGGGGCCGGCGCGACCCGGGGCGACGCTGGCGACCGCCGGATGGGTGACGATCGACCTGTCGCCAGTGCAAATGCAATGATCAAAACGCCAGCGAATTCATCGCTACGTGGTACGGTCGCCGTCGCAGCGCTGTGCTATGCTGGCGCGCGAGCAAACGGCTCCTGAGGCCCACCCGCACCTGTGACGTCTGGCGGATACCATTTTAGATTTTAGATTTTAGATTGCAGATTGTCGATGGCCGCTCGAGGCGATAGGAGCGCTCCCGCGCTGACGAGCGCGCGGCGTCGCTGTGACGCTCTGGGAAGAAGCGTGACGTCGTTCCCATCACCACCGACGCACGACGCGGCGGGCTGCGCCGGGAGCGCAGTGCGTAAGCTGAGGGACAATGATCCAGAAAGCGGTAGGATGACCGTTCAGGGAGACAAACGTTATCGGGAGCGTCATTCCATACACATTGGACCTGGCCTGGTCATAACAGGGTAATGGGGTTATTATGGTCATCTGTCAGGATCTCAGGAACGGGACAGGATGTGGTGCTGAGAACCGCGATGGGGCGCAGCACTGCTGGTCCTGTGGCCGTAATCTGCGCTTTGCGCTCACGTTGCGCGACCCTGGGACGTTCGTCGCGCAGTATCGCATCAGTCGCGTCATCGGCCACGGGGGCTTTGGCGTGGTATACGAGGCCGAGGATCTGCAACAGAACGGATTGGTGGTAGCACTCAAGGAGACCTTTGACCCGGACAGCACTCGCTCGTTTGCCAACGAGTTCAGGGTTCTCCAGCGGCTCAGTCATCCCAACCTACCCCGCTATTACGCGATGTTCGAGGCCGAAGGCAATGGCTTTCTGGCGATGGAGTACGTCCCGGGCCAGAGCCTCGACGATGTGCTCTCCCGTCGACCAGGCCCACTCCTGGAGTCTCAGGTGATGGGATATGCGCTCCAGGTCTGCGATGCACTGTCGTACCTACACAGTCAGGAACCGCCAATCATTCATAGGGACGTCAAGCCGGCCAACATCCGCCTGACCCCCGAGGGCCTGGTGAAACTGGTCGATTTCGGGCTCTTGAAGGAAGGCGCTCAGCAAACCCAGAGTTCGCGGCGTGGCCTATCCCCGGCCTATGCGCCGATCGAGCAATGGGGCATTGGCGCCCGGGGAACCGATCCGCGCAGCGACGTCTACAGCCTGGGCGCAACCCTCTTCCATCTGCTTACTGGCCAGGAGCCGCCGCCAGTAACGGACCGTATTGCGGGGCCGGACGACTCGCTACCGCCCATCCTCCAACTCAACCCGAACATCTCCAGGCATATGGCCCTGGCCATCTCGACGGCGATGGCGATCCAGGCGGACAGGCGGTATG
>DAOTXR010000088.1:0-1735 GCA_034435375.1 Anaerolineae bacterium
ATCGTGCAGGCGGAAGGTGATGCTCTGGATCACGGCGGGCTGATCGACGTGCGGGTGGTAGCCGCGTGAGTGCCAGCCCTTGTGGGGGGCTGGCGGTTGGGACGCCGGGGATGGGGGGGACGGCGGGCGGGACGCCGGGGATGGGGGGGACGGCGGGCGGGACGCCCGCGCACCCGGGTAGTCGTTCTTCACTCGCTCCATCGCCTCGCCCACCAGGCCGGCGAAGGTGTTCAGCGCCACGAGCTGGCGCGGGGTGAAGAGGTGTTTGAAGTGAGTCAATCCATAGAGCGGTGTAAACATCGAGCGACGATCCGGTGCGATTTCGGCTTCCGGCTCCCACTCTGGCTGCGCCTGCCGTGCCACCGCCTCGTGCTCGGGTGTTGGCGCCAGGTAGACCCGCCCGCGCTCACCTTCAGCAACGATCGCCATCAGACGCGCACCCATGCGGCCAGCCACACCTTCAGCCTTGATGTAGTCGCCGGTGATCGGCATATCCGACATCAGGCAGCGGAAGTTAGCCCCGCGCGCCAGCTTGGTGCCGTTCCTGGCCCACTCCGGCGGCTTGCCCACCCGGACGGTGAAGCGGTAGCCAGTGGTAGGAGATAGAAAAGAGGAAGTAGGAAATAGCCTCTCGTCGCTATTTCCTATTTCCTCACTCCTATTTCCTATTTCCTCACTCCTATTTCCTATTTCCTCACTCCTACTTTCTATCACCGGCTCGACATACGCCTCCTTGCCGGGCTTGCTGGAGAGGATGAAAGTCGAGGCCAGTGGCACATCGACGTGGCGGAACGCCGGGTTGGGACTCTTGACGGTGCGTGCCCAGAGCCAGGCGATCACGGTGAGCTTCTGCCCCAGATAGGGCTTGAGGTCGGGGCGCTCGCGTACCATCTCGGCCGTAATCTCAATCTTCGGGTAGAGGTGACCGATGCGCTTCTCGGCCTCGTCACGCATCCACTGGCCGTAGTAGCGCACGTCTTCGGCCAGGCCTTGCGCGCCTTTGTAGGAAATAGGAGATAGAAAAGAGGAAATAGGAGTCTGTTGTAGCACCGTACTACTTCCTCTTTCCTCAACGCTATTTCCTACTCCGCCCGTCGCTGACGGCGCATGGTCGTCAACATCCGCCCTACCTCGTCCATCAGACCGCGTAGTATCCGTGTCTCGTGGTCTGGAAACCAGCCCAGATCCTGGCATAGGATGAGCAGAGTCTCCAGTTCCGCCAGAGACCCCTGCGCGATCGCTAGAAATTGCGCTGTCTCTTTCTCCGACTCCCGCGCCCAACCCTCGGCGATGTTCGCTGGAATCGAGACTGCTGCCCGGGTGATCTGCGACCGCATCCCATAGGTCTCCTCGCGTGGCAGAAGTGGCGCCAGGCGGTAGACTTCCCGCGTGGCTGCCATCGCCTTCTGCCATACGATGAGCTCTTTGAAATGCATTGAGGTCTCCTCTATCGTAGGAAATAGGAGATGGTAAAGAGGAACTGGCGGTCTGTCGCAACACCGCACTATTTCCTATCTCCTCACCCCGATTTCCTATCCCCTCACCCCGATTTCCTATTTCCTTCTTCCTACTTTCTGGATTCACCGGCGGCATCCCCGCGAACTTCGGCGGGATCTCAATCATCGCCTTGTTAATCAACACCGCCACCGGGTTCAGGTCGCTGGCATACGCTTCAAGACCCAGGCGCTGGGCCTCCAGCGGCAGCGCACCGCCACCGGCGAAGGGATCGTGGAAA
>DAOTXR010000089.1:0-1781 GCA_034435375.1 Anaerolineae bacterium
CCAGAATGGTCTTGCCTGTGCCTGCACCACCCACAATGGCCGCCTGGTTTTGCAGCCTCAGATTCTTGAGGATATCGAACTGCTCCTGGGTAAGCTGTTCGATCTGCTTCCCTTCCCGCCTGAAGGCATCAGCAAGCGAGGCGGTCAGGTCAGCGGTAGGCACCATCAGCCTGACCAGCGCCTCAACCGCGGCAGCCCCCTGCATCTTCGCCTGTGGGTAGCGCGCCTGCCAGAAGGCGAAGATCTCTTCGATGGCCTTCTGCGGGCTGGCGATCCGCGAACCATCCAGCAGAATTTCAGCAGGGGCGTCGGGGCGCAGGCCAGATTTTGGGAATATGCCTGTATCCGGGAAGGCAACCGCGTGAAAGACCGGGTACCTGAAGTGGCGGGTGTGCTCCGAGGCAGCCAGCCACTCGCGGATGGGGTACAGGTTGAGGTCGGCCTGCATGAACGGGTCTTCGTCCAGCGGCGACTCGACTCCGTGGCGGTTCCGCGTAGTCCACCGGTTGCGCTCGACGCGGATCTGTCCACCCTTCACTTCCAGCAGCAGCACGCCGCGCTGCGGGTGAGCGATGACGAAATCCACCTCGCCTTTGGGCTTGCAGGCCTTTGGGTCACGCGCAATCCACGGCACACTGTGGATCACGGTGTAGCTGGAGTCCAGCTTTCGCTCGAAAAGCGCTTTGAGATCGATCTCCGCCTGACTCTCGGTTTTACCCGCCCCGCCGCCATCATATATGCGTGCCATGCATTTGCTCCTGCTGCGCACTAAGGTTAAACTGAGGGCAATCTCCCCCGCCGCTTCGGTGGCAGGGTGCGAAGCCGCAAAAGCGGCTTCTGCGTTTTAACCTGTTGGCCATTTGCGATGCGGCAGCCGCCAGCGCAGGCCGCTCACCCCAGCGGGCCAAGCAGCGCCGCGACCTTGGCCAGCACTTCGGCCACAACTTCAGCGGGCAGCGCCGCAATATACTCAGCCTGACGCACCCGCCAGTCCAGGCTCTTGATCTGGTCGGAGAGGATCACGCCGGTGACCGCTGTCCCTTCCGGGATGGCGACCTCAAACGGATAGCCTTTGGCCTGACCGGTGATCGGGCAGAGCAGCGCCAGCCCCACTCTGCCGTTATAGGATGCCGGAGACAGCACCAGCGCCGGACGCCGCCCCGCCTGCTCGTGCCCAGCCTGCGGGGTGAAGGTCAGCCAGACCACATCGCCGCGCTCAGGGACATACCCGGCCATCACCAGGCCTCGTTTCCCAGCCTGCCGCCGGTGTCCACTTCCCCGTGCAGGTTGTCGGCGGTGATGCCCGCCAGCAGGTCGTCCAGCCGGTAGGAATGCGCCGGGATGGGCTTGATTACCAGCCGCCCCTCTTCCAGCGTCAGCTCAACGGGGCTGTCCTGCGATAGCCCGGCTGCGGCGGCAAAGGCCTGCGGGATGCGCAGCGCCAGGCTGTTGCCCCACTTCTGAATACGCGCCTGCATAGCTTCATCCTCCTATTGTATCTACAATGTAGATACAATAGCACAAACTCGCCGCTCCGTCAACGGCTAGCGGGATGGGTGCGCCACGGACGGGTCCGCAGGCGGCGGGCTCAGCCACGTCTCGAACTGCGACACGTCCGGCACGATATCCTACTCTTCAGGAACGTGACCCGGATGGCGCTTGACCATTAACCCGATTTCTGAGATGATATAAGCGGATCTGAACCCCGGCACATCCGGGCAGTAGGATCCACCCGGGGCGAAAGCCCCCTTTTCTTTTCGCGTGGCTTGTATCGGCTACCA
>DAOTXR010000090.1:0-1846 GCA_034435375.1 Anaerolineae bacterium
CTGAGCGCAAAGAACACAAACTCCGCGCCGCCCTCGCCCCTGGCCCCTCTCCCTGAGGGAGAGGGGAAAAGGGGCCGGGGGTTAAGGGGTGAGGGCGCGGAGTTTGTGTTCTTTGCCCACAGCGTGGCCGACCTGCAGGACGAGGAGCGGCGTTTCACCCTCTCAGCGGAGGACATCGCGCTGATCAACCCCAACACGCGCACCAGCCCGATCTTCCGCTCCCGCCGTGACGCGGAGCTGACGAAGGCCATCTACCGCCGCGTGCCCGTGCTGGTGCGCGACAATCCCCCTCTCCCCGCAGAGGGAGAGGGGGATACAGGGGGTGAGGGGAACCCCTGGGGTATTACGTTCCTGCGCATGTTCGACATGTCCAACGACTCCCACCTGTTCCACACCCGCGGGCAGTTGGAGGCGGCGGGGTATGTGCTGGAGGGCAACCGGTTTGTGGCCCCTCATCCCCCGGCCCCTTCTCTCCTTGAGGGAGAAGGGGAGCAGCGTGGCGCAGGAAGTCCCCTCTCCCCTGAGAGGGAGAGGGGATTGAGGGGTGAGGGGGCCGCCCTCTTCCTGCCGCTGTATGAAGCCAAAATGATGCACCAGTTCGACCACCGCTGGGCCACCTATGACGGCCCCGACACCCGCGACCTGACCGACGACGAGAAGCGCGACCCGTGGCTGCTGCCCCTGCCGAGATACTGGGTCAGCGAGGAGGAGGTCGCGGCGCGGATTGGCAGCACGCCGTATATGATTGGCTTCAGGGATATTGCGAGATCAACCGATGAGCGCACCGCCATCGCCGGGCTGGTTCCGTGGGCGGCGGTGGGACACAAAGCGCCTCTCATTTTTATCAATGAGTCCCTAGAGCATAGCTTTATAACATGCTTTGTTGCTTGTATTGATAGCCTGTGTTTTGACTACGGGTCACGTCAAAAGGTGGGCGGGACGAGCATGACGTTCTTCATCGTCAAACAGCTTCCCGTCCTCCCACCTCACACCTACACACCCGATCTCCTCGCCTTCATCACCCCCCGTGTCCTCGAACTGACCTACACCGCCTGGGACCTGCAAGCCTTCGCGCAGGATGTGGGCTGGGACGGCCCGCCCTTCATCTGGGACGAAGACCGCCGTTTCCTGCTGCGCTGTGAGCTGGACGCGCTGTACTTCCACCTCTACCAGATTGCCCGCGACGACGTGGATTACATCATGGAGACCTTCCCCATTGTCCGCCGCAAGGATGAGGCGGCCTACGGCGAGTACCGCACAAAGCGCGTCATTTTGCAGATGTACGACCAGATGGCGGCCCTGCCGCGCGTGGCGGTTCCGCACCCGAAGGCCCCCCTCCCCCGGCCCCTTCCCCCTCAGGGAGAAGGGGAGCTGCAAGTCCCTCCACCTGAGGGGGAGGGATTTAGGGTGGGGGCCGACTACCTCGTGCCGGACGTGTCGCAGTTCGAGACGTGGCTCAGTCCGCCGCCGGCGGATTCAAGTGTGGCGCTTCTGCCAAAGACATAAGGATATTATGAGCGGCAATAGATTATTGACAATTAGTCACAATTGGGCTATCGTGTATACGCAAACGACTTCCGGCGTTTCGTCGTCGGGATTCAGAGGCCGCCTCCGGGCGGCCTTCTGCGTTTCCCCCAAGGAGCACCTATGCGGATTTATGCCTATGTTGACGCCTTCAATTTCTACTATGGCTTGACCAAAGACACACCGTATAGATGGTGCAATCTGGCTAAGTTATGTGAGATATTATTGCCTGATGATCCGGTTGACGCGATCAAAGTCTTTGCGGCCTATTCCAAGAGCTTTCCAAACAACCCCGGTGCGCACCTACGTCAAAAAACCTATC
>DAOTXR010000091.1:0-1965 GCA_034435375.1 Anaerolineae bacterium
GCGTCGCGCCTTGCCGATTATGATCTCGCTACCATACGATTCGCGCTGCAAGAGCGACTGAACATCCTGTCGGAAGGGCCGCGCGACCTGCCTGAACGCCAGCAGACACTGGAGGCAGCTTTCGATTGGAGCTACGCATTATTGGCGCCGGAGGTTCAGCAGATTTATCGTGCATGCTCCATCCTGGTCAGTACGTTTGATTCCCCACTCGCTGCAACGATCAGTGGTATCGGTTCGCCAGCAGAGGCCAGAAATTTGCTTGACACTCTGGTAGAGGCCAGTTTGTTGAATCAGGTCGACTCCGCGTATGCGTTTCTCGAAAGCTTGCGTCTCTATAGCCGCATGCGGTTGGAGTTGGCAGCGGAGCAACATGATGTTGAGCAACGCCTGCTGGACTGGGCGCTTCAGCTGGTCGCCGCAGCACGGCCGGGTGTTGCCGGTAGCGATCAGGCCGAGTGGTTTGAGCGGCTTGATCGGGCTATCGCCCATCTGCGGGTCGCACTGGGAATCGCACATCAAGCGACGAATAAGCAGGCCCTGCTTGATCTTGCTGCCGGTCTGTATCGCTATTGGCAGAGCCGTGGGTTATACACCGAAGGATTGCACTGGTTACGCCTTGGTCTGGCCCTCACGCAACCTGCCGCAGACAGAACGCTCACCTATGCGTATCACGTCGCCGGTACGATCGCCCAGGAGTTAGGACATCTGGACGAGGCGCTCCATTTTCAGTCCATGGGCCTGGATCTTGTACGGCGAATCGACCAGCCGCGCCTCTATGCCGAGGTGCTGAACAATCTCGCGCTAACGCATATGCGACGTGGGGATTATCAACAGGCGACGGAACTCTTACACGATGCTATTGCCATTGCTCAGTCGATCGAACACTTCCATGTTATTGGCCATGCTCATAATAATCTCGGCCTGATTTCGTTGGAAAACGGCGACCATGCATGCTCGGAAGCCCATTTTATGGTCGCGATTGAAGCGTTTCAACGACAGCAAGACTGGCGTGGCTGTGCGTTTCCGCTGAATAACTGGGCGGAACTGGCTGTCCTGATTCGGGATAACAATTTAGCTGAGTTGTTGCTGAGAGAAGCGCTTGCCTTATGGAATACCTTTGGCGACTCCTGGGGGATCTGCTATGTTTATCTCTCCCAGGGATGGCTCTGCCTCAATCGCGGCCAGTGGTTGCAGGCAAGCAAGAGTCTACGGCTGGCGCTTGAGCGCTTTGTTGATATGAACGACCAGCGCAATACACTGCGCTGTTGTGATGCGATTGCCGTACTTGCCCTAAGGCTCGGGAACGCGATGCATGCTTGTGCTATCTGGAATGCTACCGCGACAATTCGCGCAGACCTGGGGTTCCCACTGCCGCCAGGTGAGCAACTACGCTTGAAACCACTCCAACGCCAGGCGGAAGCACTTGCACCCAGTACCGATCGCACGGCTTTTCAATCCCAGAAGATGACTCTTCTGGAGTTAATTGCCCGGGCGCGCAGGACACTCGATTGCGTGTGAAACCTGGTGTGCGGCACAAGATGCCCCGCACGCCGCAGCGCTGATCCGGCAGCGCTTCCCCGACTTCTACGCCGCCCATGTCGCCGACCTGCGCACCACCCCACCGCACCTGCTGGACGTCGTCCAGGCCTTCTGCTCGCTGGCCCAGCATGTGATCCAGCTTGATCACCGCGACGCGCTGACCATCGACCCGGCCAATCCCCTCCGCGTGCTCCACCCGGCGCTGCGCGACGACGACGCGCTCAGCTACCTGGAGGAATTTCACGGCTGGGGGCTGGACGAGGTCTGCCCGGAGGTCTACGGCATCCCGACCGAGCAGGAGGAGCTGTTTGGCGAAGGCCGCAACCTGCTGGTCGCTGTGCTCTGGTCGATGGCCGACCGCACCGCATGGATCGCGACGATGTTCGACATGAAGGAAGTGATCGACTACTGGGTCGACCAGGTGGC
>DAOTXR010000092.1:0-65293 GCA_034435375.1 Anaerolineae bacterium
GCGCTCGGTTGAGCGCCCCGCCCAGCGTTCTGAACATACCTCATCAAGGCACAGTTTAGGATGCTTTCACCCCTGTTGACGCCGCTCCCAGGCCCACTGCATGGCCCAGATAGCCAGCGGGCGCATATAGCCAATCGAGCGGAACCAGCCGCCTACGTCCCACGCTTCAGGGGTCATGAACCAGTAACCGAGCTTCTCGTAGGTCTGGGTGACGATCCCCTGCGCTGTCTTGAAGGCTTCGTCCAGCATGTCGTTCTGGATCATCGTCGCTGCCAGTGCGTAGGTGACGCCGGTCCACACCTCCTGTGACTGCGTGCTGGTTGTATCGACGCGGCCATCAGGTCGCATCCCGTTCACAGCCCCCATGGTGCCCTCTTCGAACTGCATGACATTGAGGTCGTAAATCTTTCTGAGGGCGCTCCGCGCGTGGTCCGACGGCACGAGGGGCGGCAGCCCACATGAGACCGCGTACCACTGCCCAGCCAGTTGGTCGGCCATGACGCTGTTTGATTGCAGGCTGCGGCTGGCGTCGTAGGCGTAATACTCGCCGGTCCACAACAGTTCCTCGTAGGATTCCTGGGCGCGGTGCAGCATATCGCGGTACGCCTGAGCCTCGTCAGTTTTCCCCAGCAGATCGGCGATGGCAGCCGCTGCGCTCAGTGAGGCCATCCATAGGCCGCCGCAGTAGGCGCTTGGTCCGCTGACCACCCAGTTGTCGTAGGTTTGATCCGGGAACCCCTCGTTCTCAATCAGACCGTCCTCGTCGAGGTCAAACTGCTTCATAAAGTCCATCGCCTCGACCACTGCATCCCACATCTCAGCCAGAAAATCGATATCCTGCGTGGCGACAAAGTCGCGGTACACCTGAAGGACAAACTTGGGGTTGAGGTCCTTCCAGCGGCTGGCATCTTGGAAGTTGTAGGCATTGACCTTGTACCAGGGGTCTTCAAACGGGCTGCCCAGATCGTGGGGGATGATCCCTCGCACCTTGCGGATCGCCCAGCGGTTGGAGAGCACCGCACGCCACATCTCAGGGTGCTCGGTGGCGATGGCGCGAGCGAAGTCGCGCTGGAGGCTCAGCTCCAGCTCCGGCCATAGCGCAATCAGCGCAAACGAGGCATAAAAATGCACGTCGTAGGTGTTGAACATCCTATACTCGTGGCCCTCAAGGTAGGCGAAGTGACCCAGGTCTGCCGATCCCTCCTCCAATGCAGCCGCTTCCTCTGACGCTGGCTTAGCCTCCGGCTGGCCCACCTCGCCGTCGGTCCACACTGTGCCGCCGTCGACAATATAGTATGTCTCGTTGAACAGCGCCGCTTTGTACCAGTCAGGCAGGCCGGTATCCTCCAGGATCGGGTCCTGCCAGGCCGCGATCTGCGCTTCCCAGTCAGGATACTGGGCCAACGCATCGGCGGCGATGCGCGGCGCGGCGTCGCCACTGCGACCGTAGAAGCGTGTATACCGGCGATAGTGCCCCCGCCCCTCCCCAAAGCGGGCAATGGGCATATCCCACGCCAGCGCGAAGGCTACCTCACGCGACTGGCCAGGCGGCACCTCAACCGTGGCGCACACCGCCGCCCCAATGGTCATCCGTTCCGCAGAAGGCTTCTCATCCTCGACATTCTCCAGCGAGCCATCCGCCACGAAGTCGCTCCACACGTCCATGCCGCTGCCGCTGGTCACAAAACGGGTGCGGTAGGTGACAGTCACATCTGGCGCTGCCTGTGCAGCGATGGCTAATGTGAGCGGGTCCTCATACATTTCCGGCTCGTCGAGCGTTTCACCTGCGGCTGGCATCTGCCGTTGACGGTAGGCGTGACGCAGCAGCACCCCCGTGACCGCCCCGCCTTTGGCATCGACCTTGAACAGATGGTTGGTGTGCCCACCTGTACGATCATTCTCCGACCCAAAACCATTCTGAAAGGTAAACATCAGCCCCACGGTTGCCGATGTGTGGCCCGTGTTCTCAAGCGTCCACACGAACACCCCCGCAGGGATGCTGCTTGTGGTGTAGTTGTGTGGGATCACCGGCGAGACCTGGCGGCAGGTCAGTCTGAAGTCGGGGGCGAGGCCCTCGTAAACTGTCCAGGCGCGCGGAAAGAGCGCGTAGTAGGTAGCTTGATGGCCGGGCATGTCCCATGCCCACCCGCTCAGCCCTCCGCTTTCCGGGCGGCCAGGGTAGAGCACCTGGACGCGCGGACGCTGGTCGGGCCGCCGAATATAGGCTGAGAACTGGTCGGCCATGACGGAACCGTAGGTGTAGACCCCTGGTTGAAGCTGCCAGCGCACGAAGTCGCCCTGCCAGCCGCGTGTGATGGAGCCGCCTCCGATTCCTCCCAGCGGCACTCCCATGGAGGGGCCGGGATCGAGCGGGCGGAGAGGGTCCATCACTGGCTCACGCCCGGCCTTGCGGGTGCGATTGGCGTAACGGCCAACGCGAATAATGGTAGGCAGGTGATCAAGCAGCAGGCCCAGCGTTACGCGGGTAGGCCCCCCTGGGCTTTCAGGCACTGCGTCGAGGCGGCGCTGCCAGGCTGCCGCTGGAATATCGATCGAGACGGACATCGGCGAGTCTCCTTGTGGATCAAGGTCAGGTGGACGACAACGCGCTGTTATCATACACCACTGGACGACGCAGGAAAAGACACAATCGCGACAGGGCAGACAACCTCCTGGGCACAAGAGGCTGCATGGTTTGAGATCGGTGGGCTGCTGATCGAACGAGAAGCGCTTCTATCCCCTCTGGGTGGACTCTGTGAGGCGGCGCTGGAGATGGGAGCAACATCTCTCACCCCCTAGGGCGGGGATTGACTGCACAGCCTGTCCGGGTCATACTTGCGTCGTATTATCTCTCAGCAAAGGAGCATCCTGACTATGAGTGACAAGCGAGCACGTGTGCGCATCGGTATGGGCGTGATGCTGGCAGTGATCGTCTCACTGCTGTTCAGCGCGTGTGGGTCAGGAGGCGGCGAGCCGCCTACGCCGACCTACAACCCTTTTGTGATCCCGCTGCCCGCCGACAGGCCCGAAATGGAGGTCGAGACGGACGATGGGACGCTGCCATGCGGGATCGCGCAGGTGGACTGGGGCTTCCGCGTGTTTGTCATGAACGACTACCCGGCCTGCAAGGAATTCTTCCCCGATCTGACCGTCTACTGTCTGGACGCCGAGGCCCACTGGACCGACCAGGCCATCGAGAACGTAAGGGTCTCAAGGCGCGACAACAACGTCACCTTTGACTCCAGGCAGGAAGGCATCTGCGGACTTTTCCCTACAGAGGAATGATCGGCGGCCAGTTTGAGAGGGGCAGTTTCTTGCTGCCCCTTGTGAGTCTTCACAGGACCAGTCATGGCGCGGGGTGGGCAGCAAAAAACTCCCAAATCGCCTCGGTGGCTACGATGTCCTCCGTCGTGGTCCCTGCCGCCAGCCCGATCTCAGAGCCAGGCCAGGCGTGCCCGCGCCCATCGACCGTGTAGAGGGTCACCGTTGCGTCGTCACGGCAGCCGCTCCACGTCTCGCCGGTCACTTCACCCTGCTGGTAGGTGACGATCGGATCGGGGTCGCAGCCATTGCGTTCGGCCCAGGCCGCGGCCCATTCACGCACCGGCGGCAGCGATCGCCCCTCTCCCTCATACGGCACAATGCGATCGTCTGTCCCGTGGAATGCCACCACCGGCACCGCCCGCTGCGGATGGCAGTCGTTCCAGAACAGGTAAGCTCCAGATACCGGTCCAATGGCGACAACCACATCAGACATGTCGCACGCCATACGATTAACCATTCCGCCGCCATTGGACATGCCAGTCGCATAGATGCGATTCGGGTCAACGCTGAGGGTGCGGCTCAGGTGATTGATCAGGTCGCGCATGAAAGCCAGGTCGGCGGCGCCATCTGCGCCAGGCCCCACGTGCCAGGTGGATGGAGCGCCGAGCGCCTCCGGGTAAACAACTATGAATCCGGCATTATCGGCTCTAGCTGACATGCCGCTCAGGCGCTCTTGCTCCTCGGCATTGGAGCCTAACCCATGCACATTGATCACGAGCGGAAGGGGCATGCCCGGCTGGTAGCCGGTCGGGACGTGCAGACGATACGAGCGGGTCTGTCCGCCGGTCTCCAGCGTCTCGACGTAGGTGCCGGGCAGGTAGGTCGATGAGGGTTGGTCCGTGGCACTGATGGGGGCAGGCGTCGATAGAGTGGGCTGTACCCGAGTCCCGGCGCAGGCCAACGCAGCCAGCGCCAGCGGCATCACCCCAGCAACAAGGCGTGGCCAAACGCAGCGGAAGCTCTTCTTCATCGGTATGGAACCCCTGTGAGCAGTTGAGCGTAGTTCCTATCACATTAACCCTACATTAACATGGCCCGTGGGCAGGACGCAACGTCTGCCCGGATGGGCCAAAACCTGCTATAATCACTTCTCTTTGTTGATTGGGGCAGGTATGGGCGGGACAAGCGAGAGACGGCACAGCACAGGTACTCTGGAGAAAAGAGCGTGGCGACCAAGAGCGAGTTTACGGTAGAGAATGCCTACCGCTACAACCAGGCCGGAGCAGTGCGCTGGCTGATCTCGCACGCCTGGCGCTACAAGTTGTTCGTGATCGGGGCGTTGGTGTTTAAGACGGTCAGCCTACTCACCTATTCGGCTCACCCCATCTTTGTCGGCATGGCCGCCGACGAACTGTTGAATCCGGTCGGCGGCAGTCGGCTGCTCATGGCTGCCCTGGGTGTGCTGGCCTGCTTGGTGGGCGACGGCATCTCGAACTTGCTGGGCAGCCTGTCGCTGGAGACCATCGCGCAGCGGATGGAGGCCGACTCTCGTGAGGAGTTGTATCGTAGCCTGCTGGGCAAGAGCCAGTCGTTTCACGACCAGCAGCGTGTGGGCGACATCATGGCCCGGGCCACTGACGACGTGCGGCAGCTCAACGGGATGGTCAATCCTGGCGTGGGCTTTATCTTTGAGACAGTGCTGGCTTTCCTGGTGCCGCTGATCTACATCGGCATGACGAAGCTCGACCTGGTGATAGTTCCTCTGGTGTACGTGGCCGTGTTCATCGTAGCCGTCCGCCGCTACACACGTCAGTTGAACCCGGTCACAACTGCCCAGCGCGAATGGTATGGGAAGATGAACGCCGGGCTGGAAGAAACCATCACCGGCATCGAGACGGTGAAAGCTGGCACACAAGAGGCCAGCGAGCGGCGTAAGTTCCAGCACAATGCCCGCGAGTATCGTCGGTACTTCGTCGGTCAGGGACGGGTTGAGGCCCGCTACCTGCCAACGCTGCTGTATGCTGTGGCGGTAGGGCTGACGTTTCTGCACGGACTGCTGTTGTTTCGAGCCGGGCAGGTCGGCATCCCGGAGATCATCACAGTGATGGGGCTGATGGGCGTGATCAGCTTCCCCACCTGGATCTCGATCTGGTCATTCTCGCTGGTGCAACTTGGCATCGCCAGCGCCGAGCGCATCCTGCACATCATCCGGGCCGAGAGCGATCTGGACGAGAACTTCGGCGGCGTCAGTCGACCCATTCAGGGCGACATCGTGTTTGAGGACGTCAGCTTTGGCTATGATGAGCTGGGCTACGGCATCGACCACGTGTCGTTTCACATCAGGCCCGGCCAGACAGTAGCCATCGTAGGGCAGACTGGCTCTGGCAAGAGCACCCTGGCGCAGCTCATCAACCGCACCTACGATGTGGACTCAGGACGGGTGCTGATCGACGGGGTAGACGTGCGCGATTGGAATCTGGACGCGCTGCGCTCACAGATCTCGAAAATTGAGCAGGACGTGTTCCTGTTCTCGCGCACCATTGGCGAGAACATCGCCTTTGGCATGGCGGGCGCCACCCAGGAGCAGATCGAGCAGGCTGCCCGCGAAGCCCAGGCCCATGACTTCATTATGGCGTTCACCGCTGGCTACCAGACCGAGATCGGTGAGCGGGGAGTGATGCTCTCCGGCGGTCAGCGGCAACGCATTGCGCTGGCGCGAGCGTTCCTGAGCGATCCGCGTATCCTGATCCTGGACGACTCGACTAGCGCTATTGACAGCGCGACCGAGGATGAGATTCAACAAGCCATCCGTCGGGCGCAACAGGGACGAACCACCCTGTTGATCACGCACCGGCTGTCGCAGATTCGGTGGGCCGACCTGATCCTGGTGCTTGATCGGGGAGCAGTAGTGGCGTGCGGCACACACGAGGAACTCTTGCGCCGTTCAGAGCACTACCGGCGCATCTTCTCACGTTACGACGTGGAGCTGCCGCCGCTGGAGATGGCCGCTCAGCCAGCCAAAGGTGCAACGGCATAGCCAGGCACAAGCAGGGATAGGATCGCCATGGGATTCATTATGGATGGCCTCGACGCCGAGGCCTACGACCGCCAATACGACGACCGCGACCTGGTCCGGCGCATTCTGAGTTATTTCCGTCCCCAGGGAGGACGGATGATCGTTGTTGCGCTGGCTATTTTGGCAGGCTCGCTGGTCAACACTGCTATGCCCGTGTATATCTCGTATACGCTCGATCAAATCCAGATCGACGCCTCGCTCAAGCGGCTGATCGCGTTCACTGTGGCGCTGACCGCGTTGGGCGCAACCGTGTGGGTGTTCAATCTGGCGCGAGCCTGGTTCTCGGCAGAAGCGGTGGGCAACGTGGTGCTTAAGCTGCGCGAGGATGCCTTCGACGCGGTGCTCAAGCGTGACTTGTCGTTTTACGATGAGTTCGCGTCAGGCCGGATCGTCAGCCGGGTCACATCTGACACACAAGCCTTCTCGACCGTCATCACACTGACCATGGACCTGATGAGCCGCATCGTGCAGATTGGCCTGCTGGTGGGCTACCTGTTCACCGTCAATGCGCGGCTGACGCTGGTGTTGCTGGCATTGTCGCCTCTGATCGTCGCGACGGCGTTGGCTTTCCGCAAAATCGCGCGGGATACGATCACCCAGCAGCGACGGGTGGCTGCGGAGGTCAGCGCCCACATCCAGGAGACGGTGAGTGGGATCGGGGTAGCCAAAGCCTTTCGCAAGGAGCAACAAATCTACGACGAGTTCTTGAACGTGAACCGCCAATCGTTCTGGATCGGGTTGCGAACCGGCTACGTATTTAGTAGCATCTTTCCTATCCTGAACACTCTGGCGGGGATCGGCACGGCGGCGCTGGTGTACTTTGGCGGACTGAGCGCCCAGCAGGGCGCTATCTCAGCAGGGGATTGGTATCTGTTCATCCAGGGGATCGGCTTGTTCTGGTTCCCGCTGACGAGCATTGCCTCGTTCTGGAGCCAGTTCCAGTTGGGCCTGGCTGCCGCCGAGCGCGTGTTCGCGCTGCTCGACGCCGAGCCGAAGGTGGTGCAGATCGGCAGCCTGAAGCTCGACGACCTCCGTGGCGAGGTCCGCTTCGAACAGGTCAGCTTTCGCTACCACGAGAACGAACCAGTGCTGGACGATTTCTCACTGACAATCCAGGCCGGGGAGACGCTGGCGCTGGTAGGGCACACGGGGGCAGGCAAATCGAGCATCGGCAAGCTGATTGCACGCTTCTATGAGTTCCAGGACGGCCAGATTCTGATCGACGGGCACGACATCCGTAGCCTGGACCTGGAGACCTACCGCCGGCGGCTGGGGATCGTGACGCAGACGCCTTTCCTGTTCGATGGGACAGTGATGGATAACATCCGTTATGGCAAACCGGAGGCGACCGACGGCGAGGTCATCGCCGTGGCGCAGGCAGTGGGGCGCGGCGATTGGATCGCCAGCCTGCCCAGAGGGCTTGAGACCGAGGTCGGTGAGCGAGGAGGCAGCCTGTCGATGGGGCAACGGCAGCTCGTGGCGCTGGCGCGGGTGCTGCTTGAAGACCCCTCGATCTTCATCCTGGATGAAGCGACGGCCAGCGTCGACCCGCTGACCGAGACGTTGATCCAGGAAGGGCTGGAGACGGTGCTGCGCGATCGCACCTCGATTGTCATCGCCCACCGCTTGTCAACGGTCCGCCGTGCTGACCGGATCATCGTGCTGCGCCAGGGCAAGATCATTGAGGAGGGCAACCACCAGTCGCTGCTTGCTCAAGGTGGTCACTACGCCGAACTGTACAATACCTACTTCCGTCACCAGAGCCTGGAGTACATCGAGACCTCACGGCCACTGTTGGAAGGGGTGTGAAGGGCTAACCCATAGAAGGATAGATCGTCACGTCAGGGGCCTCTTAAGGTCGTGGCGCCTTTGGCTGGCGACATGCCAAAGGAGGGGGGATATGGCTCACAAACCTGTGGATGTCGAAGTGTTCGCGCACGTGACCGGCAGCATGAACCACTGTACCCACTGCCAGGTATTCATCGACGGTGTGGGCATCGGCAACCAGGTTCATCTGGCTGATATCCAGTCGTACCCGGAGGACTTCGTCCGGGACTGGCAGCGATTGTCAGATTGGATTCTGGATCTGGCCGAGACGTTTCCGGGGCAGATTGTGATCCGAGTCACCGATGCGCAGTCCATGCGTGGGCTGTGGAAGGCGCTGACTCGAGGGGTGCGCCGCTACCCGACCTTCATCGTGGAGGGGCAGGAAACCTACCAGGGCTGGGACCGCGACCGCCTCGCAGAGATGATCCGCAGGCGCCTGCCATCCCACGCCCAGGGCTAGCCCCCTAGCCCGACAGTTCCCCATCCTACCACCCCCTGCGCCGTCAAACGGGTTGAAGTTTGACAGGCTGGTTCGAAGCGCGTGAGGATCAGCACTGGCTGCGCCTGTATTTGGTCCTGTCTGGGATCGCATCTCATGGCAGGAACGCGCAACATAGGCTCACCATCTGCCTGGCTTTGGACTCCCTCTCTTACCAATGGGCTATTGCGCCAGGGCTATAATGGTGTATGCTTCCGATAAATATGGGAGTCTTTGTCACAAACCATTGCCAACTTGTCCTCAGGGCGACGATCAAAGGGTACGGGGTGAGGTCCTGAGTAAGATAGGGACAGTCGTTGAATGGGGCAGATAGGAAACAGGAAACATGGATGTTCTCGTCGTAGACGACGACGAAGATGCCCGTACCATCCTGAGCGCTATCATTGAGAACATGGGCCTTGCGACGAGGCTGGCCGCCGACGGACAGGAGGCGCTGACACTCCTCCGCTCGGACGGCCTGCCTGCGTTGATCATGCTCGACTTGATGATGCCGCGCATGGGTGGGTTCGAGGTGCTGGCGCATCTGAGAGCAGACCCCGCCACACGCTGGATCCCAGTGATCGTTGTGTCTGCCCTGGCTAGAGAACAGGAAGGATTGCTGAAAATCCCCGGCGTGCTGAGCGTCGTGTCCAAGGGAAGCCTGTCTTCTGCCAGCATGCAACAGTTGGTGAGAGACGCACTGCCCTCAGTCGTCTGAGCAGCCCTTCGCGAGCCGGATGATGAGAGATGGCCACGAGAGGCTCTGATTGGCCACAGGCTGACAGACCAGTATAGGGAGATAATGACCATGGCGCACAAGGTGTTTGGCATCGTCATCACAGTGGTCCTGCTGACTGCTCTGGCAGGCTGCACCACTCAGCCTGCTCCCACCCCCACCCCAGAGCCGACAGAGATAGCTCCCGTGGGAGGCACCGATACGATTGTCCTGACAGACATCGACGCCGACGATCCCATTGGAAAGATCGAGGAATTCCAGCCGTTGGCTGACTACTTGGCAGCCAACCTGGCCGAGCACGGCATCAGTGTCGGCGAGGTTAGGATTGCGCCAGACCTGGAGACTGTCATCGGGTGGATGGAAAGCGGCGAGGTGGACCTGTACTACGACAGCCCCTATCCGGCAATGCGAGTCATCGACGCCACCGGCGCGCAACCCATTTTGCGAGGCTGGCGCGGCGGTGAGCCGGTTTACCATTCGGTGTTCTTCGCGCGGGCCGACAGCGGCCTCGCAGCGCTGGAGGATATCGTAGGGCACGTAATCGCCTACGACGATAGGGCCTCCACCTCAGGTTTTATGCTGCCGACGGCCTACTTGATCGAAAACGGCCTGAACCCAGTCGAAGTGCCCTCCCCTGATGCAGCGGTTGCCGGGGACCAGGTGGGATATGTGTTCAGCCAGGACGATCAAAACACCATCGAGTGGGTCATTGAGGGGGTAGTCGACGTGGGAGTGGTCGATAACCTGACCTACATGGGCGACATCCCTGAGGAGACTCGCGCCGAGCTGGTCATCCTGGCCGAGACTGAAGAAGTCCCTCGCCGTGTGTTGGTGGCCCGGCCCGACCTGGAACCGGAGCTGGTGGAGGCTATCAAGTCTCTGTTCGTTGAGATGGAGAGCACGCCGGAAGGGCAGGCCCTGCTGGAGACGCTGAAGACCAAACGCTTCGACGAGTTTCCGGAGGGAGCAGATGCCTTCCTTGACCGGATGCGTGAGATCTACGCCCTGGTTGAAGGTCAGTAGTCGGGGCCAGGTCTGGTGGGGACATCGAGGGCAGAGCCGCCAGGCGACTCTGCGGTTGGCTCTGGGATGCCAACCCTGCCTCGATCGGTCTCGTATCATGGATGGCTGGCATGCTGATCGTCGATAGCTGACAGATACGCCAGTGTGGAATCGCGAGGTGTGGATGGACCAAACGGCTCAACAACAGTCTGGGCTGCCTGAAGTGCAGGAGCCTGCTCGCACTACCCAACGGCAACTGCGACTGGACTTGAGTGGACTGGACGTGCGACAGTGGCCGCTGTTCAGCAAGCTGTTCGCCGCCTTCGCACTGGTGATCGTGAGCATCGTCGTGACTGTGACGCTAAGCTCGATCCAGCGTGAGCGCCAGACGTTCCGGGCCGAGCTTGAGCAGCAGGCTGCGATGATCCTCGATACCCTATCGATAACCGCCGCAGACAGCCTGTACTTTGTCGATGTAGACACGCTCGAAATGGTGGCCAGCCGGATGCTTGACAATGAAGATGTTTTGAGCGTGCGCTTCTATAACGACGAAGGCAGGATCCTGGCCTCTCCTGACAACCCTGATCTGGAGGGCCGCCTTGAGGCTGATCCCTATGGGATGTCGCTGGTAGAGAAGGAAGGCCCTACCCTGAGATGGCAAGCCGACCGGCTAGCCACTGGCCAGAGCATATACGTCGGTCGCCAGCTCCTGGGGGCAGTCAGCATTGAGCTTTCCACAGCAGCCCTTGAGAGCAAAGTGGCAGCTACCACTAGTCAGGGCCTGACCGTCGGCGTGGTGGCAATTCTGCTTGGCGCAGTGGCCGCGCTGCTCATCAGTCAGACCATCACAGAGCCAGTCGGACAGTTGGTAAGCGCCGTCCAACGCATCGCTGAAGGCAACCTGATCGAAGAAGTCCCCATACGCGAGGGCAACGACGAGATAGCCGTGCTGGGGCGAGCCATGGAACACATGCGTTCCGACCTGCACAAACTCTATACCCATCTGGAAGACCAGGTGGCCGAGCGCACCCGCGAGCTGGTCATTGCACGTGATAGAGCCGAGGAGGCCAACCGGCTCAAGAGCCAGTTCCTGTCCACCATGTCCCACGAGCTGCGCACCCCCCTCAACGCCATCAATGGGTTCACCCAGATCATGCTGGCTGGCATAACCGGCGAATTGAATGAGAAACAGCGGCAGAACCTGGAACGCATCCTGGCCAACGGCGAGCACCTGCTGGGCCTGGTCAACGACATCTTGGATCTGGCCAAGATCGAAGCTGGCCACATCGCGCTGGTGAACAAGCCGTTTGTGGTGAAGGAATGGCTCGGCAACGTGATCTCGCGAACCCAATCGCTGGCCGAAGCCAAGAATCTGCGGTTCGAGGCTGTGGTGGACGAGGCTATGCCTGCTGTCGTGATAGGCGACTCAGGTAGGCTGGGGCAGGTTGCCTATAATCTGATTGGCAATGCCATCAAGTTCACCGAGAGCGGTGAAGTCAGGGTTGAGATACAGCGTCAGGGCGATCATCGCTGGGCGCTGATCGTCAAAGACTCCGGGATCGGCATCCCGCCACATGCGCTGGAGTACATCTTCGACGAGTTCCGACAGGGAGATGAATCCACCACGCGCGAGTACGGCGGAACAGGGCTTGGCCTGTCGATCGTGCGCAAGCTGGCCTTGCTGATGGGAGGCAATGTGAAGGTGACCAGCAAGGTAGGAGAGGGCAGCCTGTTTACCGTGATGCTGCCGCTGGTGACTGAGCAAGATGGCGACATGAGAACTGTAGTGTAAGGGCAAATGGTTGTCATGAGCAGTAATGATGATGTGTCTCAATGGAAAGTGCTGATCGTCGAGGACGACCGGGACAACCTCAGCGTAGCCACTCAGCTCCTGGAATTCTACGGGGCAGAGGTACGCTCCGCGGAAAACGGCCAGCAGGGCCTCGAACTGCTGGCCGAATATCGGCCCACGCTGGTGCTGCTGGACCTGTCGATGCCTAGCATGGACGGCTGGCAGATGCTCAAACGACTGCGCGCCGATCCAGCCATGGCCCACCTGCCGGTGATCGCAGTGACGGCTCATGCCATGGATGGCGACAAGCAGCGGGTGCTGGAGGCCGGTTTCAATGGCTACATCTCTAAACCGTTCAGGATTACAACGTTCATGGAAGAGATCAAACGGTGTCTTAATGGCATACACGGCTGAGGGTGCGGTGGCAGGACACCTTGATCACATTGAGGAAGCAGGACTCTTATGGATTTGAGCAATTGGTTGGTTCTGGTAGCAGAAGATGAAGAGGACAGCGCACAGGTCGTCTCCCAGATCCTTGAGCACTACGGGATTCAGGTCTACGTGGCCCGCAACGGCAAAAAGTGCCTCGAGGCATTGAGAGAAACCTCGCCCACGCTGATCGTGTTGGACTTGGCCATGCCAGAGATGGACGGCTGGCAGACGCTGGCAGCTATCCGCGCCAACCCGGCCACGGCGGGCATCCCCGTGGTGGCCATCACCGCTTACGACTCGTTCAACGTGGCCGAGGAAGCTCACCAGGCAGGCTTTGACGGCTACTTCTCTAAACCCCTCCAGGTGGCTTCGTTCATCGATGCCTTGCAAACCATCGTCAGCAACCCATGATCCCCAAGCACAGCGCCCTGGGCCTGCTCACGTGATGCCCAGTTCTTGCAGGGCGGCAAGGATAGCATCACGACGAACAGGCTTGGGGACGAACAGCGAGGCTCCCAAGGAATAAGCCAGCTCTGGGTCGTTGAACACCGAGCACACAATCACCGGGATGCGGCAGGTTCCGGGGTGGTTCTGAAGCGTCTGAAGCACCTCCCAGCCGTCCACTTCGGGCATCATCACATCGAGCACGATGGCCTCGGGCGCAAGCTCATGAGCCAACTGAAGCCCCTGCTCGCCCGATGTGGCAGCAATGACGCGGTAGGCATGGGCCGAAAGGTAGCGCCCCAGCAGGTCCACCAACCCCTCGTTGTCATCGATCACCAGCACCGTGGGGCCGTGGGCCGTCACATGGATGGCCACCACGCGCTGCTCGTCTTCCTGATCCACCTGCTCGACGGCCCATCCCAATCGGTGGCACAGCCGCGCCGCCACCTCGTGGATCGCCGGGCCGCTGGCGCTCCCGGCAGAAGGCGTATAGCGCAGAACGATGGCCGGCTCGTCTGGCGTGCTGGTAAGCAAGCCAAGATGCAAAGGCCCTGGGCTGGCCTGCTGGATGGCCCGGCTAAGGGCGCTGATCAGCACCTGTTGGGCCACCGCTGGGTCAGTGTAGATGATGACCGGCTCATCAACGGCCTCCACCTCGACCGTCACGCCGCGCTGCAAGGCCAACAGGCGCACGGCATCTTGCACGTGCCGGAGGATGGGACACACATCAATGGCATGTGGGCGAAACTCCAGACGTTCCATCTCGGCCTCGAGCGAGGACAGGCGGCGTGCGCCTGCCTCCTGGGGAAGGGAGCTGGCATAGCGTGACCACAGCATAGCCGCCACGCTTTCCTCGCCGCGCCGCAAGTCGCGGTAGGCCTGGCGCGGAGAGAGGCCCAGTTCGTTAGCCGTCTCCTGAACCGATAGACCTTCGACGTAACGCAGGTGGAGCAGGTTGTAGAGCCGGGCATGGGAGGCGCGAAAGGCGACGCCCGGCCCTGGGCCGAGAGCCTCAATGGCGGCCAGAAGCTCCTGCCGGTAATGCTGGGCGGCGGGAGCCTGCGACGGCGAGTCGGGTGAAGGAACAGCAGCCTCCCACAGGGGATGACGTTGAAGGTAGCTGAAATCGTACAGGTGCTCAAGCGCCTGCTTGACCCTCTCGACAAACTCCTCAGGCACTCCGCCATCTTGCATGTTGTTATCGTCTGTCATGATCGTACCCCGTAAACCACACTGAGCCAGGCCCAGTGCAGCAACTCACGCCGATCTTACCACATCTTGCCTCATCCAGGTCCCCATGCCCTGTTTGGCCTGCTGGGGATGTCACTCCTATGTCAGTTTCTTGGCAAAAACAGCGTAGACGCCAGTATGGGAGATCGATTATGATGAAAATTGGGCACCAACGCTGCCGCTCAGGATCTTCTGGCATTTGCATTGCACTGCTATTGTATACACCACGCGACAAGGCCGAAGAGACTGCTTTCCTATGAAGGATACGCTCAGGCAGATGGGAGCCGGGCTCCCCTGAGTGGGTTTCCGGCGAGTTGGCACCCTATATTCCTCGGTGGCGTTCACGAATCACGTATGAACCAATGAAGGAGGAACTCGTATGCGTAAGTCGTATTGGGCACTGGCGATGCTGATCGTCGTTGCGCTTGCAGGAGTCGGCTGCAAGACTGCCGGGCCCACCGAAGAAGCTGCCCCAACTGAAGGAGCGGCCAACGAGGTGGAGGTGTTCAGCTGGTGGACGGGCGGCGGCGAGGCTGCTGGCCTGGACGCCATGATCGTGGTCTTCAACGAGCAGAACCCAGGCATCACTTTTGTCAACTCGGCAGTGGCCGGAGGGGCCGGCACCAATGCCCGCGCCGTGCTGGCCAGCCGTCTGGCCGCCAACGATCCCCCCGACTCGTGGCAGGCGCACGCCGGGCAGGAGATCATCGGCACCTATGTGTCAGGTGGTCAGGTCCAGCCCCTCAATGACCTGTACGAGGAGCAGGGCTGGCTGGATGTGATGCCCGAAACTCTGATCCCGCTCATCTCCCAGGATGGCAACATCTACTCGGTGCCGGTGAACATCCACCGCGCCAATGTGATGTGGTACAATCCACGCCTGCTGGAGGAGCTGGGAGTTGAGGTTCCCACAGATGTAGTCGGCTTGATCGCCGCCTGCCAGGTGATCGAGGCTGCCGGGAAGATCTGCCTCTCGATGGGCGAGCAATGGACGGCCATGCACTTGCTGGAAGTGGTCTTGCTGAGCGCGCTCGGCCCCGATGCCTACAACGGCCTGTGGACCGGCGAGACTGACTGGGGCGGCCCTGAAGTGACCACCGCCTTGATGGCCTACAATGAGATCCTCAACCATGTCAACTCTGACGCCTCGACTCTGACGTGGCAGGACGCCGCGCAGCTGGTCGCCAACGGCGATGCAGCCTTCAACATCATGGGCGACTGGGTGGATGGCTACTTCTCCGGCGACAAAGCAGGCGGCAACTTGGGTCTGGTGCCGGGGGAGGACTACGGCTGGGCGCCGCCTCCGGGCACCGATGGCGTCTTCCAGTTCCTGTCTGACAGCTTCGTGCTGGCCACCAACGCGCCGCATCCAGAGGCTGCTGTGGCCTGGCTGAAGGTGTGCGGCTCGAAGGAAGGTCAGGAAGCTTTCAACCCAGTGAAAGGCTCGATCTGCGCCCGCACCGACTGCAATCCTGACCTGTTCAACGTCTACCTGAAGTCAGCGATGGAAGACTGGGCTACTGATATAGTGGTCGGCAGCCTGACACACGGGGTGACTGCCAACGACTCCTTCAAGAATGAGATCAACACCGCTCTCGGCCTGTTCTTGGCGGACCGTGATGTGGCAGCCTTCCAGGCAGCGCTGGTGACTGCCTGCCAGACGGCGGGTCCTTGTGGTGAATAGGTAGAGGCAATCTCCGCTCTCCTCTTCGTGCGGACAGCATGGTGGGGCGGGTGGCCGGAGCTGCCCGCCCCATCATGCGCCAGAAGCAGATGTCCATCGCCCAGCCAAACGATGGATTTGTGCCGGGGAGAGCCGTGCCATACACTCGCTGTGTCTCGTCCACCCTGGCTAGGGAGAACTGTTGATGAACGCCATCAATCGTCAAGGTGCACCTGCTGTGGCCCCTGTCTCTGGGAGCGAGACCCGGTCTCGCAGGCAGCGTAAACGATCGTATTTTGCGACCGATAGAATCCTGTCGGTGCTGATCGTCACACCATCCATTGTGGCCATTGCCATCTTCGTGTATGGCTTTATCGGCTGGTCAGTGCGAGTGTCACTGAGCGCCTGGACCCAGGGGCTGATCCCCATTTACACATTCGATGGCCTGAAACGATACGCTGAGCTTTTCCAGGACCGTCGGTTTGGCATAGACATGCGCAATACGGCGATCTTCACCCTGCTATTCCTGATTGCATGTCTGGTGATGGGCTTGCTGCTGGCCATTCTGCTCGACCAACGGCTGAAGGGCGAGGGATTTTTCCGCAGCGTCTTCCTATTCCCAATGGCGGTCTCGTACATCGTCACGGGTGTGGCCTGGCGTTGGCTGATGAATCCGGCTACCGGAGACCGCATCAGCGGGCTGAACTTGCTGTTCGACCGGCTCGGCCTGGACTTCTTGATCAGCCAATGGCACACCACGCCGCCGCCATGGGGCATCGCATTCGTTGTGTTGCCTGCCGTGTGGCAGATGTCGGGTTTTACCATGGCGATGTACCTGGCTGGGTTGCGCAGCATTCCCGAAGACCTGCGCGAGGCGGCGGTTGTCGATGGGGCAAGCGAGCTACAGGTATACCGCTACATCATCTTACCTCTGTTGCAGCCGGTCACGCTCAGTGCAGTGATTGTCCTGGGGCACACCTCGCTGAAGATCTTTGACCTGATTGTGGCCATTGCTCAGAATGACATCAGGCTGGATGTCCCCTCGGTGTACATGTGGCGCACGACCTTTGACGGCAACAACTATGCACGCGGGGCTGCGATCGGCATCATCATGCTGATCACCGTGGCGATCCTGATCGTGCCATACCTGACCTACAGCATGAGGACAGAGGAGGCCAAACTATGACGGTCTCACGACGGCTCACCCATGCTGCACTCTACGCGGTGATGATCCTGCTGGCCGCGATCTACCTGCTGCCAATCTACTTGCTGCTGATCACCGGCCTGAAGCCTTTTGCCGAGGTGGACCTCCAGACCATGTGGCGGCTGCCCAGCCAGATCGGCCTCGACAACTTCCTCGAGGCGTTCAACAAGCTGTGGCCCCACCTGCGCAACAGTCTGTTTATGGTCATCCCGTCGTCATTCATCTCGTCCATGCTCGGTTCGATCAATGGCTACATTTTCTCCAAGTGGAAGTTCAGAGGCGCAGACACGATCTTCACCCTGATCCTGTTCGGAATGTTCATCCCCTACCAGAGCATCCTGATCCCCCTGGTGCAGTTCATGGAGTTCATCGGCCTGCGCGGCACACTGCCCGGCCTGATCCTGGTGCACATTATCTATGGCATCCCGATTACCACCCTTATCTTCCGCAACTACTACGCTCAGATTTCAACCGAGGTGTTGGAAGCTGGGCGCATCGATGGGGCAGACCTGATCGGCTTGTACCGCTGGATCATCTTCCCACTGTCCATCCCCGGTTTCGTGGTCGTGTTGATCTGGCAGTTTACCCAGGCCTACAACGACTTCCTGTTCGCTGTTGTCCTGACCAACACCGCTCAGTGGCCCGTGACAGTGGCGTTGAACAACATGGCCGGAAGCCAGATCGTGCAGTGGAATGTGCAGATGGCGGGCGCGCTGCTGGCCGCGCTGCCAACGCTGCTGGTGTACATCCTGTTGGGGCGCTATTTCCTGCGTGGGCTGATGGCCGGTGCGCTGAAAGGGTAAGTCGGCAGGCCGCATTCCAACCGAGTCGTGGCGATCATCTGGCCAGGGCAACCTCGCGTTGCCCCGGCTGGCTTCTCGGCAACACACTCCAGGGGCGGCGCTGTGGAAACGCACACAGGTGGCATGGTACACTACGCGCAGCATGGCAGGGTCCCCTCTGGATAGAGTATGGGCGCCTCTGCCAGCGATCTCCCCACGAGGCAACGCTCAGGAGGGCTATGGCAGATCAACCAGATCGGCTTAGCAGCAGCCAACGATGGTTGAATCGGACAGTTGCTGGGCTGGCTGTGATGGTGGTCATCCTCTGGGTTGGGATGGCCGAGGCCCGCAACGCCCAGCTTTACGCACAGGGCCAGGCAGCCGCTGCGGCTGCCGATTGGCCAGCCGCATTCACAGACTTCTATGAGCTGGAGAGACGTGTCCCTGGCTATCGCGATGTGCCTGGCAGGTTGAACGAGGCTGCCCACCGTGCTGTGGCGGAGATCCCCCTAGCCGATCTGGAGGGAGAGGCCGTGCTGCTGCGCTATCTGGCGGGTTCAGGTCAGGACGATGTGCTGGCTGCTGCACTCGACCGTGCGGTCATCGACATCCCGGCGGGTGCGTTCGTGATGGGCAGCGACCTGCACCACCCTGACGAGCGCCCGCAGCATACCGTCACTCTGAACGCCTTTGCCATCAGCCGCTATGAAGTCACCAATGTCCAATACCACCGTTTCCTGGTTGAGACGGGCCGCCAGCCGCCGCCTTATTGGCCAGATGGCGCATATCCGACCGGTCGGCCAGATGATCCGGTGGTCGGCGTGAGCTGGGCCGACGCCGATGCTTACTGCGCCTGGGCCGGGGGACGCCTGCCGACTGAAGCAGAGTGGGAGAAATCCTGCCGAGGCGCAGATGCCCGTCTCTACCCTTGGGGGGATATCTGGTCGCCTGATCGAGCCAACGTCTATCAGGAACCGGCGCGGCGTGCGCCGCACGTGGGCGGACAATCCACCTGGGACGAATCATGGCCGTTGCTGCTCACGCCGCCCGCCCGGCCACAGGAGCCTGGCCTGCGCCCGGTCGGCTCGTACCCGGCAGGGGCCAGCCCGTTCGGCGTGGCTGACTTGGTGGGCAGCGTCTCTGAATGGGTGGCTGATTACTACAACTGGAATGGCTACTGGGGCCTGCCCGATAGCAACCCATTCGTAGCTGAGCCACCCTGGAATCATGTGCTGCGTGGCAGCTCGTGGTACGAGCCGCACGATTCTCCGGCGGGGGTGCAGGAACGCAGCCGCTGCGCGGCTCGCAACTCCTCCCACAGCAACGGCAGCCTGAGGGTGGGCTTCCGCTGCGCGTTTCCCATCTCCGTTCCACTTTTGCGGACCGCCTCCCCAGATCGCCTGTTGCACATTCCCGTCAAGTGTGGAGAATCTGCCCCAATCAGCCCGCCCCCCTCGGCTCAGGGCAAACGCTTGACTTGGAGACAATCCCATGGCACTGTCGATCGGCAAGTGGCGTGGTCTCCAGCAGACGGCCACGCCGCGCGGTACGTTCTCCGTCCTGGCGCTGGATCATCGCGGCAACCTGCGCCGGGCGATTAACCCCACTGCACCCGACGCGGTCCCTGACGCTGCGCTGATCGAGCTGAAGCAGGAGGTGTGCGCCGCGCTGGCCCCTGTCTCATCTGCTGTCTTGATCGACCCCGAAACCGGCGCCGCCGAGTGCGTGGCCAACAACACCATCCCCGGCAGCACGGGGCTGATCCTCACCCTGGATGCCACAGGCTACACCGGCGACCCTCATGCCCGTACGAGCCAGGTGCTGCCCGGTTGGTCAGTCGAGAAGTCACGTCGGATGGGCGCCTCGGCTGTCAAACTGCTTGTCTACTACCATCCCGACGCACCCAATGCTGCTGCACAGGAACAGTTTGTGCAGGGAATCGCCGAGACATGCCGTCGCCTGGATATGGCGTTCTTCCTTGAGCCGCTGTCCTACTCGCTCGACCCAGCCAAGCGCAGCCTGCCCTCCTCCGAGCGCCGCCGCGTCGTGGTTGAGACGGCCCGGCGGCTGGCCCCCCTGGGGGTGGATGTGCTCAAGGCTGAGTTCCCGGTGGACGTATCGGAGGTTCAAGATGAGGCCGTCTGGGCCGACGCCTGCCACGAGTTGACGCTCGCCTGCCCCACGCCCTGGCTGCTGCTCTCGGCGGGCGTCAGCTTCGAGACCTACCTGCGGCAGGTGCGTGTGGCCTGCGAGGCGGGCGCCAGCGGCGTGATGGCCGGGCGTGCAGTGTGGCAGGAAGCCGTCGAACAGAGCGGCGAGCCACGCCGCGCCTTCCTGAACACCACCGCCCGTGACCGCATGGCCCGTCTGACCGCGCTGTGCGATGCGCTTGCCCGGCCATTCACCGCCGTAGTCGAAGCGCCAGCGACCTCTGAAGGCTGGTACAGGCGCTACGAATCGCTGTGAGTGTCGCTGACAACCTAGCAAAGCCGGCAGCGAGCAGCGCTGTCTGTGCGAAAGGTCATGCAACACCTTGACTTGGCCAGACAGCCAGTGTTATACTGCAATCAGCTTCTAGTATACTTAGTATACTAAGATGCCCGGTCCTTCGTCCCCGGGTATCCTGGTGTGTTAGGCAGGGATCGACGAGCCATGCCCAAACCAAATCGCTGGGAAACTGCCATCGCCATCGATCACAGCTCCGGCCAGCCGCTGTTTCAGCAGGTCAAGGAAGGCTTGGCCCGCTGGATCCGCTCCGGCCTGCGCGAGGGCGCTCTCTCGCCCGGCGACCTGGTTCCCTCTGAACACGACCTCACCATGACGCTGGGGGTGAGCGCCATCACTGTCAAGCGGGCGCTCAACGAGCTGCAGAGCGAAGGGCTGATCCAGCGCATCCAGGGGCGCGGATCGTTCATTGCCCGGCCCCGCAAACTGGTCCTGGGTCTGGAGCGCCTCTACAGCCTGACTACCGTCGCCCAAGAGAGCGGCCTCGAACCCTTGCGCCGCTGCCTGGAAATGAAGTCGATGCCCGCCACACCTAACATTGCCCGTCACCTCCACATTGCCGAGGGCGCGGAAGTGGCCAAAGTGGTCCGTCTGCGCCTGATCGATCAGGAACCGTTTGCCGTCGATACTTCTTACCTGCCGCTCACCCTGTTTCCTGGCATCCTGCACGACGACCTCGATCACGTCGCGCTGTACGATCTGATGGTGAACAAGTACAACATCGAGCCGATCCGCGCACGCGAGTTTCTCGAACCGACATTGATCAACGACTTCGAGGCGCAGGTGCTGGGCGTCCCGGCAGGCTCGCCTGCCATGCTGATCGAGCGCACTGCCTACGGGGCCAATGACGTGCCGCTGGAATTCAACAAAAGCGTGGTGCGAGGTGACGTGTGTCGCTTCTCGGTTGACATGCTGAAGGAGAACCTGTGATAGACACACCAGCCGCTGGCGATCTGCGGCTAGAGGACTACACACCTGTCTCGGAGCTGGTCGTCCAAACCACGGCAGTGATGCGCTCCCGTTTCCCCGTCATCGATGCCCACAACCATCTGGGCGAGACTTTTGGTGGCGGGTGGGTGAACCGCTCTGCCGCCGAGCTGCTCGACGTGCTCGACGAAGCCGGGGTGCGCCTGCTCGTTGACCTGGATGGGGGCTGGGGCGAAGCTATCCTGCAAAAGCACCTCGATCGCTTCAAGGCCGCAGCGCCCGACCGCTTCATGCACTTCGGCGGCGTCGACTGGCGCCGCTGGCCGGACCTGGGCGACCAATTCCCAGAATGGGCTGCCGCCCGCCTGCGTGAACAGGTGCGCTGGGGCGCTCAGGGCTTGAAGGTCTGGAAGGGCTTCGGCCTACACGTCCGTGACCACCTCGGCAACCTGATCGCAGTTGACGACCCACGCCTCGATCCGGTATGGGCCACTGCCGCTGAGCTTAAGCTCCCAGTGATCATCCATGTGGCGGACCCGGTGGCCTTCTTCAAGCCCCTGGACCCCACCAACGAACGCTGGGAGGAACTGCACGCCCACCCTGAGTGGCATTTCCCATCGCCGCCTTTTCCGTCCTTCCACTCCATCGTCGACGGGCTGGCCCGGCTGGTGCTGCGCCACCCACAGACGACCTTCATCGGGGCGCACGTGGGGTGTTACGCGGAGAATCTGGCCTGGGTCGGCGATCTGCTGCGGCGCGCGCCCAACTTCTATGTGGACATCGCGGCTCGCATCAGCGAGCTGGGTCGCCAGCCTTACACCGCTCGCCGCTTTTTCCTGGAATATGCCGACCGGATTCTGTTTGGCACTGACCTGCCTCCCTGCCTGGAAGATTACCGGATATACTATCGCTTTCTGGAGACCGCCGACGAGTACTTCAGCTACTCGTCGGAACCTGTCCCCGGTCAGGGTCGGTGGCATATCTACGGTCTCTTTTTGCCTGACGATGTGCTACGCAAGGTCTATCATGACACCGCCCAGCGGGCGCTAAGCAGCCAGCCTGTAGCTGTGCTGTAAAGGCCCATGACCAATCGAGATGGAGCATCTGGCTTGAAATCGAACCTCCCCTGGGGACTGGAGCACTTTTTTGATCTCTCACACGAGCCGGGCGTCGATCCACAGGTGGCCCGCTACTTCCGGCGCAATTTCATTGTCAACTCGCTCGACACAGTGTGGTGGTTTTTCGGCTACAGTTTTGTCTCTGTCACCACCATCCTGCCCGTCTATGCCAGCACCCTTACCGATTCGCCCCTCGTGATCGGCTTGATCCCCGCCCTGACGGACGCCGGGTGGTTCCTGCCGCAATTGTTCATGGCCCCCTGGGTCGAGCGCCTGCCGCGCCGTTTGCGGCTGGTGGGGGTGATGGGTCTAGTCGAGCGCGTCCCCACGCTGTTCCTGGCCGTGGCGGCGCTGGGGTTGGCTACGTTGCCCCGCTCACTGGCAGTCACGCTGTTCCTCATCCTCATGATTGTGCGAGCGCTGGCAGGCGGCCTTGTTGCCCTGCCCTGGCAGGAGCTGATCGCGTCGATCATGCCCTTCACGCGCCGGGGGCGCTACTTTGGATTCTCGCACCTGCTGGGCCAGCTTGTCGGCATTCTCAGTGCAGCCATTTCGGGCCTTATTCTGGCGCGGCTGGCCTACCCACAGAACTATGCGCTGAGCTTCTTCGTCGGTTTTGTGGCCTTCATCATTTCGTGGGGTTTCCTGCTCCTCACCGTCGAGCCGGAGTCAGCCCATGCCAGGCCACCGGCCCCGCCTGGCGACCGGGCCTACCTGAAACAGTGGAGCCGCATCCTGGGTGGCAACGTCAACTTCCGCACCTACCTCATCAGCCGCACCCTGTCCTACATGGGCGGCATGGCCTTTGGCTTCATGGCCGTGTATGGCATCCAGCGCTTTGATCTACCCGACGCCCAGGCTGCTGCTTTCACCGCGATCCTGTCTGCCAGCGGTATGGTGGGGTACGGCGTGTGGGGCGCAGTAGGCGATCAGATGGGGCACAAGTATGTGCTCCAACTGGCCGCGCTGTTCTGGCTGCTGGCGCTGGGCGTGGCGCTGTTGGCGCCGTCTGCAATCGTCTACTATGCCGTCTTCGCTCTGATGGGCTTCAGCAGCGCCGGTGGCATGATCGGCGATCTGAACCTGGCGATGGAGTTCGGGCCAGAGCACGAGAGGCCGACCTATATCGGCCTGGCCCGCACTGTTACTGGCCCCATCACGCTGCTTGCGCCGGTGCTTGGCGGCGCTCTTGCCCAGTGGGCCAGTTACCCGCTGATGTTTGGCACCTCGTTAGCCTTTGCTGCTGCCGGGCTGGGGATGCTCTGGCTGCGCGTCGTCGATCCGCGCAACGTTCCTGCCCCTGTCTCGGCATCTGAGGCGGAATCCGCCCACAGTCAAGGAGAGAAAACATCATGACCAAGATTGCCTTTATTGGCGCGGGCAGCACGGTCTTCGCTCAGGCCCTGCTGACCGACATCCTGAGCTACCCTGAGATGGCCGAAGTGACCATCAGCTTGCACGACATCGATGACAAGCGTCTGTACACGTCGGAGGTGGTGGCCCGCAAGCTGGCCAGGGAACTGCACGCCCACCCCACGATCCAGCCCACCCTCGACCGCCGCGCGGCCCTTGAGGGAGCCAACTATGTCATCTGCATGTTCCAGATCGGCGGCTACAAGCCCGCCACGGTGATCGATTTCGAGATCCCCAAGAAGTATGGCCTGCGCCAGACCATCGCCGACACGCTGGGCATCGGCGGCATCATGCGCGCCCTGCGCACCATTCCCGTCCTGCTCGATATGGCCCACGAGATGGAGACGCTGTGCCCCGACGCCCTCCTGCTGAACTATGTCAATCCGATGGCCATGAACTGCTGGGCCTTGAACCGCGCCAGCAAGATCACCACGGTCGGGCTATGCCACAGTGTCCAGAACACCGCCGGAGAGCTGGCGCGTGACATCAGCGTCCCCATCGAGGACATCAACTTTGTGTGTGCAGGCATCAATCACGTGGCGTTCTACCTGCGCTTCGAGCGCAAGACGGCGGACGGCGTCGAGGACCTGATACCTCATCTGCGCCGCGTGATCGAGGAACAGCGAGTGCCTGGCTGGAACCGTGTGCGCTACGAGGTATTTAGGCAGTTGGGCTACTTCGTCACCGAGTCAAGCGAGCACTTCAGCGAGTATGTGCCGTGGTTCATCAAGCGCGACCGCCCCGACCTGATCGACCGCTTCAACATCCCCCTGGACGAATACATCCGCCGCTGCGAAGAGCAGATCGCAGAATGGGAGGCGCTGCGCATCCGGCTAGAGGACCCTGCCGCACCCATCGAGCTGGAGCGCAGCAACGAGTACGCGCCGCAGATCATCCACAGCCTGGAGACGGGCACACCGCGCGTGGTGTATGGCAACGTGCCCAACCACGGCCTGATTGACAACCTGCCGCAGAACTGCATTGTCGAGGTCCCCTGCCTGGTTGATAGAAACGGCGTTCAACCCACGCGGATCGGCGCGCTGCCGCCGCAGTTGGCGGCCCTGATGCAGACTAACATCAACGTGCAGGCGCTGACCGTCGAGGCAGCCTTGACCGGCAGGCGGGATCACATCTACCATGCTGCTATGCTCGACCCGCATACGGCAGCCGAGTTGGACCTGGACCAGATACGGTCGCTGGTTGACGACCTGATCGAGGCCCACGGCAGTTGGCTGCCCGCCTATCACTGATAGCCGAGAGGGGAGAAATGTCCCCGCCCTCGTCAAGCGCATCCTAAACACGCCAGAGGGGCGCAGCGACCTGCGCCCCTCTCTACTTGTGCAGCCGGTACAGCGTCTCCCCCGCCCGATGCACCACCAGAATGCCCTCCTCCTGGCGGCCTTCCCACTCGGCCACCTTCACTGTTGCCGGGTCCATGTACCCCAAACCGACCTTCTCGCACCGCTCACGTGAGATGCCGGTCGCCAGTGTGACCTGGTGGTGAGGCCGCTCCGCGCCATCCACGAAGGCGCCTCGGCCCCGCACGTTGCACGAATGCGCCAGGATGCCCAGGGGGTAGTGCTGAAAGCGATCCCATTGCTTCACGAAGTAGTCACGCACATGGTAGCCCACCTCGTCGATCAGCCGGCCATGGGTGTATGAGATCTCGGTGATGCCCGGCGCGTAGATGACGATCTCGCCGCCATCAGCGACCACCGGTTCCAGCTTGTACGCCCCTTTGGCGCCTGTCCACAGATCATCGTATATCGGCGGCATGATCGACAACACGCGCTGCGCCGGGCGATCCAGGGTGGTGATGTGCAGCCTCGAAGCGAGTTCGACTGCACGCGGCCACGCCTCGTTGTGGTTGCCAACGTACATCCCGGCCAGCCCATCCTCTGTGGTGACCATGCAGCAGTGCAATGTGGGCGTCTTTACAAAACTTGCCGCCCGGTCGATCAGGCGGCGCGTCGGGGCATCTGCCACCCCCATAATCTCATAGGCCGTGATCAGCGCGCCCAGCCAGTGCATCAGGTCGATCAGCTCAGGGCCGCTCGTACCGGGGAAGAAGTACTTATTCCCCCCGGAGAAGCCCGCCGCCTCGTGCGGGAACACCGGACCACACACGATCAGATGATCGTATTCCTGCACCAATCGGTTGATTCGCACTGGCACCTCGACTGCCAGCCGTCCGTCGCTCAGCGCGTGCATCTCGTCCGCCGAGATGACGCCCAGCGTGACGAACGTCTCTGGCAGGTCCCAGCGATGGTTGAGGATGCGCACCCCAGCAAACACCGTCGCACGTTCCTCTGCCGTTGCACCCACCAGGCGGTTGAGGGCTTCTTCACTCATCGGTGGGTGGGTGCCCAGCGCCACCAGAACATCCAGCGCCCTCACCCGGCCCCAGAGCGCCTGATGCAACATGCGGAACAGCATCGGAATCGGCGCGGTGCGCGTGCCATCTGGAATGATGATCAGCACCCGCCTGCCGCGCAGGTCGATCTGCGCCAGTCCCTCGCTCAGGATCTGCCGGGCGCTGTCTTCCGAGAGGCATCGTTGCAGCCCATCTTCACCGGCCATTGACATCAATCTCCTCGACCTCAACTTTCACCCTCGATCCTCCTCGCCCCCTCAGGATGCGCTCAAGCCGCCATCGACGCCGTATCTTAGCGATTGGCGGGTGTGCGCCGCTTCAGTTAGGGGTCCATCGGGGTTGAGCGGAGCAGGCCCCACTATAGATCATATGCCGATCTTTGCCAATCTCTGGCCTTTTCAGCCTCAGGCAGCGGAGAGGCCATTGAGGCAAACCAGCTGAGTCGAACCCCCAGTGGTCGATTAGTACTATTTTATCACCTCCAATGTTGTGCAAAACTGTTAGATGAAGGGTGTACAGCCAGCCTGGAGCGGCGAACTTCGCCGCCGGGCGCGGAATATAGAGTAGCGGCATGTCCACAATGTAACCCATTGATGATTAAGGGCTGCCGAGGCGGCATCAACCCATGTGTACAATTATAGAAGGTATAATCATCATCAAGGGGTCGTGGGGAGATCGCACGGCCCAACGACCAAATTGGACAGTAAGCAATGCTCCCAGCCCGGTTCACTCGCGTCCAGGTTGGGGGTGAGGGAGGTCTTAGCATGATGTCTGTCCATCTGTTTCCAAGCCACCGGACGCAACATCGGGGGCGCTATGCAGCCAGGCGCGGCCAGAGTCTGGTCGAGTTCACGCTGACTTTGCCTGTCCTGCTGCTCATCATCGCTGCCGTACTTGAAGTCGGCAACGTTCTTACGCTCTACAACCGCACACAGACAGCAGCTCGCGAAGGGGCGCGGTTCGGAGGGATGGGCGGCAGCGACGCTGACATCCTGACGATTGTCGAGCAGGCATCCCGTCAGTCGTTGCAGATGAATCCGGCCCAGACCTCGGTATGGGTGATCCGACCCACCATTGACACGCCTGCCGATACGGAAAGCTGGATGGGTCTCAGCTGGAACTGGGAAGGCGCGACTGCCACCAATCTGTGGGGCACCGAGGTGAAGCACCTCTACGGAGATTTTGCCACCCTGCCCGTGACGGCGACCGAGGTGCTGAACAGCGTCAAACAGGCTGGCACAGGGACGGCCCAACAGTCCATCGACGGCACTGAGTTCGTGGTGGTCGTGGTGCGCTACGACGGCGATACGATCCTCAATCTGCCGTTCTTCCAGGCTCCTGGGGTGCACACCGTAGGCGAGGAGGGGCGCGTCCCGATGTGGGCCTTCGCAGCGTTTGTGCAGACCGTGGAGACGCAGAACGTCAATTTCCGCAACGCCGGTTGCAGCTCCTATTCGCTGGCCATTGAGCGTGACAACCTGGCGGGCCTCCAGGAAGGTGACCGAGTCACGTTGGACCTCAACCAGCCGTTCACCGGCGGGCCTTACGACCAGTTCGGGTTCACCGGTTGGCGCGCCTGGAACGAGCAGAATGGAGAACCCCATACGAACCCTCACTGGGTCCACAATGTGGGCAACCCTGTCGGTTCGCTGTGGTATCCAGGCACATCGCTCAGCGATACGCTGGGCTTCCTGGAGTATCAGAGTGACGATCCCGACCCGGACACCGATATGCACCGGGGCGACTGGGTGCTGGCCAACGAGGACAGCGTCCCCGGCGCCAACCAGCCGCTCGGCGATCACCGCGATAGTGGTCGGGCCATCCGCGTCATTGTCTATGACTACGAGCCATCCACCGGGCCAGGCACCGGGAATCCAGGCCCCTACCAGCATCTGTATGGGCATAATCCTGCCCTGGCAGGGACGCCGGGTCCTCAACTGTGGATGTACCGCATCGATGACTTTGCGATCGTCAAGATTAGGGATTTCAACGAGTCGGCCCAGACAGTGACGTTCGAGTTCATTCGCTTCGACGATAGCTGCGGCTTCGAGCCGCCGCCAACGCCGTAGCATAGGCAGCTGAGTTCACCGTCAGGGAGCACCTGACGAGGCGCTCCCTGACTCGTGAACAGGGCATGATATTTAACGGCCAGACCGGTCGGCGCTCGCGGGCTGTTGCAATCCAGCTCATCCAGCAGCATGGACTATCTGGCCGTCGTAATCTATGTAGCCAGGGCATGTTCACTCATGCCTGTGAGCCGGAAGGAGCACCCTGAGATGACACACAGAGGGTGGGGGATACCGCTACTGATCGTGTTGGTCATGGCGCTGGTCGCCTGCAATCAACGGCCTGCCACGCCTGGCCCCGACCTCGCTGCGCCCCGTGAGGAGGCCACCGCCAGGGACGATATGGCTCCCCACGGCCAACAGCCCACGTCGCCAGACGACGAGGCCCCGTCAGACCAGATCGAGGACGGTCCCCCAGGGCTGACCGGCGGCGAACCGCCTGGGCAGGCACGCCGGGGCAATGACGATCAGGACGAGGATGAGCCGCGTGGCGAGGCCGGGCGCTGTGGCGCTGGCCTGCGGCCAGCCCACCCTCAAGTTGCGCGGCTGGCTGCTCAGTTCGACGCCGACGCGGAAGAGGTGGCGGGCTGGTTCTGTGCAGGGTATGGCCTGGGCGAGATTCGCCAGGCATACCGCATCAGCCAGTCTGTCGACATGCCCGTTGAAGAAGTCTTTGCTCTGCGCGAGTCGGGGTTGGGCTGGGGAGAGATCAGGCGCTTGTTGGGGGCCAGCCCCAGCAGCGGCCCGCCGGACAATGCCCTTGAGGATGACTGAATTCGCCATCAGAGGCCACCTGGCAGCAGAGGGGTGCGGCAATCCGCACCCCTCTGTGTTTTGCTTTTCCTATGACGCCAACGTGTAGTATGATAAGGGGCGGCGTTGATCGGTAGGAGGGAAACTGTCTTGGCTCGGAAAGCAAGCCAACCAACGGTGAGACGCGCATCACCTCTGGCGACCTTTGATCATCTGGCCCAGAGCAGTGCACAGCACTCTGCCGATAAGCCCATCGCCGAGCAGGTATGTCGTGCGGCCCGCGCCCTCAGCGATCACGTGCGCAACGGTCATGTCCCAACCCCAGACGAGACGGTCAGCGTCTTACAGGATGTCGCCCTCATCATCTTCAACCACCCTAACCACCCTGGCGTTGTGTCAGAGTGTGTCAGGCTATGTGGGCTGTTGTTTCTCCTGGACCCCAACGTTGAGAATCGCAAGAAGCAGCTGCTCCTGCACGAATTCGCTGCCCCCACCGATCTGGTCTATCTGGTGCACCTTGCCTTCCAGCCCGATGTGCGTGCGCACAACCGTCGGTACACCACCAGCGTGTTGTGGGTCCTGGCACGGATGATCAAGCGCAAATACACCGAGACCTCGATGCCCTCAGTGTTCCGCGACTCGCTCGACTACATCGCTGGGACGCTCGAATATTACGCCATTTTGCCAGACGAGATCGACCGTTCCCACACCGACTTCCTGCCCGACAGCTTCCTGGTCGATCTGGAGAGCCGCATGAGGTACTACCCGGCTCTATCCCGCCCTCCTGTAGCCATGACTACACCCTAAAGCTCTCACGATGGGTAGCCCTTCGCGGATGCCCCAGGCAGCCTCTGTGGACAATCCTGGCCAACGGCACAAGCGCGTTCAGCCCACTCACACTGCACTGACCGCCACACGGGCCAGTCGAGCCATCATCCGTCGGTAGCTCTGCTGCGCCAGGTCGGCGATGTGCGCCATGACGCTCTCGGCCATGTGGATCACCTGATCGCGATCCTCAATGCTGCCCTCCAGACGAATGGCCGGGCCAGTCGTGATCGCATAGGGGCCGTTGAGGTACCATGCGCCCACCTCCTGCTTGCCCTTGACGACTGTTCTGATCAACCGGATGCGGTCACGATCCAGCCCAATGCCCACCGGCACAATCGGCGCACCGCTGATCAGCGCCAGCCGTGCGACCCCCGTGCGCGGCTTCTGGAAGCCCCCTTCGAATGGACTGAGGTCGCCCTCCGGGAAGATGATCACTGTCTCGCTGCGCTCCAGCGTTTCGAGCGCCTGGCTAAACGCCGTCTGACCGTCCCCGGCGCGCACACAGATGTGTCCAGCCGCGTGCAGGTATGGCCCGAACACTGGCACATCAAACAACACATCTTTGATCAGCACTTTAGACTTTTTTCGTGCATACCCCAGCACCACAAACGGGTCGGTCGTGCTGGGGTGGTTGGCTGCAATGATCTTTGGCCCTGGGGGCAGTTCGGCATGTTCCACCACATCCAACGAGAGCATCAGTTTAGACATCAAGCCGACTGCCATACGACCCATCCAGTTCAACAAACTCTCCACAACCAAAACCTCCCTCAACTTCTGATCGGACGCCCCTCAGTCAAAGCTGCATAACTTGCCCAAATAAATAGCGTGGAGTGTTAGGCTCCACGCTAACCTGCCGGTTATTGCTTAACCCTCTTTAGGCGTCACACCACTACGCTAATTATACCAGGCCGAGTCACTTCCTCACAAGACACATATATAGGACCTTCGACCCATTTAGTATATATAACCCCATTCATGCGGCATGGTGACGGCTTGGCCCAGTGAGCGTCGTTGTCTGGCTCACGATGCTAACCAGGCTGCAATCGATGGGTTGTCTGGCGATTGATCAGGGGGACGGTGGTGCATTTCGGACAAGCGCTACGTCATGGTGGAGGGTCGTTGATCCCCCGCCGTGCGCTGCTCGTCTCCATTCTGGTCGCTCGCGCCTGAGCCACGCCGCCAATCTGTGAGGAAGTGGCATTCATCCTCGTGCAGCAGGCAAGCTACAGCATCATCAACGGTGGGAAAGATCGGGAAGATGTTGAGGAAGCCGGCCCGCTCAAACACCTCAGCCACAATGCGCGTCGCGGCAGCCAGACACAGACATCCACCCCCGCGATGGAGCGTCTGGGCGTGTGCGACAAACATGGCCAGGGCCGCACTGGTGATGAACGGCACCTCGCTCAGGTCCACCACAGCCTGCACAGTGCGATTGGAGAGCGCCGTTGAGAAAGCAGTCTCGATCTGGCGAGTCCCCAGGGTGTCAAGCTCCCCTGCTAGACGAATGATGACGATGCCGCTTTCGTGGACCGCGCGAGACAGCGAAGGGGCACCTGCATGACTCATGTCAGCACCCTCACTTGCTGCGATCTGCTCACGATTCGAGTGTAGACAGCGCCTCATCGAGGGTGGGATACACCTCGAACAGTTCGTGAAAGCCAGCCAGCGACAACACTTCCAGCACACGTGTGCTGGGCGCGGCAATGCTTAGTTTGCCACCCCCCTGGCGCAACATCTTGCCTTTGACAAGCAGCATGGCCATGCCCGCCGAGGAGATAAAGCTCACGCGCCCCAGATCGATCACCACTTGGCCCGTTTGACCCATCAGAGCAGTGTTGAAGGCTTCCTCGACCATGTGAGTCCCCATCGAGTCCAGGTCGCCCTGAATATGGACCACCTTGATCCCGCTGGCGCGTTCCTCTACTGTCAGGGTCGTCGATTCATCCATGCTCATTCCGTTCTCCGGGCAGACTGTAGCGACATCCACACTGCTCAGCGCTGCCAGGCTCAACTAGGATGTGAGTCTTGGTGTTCATGCAACTGATCTCTATTCTACCCAGCTTTTGATTTTTTGCGGAGAGTCAGGCCCGCCGAATGACCGTGTGATCGGTCGGTTTTGACCTGCCCATCCTGACCGCCCGCCCGGAATTCCTCCAGTTGTACAGATCGGGCCGCGGGGTAGAATAGACATGCGATACTCTGCCGGAGGGCTTCAAGCATGAGCAAGACTTTCGATGAGCTGATGAAGATACTGAACGATCAGGGCGAAATCCCCGACGAGAAAGCCAAGGCGATCATTGCCGAGCACGGCCCTCTGTCGGAGGAGGAGAAAAAGCAGCTTGCCGCCGCCATAAAAATGAAAAAGGCACTCACCAAGAAGGACGACCAGAAAAAGGAAGACAAGCCTGGAGACGGCGAGGTCTCAATGGACGACTACATCCAGGCACTGAGTGTGCTCGACTCAGAGGCGGCCACCGCCGAAGAAAAGGAGAAGGCCAAAAAGGTCATCGACAAGTTTGAGAGTCAGTAGGCTCGTCTGCGCCCCACGACCTACACCCGCCGAATCTCCACGGCCCTTCTCCGGTTCCAAACAGCCAGGGCCGACAGCGCAGGGTCGCAGGAAGCCATCTGTGCTCGTTTGACTTCCTGCAACCCACTTTGCTAGGGCGGGTTGCGAGTCCCGCCACGCTCAATTTGCAGCCTGGCCGCTATGGCTGATTGGACGGTGCAGCGCCAGGCGCAGTGTCTTCCGGCATGATGATCCACAGGATGATGTAGATCAGGATGCCAGGCCCGCCAGCAAGTGCAAGCAGGACAAACAGGATGCGGACAAGAATAGGATCGATCCCGAAGTAGGCAGCCAGGCCGCCGCATACACCGGCGACCATCTTGTCGGTGGTGGAGCGCTTCAGCTTCTTTTCTTCCATGGTCTAACAGCCTCCCTTTAGATTGCATAACCTCGATTGAACGACGGCGGGCCTTTGGGCGTGTCTAGGAACAGCCTTACCCTCCGGTTTCGTGCTGTAGGACAATCAAGCACGACTATTGCTGTGCGCCCTGGCCTTTGCCTGACACACTTCAACTGTACACTATACGCAACCCCGAAACAGCATCAGCGTTGCGGGCCAGGCTGTGGAGCCTGCGGAAAATTGTCGCTGGTCTGCTGCTCCGGCATGACGATCATCAGGATCAGGTAGGCGATAATGCCACCCGCGCCAGCCGTCAGCAACTCCAGCGCCACGAACAACAGGCGAATCAGCACTACATCGACGCCAAAGTACTCGGCCAAACCACCGCACACACCGGCAAACATCCGGTCGGTGTGAGACCGTCTCAGACGCTTTACCTCTGTAGACATACCTCTGTTCCTCTCCATTGCTCCTTCCCTGTTTCCCTGTCAACCCTGTCACCATCATATACGCACAGGCCCGTCTGAAGTTGCTCCAGGCTGGTGGGGAGACAACGCGAGGGGATAAGTCGCAGGATACGAGCAGAAATGCAGGGCGCGCCTCGGACATCCCTCGCCCTGCCGTGCGCCTGCGTTGGATTTGTGCTATAACGATACCACGAAGGCGCGCGGAAAATATCGGAGCAAATGGTGGATCAGACGCTTGTGGGCCGTATGCTCGGCCCGTACCAGCTCCAGGAGATCATTGGGCAGGGAGGCATAGGGGCTGTGTACCGCGCCCACCAGCCCAGCGTGCAACGTGATGTAGCGATCAAAATCCTCAGCGCCCCCCTGGCCGCGCATCCTGCCTTCCTGAGCCGCTTCGGCCAAGAGATCCGCGCCATTGCCCGTTTGCAGCACCCGCACATCCTGCCGGTACACGATGTGGGCCTGATCGACGGACAGCCCTATCTGGTGATGGCCTATATGCCCGGCGGCGCCCTGTCACAACGCATCGCCGCGCAGGGCGGCGGCCTGCCGCTCGACGAGGTCGTGCGGATCACAGCCCAAATCGCCTCGGCGTTGGACTGCGCACACCGGGCAGGCATCGTGCATCGCGACCTGAAGCCTGGCAACATCCTCCTCGACGCCCAGGGAAACGCCTATCTGGCCGACTTTGGGCTGGCGCAGATCGCAGAAGCGGTGGGACTGGAATACCGCCAGTGGCCGAGCACCCTGGCCTACACTGCGCCAGAGGTCATGGCGGGAGACCCGCCCAGCCCCGCCAGCGACATCTACGCCCTGGGCCTGGTGGCCTTTGAGATGATCACAGCTAGGCGTCTGCCGCAGGGCATCGACGCCCAGGCGCTCTTGGCCGCACGCGGCGGCAGCTACGGCGACATCCGCTCGTGGAGACCTGATGTGCCGCGCGGCGTAGGTGTGGCCATCGCCCAGGCGCTCAGCGCCAACCCGGCAGCCCGGCCACCCCTGGCCTCATCGTTTGCCAATGCGCTGGGCCACGCCAGCGGTGGGGCCGCGCCCTCCTATGCCAGTTCGCTCACCGAGACCCACCTAGAGGACGGGAACGGCAGCGGCCTGCCCCCGTCGATCACGCTGTTCGACAACCTGCCAGATAGCCCTCTGTCGACGCCTGTGCCGAGCCTCGATACGTTGCCGCAGGAGGCTTGGCAGGCCAAAACGGCGCCTGCCGCTCCACGGGCCAGGATGCCACCACCCAGGCCCCCATCCCCCAGCCAGCCGGCTGCCCCCACCTCTTCAGCCGTGATGTGGATCATTGGGGCAGGGCTGGGGCTGCTCCTGGTGGTGCTATTTATGCTAGTCATGGTCAGTCTGGCCGGACCGCCCCCCTATTGACAACGCCGTGCAAGTGGGTTTTGATCTATGTGACACATATCTCCAGACCATCCAAAAGGGTGACTCATGGCCAACACTTGCCCCCACTGTGGCTATAAAAACCTTGAAGGTGCCCTCATCTGCGAAGGCTGCCGTGCGCTGCTGTTCAAGCGCGATGAGGGCGAGGCGACACGTCTGCTGGGCGATCCGCATGAGAAGATCATGGCGTTGCCCGACTCCAAACGGGGCACCAAAACCCTGCCCGGATCGCGGATCATCTTCGACCTGGGCGATCCACGGCCACGTATTGTGACGTTGAACGACGGCGACGAGATCACCATCGGACGACAGGGATCAGGAAACGGCCACACCGCCGACGTGTTGTTGGACGAGCTGAGAGCCTGGGAGCAGGGGGTGTCGAGGCTGCACGCGGCCATCCGTCGGCTGGGCGACAACGTGCACCTGATCGACCTGCAAAGCACCAACGGCACTTACCTGAACGGCCAGCGAATTCCACCAGGCCAGCCACAACTGCTGCGCGATGGCGATGAGATCCGGCTGGGACAATATGTCATCCACGTGTACTTCGTGTACATCGAGCGCGAGTAGGCCAGCGCCAGATCGTCCGCGACAACAGCTCTAGTTGGCATGCCAGGGGGCGCGCCGATGAGCTGTCTGTATCCCCCCTCCTGGGTTGACAACTCGCCGAGATCAGGTATGCTGTCACCCAGGGTACCTCAGAAAGGTTCCCTCAACCTGAACACCACTGCCGGAGCGGAAGCCATGCCCGAATCATTCATCGGCCAAATACTGGGGGGATGCCGCATTGTAGAGGAGCTGGCCCGGGGAGGGATGTCGACCATCTACCTGGCCGAGCAGCTGTCACTGCACCGCGAAGTAGCCCTAAAGGTCATGTCCCCACAGCTCCTGGGAGACCCTACCTTCATGACGCGCTTCACGCGCGAGGTTGAGACCACCGCTCGTCTCCAGCACCCGCACATCATCCCCATTTACGACTACGGCCAACAAGACGGCCTGCCTTACATTGTGATGGCCTATGTCGGCGGTGGCTCGTTGGACCAACTGCTGCTGCGTGGGCCGCTATCACTCGACACAGCCGCCCGCTTGGCCTATCAGATTGCCCAGGCGCTCGACTTTGCGCATGAGCAGGGGGTGATCCACCGCGACATCAAACCCGCCAACGTCCTGCTCGACAGCCAGCAGAATGCCATCCTGTCTGACTTCGGAATTGCTAAAGTGGTGGCCGACACGCAGGAGATCACCAAAGACGCCTTGGTGGGGACGCCCTCTTATCTGGCGCCGGAGCTGATCGCCGAGAAACAGGCTATCACCCCCTCCGCCGACGTATACGGTCTGGGTGTAACGATCTTCCAAATGCTAACGGCCACTCTGCCTTTCCCCGGCAAGACGCCAGTGCAATTGATGTGGGCGCACGTGAACGAGCCTGCGCCCTTGATCACTTCCTATCGTGGCGACCTGCCCCCAGCGATAGATGGGGTGATCCAGAAAGCGCTGGCCAAAACGCCACAGGCTCGTTACCGAACGGCAGGCGAGCTGGCCCAGGACCTGAGCGCCGTGGCGGCAGGGAGAAGCGCCGCCATCGCTGAAGCTTCGCCGCCGCCGCCCATGGTCACGGCTCCGACGACCGCCGTGCGCCGCTTGGAAGACGCTGTCCGGCGTGTGATTGACCAGGTGGTCAAAATCCTGCGGCCTGACGGGGGGACAGGCGCTGGCCTGTATTTACCGGACAACCACGTCCTGACCTGCCTGCACGTCGTGGATGGCGCTCCGGGGGTATACGTCCGTTTCCGCACTGGCGAACAGATCGAGTCCGATGTGGTGGCTACCGATCTGGCGCTTGATCTGGCGTTGCTGGAGCTGCGCGCCACACCCACCACATTGACCAGCCCGCAGCTCGACCGCATGGCATTCGAGGCCCACGAGTATAGCCTGGGCGAGCCTCTAGCAGCCATTGGGCACCCGCTGGGCCTCAACTGGGCAGTGACGGGTGGGCACTTCAACGGACTGCGCCAGCCTGGCGAGGACCCACTGCCGCGCTTTGGCATCACGCTCAACACACCTCTGGTGCAGGTCGACGTGGCGATCAACCCCGGCAACTCCGGCGGACCGCTGATTGATACGTCGGGGCGGCTGGTGGGCATCGCCGACAGCGTGGTCAACCCGGCCTTTGGCGAGAATATCGGCTTCGCCATCGATGCCAACACAGCCTACCAGTTCTGGCAGACTCACAAGGATACGATGGTCCCACTCGTCGCCTACGAGTGCGGGCATCACCACGCTCCCGAAACGCCCTACTGCCCCCTGACGGGCAAGCCCACAAAACCTGTCGCGCCGATCCCCATGCCGCCGCCCGATGCTGTGCGCTTCACGTGCGGCCATTTCCACGGACCGGACACCGACTACTGCCCGCTCACCGGCAGACCAGCCCAGCCCGAAGAGCCGCTGGGATCGACACACACCGGCGCGCCGACGGTGGTCGAGCACCCGGTGAAGTGCACCAGTTGTGGGTTGGAGTTTGCTGACGGGTTGTTGTATTGCCCGCACTGCGGCAAGCCGCGCCAGAAGTAAGCGCCAGCACAAAAGAGCTGCCTCTCGACAGCCAAAGCCAGAGGTCTATCGAGCAAAGAAGGGCGCACCAGCGTGCGCCCTTCGGTCGCCATCCCTTACCCCTGGACGAGGGTTATGCCCCTCTCAGCGGGTGAACTCAGTTACTGAGACGAAGTTGTCCGGAGAGATCGACCCGGTGAAGGTCTCTGTGTTGCCATCTACCGTGACCGTCACCGTGTAGCTGACCGTGCCCTCGGCGTTGCACTGTAGGCTGTATAGCACCACCACAGAATAGGTCCCGTTCGGCGCAGTGCCAGCAGGCCAGAAGATATTCTCGACAGGACTGGTCGTCAGCGGCGCATTGCAGTAAGCATTGGCATCTACGTCGAGTGAGCCGCCCGTGGGCGAGGTTGTGTTGTAGTAGGCGACCTCATTGCCTTCCGGATCTGTAACGATAAGGTCAAGATCAGCCGTAGCGCCCCAGGTCAGCGTGACCTGAACGTCGCCAGTGCCCGGCGGGCCAGTGCATTCAACGACGCTCACCACTGTCCCCGCCTGGAATTGCACGCCAGGCAGCGGGTCTTGGGTGGAAACCTGCCCCGCCTCAACGTTGATGCAAGGCTTGCTTTCGACAACTTCCATGGCCAGGCCCAACGCCGTCAGCGTCATCTCAGCCTGGTCAAGAGTCAGGCCGGTCAGATCGGGAACAACGGTCGCCTGAGGCGTTGGCGTGGGCGGGATAAACTCATCCTGATCAATGCCGGAGAGCAGCCCGGCGGCCCGGGCAGTCTCGAAGGCTTCGATCCAGCCTTCAAAGTCCTCTGAGGTCATGGGCTCAACTGAGCCGAGCTTGCCCACGGTCTCGATGTTGACCGCTTCAGCGTCGGTCAGACTGACACTTTGGTCAGACGTGGTGGCGCTGCAATTGCCCTCCAGGCAGGTGACCCGGCTGACGCCGCCGATCTGGGTGACAGGGCGGGCGCGCTTGGAGCCAGGGGCCGTTGCACTCTCAAGCAGACCGTGTATCACGCCCACCGACGAGCCTCGGATGGCCGCTACACCGCTGGGCGTTTGAACCTCGTAGGCTGCGCCAGGGGGCAATTCATCTTTGTGGAAGCTGAATACGGCTCCCACGTTAATGAAGAAGCGCGTAATCGGGCTGGCAGAATCGCCTGCCAATGTCTTGATCTCAAACACCGTGTTCTCGGCGATGACCGTCACGGTGCCATCGTCAAGTTCAAGCGTGGCACGTCCATCGGCGTAGGTGCGAATCTGGTCACCCACGGCCAGAGTCTGGCCAGCCTGGGCCAGCATCGTCTTTCCCCTGACAGTGACCAACTCCACCGTGCCCTCCACCCCAACAAGAGTCACCTGGCGTGCCGTCGGCGAGGGCGTGGCAGCGCCTCCTAGCCCCTGGCAGCCCACCAGTACGGCAGCCAGCAGCGCTACGCACAGCCCCACCCGCATGAGACGCATTTCCATAATCTTCCTCCTAAAACCCTGCTCCAAGTAAAGCCACGCATGAATACCGAGCAAACTGCGGGCAACATCAAGCCTGTCTGTAGCCAGCCAGGACATGAGCGCTCCTGGTTCCACACCTGAAACCGGCTGCCAGAATCGCAACAACCAATTTCTGTTTCACGGTGAGATCCAGCCCTCAGCAAGAGTCTAACCATTTACTGACACTGCGCAAGTTCCCGCCCTCGGCGGCTTGGCAGAGGGTGGGGCTTCAGCGCTGCGCCCGCCATCCCGCCGGGAGTCCTGCCCTCACGAGGAAGCACATCCCACCCGGCAGGAAAAATTGAAACAGGCTATAATTCAGCCAGAGAGCGGGCCACATAGTCATTCAGGCTCCTCTTCGGGCTTGATTGGCATCTGGAGGCATCTCACAGCCAGCATCGTCGTCGTTGTGCATGGACCGAGCTTGAACCGATATTGAACCATGGAACAATACAGGCCACAGCCTCGCAAACGCCGAACTGTCTCCGATCGGGCGCAACGGATTATCTCCTATGCCTGGATCATTGCGTCGTTGGCGCTGCCTGCCGTGGGCGTGGCGCTGATCGCCCAGGGCATAACCGCGCTGCCAGACAGCACACAGACCTCGCATGTGGTCAGCGCCGGCGAGACGCTGTCCGGCATTGCGCTCCGCTATGGTGTGACAGTCGATGAGATCGTCCGAGCCAACGGCCTCAATAACCCCGATCTGATCTACGTGGGACAAGTGCTCGTCATCCCACGCCTCGATCAAGCTGGCGGGCAGATTTACACCATCCAGCGGGGCGATACATTGAGCGCCATCGCCAGACGATACGGCGTCACCGTCGAGGCCATCGTGGCTGCCAACAACTTGCCCAACCGAGACAGCATCTTCGCCGGCCAGCAGCTCACGATCCCGACAGCGGGCCAAACCGTTCCCGTGGCCAACATCCGCGCCGCTGAGACGACCTACACGCTACAGCGCGGCGACTCGCTGTACCGCGTGAGCCTGATCTACGGCGTCTCCGTGGACGATCTGTTGGCGGTCAACAATCTAGCCAGCCCGGTAGCCATCTACCCAGGGCTGGAAATCCGCATCCCCCTGCCAGTTGAGACCGTCTTGGCCGACAACGGCAGCACGTCTGGCGCGAGTCCGGTCGAGCCAGCAGGTTCGACCGGCGGGCGCACCTACACCGTGAGCGCCGGGGACACCCTGTCGTTGATCGCTGTGCGATATGATGTGACTGTCGACAGGCTCGTGGCGGCCAACGGCCTGACTCGCCCCGACCGCATCTATGCAGGCCAGGTGCTCAACATCCCAGAGGCGGGAGCGTCCGCGCGACCGTATCCAGCTCAGACTGCCACCTCACACCGCGTGCAGACAGGTGAGACGCTGTCCCAAATCGCGCTGCGGTATGGGGTGACAGTGCACTCGCTGGCCGTGGCCAACGGCATTCAGAATCCCTCGCGCATCTATGCCGGCATGGTGCTGTCGATCCCATCGGCCACAGCAGGCTCGAACAGCGTGCGCTACGCCAGCGTGGGAGCAGGGCTGTGCAGCGGCGTTGAGCCAACGCAGGCCGGGACGGGATACTTTATCAGGCCAACACGGGGATACATCATCACGCAGTACTATCACTCCTGGCACCCCGGCATCGATTTGGCCCTGCCGACTGGCAACCCCGTATACGCCGCGGACGGCGGGACAGTGGTTTTCTCTGGATGGAATCCGGTGGGTTACGGCAACCTGATCGTGCTGGACCACGGCAACGGCTGGCGGACTTACTACGCGCATCTCAGCGCCATCCACGTCAACTGCGGCGACTGGGTCCCGCGCGGAAGCATCATCGGCGAGATCGGCAGCACGGGGAACAGCACCGGTCCCCATCTCCACTTTGAGATGTTGCGCTTCGGCGTGGCCGTCAACCCAGCCGGCTATATCCGCTTCTAAGTGTTCCTCTGAGAGTCTTTGAGAAGGTTTGGCGAAAAGTAATTCAAACGACTTTTCGCACAACACTGAAGCAGAGGCCCCGCATGATGGAGCCGCCGATTCCCGGCAATGACCTTCCGCTTGACCACATCATCCAGGGCGACTGTGTGGCGGTGCTCAACGCGCTGCCCGCAGAGTCGGTCGATCTGATCTTTGCCGACCCACCCTACAATCTTCAGCTTCAGCAAGAGCTGTGGCGGCCCAACATGACGCGCGTCGATGCTGTGGACGATGCCTGGGACCACTTCGATAGCCTGGCCGAGTACGATAGGTTCACACGGGCCTGGCTGGCAGCGTGCCGCCGCGTGCTCAAGGTCACCGGAACCCTATGGGTGATCGGGACATATCACAACATCTACCGGGTGGGGGCAATTCTGATGGATTTGGGCTACTGGATTCTCAACGATGTGGTGTACATTAAGACCAATCCCATGCCCAACTTCCGGGGCGCACGCTTTACCAACGCGCACGAGACCCTGATCTGGGCGCAGAAGCAGCGCGGAGCGCGATATACCTTCAACTATCATGCCATGAAGACCCTCAACGGCGGCAAGCAGATGCGCTCCGACTGGCGGCTGCCGATCTGCTCAGGGCCGGAGCGGCTGCGCGTCAACGGCGAAAAGGCCCACTCGACGCAGAAGCCGGAAGCATTGCTTGAGCGGGTGATCCTGGCCAGCTCGCAACCCGGCGACGTGGTGCTGGACCCGTTCTTCGGCACGGGAACCACGGGCGCAGTCGCTAAAAAGTTGGGACGCCGCTGGATCGGCATCGAGCGGGACCCTGGATACGTGCGGCTGGCCCAGGAGCGCATCGATGCAGTCGCGCCATCCCCCTGCCCCCAGGCCACATCGGATGAGCCACGGCGTTTGCCGCGCATCCCGTTTCAAGCCCTGATCGAGCGTGGGCTGATCCGGCCCGGTCAGGTGCTTCACTTTCGCAGCCAGGCAGGGGTGACCGCCACGGTGCTCGATGATGGGCGCATCCGATGTGGAGAAATGGTGGGATCGATTCACCAGGTAGGACGAGCGATCCAGGGCGCGCCGTGTAACGGCTGGCAGCACTGGGCCATCGAAGACCCGGCGAGCGGCGAGCAGATTGTCATCGACCAACTCCGTGCTATAATGCGCGGGGAGGCGGCAGACAGGCAACAGCGTTCCAGCGGCAAGCGGTGAGCGCCCTGTGAGACCCCCTCCACACCGAGAAATGTCCTATGGACCTGACCTGTAGGAAATGCAGCTAGCGCCAATCTATCGAATCGCACTATAGACCTGAAGACACGAGGAGATTATTGCCATGTTGTCACACCTGCGGGCGCAGCACCGCGCCATCGAAAAAGGCATCAAGGATATTGGAAACTACCTGAACCGTGTCAGCGATGGGGCTAAGCTGGACGAACGAGGACGCTGCCGCCTCCAGTTCGAAAACGTGGGAGTCCACATCCTGGTGCGGCCCGAAGCCAACATGGTGATCTTCAAGACGTTCATCAACTACCTGCCAGACCCCTCCACGGGCAAGATTCTGCCGCTATACTACCATTTGCTCGATATGAGCGACGAGCCGGTCACTGGCATGGCACACTTCGCCATCGTTGCTGCCGAGCAGTTGGGAACAGAGCACGACGTGATCAGCGTGGAGGCCAAGCGGCCCATCGCAGACATCAGTTTCGAGGAGTTCACGAGCTGCTTGCAGGCTGTAGGAGAAGTGGCCAACGCCTGGATGGAGCGGCTAGAGGCGGAGTTCGGCGCTCCGCGTATCCCGTAGCACACCCGTAGCCGCATGAGCAGGTCAGCAAAGCCATGCGATAAGTGCATGGCTCTTGTTGTGGCAGCCCTGCCCGGCTTTCCCGACTCGGAGGGGCATACCCCCTGGCAGAGCATTGTTGTTCTGCCAGCCCGCGCTGCCCCTCTCTTCATTCATTAGGCGTCTAGCTCCATCATGGCATGCCCGCCGGGCCGCTGAAGAGGCATTCGGAGCAATATAACCCCATGAAACAGCTGCGGTTCAAGCCTTACCCTGACGAGAGCGCTCAGTGGCCTGCCCAGGGTCGCGTGATCCTGGCTCAGTATGATGAGGACTCGGTGGTGGTCTATCGAGCATACAAGCGGCAGACTGGCCGGTATGCGGTCAAACATGGCCAGCTCGGCGAGCCGCGCCTTGACCCCGAACGCATGATCTGGATCGAGCCGAGCTTTCTGGGGGTGATGTTCCGCAGCGCCTGGGCCACCGCGCCTGAGCGGGAGGGGGTGCTAGCCATCTGGATGCGGCGAGATGCCTTCGACCTGATCCTGGCGCAGGCCGCACCCAGCCAGTTCGACGCCAGACTGTACGAGAGCCAGGCCGCGTGGCAAGCTGCTCTCAAAGGGTCTGAGGTGCGGGTGCAGTGGAATCCCGACTACTCGCCGAAGGGGGTCAAACTGAGACGGCGGGCCATCCAGCTTGGACTGCGCGGAGAAACGCTACGCCGCTGCGTCACTGAGTGGATCATGCAGGTGGAAGACATCAGCAGCAAGGTACGGCAGCAATCCGCCTATGTGAAGGACGAGGCGCTCCTGCTGGTGCCCGCCCAGCGAGTGTACCCGGTGCACAACGCCGATCTGGCCCGGCGGTTAGGTCTGGATAAGTGGGGGCGATAGGGCTTCTTTGACCTCCTTCCCTATGTCCGATTCCTCAGCGCCATGACGAGGTATCCCCCAGGGTGGCCAGAGGATCGATCATGAGGAAGGGCCATCGATGGCTTTGACAATGCGTTCCCAGCAGACAGCGTAAGGGCCTTCCAGAGTGGGGGCCAAGTCGGCGGGGGCAGCGCCATCGAGCAGTCCATTGATAGCCCGCAGCAGGGCCAGCATGGGTTGATCGTCCAGCTCAGCGGCGCGCACGCGGATCAGGCGCACAGTTTCCAGCCAGCTGGTGCGCTCATCGCCGCGGACGGTCATCACGGCAATGGTGTTCTCAGCCAGCAGGTCAAGGGTGTCCGGCGGGTTGAGCATGCGTTCAAAAGCCTCATCGATGCCAATTTCACGGCAGGCCCGCAGCAAGTCACGATGGATCATAAGCTGACGTGTGACAACGAGTTGGTTACGCCTCTCATAGGTGCGGATCAGCTCGTCGAACACAGCATCGGCCTCAGGCGAGATAAGCTCTGGATGCTCGTCCAGCCAGCGGCGCGACTCGGTCCAATTCTCAGCGGTGACAAACTCGCCAATGGTGTCAATCAGAGCCTCCAGCGCTTCACCGCCCAGGGTCCGCTCCGCTCCAGCGTCCATCTGTCGGCGCAGTTCCAGGAATGCCTCCTGCACGCCGATCTCGCGGCAGCGTTGCAGAAGTCTACGGTGCATCTCAAGCGATCGGTGAAGGGCAGGGTTCTCCTCGTACTGCACCACCAGCGCAGCCAGCGAGAAATCAGCCTCACGGCGCAGCAAAAGGGGATTGCCTTCAACCAAACGCTGCTTGGCATATAAGGTCTCGGCGCGGAGGAGTTCATGCAGCAAGACGGCCAGCTCATCAAGCTGGGCATCGTTGAGCGGATGGCCGTTGCCTTGATCGTCGGGCACAAGCCTCTCCTTCAGACGTGGTTGGCCTTGGGCCATTCTGCGGTCAGACGCTCCCAGCACACGCGATACGGCCACTTCAAGTCCGGCTTGAGAGTGGCAGGGTCCATACCTTCCAGAAGGCCAATGATGGCGTCAGTCAGGGCGGCCATCTGCAGATCGTGGAGGTCTTCTGCCTGGACATGGATCATGCGGATGAAGCCCAGCCACGCCTGGCGCTGTGTAGAGTCGCCCCCATGAGCAACCAGTGTGTTGCGGGCCAGCGAGTCGAGCATCTCAACACGCAGCCTGGCAGCCATCGAGCTGCTAGAAAGGGTCCGAGCGATCACATCCCAGCAGGTTTTGTACAGGCCATCCAGAGAGGGCCGGATGGCTATAGCCGGTTCGCCGCTGAGTAGCTGAACAATAGCGCCAGTCAACTCAGTAAGGGGCGCATCCTGAAGTTCGCGGGCCTCCGTGTGTAGATCGCGCATCGAGTCGAGCCACGCATCGCGATTCTGGGGTTGGCTGGTCATCACGAGAATGGTGGCCTGGGCGATGCCATCGAGCAGGGTCTCGATGTTGCCATCGGCTTTAACGCGGCGAAAGGTCTCAGTGACGCCTGCCTCGCGGCACATGCGCAACACGTCCCGGTGCATGGCGAGGATGGCCGCCGAGCGCGGGTCATTCTGCGCCCTCGACATCTGAATGAGCGCATCAAACAAGACATCCACCTGCGGCAGCAGCAGTTCGGGGTGAGCCTGAATGACCTGCTGGGAAGCATCCCAGCCCTGGGCGTTCACGAAGGTCACAATGATATCGAGCAGCGCCTCGTCAGTCAGAGGTGTCGGTGTGCTCTCCTGATCATCTTCAAACGCCCCAGAGTCGAATGAATCGGGCACAACGCACTCCTTCTGCCCTGGTCTCAGGGAGGGATGCTCCCTCAATTGTGCTTGATCGTAACGAGTCGGAGGTGGGCTATCAACCCTGCTGCAAGCACGCTAGGCCGTGGACGATCTTCCGGCGGCGCGGCATTACCCCATATGTATTGTTCCGATTAAACACCACGGCTTCGAACGAGTCAACCGGGGTTTCGCCCGCACTTCAGGGGGGATTCGCCATAGCAGACAGGGGAATCAATATCGAAGCGCCCCCGATCAGGCTCACACGGGGGCGCTCGTGCACCATCAGAGCCGACTACACAATGCCCAGGTCCTTCAAGACGGCAGCACGCACATCGTCAGGGAGGTTAGGGACGGTCTTGAGATCGGGGCCAGTGTAGCGGTCGCTGCGGTTGTTGGCAATGTAGGCCAGCCCGGCAGCAGTGACGTAGTCCCACCACTTATCTTTGTCAGCGCGAGCCTGAAAAGCCTTGTGGAAAGCATTGATCAGTTGCTGATGCGTGAATGAATAGCTGGGCGGCTGAGTCACAGGTTCAGTCGTTGTGGAGGTCGAGACAGTAACGCCAGGCGGGATCGGGATCAGAAGTTGCTGGCCAACCTCGATCTGATCGGCGTTGGCGATGCCGTTGAACGCCGCAACCACGGTGTAATAGGCCGAACTGCCATAGAACTGCTCGGAAACCTCGGCGAGCGTATCGCCAGGCTGGATGGTATAGAGGACCGTCTCGACGCCCCAATCGCCCAGCCAGGCCAGAGCATTAGCATAATCCGAGTCGTTTTGCGGTACGGGCACCGGCTGCCCCACAAACAACGCCTTGGCACGCAGCCGCCTGAGAACTTCGGGAGGGATGGGGTAGGCTGGATGCTTGGGCTGGGCAATCGGATTGGCAGGGACAAGTGAAATCTTCTGATATTGCGTGCCGTACTGGTACCACGCTTCGTTCCAGACGGGAATGGGCCACGTGCGATAGGCGCCACCCTCGCCATCCCAGTACGGATCGTGCACATGGATGTAATTGTCGTCGTAGCCGACAGCGACCACAAAGTGCCCGCCATTGATGCGCGACTCGTGCAGGCCAGCCCGCATGACGGGAAAATAATCAACCAACACTAACGCCGGGCGGCCCTGGTCAAGGAAAGTCTGGAGCTTAGTCAGGCCAAAGCCGCTGGAATGGTCGTGACGCTGGAGGTTGAGGCCATACAGGTTGCCAGCGGCCTTGATGGTGTTTACAGCAAGAGGCCCCTTAGCCGTGATCCCTGCATCTTTGTATATCTGATCCGCGGTGACGTTCCTGCCCATCGTGCGGGCCATCATCGCCAGGCAAGCAGGGCCACAGTCGTTGATCGAGTAACCAGCAGTGGCTTTGTCTTTCTGCGAGTAGTAAACAACGCTTAGAACAGTGCTCATCCTACCGTGCCTCCGTGGGGAAAATAGATAGAGTAAGTCAGAATTAAACCCTAACGCCAGGTAAAGGTCAAATTGAAGGGAGCCACACAGCAGCCATAACTTCGGGCGCGGCCAATCATCATGGCATCCCGCTGATGATCACCACCACGATCACCGCCAGGCCGATCACCAGCGCAGTCAGCCCGGCAATCAACACGACTACCAGTGTAGTTGGCATCTTCTGGATAATTGTCTGGTAGGTAATTACATCGTCGCCGGCAATGGTGACCTGCCCTCCCACATCGCCACTCACGCTCAGGCTGATCCCATCTTGGCCCTGACCCTCCTGCAAAGTTGGCGCGGGCATTCCACGCCGTATCCGCGCCATGCGCCATGCGCCGTAGAAGGCCCCGCTAGCCCCGCCGAGCGCGATCACGGCCCCCGCCACAACCCACAGCCACCCTAGCTGGGTGGGGCCAACGTTTCCTCCCACCACTTCAAGGGTGAACGGGATGGTGTTAGTCTCTTCGTCAAAGCGCGTCCCATCGCTGCGCGTGCGCGGCAGGAATATCACGATCTCCAGCCGGTTCACGCCCACGGCCTCTGGCCCCACTGGCTCAAGGGTCCACTTCCACCAGTTGATGGCTTCGGGTCGGATGCGCCGCAACCCACCCGGAGGGACGGCATCGACGTAAAAGTTGGCCAAATCCGCGCCGCGCAGCTCGGCCCCCATGTACTCTCGCACCGCCACAAACTGACTTTCCACAAGCGGCAGCGGCGAGGGTGTCGGTTGGGGCGTGCCAAACGCAGGGGTGGGCGACATCGGTGGATTGTAGGTCCCGTCGGGCGGAACGGCGGCGCTGACAACGATCTCAACTCGGACCTCGGCTGACTGTCCGAACGAGACCTCTCTGGGCGCAAACACCCGCACCTGACCATCGCCAAGTGCCAGCCCGGCCTCGTCATAGACAACAAACTCGCGTGTGACCAGCGCAGCCGCTGCCTGAAAGGCTGGCTGAGCGGCTTCGGTGGCCGCGTAGACGGTGGCTTCGGCGTCGAAGGCAGCTGCTGTGCCAGTAGCCGGGATATCGAGTTCGGTCGAGGCAACGGTGGGCGTTGAGGTTCCACGGTCCGAGACCGCCGTCGGGGTCGATGCTGCTGGAACAACTGTCGTCGCCTCAACGGACTCTGCCGGCGCTGTCCGTGTAGGCGGGAGGGTTTCGGCAGGAGTCTCCTGAGTGGCTATCGTTAGGCAGGCCGTTGTCAGTAAAACCAGCATCATCTCCGTCAGATTGGCAATGCGACGCAGCGATCGTTTGCCGGATCGATGCAATTGTCCAGACATTCCCCCCTCCTGCTCGGCAGCAAGGCTGGTCCGATTAAACACCTGTCTTCGGGCAGTGTCAAACGGAACAGAGAGGCAAGCCAGAGGTCAGGCAGGCAGCAGGGATGGCCCAGAAGAAGACCTCTGGCCGGGACGGCCAGAGGTCGCGTGGGGATCGAAACTAGGTCTTCGGCGTCGGATCGACGCCTGGATGGTCTTCTGCAAAACTGGCCAAGTGGTAGTCTGGCGACTTCTCAAATGCGCCTTTGCAGCCATCGCAGCAGAAGTAGTAGGTCTTTCCCTTGTACTCGACCTTCGACTGCCACGTTCCCTTCTCGGCAGACATGCCACATACAACATCGTAGATGATCACGGCCATGGTCAGATACCCCCTCTTGCGAGCGAATAGGTCGGCTTACAACCGTCACACACTGCCATGACTATACCACACTACCAGCAGTGGATCACTTCCATACGTCGAAAAAGGCCATCGAACCGGTGACAGTATTCCACACCTGGTCAGCGTAAGGAATAGCATCCGGATACTGCTGTGGGTCATAGGGCTGCACCAGGATGGTATAGGATTGGCCGCGGGCAACGATCAACGCCTGGCGCGAGATCACTGCCCCGTTCAGGTCCAGAAACGTGACTGCGGGTGCGCCGCCGATGACGATATCCTGTAACGAGGCAGGATCAACGAAGGGCAGGCGCGGCTCGATCACATCGCGGGGTGTCTGGCCCTCAACAACCGGTCCCCACGGTCCAACCACCAGATTAGGCCGGATCGGTCCAATCCCCTCAAGCTCGCCCACAACCGGGCCGCCGACGAAGCCGCTGGAGAATCGTGTGTCCAGCTCGAAGCTGGCCGGATAGAGCATACAAACTCCCAGCTCCAGGTCGATGTGGACCAACGCATCGGCTGTGGCAGTGGGGCATACATCGTCGGGTTTCACCACCTGACGCGGCACCTCAGGCGGGAAGAACACCAGCGACCCGGCGATGGTATCCCAGGCTTGGTTGCTCTGAGCTACCAGCGCAGGGACATCCCCCGGCTGAGGCAGGAGCGACAGAGTATATCGCGCATCGCCGACCACCACGAAGCCCCGGCGCTGCGAGAACATGCCCTCCATGGCATTGTCGATCACGGCAGCCGGCACGCCGCCGATGGTCGTCTCCATCGGCTCAGAGGCCATCTCGCCGCCGTACAACTCGCGCCACTGGCGGGCATAATCCAAGCTGGTCATGCCCTCTGCCGGGCCATTGTAGGCCACAGTCACGAACACCACCGCCGACTCCATGGCATTGGGATCGGCAGGCGGTCCGATCAGCGCCAGCGACTCGGTGAAGATGCCAGCCTCCGGGACAGACAAGAACGACGGGTAGATCAGGCAAAAGCCATCCTCACGGCTGATGAACTGCACTGTGCCTTCGCCGGCTGCCGGACAGGCAGCGGTTGGGTCGACCACCGTGGTCGGTTCCACACCCCCCGGTGTTGGCCCAGGCACAGCTGTGGCTGCGACATTCGCAGGTGCAGGCCCGGCCACGGTGGGAGTCGGCGCTGCGATGGGTTGTGCATTGCCTACGCCGGGTGCGTTGCAGGCCAGCGCCGCGGCCAACAATGCCAACACAGGCAACAGTAGCGAGAGTTGCTTCACATGCTTGCCCATATCCAACCTTTCTGGATTTATTAGATTAACTATATCGCACAACACACCGATCATACGATCCTCGTCAGCACAAGGTTCCCTCATTCACCAGACCTTCGAATGAATCAAGCCCTACCATCGCACATGATAAGGGCGGCCTGTGCGCCGCCCTTCACCTACATGTCCAGGCTGACAAGCCAGATCGGCGACTGCCGATCCGCCCTTAACCCTCCGACGCAGCCAGGAGGTTATCTAGCGCCTGGCGTATCTCGTCGGGGTTAATGCCTCCAAACCAACGCTGCACTTCGGTGCCATCCGGTCGGATCAGGACAAAGACCGGTTGATAGACGATGCCATAGGCATTGACCACTTCGGCATTCGCCGGAGCCTCGCGATCCAGGTACACAAAGTCAACTCGGCTCCAGTACTCAGCTTCTAGCCCGTGCACGACGGGCTTCAACCTCTGGCAAGTCGGTCACCAGGTAGTGAAAAACTCAAGCAACTGCGGCCTGCCGGTCGCCGCGACCACGCTGGCGGGATCCGAGCGGAAGTCATCAGCTATTCCGGCAGGGGCGTCAGGCCGGCCCGGCACCGGGGTCGCCTCAGGTAGAGGCCCGACAGTCGGCGCGGTGTCGGCAGGCTCTGTCTGTGCCGCCTCAGGCGAGAGCGTGGCCTCAGCGGCAGTGGCCGACGTGATCGGCGTGGCGGCGACCGTCGCCGGGATGGCTGTGCGCGGCATGGCCGTTGGGGCCTCTCCGCAGGCCGCTCCGATCAGCGCCACGAACACCAGCGTCGATGCCCAGGGAAGGAATCGCTTGCTCATCAAACCTCCTCAGCACATGGGGAACACAAAACCATAGCGTATATGCCTCTGACGCGCTGAGGAGGCTCGATCATACGCGCCTGCATTGTCCACTCAGGGGGCGCTGGAAAGGTGCGATGTCATTCGATTCGCTTGCGACGCAGACGCAGCGAGTTCGTCACCACGCTGACTGAGCTAAACGCCATCGCCAGCGCCGCCAGGATCGGATGGAGCTGGCGCAGCGCGTCCGGCGCCCAGGGAATCGGATAGAGCACACCTGCCGCCACGGGGATCAGGATCACATTGTAGCCGAAAGCCCAGAACAGGTTTTCCCGGACCGTGCGGATCGTCGCCCGGCTCAGGCGGATAGCCTGCGGCACGCTGCGCAGGTCGCCGCGCATCAGAGTCACATCGGCAGCCTCCATCGCCACGTCTGCGCCGGTGCCCAGGGCAATCCCCACGTCTGCCTGGGCCAGCGCAGGCGCATCGTTGATGCCATCGCCCACCATGCCAACCACATAGCCCTGCTGCTGGAGCTTCTGGACATAGGCGGCTTTGTCACCAGGCAGCACTTCGGCAAAGACGGTATCGACGCCAACCTCCTGGGCGATGGCGTGGGCCGTTGCCGCGTTGTCGCCGGTGATCATCGCCACGTGCAACCCCAACCGCTTCATCTCGGCCACAGCCTCACGGCTGCCTTCCTTGATCGTGTCTGCCACGGCGATCACCCCAACGGCCTGGCCATCAACCGCCAGCCACATGGCAGTTTGGGCTTGGGCCTGCAAACGCTGCGCTTCCAGCTCCAACCCATTCAGCGCAACGTTCTGCTCCTCCATCAGCTTCGAGTTGCCGACCAGCACCGTGCGCCCTTCCACCCCGGCGCTGATCCCCCGCCCGGCCATGCTCTCAAAGCCGTAGGGATCGGCCAGCTCGATGTTCTGCGCCTGCGCTGCCCGGACAATCGCCGCCCCTAGCGGGTGCTCCGAGCCGCGCTCCGCAGAAGCGGCATAGAACAGCGCCATCTGCTGCGGCGAATAGCGTTCGTGGCTGTTGGCGATGAGCGCCGAATCTGCCCTGTTGGCCATGCCTGCCGCAGATTGGGATTCCGGCGCTGCGATAGCTGGGCCGATCACCACTTCGGTCACCGCCGGTTCGCCCCGCGTGATCGTACCCGTCTTGTCGAGCACAATCGCCGTCAGTCGGTGCGCGCGTTCCAGCGCCTCACTGGTCTTGAACAAGATGCCCTTCTCTGCGCCTTTACCAGTGCCGACCATGATGGCCGTGGGAGTAGCCAAGCCCATCGCACAGGGGCAGGCGATGACCAGCACTGCCACCAGGCGGATCAGCGCAGCAGTAAAGTCTGTGTCGGGCGCCAGCAAGTACCACACCAAAAACGTGACGACCGCCACGCCAACGACCACAGGGACAAACACCGCCGCCACCTGGTCGACCAAGCGCTGGATGGGGGCCTTGCTGGCCTGGGCATCCTCAACCAGCTTGATGATCTGCGCCAGCGCCGTTTGCCTGCCGACGGCCCTCGTCTCAAATTTGAGCACTCCTTGCTTGTTGATCGTCGCGCCGATGATCTGGTCACCGGGGCCTTTGTCGACCGGCAACGATTCGCCGGTGATCATGCTCTCGTCGACGGCGCTGTGGCCGTCGATCACGACGCCGTCGACGGGGACCTTCTCGCCGGGGCGGACGATGACAATGTCGCCGACTTCTACATCGTCAATCGGCACATCGACCTCTTGACCGTCCCGGACGATACGGGCAGTCTTGGCCCGTAGGCCCATCAGCTTCTTGATCGCCTCGCTGGTGCGGCCCTTGGCGCGCGCTTCGAGCAGCTTGCCCAGCACGATCAGAGTGATGATCACCGCAGCGGTCTCAAAGTAGACATGCAGCATCGACATGCCCATCGGATCGAGCAGCATCTCGACTGTGACGACCGCCGAATACACGTAGGCCACACTCGATCCCAGCGCGACGAGCACATCCATGTTGGCCGAACCGTTGCGCAACGCCTTGAAAGCTCCAACGTAGTAGTCCCAGCCGACGTAAAACTGGACAGGCGTCGCCAACGCCCAGAACAGAACATTCGTCCACGGCTCATGTGACCACAAGCCAAGAAGCTCGAAATCGCGGGCCATGCTGAGCAAGAACAACGGCAGGCTGAAGATCAGACCCACCATCAGCCGGGTCCACTGATGGCGGATTTCTCGCTCACGGGCCAGCTGCTCGGCATCCTCCATAGCCTCGTCAGCGGCAGCCTCGACGACATCGTAGCCGATGCGCCTGACCTGCTCGACCATGTCCCGCCGCGTGACCTGCCCTGGCACGTAGGTCACGGTCGCTCTCTCGGTCGCCAGATTGACCGAGGCGTCGAGCACGCCGTCAAGCTTGCGCAGACCCTTCTCGACCGTAGCAACGCAGTTGGCGCACGTCATGCCCGTGATCGCCAGGTCGATGGTAGCAGTAGGCACACCGTATCCGGCCTGCTCGACGCGGCGGACCAGGTCTTGTGGCGAGAGCACACCAGGGTCGTAGATCACAGTCGCGCGTTCGATGGCCAGGTTGACTTCCACCTGCTGCACGCCGCTGAGTTTCCTCAGGCTCTTCTCGACCGTGCTGACACAGTTGGCGCACGTCATGCCTGTGATGGGCAATGCGATTTGTTTCTCAGCCACAGTCAAACCTCCAAGCCAGGCAGCGTCGCAGCGTAGCCTGCCAGATGAACTGCTGCCACGATCTGCTCATCGGCAACACGGCTTTCGTCAAACTCCACATCGACATACTGGCGGGCATAGTTGGCGCTGGCCGCTTGCACGCCGTCGATGCGCTCGATGGCTCCCTCAACGGCCATGGTGCAGCCTACGCAGTGCATCCCCTGGACTTCGAAGCGCTTCCTGATCACAGTCTCCCTCCAGACAACAGCGGGCCTCTACCAGCGCAGGACACCCCCTGCCCCTACCGGCCCACAAACAACCCCGTCGCCACCAGAACCGGCATAATCAGGTTGACGATCACGTTCAGGCCCATGAAGGGTATCAGTCGCTCGATGTTCCCGGCGTGTCGATAGGCTCCAAGAAATGCAGGCACAGCAGCCACGAGTGCGCCCAATCCGATCAAGCTGGCCATCGGCAGCAACTTGAGAACAACACCCACGATGACGGACGCGAAGGCGAGCAGGAGAAAGAGGCCATAAATAATGCTGCTGGCTCGTCTCCCGATGGTGATCGGAAAATGTTTCCTGCCCGCCAGACGATCCGCCTCGACATCCGGGAACTGATTCAGCAGTAGCAGGTCGCTCACCAGAAAAAATGGCGTCAGCGAAGCGATGAAAGCCGTCCACGAGTATTCGCCCGTGAGCACAAAGTGCGTCCCATTCACCATCAACAGCCCAAAGCCCAGTCCAGGCGCAAACAGGCACAGGAACGGGCTGCGAGCCAGCCAGGGCGTATAAGCAAACACAACCAATAGCCCCAAGATTCCTAAGGGCAGCAGCCATAGCCCTCTCACAGACAGGAAATACAGGCCAACCAGCCCGGTGATCACGAATGCGCCGATGGCTGTCCACAGCGCCTGACCGGCCAGTTCGGGCCTCTCAAGCAGAGTGCCGCTGCCCCCGCTAAAAGGCGTTCGCTGCGTCCGGGCATCCACCCCACTTTTGAAATCAAAGTACTCATTAAAGGCATTGACGCTGATGTGAGCGGCGATTGCTCCGATCAGCGCAAGAATCAGGTAAAGAGCATTGACCTGTCCCCCCGTCCACACAGCGGTGGCCAGCCCCAACAGAACACAGGCAGGCGTCAGAATCACAAAGGGAAGACGCATGGGACCCAGCAGGTATCTGACGTTGCTCATGGAAACCTCCGTGGTATACGTGAATCAATCAGACGGCATCTATCCATTGACGTTGATGACGCCGCCGTACATCCCCATACTGCATGTGAAATAGATGCGCCCCACCGGTTGGGCCGGCAAACTGATCACTTCCTCCCCCCTCTCCGGCAACACACGGCTGATGCCCAGGCTGGGGATGGTGAAGGCGCGTGCACAACCATAGGTGTTGTTCGTCACCAGCTTGAGACGGATCGGCTTGTCGCTCTCAACGTTCAGGATGTTCGGCACGTAGCCGCGATCGAGCACGTTGATCGTGATTTCTTGCACCCCGTCAGCCGCCACTGTTGCACCCGACGACTCGAGTTGAGGGTTCATCAACGAGGTCAGGAGAGTGCTGGGGGCCAGCGGCGAACCGGCTACGCGCAGCCCGGCGTTGATCGCCAACAGGCCCAAGAACAGGATCAGGATCGTGGTGATCACGGTAAAGGCCTGCTGCACTTTGCCCCGAAGCCGCGTGACCAGGAAGCCGAGCACAAAGAAGGTCGGGGAAGTGCCCAGCACAAAAGTGAACAGGATCAGCGCCCCCCACAACGGGTTGCCAGAACTGACTGCCAAGACCATCATGGCCTGAGTGGTGCCGCACGGAATGAAAACCGTCATCAGGCCCAAGAGGGCAGGCGCAAACAGCTTTTCGCTTTTGGCCTGGTCACGGACCAGGCGGGTGAGAACCTTCGGCGGCTGGATGACAAAGTAACGAAAGATGGGATGCACATTGAGCATATTGAGAGCGGTGGCCAGCAAGAACACCCCGGCAACGATCTGCATGGCGGCCTGAACTGCCGGGGTGATCTGGACGGCAGAGCCAAGCCAGCCGAGCAGGAAGCCCAGCCCGGTGTAAGCAAACAACTTGGCAACCAGGAAGTAGACCACTGGCCACGGATCACGGCTCAGATGAACACCTGTCATGCTATCCACGACCACCTTCGACCGGGTTTTGCCCTTCGCTCGGCGCTCTTGCGGTGTCGCTGCGGGAATGGTTACTTGGCGGGTCATGGCTGTGGCCAACAGACCACCCTGCACAGCCAGACAGGTCAGGCCACCTGTGGTGAGGCCAGTGAGAAAGATGAGCCAAAGATTCACGAGGCATCCCCCTGAATTACTCTAGTGTGCAATCTCATGAAGACAGCTACTTCGCCATCGGGCACGTCGTGATTGGTTTAGCACGAGAGATCGATGCCCTCGATCTCAAACCCAGCAGAACGGTCAAAGTGTAACCGGGCATGATGTGATCGCCCTCCTTGCCGGGTGAGTGTCAGAAGCGACCTGAACTCAACTCACTCTCTCACCCCGACACGCGTTTGGTGAGCGCCTCGAAAACTTCGTGCAGTTCGCGCAGAACCCGCTCGCCCTCGGCAGGGTCGCCAGCGCGGATTGCCTCTGTGACGCAATGATGCATGTGATCGTCGAGAACCATCAGGCTGACCTTGTTAAGCGCCGACTGCACGGCGTTAATCTGGTGGATCACATCGATGCAGTACTGGTCTTCCTCGATCATGCGGGTGATCCCATTGAGATGTCCAGCGATGCTGCGCAACCGGTTGACCAGCCCCTGCTTGAAGTCATCAGGTCGATGACGGGCGCGGGACCCCTCTGCATAAGGCTCGTTGGCAATGCTGCTATGCTGGTGAACCATGAGTCTCTCACTTTCTTGCCGCAAAGCCGGAATGAGAACTCCGGACCCCCTCCCCGGTGGGAGGGGGCACAATGATTATCCTCCAACCAACCTGATCTGTCAAGGAAAAGGGCGCCAGCGTAAGGAACTGGAAACTCTGCCATGAATCCCCCATGCGCTTACGTGAATCTAATACATGTCTGGTAAAACAAAGCCTGAGATCATGTACATGTGGCAAAGCGCCAGGAATGGGATACAATTACTTGCAGTGTCTGGTACGGAGAGTTAACGATGCCCATCTACGAGTATGAGTGCAGGGAATGTGGCGTGCGCTTCGAGCGACGGCAGAGCTTTGACGATCAGCCGGTCTCCCTCTGCCCGGAGTGCGGCGGCGATGTCCATCGTCTGCTTCAACCTGCTGGGATCATCTTCAAGGGCAAGGGATTCTATGTCACGGATAGCCGTGGCAAAAACTCAAGCCTGACTCCCGGTGGTAAAAAGGACGGCGCCAAGTCCGAGAGTAGTGAGGTGTCTGCCAAGAGCGAGTCGTCCACCAAATCAACCGACGACTGAGTGTTCTCCCGTGATTGATCTCTCTCTGCCCTGCGCTCGTCTCTCCTTTCTGCAAGAGGAGCGAAAAAACGAGCGAAGTGAGGTCAGAGGGAGTCCCTACCTCCGATAAGCTTTAACTTTGGAGCACCGACGGGGCAACCGTATGGGTTGCCCCGTTTTTGTCGCCCCTCACTGCACGCTGCGATGGATCGTATCCCACAGAACACCTCGTACTCTCCGGTGTTATTCATGGTGAGTCAACCCTTTGTCTTCTCCCCACAGGAGGTTTCCATGATCAGGATAGTGTCCGATACCGACTCCAGCCTCCCCCAGGAGATCGCCGACGAGTACGACATCCCGCTAATACCGATGCACATCATCTTCGGCGATGAGGTGGTCCGCGAACGTTACGACATCTCCGATGCCGACAGCTATGCACGCATGTCAGCCGCGCCCCGCCTGCCCACCACCAGCCAGCCCCCAGTGGGAGCCTTTAAGGAAGTGTACGAGTCGATCCTGTCCAAGGACCCCAACGCGACCATTCTCTCGATTCATCTGTCTGCCTCGATGAGTGGCACCTTCGAGTCGGCCCGGCAGGCAGCAGAGATGTTCCCAGGGGCCGATATTCGACCATTCGACACGCGCTCGGTGTCCCTGGGGCAGGGTCTGATGGTCTTTCAGGCCGCCCGCCTGGTGCGTCAGGGAGCCAATGTCGATCAGGTTATGGCAACCCTTGAGGCCATGCGCGATGGAATGCAGGTCTATTTTGCCCTTCACACGCTGGAGTATCTGGCGCGAGGCGGGCGCATTGGCCGAGCCTCGCATCTGATGGGCAACCTGCTCGACATCAAGCCTATCCTGAAGGTCACAGACGGTGTAGTCGATGCTCACTCTCGCCAACGCACCTGGAGACGCGCCGTCGAGACCATCCGTGATATCGCGATCAAGAACTCATGCGACGCTGCGGGCAAGCCAAAGCCGGGTCTGCTGGTCGGGGTAGCTCACGCCGTCAGCCAAGCGGAAGCTCAGCGGGTGGCCGACGACCTGCGCGACGCGCTCAGCCCTGAAGTGCTTCTCTTGTGCGAGATCGGTCCTGGTCTGGGAGTCCACACCGGGCCGGGTGCGCTGGGTGTGTGCTGGTATGTACCCCCAGACTGAGCGCCAGGCGGCGATTTTCCTCGCCCACCTGCTCCCTCGAAGCCAACCCCGTGGCCTGATTGCTCAATGAGGCGCAGATGGCCTTCGGCCCTGGGGGCAATGTTGTACTTGCGCACCTGACCGTACTGGTGCAAACTTACTCCGCCTGACTTCATTGATGAACTGGAATGCTCTGCTGGAGCGATAGGAGACCGAAGGAACGGAATATGGCAAATGATCTGTATGCGAGACAGTCCACCGAGGACTTGACCGGTAGAACGCTTGGCCAATATCAGATTCAGGAGCAGCTTGGGCAAGGCGGCATGGCGACCGTCTATAAAGCTCTCCAGAAATCGATTGGCCGTACGGTCGCCATCAAGGTTATGCCCTCCTATTTTATGCACGAGCCGACCTTTATGCAGCGCTTCGAGCGCGAGGTCAAAGTTATTGCCGAGCTTCAACACCCGCGCGTGCTGCCGGTGTATGACTACGGCCAGATCGAGGGCCGTCCTTTCATTGTGATGGCCTATATGTCGGGGGGCACACTAAGCGACCGCATCCAGAAGGGACCCCTATCGCTCGAAGAGAGCGTGCGCATCATGGAGCAGATCGCCGAAGGGTTGGACCACGCCCACCGTAAGGGTATTATCCACCGCGACTTCAAGCCCTCCAACGTCCTGCTTGACGATCACGGCAATGCCTACCTCTCCGACTTCGGCATTGCCAAGGTCAGCGAGTCGACCGTGCAGTTGACAGGCAGTGGTGTGGTGGGCACGCCGGCTTACATGGCCCCAGAGATGGCCAGCTATGCCCAGGTCACCCCTGCCGTGGACATCTACGCCATGGGTGTCACGCTGTATCAGATGCTGACCGGCACGCTGCCTTTCAAAGGCGAGACCCCACTCAGTGTCATGATGGCTCATGCCAGTGAGCCGGTGCCCGACGTGCGGGTGGTGCGCCCGGACGTGCCAGAGAGCATCGCTGAGGTGGTCAAGCGGGCGCTGGCCAAGAATCCTCAGGATCGCTATGTCACTGCTGGCCAGATGGCCAAAGCCCTAGAGGCCGCGGTTGCCGGGATCGAGCCTGAGCGTGCAACCCAAGTGCCTGCCTCCCAGCGACCCACCCAGCCCATGCCCGCTGTTTCCAAACCTCCCACGCCTCCCACCCAGCCGCCCACCGGCGCGCCAGGCGGGTGGCAGGCTCCTGCGGCGGGAACCCCCTCACCTACTCCTCAGCCTTCCATTCCAGCGCCACAGCCCCTCACTCCGCCACCCCCACCACCGAAGTCCGGCGGGGGCTGCCGCTGGGGAGTAGTCGGCGCATTGATCGGCGGCCTGGTCGTGGTAGCGATGTGCATCGGAGGTGTTCTGCTGATAGCGCAGTGGGGCGCCTCGTTGACCCCCACACCAACCATCACCCTGCTGCCAACCAATACACCGCAGCCAACCAACCCACCGGCGCCCACCCCGGTTCCACAGGGTGGCAGCGGCAGCACCGATCTGGTAATCCAGAACGAGTCGAGCACGCCCGTATGCTACGTCTATGTCTCGCCTAATGAGAGCGACGAGTGGGGCGAAGATCAGCTCGGTGAGGCCAACATCCTCATGACAGGCGATACGTTCACCGTCACTGACGTTCCCTATGGGTTGTACGACTATCAGGCCCTGGACTGCGACAGCAACGTCTTGGATCAACACTACGGCGTAGACCTGAGCACCGACACCTACACCTGGGTGATCCGCGACAAGACTGCCACGCTGACTGTGATCAACAACACAAGCTACCCGCTGTGTATGCTCCGTTTCTCGACCGTTGAAGACACCATCTGGGCCGTCAACTACCTGGAGGAGAACGAGACGCTCCAGCCAGGCCAGCAGCGCAGCTTCCCGATCAGCCCCGGCACGTATGATATGCGGGCCGATGGCTGCGACGAGGTGTCGTTCTGGGAAGACTATGAGTTCGCAATCACGACCAGTTTTGAGTGGAGCCTGTTTGACGAGGATCGGCAGGTGAAGTAACGCGCCACGCAGGGATAAGCGCAGAGGCGCAGCATGGCCGCAGGTGCCATCTGCGCCTCTGCGCCTTGGCGCAGGCACGTTTTTTTTATCCGAATATAATGAAACGCGGGGCAACCCCTGTCGCGTGTAGCATTCTTGGCCTTACGAAGGGGAGAACAACCGTGAAGCAGAAACCAGGGCTTCCCTCTGTCCATGTGTTAGCGACGACCTGGCTCGTCGCGGCGCTACTCTTGTTGAGTGCCGTTATCATCCCTGCCCGACCCGCCGCCGCACAGGTCGGCGCGACGGCAGTCGTGAACACAGGCACGTTAAATGTCCGTCTCGGCCCCAGCCCCGGCTATCCGATTGTGGGGCAGGTCGTACAGGGAGATGTGCTGATCTTGCTCGCACGTGACTCGAAAGCTTCGTGGGTCAAGGTGCAAACCCCCACAGGTCTGGTCGGGTGGGTCAGCACTTTCTACCTGGTCCCGGCAGCATCCTACAGCGCCCTGCCCGTCGAAGCCCAGGCTGAAGTATGGGCCATCGTCAGCGGCTCGGCCAACCTACGCAGTGGGCCGGGCCTCAACTACCCTGTGATCCTGATCCTGTCTGAGAACGAACCGATTGGCCTCATGGCCCGCAACCGAGACGCGAGCTGGGTCCAGGCGCGGGTGCATGGCAATACCCTGGGCTGGATTGCCAGCGGGCTGATCGTGCCCGGCAGCAGCCTGATGGCGCTGCCGTTGGCCTCCGGGTTGCCCACAGCGCCCTCATTGCCGACCGGCCCATCCGCCGCGCCTAGCACATCACCCACCGTGTCCACGGGAGGCATTCAAGGCGACTTCAACATCCGCGACTGCCTTCACACCAAGCCTGGACGGGATCATGGGCACGTCATCTGCGTGGATGCCTGGGAAAAGCTGACCGTGCTGGGCCGCAACGCCGATACCTCCTGGCTGTATGTGCTGTACAACGACTCGCTGGGATGGGCCTATCGACCCAGCGTCAACACGCAGAATGACGCTGCTGTGCCCAATCTGCCCGTGATCGACCCGACGACAGCCCCGGTGGGTCTGCACGCTTATACCGGCGCTTCCGCTGTACCGGCCAGCGGCGCATCTACGCCTACCACGCCATCGACTTCCCCGCCTGGCGTGCCTACGGGAGGCATTCAAGGCGACTTCAACATCCGCGACTGCCTTCACACCAAGCCTGGACGGGATCATGGGCACGTCATCTGCGTGGATGCCTGGGAAAAGCTGATCGTGCTGGGCCGCAACGCCGATACCTCCTGGCTGTATGTGCTGTACAACGACTCGCTGGGATGGGCCTACCGGCCCAGCGTCAACACGCAGAATGACGCTGCTGTGCCCAATCTGCCCGTGATCGACCCGACGACAGCCCCGGTGGGTCTGCACGCTTATACTGCTACCACAACCATCCCAGGCGGCAGCCCGGCCCCCAGACCCTCGCCAGGTGCGCCAGTCTCTCCGGCGCTTGGCCCTGCCTCGGCGATAGTTACCACCCCTGTGGCAAGTGTCCGGAGCGGCCCCAACAGCTCATATCCTTTGCTGGGGACAGCGCCCCAGGGAACGTACCTGACGCTGATAGGGCGAAATGCTAGCGGGTCTTGGGTGGTAGTGCTCGCCCCCAATGGTCTACAAGGCTGGATGAGTTCAGCGCTGATTGAGGCTTTCATCCCGCTCGGCCCGTTGCCTGAGGTGGCCTACACACCTATCGACACCTATGGCACGGGTTACGTGGACACCGGCGCGTTGAACATCCGATCTGGGCCGGGCCTCAACTACAGCATCATCGGCACGTTGCGTGACGGCGAGCGCCTGAGCCTGATGGGCCGCAATGCCTATGGAGATTGGCTCAAGGTACGCACGTCCACTGGCCTGGAGGGCTGGGTCGGCAGCGGCAGTGTTGTGATCGACGTGATGCTGTTCGATTTGCCGGTTTTGCAGGATGGAGTGGTGATTTACGGCTAAAGGCCGCGTGGAAAGGTCTAGAAGACCTTCCACGAAGCCTTCACAGAACCGGCGAAGCAGGGGAATGTACGCTTCGCTTCCTGCGCGATGTTTGTCTCTGTGGAAATCGGACAGATCGAGGAGGTAAAGATTAGGATGGGAAGTCACTCTCGGTCGCAACCTTACCGGTATATGTTGGCCACCGGTATTGCGCTGGCCTTAGCCGCCCTGGCGTGCAACATGCCTGGCTGCACTCCAGTAGCGCCGCCGACTGTCAGCCCAACCCCTGCCGCAGGCGTGACGCAGGTGGCCGGGCAGACGCCCGCCGGCGGGGTTACTGTAGCCCCGCCGCCCACCAGTGAGGCAGCCATCACGCCGATGCCTACCACAGCGCCATCTCCAACCCCACCGCCGACCGCCACCGTTTGCAACTACGATGCTGCCTTCGTCTCCGATGTTACCATCCCTGATGGAACGCAGATCGTGGCTGGGGCAGCCTTCACCAAGACGTGGCGCATGTCGAACAGCGGCTGTCTCAACTGGCCGGGCGGCACAACTCTGGTCTTCCGCAGCGGCGAGCAGATGGGAGGACCGGCCAGTGTGCCCGCGCCGGCCCTAACCGTAGGCAGTTCGGGTGATGTCAGTGTCTCGCTGGTCGCGCCTTCCGCGCCAGGATCGTATCGGGGCAACTGGCAGCTCCAGGCCGGGGGCACTCTCTTCGGCCCCACCATCTACGTGGATATCGTGGTCGTCGCGCCAACTGCAACGTTTACCCCCGCCCCGACCAACACCCCCACCCCGACCAACACGCTCATCCCGACCAACACCCCTGCGCCGGTGACGTACTCGACCAAGCTGCTCGACATTGGGCAGACTTATACCGCGGACCTGGACGAGGGCGTAGTAGCGCCTGCCGCAGGTGATGTGGACATCTGGTTTGAGGCCGTCACCAGCACGGAAAAATATGTGACGCCTAGAAATGGCACGCTGGTTGCCATCTGGGGCACTGGCACCCCTGGTATGTACGATTGTTATAACAACTCGTCTCTGGCCAATGTCCGTATTCCGCTTGGCAGCTTGCCAGTGGGCACCTATGTGTGCTACAAGACCAACCTGGGCCGTCCGGGCGTGTTCCGTGTCAACGCCATTAGCGCCGGCACGCCGCAGACATTGAGCATTGGCTACACCACCTGGAATAAGCCTTAAGCGCAAAACGCAGGAGGACGGGGCGCCCCTGGCAGGGCGCCCCGCGCGATTCCTCCGCAACATTTCCCATCGTGCGGCTATGCTTGCACCGAACTATCCCTATAAGGAGACATCGAAGTGGCGCTGGCAACCGTGAGGTTCAAAAGCCATGTGTTGGATCGCCAGGTGACGTATAGCGCCCTCCTGCCCGAAGACCAGCCGGGACCGCATCCTGTGGTGCTCCAACTGCATGGCTATTCGGATGATCACTTGCACTGGCTTCTCTACAGCCGGCTGGCGGATCATGTGCTGCCCTATAACATCATCGTCGTCATGCCTGCCGGAGAGAATAGCTTTTATATCAACGCCCCTTCAAACTCCCGCCGCCCTCACGGAGCGACTCATCTGAACATGTTGCCTTACGAGGACTTCCTGATGCAGGACCTCTGGGAGCACGTCACACGGACTTTTCAGACGCGCCGTGGCCGGTGGGCCATTGGAGGGTTGTCTATGGGCGGCTACGGGGCGATGCGGCTCGGCTGCAAGTACCCTGATCGCTTTGCCTCGATCTGGGCGCACTCCGGTGTGTACGATCTTGGCCCCTCCAAGAAAAGCGCCTTTGGCCTGGAGGATGCCAGCGTTTACACTCATGTCAACCGTCTGGCCGAGAGCGGCCACCGCATCAAGATCAGCTTCGATTGCGGGATCGATGACGAGCTGATCGATCACAGTCGCCGCCTTCACCGCCACATGGACAAGCTGGGCCTACCGCACCACTACGCCGAGCATCCCGGCGGGCACACCTGGGAATATTGGGACCAGCACGTTCAGGAGGCCCTGAAGCAGCACGCCGAAGTTTTCGCGGCTGAGGGGCTTAGGGCCTGAACCAGGCCATAAGACAGAGCGAAAAAACCCAACCCCAATCTAGCCTTGCCAGGGATGGAGGCGACGCCAGCACCCCGCTCACGCGCAAGCGCTTTTCTGCAATTGCCGCGCGTCTGACGAAGGCCCTCCAGCGTGCTTCCCGCGGTCTGACTATAATTAGGGCTGGTGATCGCCGTCGCCCCAGGGCGCGGCGAGGTATCCAGGCTTCCTGTCCCCTCTGGCCGTATGGCAGCACGGGGAAAGGCTGGCTGTTAGTTTCTTCGGGATACCCTGATTGCCACACGTGAGGATGGGCCATGAACAGACACATCGAGTCCATGCTGCGCGGTTCCGCACCATCGTTGTTGGGCCTAGCCGTCCTGCTGATCGGCGTCCTGGCCGTGACCTTGCAGCCGCCTACTCTCCTGGGCGAACCAACCGCCGTGATTGACACTGGCGTCCTCAACGTCCGTGCCGGCCCCAGCCCTGGCTTCCCGATCCTGGCCCAGGTAGAGAAGGGGACAATCGTGACCATGCTGACCCGCGACTCGAAAAGTTCGTGGGTCAAGGTACGATTGGCCGAGGGCATTGTCGGGTGGATCAGCACTTACTACATCATTCCCGATGTGCGCCTCGACTCATTGCCCGTCGAAGTGCAGGCTGAGCCGTGGGGCGTGGTACAGGGGACGGCCTATGTGCGATCGGGGCCAGGGATGAGCTTCCCGGTTGTCACAACGGTATCCGATGCCCGGCTGATCGGCATCCTGGCCCGCAACGCCGAGACCACCTGGCTGATGGTGCGCATCGCTGACAACATGGTCGGCTGGATCAGCTCGGCTTACGTGCTCTCGGAGACACCCTTCGTCAACCTGCCGCTTGACTCGGCAGCGCTGATCATCACCCCTCTGCCAGCGATTCCCACTCCCCTGCCAACGACCATGCCAACCTTTGGCGCGGGGCGAGTAACCGCAGGGACTCTCAACCTGCGCTACGGGCCGGGCACCGGCTTTGGGATTTTGCTGCGGCTTCCCGAAGGCGCTGTTCTTGATCTGTTGGGCCGCAACCGCAGCGGCGAGTGGCTGTTTATCCGCACTGCTGATGGCACGGCGGGCTGGGTCGGCTCGATTGGCATCACTGCGGCCATCGATGTGAACGTGCTGCCAGTGACCAACACCGTCATTGCTGGAGTGTACGGCTCAGCCAAAGTGCTGGCTGGCGGCCTGAATCTCCGCTCCGGCCCCAACACAACATATCCCGTTGTGACCATCGTGCACGAAGGCGACGACCTGAACCTGCTGGGTCGCAACGCTTCAGGATCGTGGGTTAAGGTCCGCACCCTGGAGGGCGTTGAGGGCTGGGTGGCCTCCGCTGAGATCGAGCCATACGTGCCCATCTATACGCTGCCTGAAGCCACCTACCAGCCCATCGCGACCTATGGCACGGCCACCGTCACTGCCGGTGGGCTAAACATACACAGCTCGTCCAGCCTGGCGGCCAGCGTGGTCGAGGTAGTGCTCCAGGGTGAGCGGCTGAGCCTCCTGGGTCGCAGCGCCGACAGCAACTGGGTCAAGGTTATTACACCCACAGGCGTGATAGGCTGGGCGGCCTCTGGCGAGGTCACGCTCGACGTTCCGATGAACGATCTGCCCGTCGTGACCGATGAGCAGGTCTACGGATAGCTGGTTTGGGGTGTGATGGAGCCTCACCCCCGTCGAGCCGCCCCTGGCGGCTCTCCCTCCCCCTCTCCACAATGTGGAGAGGGGGCAGAC
>DAOTXR010000093.1:0-5458 GCA_034435375.1 Anaerolineae bacterium
TCAGGGCATGATGGGTCGCCTTAGCCCACTGTCTCAGGTTCATCTACCGTTCAATCTCCTGCTGCCGGGTGGCGCTTGCCCGGCCATCCGGGGCAATCTCCAGAAGGCCCTGCTCGATGAACAGACCGAGATAATACTGCCGCAGCCTGCGTCGCTGACGGTCTTCCTGCTCGCGGATCTCGGCGTGAGTGGGGATGCGCCTGCCGCGCTCCTGGATGTGCTCAACGTGCTGCCGGTGGCGCTCGCGCTCCTGGGCCAGTTCCTGCTCATGCTCCTGCTGCCGAACAGCCCTCGTGCGGTGGTAGTCGGCCTCGCGGCGCGCCCGCCGCCCCTCGGTCACGTAGCGTTAGAAGGGGATTTCCTCCTGCTGTTCCTGCGCAACCGGCTCGCTGTGGCCGTTCGCGTCGAGGAACTTGACCGTATCAGCGGTCACTTTGAGGGCGGCACGCGGCTGGCCCTCACTGTCGATGTATGCTTCGGCTTCGATGCGGCTCGTCACGACCAGCACCTTGCGCCCTTTGGCGAGGTACTGGTTGTGTGACCGGCAACCTTCGGTTGCTAGGCCAGCTTGCCCCAGCACGCGACCTTGTACCAGGTCACCCGTTCTCCTGGCTCACCGTCGCTGTTGGTCCAGCGCGTGTTCACGGCCACGGAGAAGTTGGTCACGGCCTTGCCGGATGGCGTAGCCGGTGAGTACACCGTGCGCATCTCCGGGTCACGGCCCAGGTTTCCCACGATGGTCAGCTGCTCATACATCTCGAAGTCCTCCTTCTGAGGAATAGGATCAAGAAGCTCAGATCATCTGAACTTCATCCGGTCTGCGGGCGACAGCCCGCCAGAGGTTCGGTTAGCGGCCAGGGATGGGAAGTCGGGATGCCCCTAATGTCAGATAACAGCATGTACCCCTGCTCATTATCCTGGCCCACAAAAAAGATAGGATGCGCCTGCGCGGGCGCATCCTCCTGTTCTGTCCGTTCAGCGGCTCTCCTGCTGTGTCTGCCACACCTCAAGGTCGTCGCGCAGGGCCTCAAGAATCCCTTCGGCCTGTGCGAGGCGGTTGTAGGCGTCGGTCATCCGGGTGTGGATGTCCGGGTCAGCAGGCGAGGTGTACAGGCGCAGCGCGCCGACCGTGTTGCGCGCCTGGTTGACGCTGTTGAGGGCGCGGGTCAGCGCGCCGCTCAGGATGGCGAGAGACTTCATCATAAGGCTTTCTCCTTCGTGGAAACAATGACCCCGCAGGATTGGCGGGGTCTCTACTTGTTTTTTTTTTCACGTTGTGTATAGTGGGAGCAGGCTGGCAGCATCCTATTTTCCGGGTAGGGATGATGATGCGGAGAGTAATGTTCATCATAGCCGGCGGGATTATCCTGATCGGGCTGGTGGCGGGTGGTGTGTTTGTGCTCAACGGCGGTGGTGACATTGAACAACCGCCAACTACCGAACCTACTGCTACCACCGGGCCAGCCGGTCCGGCCGAAACCAAGCAGCCGGACGAGCCTGCGGTTGAGCCGACTGATCCGCCAACAGCTACGCCTGTGCCAACTGCTAGGGCTACTGGCACACCCACCAGCACACCCACAGCGACGGCTACGCCCGTGCCGCCCATGGCAACCTTCACGCCGGAACCCACCGCGACCGCTACTTCGACACCGGCGATATGCGAACCTGGCTGGCTACCGGAGACGGGCTGGGTGTGCTGCGGCACCGCCCTAGTGGGGGCTGATGGGACGGTTGCCGAGTTCAACCCGGCGTGTGGGGTGGGTGGTGACCAACCTAGTGGCGGCTGACTGAGGGGGAGGCAGAGAGGAAGGCATTACCCCACGAGTGGTGACCAGCCTGGTGAGGGTGGTGGGGCAGTGGTGACCAGGTACGACGCAGCACGCTCGGTCATGTGGTGGGCATACACCACCCACAGCACATACCCGCCATCCTGCGCCCACTTCCATGCATGGGCCAGCATCTCGAACTCACGGCGCTTCTCATCGGCGCGACCGCTGTTTTCGGCATAAGGCGGGTTGATGTAGACGACGCTGAAGGCGCGGTTGGGTGTGCGCAGCGTCATGATGTCGCCGCACACGGTATGCTCCTCACCGAACTTCTCACGGCAGGCATCGGCGCGGGTGGAGTCGATCTCGTTGGCGTAGGGGGTCATGCCCCAGGCCCGCGCGAGGTGCTGGAGCGCGTCGCCTTCACCGGCACAGGGGTCTAAAAGCCGCCCGCCCTCGCTGGCCCTGAAGTGGCTTGCGAGGGCGGGCAGGTGCTCCGGCGGGAACGGGTAGTACCCGCCTTTCATCTGAGATTGTAGATGGGCCACAGTGTTATCACCTCCGTGGTGGGTTGAGTTATGCAATAAGGTGCTCCACGTAGTCATGGGTTACCGGGGTGCGGGAGTACCACGCCCGGCGGCGCTTGCCCCAGCGAAAGCCTGCGCTTTTGAGTCGTGTCAGAATCCATTCATCCGGTTTGCGCTCAAACGAGAGCCACGTCCAGCCGCCTTCGTGGGTGAGCGTGAAGGGGATGGCCTCAGAGTGAGCTTCTGCGATAGTCGAGGCTTCTGGCTCTGGCTCCGGCGCGGCGGTGAGCAGCCGCTTTGAAGACTCAGATGGCTGCTCGCCCGGCCAGGTCAGCTCACCGCGCTCAACGGCCAGCGCGATGACCTGCGTCCAGCGGGCGCGGTCGAGCGTCACCTGGTAGACCGGGTGGGCATGGTTGACCAATGGCGTGACCAGTCTTTCGCGGCGGCCCAGCCTCAGCAGCCCGGCGTGCCACTCCGGGAACACAGCGATGTCCACGCACCGGCTGACATGCTGGCCGATCTTCTGCGCCATGTTGCCGCCCTCGAAGACGAAGGTGCAGCCCACCTTGTGGTCATAGGCTGGCTCAAAGAAGCGCTTGTCGAGCAGGATGCAGTGGTCAATGGCGAGGTGCTCGATGCGGACGGAGAAGCGCTTAAGTGGAAAACCGGCGGGGGCCGGTTTTCCTTGGGAGAAGCCTTTGGCTTCTCCACCGGCGCTCTCGTTGCCATCGAGGCCCGGATACCCGCCGTGGCGCAGGCGGTGGGGCCTGCCATTCAGGTCGGTGAAGTCGAGGGCGCGCCGCTCGATGAGCATGGCCCAGACGGCGTCGGCGGCAGTGGGCGGGCCTGCGAAGTTGAGGTAGATGCAGTCCGCGACGTGTTCATCCACGCGCCTGGCCGAGTAGCCGAAGACCTGTACAGTCCCGACTGCCTCGATCTTGCCGATGTGCTGCATTTCGATGGGGAACATATCTTCTTCTCCCTGTGAACTTGATGTAGAATGAAAATGGCGTAGGGGGTGAGTCCCTGCGCCGGTGGAATGTATGAGCAACCCTGTAAGCGCTGCGCTGAGCAGCGCCGGTCACAGGGTTGGCGGGCGATAGCCCGCGTATTGACTTCTGATAATGACATGGCCTTGCATATTAGACTGCGGGTTGAGACTGCCATCTATAGACGGTTATGAGGAGTATTTCAGTCTAAAAATAGTTAGCCATAAGCATAAGAGATCAGAAATGATGACCAAAGCAGAATTCGAGAATGCGTTGAAAGAGTTTGCGAACACTCTCACAGGGCACGTGAGTACGGTCGATGGGCAGTGGTCAGTAAAGGGATTTATCGACGCCTTTAGGAACGTTTATACAATCTCGTCCGATACCAAGATTGTTTCCAAAATCCTAGAGATACACCTTTCCCCGAGAATTATTGCTTTTGCTGATGAGCATGACTTTGCCATCGTCCTCGCCGAGCATCAGAATTACTACCCGGATATATCGTTCGTCTCAAAGCATGATGAAGCCGTTCGCTTTGCCGTTGACTTCAAAACTACCTACCGTATTCCCGGCAAACCCTGGCTCTGTAATGGATTCACTCTCGGTTCACATGGTGAATACTTTCAGAACCGAACAAGCACGAAGAACATTCAATTCCCTTATGGAAGCTATTCCGGCCATTTTTGCTTGGGCATTATCTATGACCGCGCTGATGGAGCCACTATTGACGAAACACGGTGCTATCGTATTGAGGAACTTCATTCCATCACCTCCGTTATTTCGAATATCCAGTTCTTCGTTGCAGAGAAATGGAAAATCGCTGGCGATAAGAGCGGGTCTGGAAACACAGCTAATATCGGTAGCATCCAGCGCATTGAGGACATCCTTTCAGGCAACGGCATGTTCGCTAAGCTCGGTGAGGAGTGGTTTGACGATTACTGGATGAATTTTGGAAAGATTATCGTCAAAGGCCCAGATGGGAAAACCAAGAGGATCACGTCGCTTGTTGATTTTGTGAAATATCGCGGCGGCGATCCATCACTTATCGTCCCAAGGAACAATCAACCATGAGCATTCATCGAGTGCTAGTGCCCCCGATAAAGTGTCAAGGAATCAAGACTAAACTCGTTCCTTGGATAAAGGCCATAATCCCTGCCGATTTTGACGGTCGCTGGATTGAACCATTCATGGGATCAGGCGTCGTGGTCTTTAATGTGCGGCCTAGGAAGGCGTTGCTTGCGGACTCAAATCCGCACCTCATTAACTTTTACCAAGCGGTCGCCAAGGGCGAAATCACCGCAGCGATCACAAGGCGGTTCTTGGAGAGAGAAGGCGAAGAATTACTGCGGTCGAAGGGGGAATATTACTACTCAGTCCGAGAGAGATTCAACCGGCACGGCAATCCTTTAGATTTCCTTTTCCTAAATCGTGCGGGTTTCAATGGAATGATCCGTTTCAACCAGCGTGGGGAATTCAACGTTCCATTCTGTCGTAAGCCCAACCGCTTCGCTCAAGCCTATATCACAAAGATTTGCAATCAGGTTCAAGCTGTTGCAGACGCCTGCGCTTTAGGAGATTACGAATTCCGATGTCAAGATTACTCGGTGACTATCGCCGAAGCGAGTGCCCGTGATATTCTGTATTGTGATCCCCCATACATCGCTCGTCATACTGACTATTTTAACGGCTGGGACGAGGAGCACGAGAGACAACTAGCGAAACTGCTCGCGGATACTCCAGCGAGGTTCATCCTGTCCACTTGGCATGGCAACGAATTTAGAACAAACCAGCTTATTGATACCGTTTGGGCGAGGTATAACATTTTAACGAGAGAGCACTTCTACCATGTTGGGGCAAAGGAAGTTAATCGAAATCCGATGCTCGAGGCTCTTGTCACGAATTTCGGTGCTGCATACTACGAACAAGAGCCACCGAAAGCGGTGCAATTAACGCTACTTGAAAAGAGAGCGAAATACAATGGCTAACAACGGGTTGCAGGCGACGTTGCTTCGCTGCGCTCCGCAACGCGCCTGAACCCGACCGTTAGGCCGCCTTCCGTGCGATCCACGGGCATCTCGGGAGTGGTGAAGTGGAAGAAGAGCGCTTGGAGCTTGAAATCGTGTTCAAGGAGAGCGACCATCTGCACCTGCTGCAACTTCTGACCCGGCGCGCC
>DAOTXR010000094.1:0-3188 GCA_034435375.1 Anaerolineae bacterium
GTCTGCCGCCGGGCGCTTCAGCGTCCGGCGTGGCCGCAGGCGTTGGATAGGCCCTCGCCCGTCGGTAGCCCTCGCCTGGCCCGCCGACTATAATCACCTCACGGCGTCCGAACCACATGCAGGAGAGTGCACCATCGCCCCCGGCGGATTACGCCTGCCGACTTCCCATTTTCGCGCCCTACTCACCGCCGCCGCGCTGGGCTTCGTCACGGGCGTGTGCGTCGCGCTGTGGGCGCTGGGCGTGACGACGCTGCTTGAGCGTCAGGCGGCGCTTGAGGCAGCGGCGGCAGCCCCTACTCCGACCCTGTTCACCTTTCCCACTGCCACCCCCACGCTGGAGGGTCCGACGGTCAACCCCACCTGGACCATTACGCCCACCTTCACGCCGACGCCCACTCGCTATCTCACCAGCACGCCCCGGCCCACCGACACGCCCTACCCCACTAGCACTCCGCTGCCGACCCACACGCCGTTCCTCCCCCCTACCGAACGCGCGCCCGCGCCGCCCAACCCCGCGCCGGCGCCCATCCGCACCCCCTATCCAGCCTCGACCGCCATCCCACCCCCAGACAGCCTGCCGCCGCTCGAGCTGATCGCCACACTGCCGCCGGTGGCTGACCTGCCGGAAGTGGCGTTGGAGGTCGAGCTGTTCTACGCCGACCACTGGGCGCGGGTGGAACAGGTGGCCGTCATTCCCAACACCTCGCCCGACTTCTGGCGCGATGTGGCGTTCAACGTGCCGCTGAACGGCACGCCTGGCGCATTCGCGTTGGACGAGGTCCGCGCAGCCGCCGGCGATAGCGCCCTCAGCCCCGCGCCCTATTCTCTCAGCGATGTGACGCTGCGAGTGTCGCTGCCCAGACCTGCCGCGCCGCGCGAGTCGGTGCGGGTGGAGCTGCACTACCGGCTCTTCTTCCCGTGGGTGAGCGCCGGGACGAGCTTCCCAGTGGGCGTGACGGGCTGGACGGGCGACGTGATCCACGCCGGGGAGTGGTATCCAGTGATCGCTCCCTACCAGCCCGGCAACAGCTGGCAGACTTACCCCTATCACCCGGTAGGCGATCCCGTGATCTACCCGGCAGCCAACTATTCGATGGCCATCCAGACCCAGGAGGGGATCGCAGTAGCGGGCAGCGGGCCGGTGGGCCAGTCCAACGGCCTTTGGCGCTTCCGGGCCGAGCGGGCGCGCGGGATGGCCTTCTTTGCCAGCAGCCAGTATCAGGTGGCGCGGGGCGAAGTGACAGGAAGCGACGGGCGGCGGATTCCCATCATCAGCTACTATCTGACTGGCTTCGATCAGGCTGGTCAGGATGTGGTGCAGGTGGCAGGGCAGGCCCTGACAACCTATGCGGAGCTGTTCGGGCCATACCCGTACTTCAGCCTGACGGTGGTGCAGAATGGCACCCATGCCGACATGGAGTACACGGCGCTGGTGTCGCTCTCCAATCGAGCTTACTCAACATACCGAGGGCGGGCAGCGTCGTCGCTGGTCGTGCTGACCGCCCACGAAGTCGCCCACCAGTGGTGGTACGGCTTGGTGGGCAACGATCAGGTCTACTCACCGTGGTTGGACGAGTCGCTGGCAGCTTACAGCGAGGTGCTGTTCTACGAGAAGACCACCCCCGACCTGGCCGCGTGGCGGTTGGGGGTGTTCGAGGGACGGTATCGGGCCGGGCCGCTGGATGTGTCGATCTACGCCTACGACACAACGGCAGAGTACGTGGCCGCCCTGTATCCGCGCGGCGTGATGTTCCAGCGAGACCTGCGGGCGCTCGTGGGCGACGAAGCGTACTTCGCTTTCCTGCGCGACTACGCGCAGAGCCAGGCGGGCAGGCTGGCAACTCCGGCAGACTTTTTTGCTGCGCTGCGCCGCCACACCTCGCTCGATGTCGGGTCGGTGGTGGGCACGTACTTCGATCATCCGGTGTGGTGAGTGAACGAGCAGCGCTGTTGCGCGACTGTAACGTTTCTTCACGAGGTTTTCACGCCACTCAGCCCGCTCATGGATTATGATGGGTCAAACAGTGATGTGCGGTTGATGAGAGGCTGTGAAGGAGAAACGTTAATGCCTATCCACGTACAAAAGCTGCCCAACGAGCCTATTATTATCCTGACCTACATCGAACCTTGTATTCCGAACAAGGACATGCCACCTGCCCTGGCGCAGGTGGCCAGCTACCTGAACGGCGGCCCGAGTCTGACGTATGTCATCAACGACCTCATGAACGCCAAAATGGACCTCGGCAGCATGATCCTCTCCATGGCCGAAAATGCACGGGGCGGCCCAGGCTCCCCCGCAGACCCTCGCACCCGGCACGCGCTGGTGAGCGCCGCCCGGATCGTCCAGATCATCAAGAGCGCCCTGGGGCAGGATCAACATGGCCAAACCAATCTCGAAGTCTATCCGACTCTGTCGGAGGCCCTGACCGCCGTCCGTCAGCGCATCGCCCAGGCCCAGTAGGCCGCAGCCTGAGCATTGGCTCAACACAACCGAGGGCGTGCATCACGCCCTCGGTTGCTTTTGGCAAAGCCAGACTCAAGGGTTTTGTGAGAAGTAATTTGAATTGCCAAATGCTTAATAACGATCCCGGCGACCACCGCCAGGGCCTTTGCGGCGGTCGCGCCCGCCGTAGCCGCCGCCGTAGCCCCTGCCACCCGAATCGCGCTCGCGAGGAGGACGCGCCTCACTGACGGTGATGGTGCGTCCGCTGACCTCTCGGCCGTTGAGCCGGGTGATGGCTTCCTGGGCTATTTCGTCGGTTTCCATCTCGACGAAGCCAAACCCTTTCGACCTCCCCGTGTCGCGGTCGGTGATGATCGTCACCGAGACGACACTGCCAACCTCAGCAAACATGGTGCGGAGATCATCCTCCGTCGTACCGTAGCTGAGGTTTCCTACGTAAAGTTTCTTGGCCATGCTGATCCTTTCAGAGCACCCAGGGGCTTGCGCCTGCCGGGACGACGGCCCGATGATCGCTAGTAAAAGCAGTCACCCATTGAAGTGGATGACCGCTTCGGAGCGCAATCGGGTAAGACGAATATGTATGCAGAGTTTACCCGAAGGCCGCACTGCGAGCAAATGGCCCCTGCCCCCAGGAGCGCCCCCCACAGAGCAGATACGGAAGGGCCAGAACCGCCTGGCCCGTCAACGCCGCGACCACCTTGTTGAGCCTCACCCCCTGTCGAGC
>DAOTXR010000095.1:0-13180 GCA_034435375.1 Anaerolineae bacterium
CCCGCATCACCCGCTCGACCAGCTCATCAGCCTGACGCTTCAACCGCGCTTTCAGTTCTTCTTCTGGTGACATAGGTGCTTCCCTCCTGCATCCAGTCTACTCCTCTTCTCCCCCCAAACTGAAATGCACCCCTTGCCACACCAGACCTTGACAACCGACCCGAAAATCTGATACACTGACGGGCAATTGAACATGGGGAACAACATTGAGCCGGAGTAGTAAGCGTCGAGGCGGCGTTCAGAGAGCTGCCCAGGATGCTGTGAGGGTGGCACGCACGTAGGCGCTGAATGGGCCGGTGAGTTGGCAGGGCGAACGGCAATCTGACTCAGTAGCTCTGCACGGAGACGCCACCGTTATCAGGGCGCAGGATATATAGCAGGATAGCTGCTCCGTATCCGTCAGAGTGAAGCTGGTTGCCTCGACCGCGCCTCACCGCGCGGTTTGTGTTTTTCACAGGCAGACAGCTTAACAAGGGTGGCACCACGGGCCAAATGCGCTCGTCCCTTAGGTGGGATGAGCGCGTTTTTTCTGCGCCGGGTGACGAGAGAAGGTAAGCTGAGACGAAAGGAGTATCTAGAACAACTATGGCGCGTAAGAAGGGACGTATCCTGACAGGCGACCGCCCTACCGGCAAGCTGCATCTAGGGCACTATGTCGGCACGCTGCAAAATCGCATCAAGCTCCAAGATGAGTATGACCTGTTCCTGTTGGTGGCCGACTATCATTCACTGACCACACATCCGGACAAAGAGGATGTGGTCGCCACGCGGCAGAATGCCCTGGATGTGGTGATCGACAACTACGCTGCAGGCATCGACCCGAACAAGGTCACACACTACTTGCAATCGGACATCCCGGAGACCGCCGAGCTAACGCTGCTGTTCTCGATGCTGGTCACAGTGCCGCGCCTGCAGCGTGTGCCGACGCTCAAGGAGGTCATGCAGAATCTAGACATCACCGAACCGTCTGCCGGATTGCTCAACTATCCGGTGCTCCAGGCTGCTGACATCCTGATCGTGAAGGGCAACCTAGTACCGGTAGGCAGGGATCAGGCCAGCCACATTGAGGTGACGCGCGAGATTGCGCGACGCTTTAACCAACGTTTTGGCGAGGTGTTCCCGGAGCCTGAAGGGCTGATCCCGGAGGATACGCCGACCCTCGTCGGGATCGATGGGCAGGCCAAGATGAGCAAGTCGTTGGGCAACGCCATCATGCTCTCAGACGACCCGGAGACAGTGCGCCGCAAAGTCATGAACATGTATACCGACCCCAATCGCATCCACGCTCATGATCCCGGCACGGTGGAAGGCAACCCGTTGTTCATCTACCATGACCTGTTCAACCCAGACAGGGCGCAAGTGGAGGAGTTCAAGGAACGCTACCGCCGCGGTCAGATCGGCGATGTGGAGTGCAAGAAGGTGCTTGTCCATCGGCTAAATGAGTTTCTTGACCCGATCCGCGAGCGGCGGCGTTTTCTGGAAGAGCGCCCCGACGACGTGATAGACATCCTGCGCGCCGGAGCGGCGCGTGCCCGCCCCATTGCCCAGGAGACGGTGGCCCAGGCCCGTGAAGCAATGGGGTTGGTCAGCCCATTGATGGAGAGGGTGATTGATCTGTACCGATAAACAGCGTCGCTCAATCGAGCCGTCATAGACTGCCTCCCCACAACCCCCCGATCAGGGCGATGCGCAGGTCCTTATCGTAGGGGCCTGAGAACGGACATAGTCTGATCTCTCTAAGGAGGAGTCACCATGATGGTAGATAACAAGACCCATAAGTATGTGTTGCCTGAGAGCGAGATACCCCGGGCCTACTATAACCTTGCTGCCGACCTGCCGACACCGCCGCCGCCCGTGCTGCATCCGGGCACCGGTCAGCCGGTCGGGCCGGACGACCTCGCGCCGCTGTTCCCCATGGCGCTGATCCTTCAGGAGGTCAGTGTCGAGCGCGAGGTCGAGATCCCTGAGCCAGTGCGAGACATCTACCGCCTATACCGCCCCAGCCCGTTGATCCGCGCCCGCCGGCTGGAGCAGGCGCTCGACACACCAGCTCGCCTCTACTACAAGTACGAGGGCGTCAGTCCGGCGGGATCGCACAAGCCCAATACAGCCATCGCCCAGGCCTTCTATAACAAGGTGGAGGGCACACGTAAGCTTGTCACCGAGACGGGCGCGGGCCAGTGGGGATCGGCGCTGGCCATGGCATGTGCCTTCTTTGGGCTAGAGTGCGAGGTGTTCATGGTGCGCGTCAGCTACGATCAAAAACCGTACCGACGCGGTTTGATGGAGACCTATGGGGCGACAGTTCATGCCAGCCCCAGCGAGCTGACGCACGCCGGGCGGTCGATTCTGGCCGATGACCCGGACTCAGCGGGGTCATTGGGCATTGCCATCTCAGAAGCAGTGGAAGTGGCAGCCACCCATGACCACGTCAAGTACAGCCTGGGGAGCGTGCTCAACCATGTCTTGCTGCACCAGACTGTGATTGGGCTGGAGGCCCTGGTGCAATTCGACATGGCCGGCGACTACCCGGATGTGGTGATCGGGTGCGTGGGCGGCGGGTCGAACTTCGCCGGGCTGGCCTTCCCCTTTGTTGGGCGCAAGTTGCGCAATGGCCAGGCCACGCGCATTGTCGCCGTCGAACCGTCAGCCTGCCCCAGCATCACCAAAGGCCGTTATGCCTACGACTTTGGCGACACTGCGCACCTAACCCCGCTGGTCAAGATGCATACACTGGGCAGCAGCTTCGTGCCGCCGGGCATCCATGCAGGAGGACTGCGCTATCATGGCATGGCGCCGCTGGTCAGTCACCTGTCAGAGCTAGGCGTGATCGAACCGATAGCGGTGGAGCAGCTCGACGCCTTCGCCGCTGGGGTGCAATTTGCCCGCTGTGAAGGGGTTGTCCCTGCGCCTGAGTCGAACCACGCTGTGGCCGTGGCGATCCGGGAGGCCATCCGCTGTCGCGAGGAGGGTGTGAGCCGGGCGATTGTACTCAACTTGTCGGGCCACGGGCACTTTGATATGCAGGCGTACATCGACTATGCCGCTGGGAGGCTGCAAAACTATGAGTACCCGGCGGAAGAGATTGCCATGGCGCTGGCCGGGCTACCGGTGGTGGGTGTGCCTGCGCCCGGTGATTGAAGAGCTGAACGCGCCATCACTTTAAGATCGATCCAAGGGCCATGCGGCCTCCGCAGGGGTGCGGCATGCCGTACCCCTGCGGAGCACACGAACTGCGTGGCCTCCCCCCTTCCATCCTTGCTGGCCCCATCATAACCTTGTATGGGATTTTGTTGCTGATTACGTTTGAGTTGGCCTGAAAGGTGGCAGATTTCCCACACATTGTCCTGCACCCTCCCCTCATTCCTTCATTGACAACCCTCACAACAATGGTTAGAATACCGTTGCCACCGTCCGCAACCGGGGGTAGGTGTGTTCCAGTTGGTCGTCGCTGTGGGCGCGACGGGCCAGATACCCAAAGTCGATCCAACGATATCTGGTATTCTCCAACTGGGCTGGGTCAGAGCGTTTTCCACGCTGCTCACCATTTCATGGGTTGGGAGCCTATCTAAAAGCATGATGGTTAGATCATCCTCTCCCTCTGACGATCCACAGCTTGATTTTGCTACCCTACTTGAACAGTCCTTTGAAAACGTCGACAAAGTCGAGCGTGGAGATCTTCTTACCGGGACGATCCTTGCCATTGACGAATATGGCATCATTGTGGATGTGGGTCTCAAACGCGATGGTGTCGTCCCGCGTAGCGATGTTGAAGCCTTTGGGCTGGATATGGATTACCGTGTTGGCCAGAAGGTGACGGTGATGGTCGTTACCACCGAAGATCGCGATGGCAACCTGATCGTCTCGATTCAGCAGGCGCGTGCCAGCAGAGATTGGGATGCTGCTCGTGACCAGATGGAACGGGGCGATCTGTATGTCGGTGAGGTGATCGACGCCAACAAGGGTGGGCTGATTGTGCCCTTTGGCGAGCTGCGAGGATTCGTCCCGGCTTCGCACGTGTTGAACATGCCCCGCGGTCTCTCTGACGATGAGCGCCTGGAATACTTGAAGCGGATGGTTGGACAGCCGATCGAGTTGAAGATTATCGAAGTCAATCCCCGGCGACGGAGATTGGTGCTGTCGCAGCGTCAGGCTCAGCGTGAGACGCGCGAGCAGGCCAAAGACCGTCTGCTGAGCAGCCTGAAGGAAGGTGATGTCGTCAGCGGGACGGTGAGCAGCTTGCGGGACTTTGGCGCATTCGTGGACCTGGGAGGGGCGGACGGCCTGATCCACCTGTCCGAACTGTCATGGCACCGCATTCGTCATCCCAGTGAGGTAGTGCGGGTAGGTATGCGGGTTCAAGCGTATGTGCTTCAGTTGGATTGTGAGGGGCGGCGTATTGGCCTAAGCTTGAAGCGCTTGCAGCCCAACCCGTGGGCCGAGATCGAGGAGACGTATCACATCGGACAAGTGGTTGAAGGAACTGTCTCGCGTGTGGTATCATTTGGAGCGTTTGTGGAGCTGGACAACGGCATTGAGGCGCTTCTCCATGTCTCAGAGGTGGATGAGCCTGCCCCACAGCGGATGGAGGATGTGGTCAAGCCGGGCGATCGGCTGGTGGCCCAGATCATCAGCCTAGAGCCGCATCGCCAGCGCATGGGGCTGAGTATCCGACACCTGACGGAGGAGGAGCGTGCTCGCATGTCGGTTGGCGCACCGCCGAGCGAGTCGACCGGTGGCAGTGAGCCAGACGAACGGGCGATCGAAGAGCCGGTGACAGAGATCGATATAATGTGAACGATGTGCGGGATGTTCGTCCCGCCCCGGAAATCTGCGAAGTAAAGGGGGTGACACGGATTGGCTAAAGTGGTGCTTCGCCCTGGCGAGAGCCAGGAACAGCTGCTGAAGCGTTTTCGCAAGGAGGTCGCCAAGAGCGGGATTCTGAGCACTGTGCGTCGGAAACGCTGGCATGTCAGCAAAAGCGAGCTGCGCCGGATCCAGAAAAAAAAGGCCTTGCGCCGGATCCGCCGCCGCCAGGCCAAGTACTCACAGGGATGACCGCAGGACTCCTGACGTTGAGGGCCTGGCGGATGTGCATCCCACAAGGTGGGACGAAAGGGTTCAATGGGCGGTAAAGATAAGATCGAAGTGGAAGGGACAGTCATCGAAGCATTGCCAGGTATGATGTTCCGGGTGAAGCTGGATGACGGCCACGAAGTGCTGGCGTATCTCTCCGGCAAGATGCGAAAATATTACATTCGTATCCTGCTAGGGGATCGGGTGCGGGTGGAGTTGTCTCCATATGACCTCAAGAAGGGGCGGATCACCTACCGGCACAAGAAACGCGGCGCAGAGTGGGAGGCTGAATCCGAAGGCGAATAGCTTGCTGAACCTTATTAGTCCCAGGCACGCAGAGCGGAATCTTTCTGGTGGAAACTGGCATAAACTGCCAGTTTTTCGTTCTAGCCCTGCCCATGGATGCGGCTGTTCACAAAATACGCAGGCGTAACTATTTCTCCCAGCGCCCTATTAGCGACTCGCGAACTGTGTCTAAGGTATGGGTAAAGCTAGAGGGTACAGCGCCGTCAAACACGATCTCCGCGGCGCCGTGCAGCCACTCATGCACAGACTTGGAGGCATAGACCCACGCCTCTTGATCTTGAGATCGGTTCAGGCGGGCGGCCCAGTGCGCGGCGATCCCAATGTAGCGCAAGGGAACCCACACCCTCATCCGTTCAAGCATTGCGTCGGGGTCGGAGAGGGGGTAGTGCGCGAGAAGGTCGCGGTGCCGATCGCGGTCCACGTACCATGTCAGGAACACTCCTAGGTCGGCCACGGGGTGGTTGAGGGCCAGCTCCTCGAAGTCAATCATGCGTAGTGCGCCCTGCCGGTTGACCATGAAGTTGCCGTGATTGGGGTCGTTATGCGCAGGGACAATGATGCCAGGGTCATCGTCAAAGTCCAACGTCTCGATCTGATTGATCAGTTCGCTGACCAGTTCGGTCACGTCGCTGATTTCAGATAGGCCAGCCTCCAGCCAGTTAGCCACGACAGCCTCGAACCATCGCTCGCGTGTCTCGCTGAACAGGCGGGCCAGCGGTTGCAGGCGCTCGTGGTCGTCGCCGTTGATCTGCCTGGTTAGTGCTTCGTGCAGGGGGATATAACTGTGGAGCCGGGCAAATAGCATCAATGCCTCGACGGCCCGTGCCTCCAGTTCCTGCCGGGTGATAGGCCGTAACGCGGCCTCGACAATGGCCGCACGACCGCCCAAGGCTTCGCTGCTGGGCGTGATGCCGAGCACCCTAGGGCCTACTCGCGCCTCGTGCAGCAAAGTAGACAGACGCAGGTGTCGCCAGCGGTCCGGGAAGTGGTCGGCAGAGCCTAACAGGTAGCGCACATAGGCCCACGGTTCGCCATTCACGTCGATGCGCCACACATGCTTGGCAGCCCATCTGCTGACCAGTTCGACTTCGAGACCTCCTGGGGGACGAATGTCAAGCTCGTCGAGGAGGTTGGCTATCATGTTGGGAGTGGCCGCGCGGCGCTGCGACCGGTTGGGGCGATGGAGAGTTTTGGTCATAACCCTCACGGCTCTTGCCTCTGTGTGATTAACATCACCCAGTCGCCCATCTGGCGCTGGCCCAGCAGATGTAGGTCGATGGAGTTGAGTGCAGCTATGACTTCGGCAGCCTGCTCGTCAATGATACCAGAGAAGATAAACTTCCCATAGGGCCAGATCACATGTTGAAGCCCCTGGGGAGCCAACTCAAGAATGATTTTAGCCGTCAGGTTGGCCATGGCGAAGTCGAAGTGCCGGGCGGTGGTCCGCAGGCTATCGAGCGATCCGTGCAGAACGATGACTCTGTCCGACACCCCATTGCGTTCGACGTTCTCCTGAGCTACTTGCACCGCCATTTCGTCGGTGTCTAGTGCCAACACACGATAGCATCCCAGCTTAGCTGCAGCTATCGCCAGGATGCCCGATCCCGTGCCGAGGTCGACCATACAGGTGCCCGGCTTGGCAAACCATTCGCAGGCCTGCAAACATAGCTGAGTGGTGGGGTGGGTGCCAGTTCCGAAGGCCATGCCCGGGTCCATCTCGATGACGATGTCATCAGAGCCGATTTCGGCGTTGGCCCAGGCTGGCTTGATCAGCAGATGCTGCCCGACCCGGATGGGATGATAGTGGCGCTTCCAGGCATCCGCCCAGTCTTCCTCATTCACGATGCGAAATGTGGGGGCCGGGATGGGATAAAGACGGTCCAGGTAGTGTAGCGCCTCCTCAATTTTGCGCTGTACATCGGGGGCCTCAGAGTTGTTGGGAATATATCCCCGCACTACCAGCGGGCCAGGCGGTCGTGGCTCGTCCTCCCAGGCTTCTTTGGGGCATGGATGCTCGATGGCGATTCCCTGGTGCACGTAGCGACTAAGCACATCGGCCACAGCCTCTGCGCCCTCACCATCGACGGCTAGGGAGATCTCAATCCACTCACTCATGCTGCTATTGTACTGGGGAAGCTGTGTATATTCAAACCTATTTCAAACCTTGGGACCTTCGGCGTAACGATCCACCCAAAGAGTGGATCGGCTATTCTCCCCCCAGCCAGTCCAGCACACGCTCGAAGAACCCCTTCTCGTTGGCAGGAGGAATAACGGCCTCGCCGAGAGTTGCCCCCAGAGCTTCGAACAGCTCACGCTGCTCGGCGGTCAAACGGCGGGGGATATCGACCTCAACCATCACCTGAAGATTACCTGCGCCCGAGTGAGATCCGTCCTGGCGCAGGCGAGGCACGCCTTTGCCCTTGATCACAAAGACCTGTCCAGATTGAGTGCCAGACGGAATCTCCAGGTCCATGTCCGTCTCGCCCTCCTGGGTTAGGATGGGGACCTTGAGGGTGTGACCCAGCGCGGCCTGTGCAACGTTGATTTGCAGCTTGATGAACAGGTCATCGCCACGGCGGCGGAAGTATTTGTGGGGACGCACTACCAGGAAAATGTGGAGGTTGCCTGGCGGGCCGCCATTGGCACCTGGCTCGCCCTCGCCGGAGATGCGGATCCGGGTGCCCTGATCTACGCCTGCTGGGATGCTGACTGTCATGCGGCGGCTCTCTCGCACATAGCCCTGACCGCTGCATGTGCGACACGGAGACGTAATCACCTCGCCAGTGCCGCCGCAATCTGGGCAGGAGATGATGTTGACCATCTGGCCCAGAAAAGTCTGCGTGCGCTGCCGAACCTCACCTGCACCGTGGCAGGTGGGACAGCGCATGGGCGTGGTGCCTGGTTCGGTGCGTAGCCCTTTGCATGCTGGGCAGAGGCCAGTGCGCTGGAACTCAATCTGGCGCTCGGTGCCGAAAATTGCTTCTTCAAAGTCGATGGTCAACCGAACTTCGATGTCCTGTCCACGGCGAGGCGCTCGCCGTGAACGCCCGGTGGCACGGAAGGCAGCTCCAAACAGCTCATCGATGATGTCCGAGTAGGCGCCGAAGCCACTAAACGGGTCGGCAGCCGCCGCGCCGTTGACAGCGGCGTGACCATAGCGATCATAGGCAGCGCGTTTATCCGGGTCACTGAGCACCTCGTAGGCCTCGTTGACCTCCTTGAACCTCTCCTCGGCGTCAGACTCTTTATTCACGTCAGGATGATACTGGCGTGCCTTACGGCGGAACGCCTTCTTGATCTCGTCCTGCGTGGCACTCCGTGAGACGCCTAGGATCTCGTAGTAATCGCGCTTACCTGCCATAAAGGATCACCCACCATCGAAAGATGACACGCCAGAGTCACAACATTATAGCGCGGGTTGGTGTATCAATTCCATAATCCGCTGCTGGATAGGTAACGCATGGGTCTGAGGTCGTGGCCAGAGAGTACAGCAGGGGCAAGATGTGTCCTGCCCCTGCTGTGATCCCCCTGATCTATGTGATGAGCAGGGACAAGCCCTGCTTCGGTGTGCCATCTGCCGCATTTACAGGTTTGACCGAAAGCGATTTCGATCAAATACTGGATGCGCATCAGATTCAGTCCACGACCTCACCCTCGACGACATCCTCGCCGGATTCGCCCCTGTCGCTGCCAGCCGCGCTGCTGGCGGCTTGCTCATACATAGAAGCGCCTAGCGTCTGGATCTGGCGCATCAGGTCATCCGTCAGGCGTCGTAGTTCGTCGACGTCGTCTCGACTCAGGGCCGCGCGCAGCGCGTCAACCTTTTGCTGGGTGACCTTCTTGGCCTCCTCCGGAAGCTGTTCACTGTAATCGCGCATCATCTTCTCGGCGGTATAGATGGCGCTGTCGGCAGCGTTACGTACTTCCTGGGCCTGGCGGCGGCGGGCGTCCTCTTCTGCGTGCTGTTCGGCCTCTTTGACCATGCGCTGGATCTCCGCCTCTGAGAGGCCGCTGGAAGCCGTGATCGTGATCTTCTGCTGGCGACCTGTGGCCTTGTCTTTGGCTGACACGTTCAGGATGCCGTCGGCGTCGATGTCAAATGTGACCTCGATCTGGGGCACGCCTCGCGGTGCGGGTGGAATGCCGTCCAGGATGAAGCGACCCAGCGACTTGTTGTCAGCTGCCATAGGACGTTCGCCCTGCACCACATGAATCTCAACCTGCATCTGGCCGTCGGAGGCCGTGCTGAAGATCTGACTTTTCGCCACCGGGATGGTGGTATTGCGCTCAATGAGGGGCGTCGCCACGCCGCCAAGGGTCTCGACGCTCAGGGTGAGAGGCGTCACGTCGAGCAACAGGATGTCCTTGACATCCCCGCCCAACACGCCGGCCTGGATGGCTGCCCCCAGCCCGACTACCTCATCGGGGTTGACGCCTTTGTGCGGCTCTTTGCCGAATAGCTCGGAGACGGCGCGCTGTACAGCGGGCATGCGGGTCATGCCACCGACCAGGATTACCTCATCGATGTCGGCGGCGGTCAGATTGGCGTCCTTGAGGGCCTGTCGGCATGGCTCAAGCGTGCGCCGGATCAGGTCTTCGGTGAGTTGCTCAAGCTTGGCGCGAGTGAGTGTCATCTGGAGATGCTTGGGGCCGCTCGCATCTGCCGTGATGTAGGGCAGGTTGATCTCGGTCTCAAGCTTGATCGACAGCTCCTTCTTGGCGTTCTCCGCGGCCTCTTTGAGGCGCTGAAGGGCAGGCTTGTCCTTGCGCAGGTCGATGCCTTCCAGGCGCTGGAACTCGTCTGCCAACCAGTCGATGATGCGCTGGTCAAAGTCGTCGCCGCCCAGGAAGGTATCGCCGTTGGTGGAACGGACCTCGAATACACCTTCGCCCACATCCAGGATGCTGATGTCGAACGTACCACCGCCCAGGTCATAGACGGCAATCGTCTGATCCTTCTTCTTGTCCAGCCCATAGGCCAGCGATGAAGCCGTTGGCTCGTTGATGATGCGCAGCACGTCCAGCCCGGCAATGCGGCCTGCGTCTTTGGTGGCCTGGCGCTGGCTGTCATTGAAGTATGCTGGGACGGTGATCACTGCTTGAGTGACCTCCTCACCCAGGTAAGCCTCGGCGTCGCGCTTCATTTTTTGAAGGATCATAGCCGAGATCTCGGGCGGAGAGTATTCTTTGCCGCCCATCATCACCCGTACGTCACCATTAGAGGCCTTGGTGACCTTGTAAGGGGCGCGGCTCGTGGCGCGCTGTACCTCGGGGTCGGAGAACTTCCGCCCCATGAAGCGCTTGATTGAGAACAGCGTGTTCTCGCTGTTCACGACGGCCTGGCGTTTGGCCAGCTCGCCAACCAACAGTTGGCCGCTCTTGTCAATGGCCACCACTGACGGGAAGAGCCGTCCGCCCTCTGCGGATGGGATTACTACTGGTTCGCCGCCTTCCATTATGCATACGACCGAGTTGGTCGTTCCCAGGTCAATTCCGATGATTTTGCCCATAAGTTCCTATTGCTCCCTCTTCGCTATGGTATAAAGGGCTTATGCGCTAAGTGTTTTATCAAAAGCATTCCTCTTTAAAGAAATACCTTTGACGAAACCTCAGGCTTGGCCGAGAACACTCCTGACTGAACGCTTAAGGTGTGCCAGGGACAATCCGAATCAGGTAGACACGACGACCATGGCCGCACGCAGCACACGGTTGTCGATCAGATAACCTTTACGAAGGACCTCTAGCACCATGCCAGGCTCCACAGCCGGATCGGATCGCTGCATCACAGCTTCGTGCCGCTCCGGGTCAAACGGCTGACCAGCAGCTTCGATTTCCACGACTCCCATCTCGGTCAGGCCCGTCTGAAATTTGCGGTGGATCAGCCGCAGCCCTTCGACCCATTCATGGCCGTCCAGGTCGGGGGGCAGGGTCTCCATGGCGCGGTCAAGATCGTCCAGCACGGGCAACAGCGCAGCAATCACATCTCCTCGAAGCTGGGTGCGCACCAAGTCGCGTTCGCGCTCGACGCGCTTTTTGTAGTTAGCCAGCTCGGCTCGCGCTCGCTGCCATCCGTCCAGGTATTCGGCAACCTGGACCTGAGCCTGAGCTAGCTGGGCCTCGAGATCAGCCTGTTCCTCCTGTTCAGCCTCAGCTTGCCCAGCTTCCTGAGTTTCCGGCGTCTCGGCCTGGATGATCTCCGGTTGCTCTGCCGCCTGTTCGTCGCTCACTTGTCGTTTCTCCCTATGCCACCTGAGTGTGGTTGCGAGTGGATGTTGTGGGTGCAACGCCACAACATCGCCGCGATTGTAGCTGGGCTGCATTAGATCAGCGTTAGAGCAATGTGTTTCTGATGTTTCTCTTACACAGCCTGCTGCGGGTCCCCGTCGCTATACAGCTCGATCAGCATGTCGCTCATCAGCCCTGCGACGTAACGTACTGCCGAGATCGCACGCCCATAGTGGAGCCGCGTGGGACCCAGCACACCCAGCGTGCCTGTGGCCTGGCCTTCAACGCCATAGCGGGAAAGGATCATTGACGTCTTGTTTAGTTCCTCCCAGCGCCCCTCGCCGCCGATCATGACGCGCACACCAGATCCCCCCAGCTTCAGTGCCTCGGCCAGCACCTCCTCAAGCAGAGTGCGCTCTTCAATCAGACGCAGAGCTTGGCGTGCTCCAACACCGTCGACTTCGGCCAGATAGCGGCTAAGGCCCTCGCGCTGCTGTGCATCAGTGACCTCTGCCTGATCCAGCAGGTGGGTGGGATCCAGAATGTTGGCCAATCCGTCGACCAGCACAGCCTGGTGCCGGCGGTCGGCCTTGTTGAGGAGGTCGGCCACGAGTTCCATGACTTCCTGTTCCAGAGCGGGTTGATGGGCGCTCTGGGCACGGACCTGGTTGCTGCGCATGCCGGCGCACAGGGCGTTGATAGTGCAGGCAGCCTCAGTCAGTCTATCTTGCACAATGGGCTCGGCCAAAGTGAGCATCTGCTGTCGCACATCCCCGCCATCGATCACGAGGACCAGCAGCACCAGCCGCCCCTGGGTGTGGATCAGCTCCAGATGCTTAAAACGGACCTCGGCGGCCTGGGGTGAAGTAACCAGCGAGGCGCTGCGTGCCGTGTTGGCCAGCACTGAGGCTGCCAGACGTAGCCATTGCTCGATGTCAAAGCGGACTTGGTGAAACTGGTGTCGGATTGTACGTTGCTCAGCAGGTGTCAGTTCGCTGTCGCTGATGAGCTTCTGCACGAAGTAGCGGTACCCCTCCTCGGTCGGGATGCGTCCTGCCGAGGTGTGGGGCGACTGGATCAAGCCCTGTTCTTCGAGCACAACCATGTCGTTGCGCACCGTAGCCGAGCTGACTGCCAAGCCGTAGTCCTTGACCAGGGCCTTAGAACTGACCGGTATGGGGGTTTTGACATATTCGCGGATGATCAGGCTGAGAATATGTTCCTGGCGTTTGGTAAGTTCTGCCATGATCCCCGACTCCTGGTTAGCACTCTATACCAGAGAGTGCTAACTCGTGCGTTTTGTGATCCTACCATGAAGGTCGAAGCGTTGTCAAACAAGACGAACTTGGCAAATCGTTGGCGACCGTGGTGTGCGCCTCATTCCTGAGATCTGGGTCGGAGGCAGGGCGGGTGGTGGCAGCCTGATCGATGGGTTGCTGGGCCTGCGGCTAGGGAAGGTGAAAGATCGTGAGGATGGGCGTGTGCCGCAGTCGTAGGGGGCCGTGTCAGCGCTCAATCTGACCACACATCCATCGTCCGCGGCCAGAGGCGTGGCGAGCGCCATGCCTCTGGC
>DAOTXR010000096.1:0-84484 GCA_034435375.1 Anaerolineae bacterium
CCCGCATCACCCGCTCGACCAGCTCATCAGCCTGACGCTTCAACCGCGCTTTCAGTTCTTCTTCTGGTGACATAGGTGCTTCCCTCCTGCATCCAGTCTACTCCTCTTCTCCCCCCAAACTGAAATGCACCCCCCCCAGCAGCGATTGTTGCAGATTCTGCTCAGGCATATTATTATCGATATGCAGAGTAAAGTCATCATGACACTCAGGGCGTTTCGCCTGACTCTACATGTGCCCCAAGGGGCGCATTTTTGTTGGCTCTATAGCTTTCGAGGCGGTTTCTACCTTTTGCCAAGCGGACCCGTTGAGCTTGGGTCGATGTGTGAGTTTGTCGATCGATCGGGTGAGATACATGTCCGAACCAGACTTTCATGTGGATGCCCAGCGGCTATCCTCAACTACACCTGATGCGGCGGGGGCAGCCAGCCTCCTGAGCCAGAGATATGCGGCATTGCAGACCTTGTTCGAGGCGCAGCCCTCCTTGATCCAGCGTTTCCTGGAGGGGCAGGCTCGTCTTCTCGGTGAGGCTCTGATCCAGCGCCGTTCGCAGGTGCGGTTCACATTGCCCGATCAGGTCGTGCCGAAGGCGGGACAGCCGCCCATGCCCATCTCTGCCTCAAGCCGCGATCATACGGCAGGCAGCCTGTTTGACAGCTTGACCGGCACAGACCTGAGGACGGCAATACGCAACCGGCTGGTGGAGCTAGAAGGCTCACATGACGCCGCGGTGGCCACCGCGGCTCAGCTGCTGCGTTATGCAACAGCCGTACATATGGTTTACGAGATGCTGCCCTCCGGGCGCTCTGTGCGGTACGTGGCTGCGGAAGGCGAAGAGATTCCCTCCATCCCTGCTCCCGACGAACCGATGACGGAATCCGCCATCACGGCGGACACAGACGCCATCGCCGAGGAGGGACAGGATGGAATGCGGGGTGAGCTGGTCGTCCCCTATACTCCGGCGGCCCGGCGATTTTACCTGCCCCAGTGGGTCGCTTTCGACGACGAGGGACATCTGCTGGTGGGATCGCCTCAGGAGGCAGAAGCGCACGTCGCCTCGATGCAACAGTTTACGGCTGTCTTGCACGCAGCGGTTGGACTTGCGCCCTACATGGTGGCCGATCCAGAGTACCAGCGCAAGCGCTACGGCATCTTGGGTCAATTGATCAACCAGGGACGGGCACTCGCGCTGTACCAGGCAGGCGAGATCATCCAAACGATCAAACGGCGCGCAGCCGCAGGGAACCTCAACCGTGGCCTGAGCCTCAGCCTGCTGTATTTCGACGACCAAGACCTCCAGATGAAGCTCTATCACTTCCGGGTGATCCCGGCAGGGCGGATCATGTTCGTCCCAGCGTTCGTTGTGCGCGCTGCGCGTGAGGAGCAGGCCAAGGTAGCCCAAGATACCCGTCTGAACGCCTCAACGCGCAAGCACCTGCTGAAAGAGCTAGCCATGCTCGAAGCGGCCTTTGTGTCCCCTGTCAAGCTTGGGGAGTGGTAGAGACCAGGTAAACATATGATATTTTCAATTCTCTTACTGGCAGTGATCGGTTTTCTTTCCTGGAAGGTCGCACCGAGGGAAAAAGAAGAGCACGCCCACGTTCATGGCGCAGGGCAGATCGGTCTGCTGGGCGCACTGGCGCTGTTTGGCGTCGACTACTTTACATCGTACTTTTACGCCACGGGCGAGATGATGCACGCGCTGCATCCCTATGGCCTGCAGAAGTGGGGGTACATCGCCGTAGCGGTGATCGCGCTAGCGAATTTCACATTCGGCGCGCTGTACATGTACTCGCTCGGCATCTTCAACCAGGGCGGTGGGGCCTACACCGCTTCGATGCGCTACCTGTGGCCCACCATCAGCCTGCTGGTGGCCGTGGTCTTAACTCAGGACTACGTGTTCACCATCGTTGTATCGGCACTTTCGGGCAGCGATCAACTGCTCTCGATCCTGAATCTGTATGGCAAGTACTGGTGGCTTCACTTTGGCATCGGCGCGATTCTGGCAACAGGCACTTACATCCTGACGATTCGGGGACGTGGGGAGTCGGCACAGATCACATTTACATTGCTGGGCATCTTTGCAATGTTAACCCTTACCATGGGGATCGGCCTGTTGATCGCGCATTACAAGGGCGTGCCCCCGGTCCCGGCGACGGAGGAACCTCAGGCCGTTACGCTGGGCCAGGCGCTGCATCACCTGCTGACGGCCTCCATGAAGGGCATGGTGGCGCTCAGCGGGTTGGAGGCCATGTCCGACGGCATTCAGTTTGTGATCGACGAAGACGCAGCATTGGTCAAGTGGGGCAAAAAGCACTTGCCGCGCCTGGGGAAGCTGTGGGAGTTCTACAGCGGCAAAGCGGGCATCGGACGGTTCGTACAGACCTCCTTCCTGTTCTACGGCGGCCTGACGACCCTGTTCCTGACGACTTTTGCCATCCGATTTAATGTCTTCGAAGGGACACTGGGCCGCAGCCTGGTTGGGAATTTGGCCTGGATCGGTTTCAACGAGATGCCAGGGGGAATCATTCTGTTCTGGGCCTACCAGATCGTGGCGGTAATCCTGTTAGCAGCTGCATCGATGACGGCGATGCAGGACTTGCAAGCCACAGCCTGGCGTGATGTTGCCATCGGCGAGATTCCCGAGTTCGTCGTCTATCGCAATCCCCAGGGGACCTTCACTCGATCAGTCACCGCTGGATTCATTGCAGCCGTAGTGATTATGTTGATCGTCCGCGGCAAGGTGACGCTGGCAGTACCCTACTACGGGGTGGGGGTCTTTATGCCCATCACTGTGGTGGGGCTTGCCATTCGCAAGCACATCCTGATCCACTACACAGGCCGCAAGCGGTTCTGGGGCAGCCTGGGGGCAACGGCAGCAGCTGTCCTTGGCGGGCTGATTTTTGTGGGCCAGATCGCTGGGAAGTGGGCAGAGGGCGGTTGGGTGGTGCTGATCTCTTTCAGCCTGCTATTCCTGGCAGCGCATGCCATCCTGCTCTCGCCGATCGGGTATCGCGATCCGCACACGATCCATCGGATTGTGCGAGAAAAGGCGCGTGTACAAGGCGCAATGGCCTCTATTGTTGAATGGCAGTCTCTTAGGATGCAAGAATACCGCTGGACGATACGCAACATAGTGCTGGTGGGAGTGGCCCGATTCTTTGAGCTGTTTGGTGTCCGGCGCCCGCTGCGCTACGAGCCCGCCCCGATTACGGCTGGCGATTACGATCATGCGGTACGCATCGATCATCCTGAAGCTCCCTCGATCTTGGAACAGTACCTAAGGGGGGAAGTCGAGCCACACATACAGTCTGCGCCTGCCTCAAATCCCGTTTCCACTTCCAACCCCGAGACCGCGCCCGATCATCCTCTTCCCGCGGCGGGCGCGTCTGCGTCTGAGCAAGTATCAGAGCCAGAGCCTGAGTCAGCCCGACCAGTATCTCCGGAAGGTCCGGCACAGGCCCAAGCGGGAAGCGTTGCTTCGAGTTTGCCTGATCCAGAGTCCTCCTCATGAGGTCATCTGCTATTCACGCCCTTCGCACCAGCGAAGTTTATGCCGCGCTGACTACCTCGCCAGAGGGACTATCCCCCAGTGAGGTAGAGGCGCGGCTGCGCCTCTACGGCCCCAACAAGCTCCCAGAGCCGCCCCAGCCACCGCTTTGGCGACGAGTCCTCGGCCATGCCACACACCCAATGGCCTTGCTTCTGTGGGGAGCAGGGCTGCTGGCGCTGTTGGCCGGACACCCCACCCTGCCGTGGGCAATCTGGTTTGTGGTCGCACTTAATACCACCTTTTCCTTTTGGCAGGAGCACCAGGCGCAGCAGGCAGTCGTGGCGCTTTCCCTCCTGTTGCCCAGCTACAGCCGGGTTGTCCGGGGAGGGCAGGAAGCCCTGATCCCCGTTTCTGAGATTGTGCCGGGCGACGTGCTGGTATTGGCGCAAGGCGATCACATCCCAGCAGATGCTCGCGTCGTGGAGCAATACGGACTGCGGACCAACCAAGCTGCTCTGACAGGTGAAGCCATGGCGGCCACCAAGACAGAGGAAGCTTCGCTGCGCGAAGGTCTGACCGAACTCGAGCGCCCCAACCTCGTGTTTGCGGGATCGTCAGTAGTGTCCGGCACCGCGCGGGCGGTCGTGTTCGCCACCGGACAGACAACCCAGTTTGGCCGCATCGCCCGGCTGAGCCAGGCGGTCGAAGAAGCACCCAGCCTCCTTCAGCGGGAGGTTATCCGATTGACCCGTATTCTTTCGATCATGGCAGTGGGCAGCGGGCTGGTGGTCTTCGGTGTGGGAACTGTGGATATTGGCATCTCGCACCCGGAAGCCTTCTTCCTGGCCATCGGTATTATTGTAGCCATGATGCCGGAAGGATTGCGTCCGACTCTCACGCTCACCCTGGCCATTGCCGTGCAACGTCTAGCCAGACGTGGGGTGCTGGTCAAGAAACTGGCAACTATGGAGACGCTGGGCAGGGTCTCCGTGATCTGCACAGATAAAAGCGGCACACTGACCCACAATCAGATGACGGTGCGCGAGCTGTGGGTTGCAGGACACTGGTTGCGCGTCTCAGGCGAAGGCTACCAACCGACAGGGACGTTTGCTTCCGTCACAAACGGAATGCCGCTTGAAGAAGACCTGCGAGCCACACTCACAGCAGCGATGCTGTGCAACGATGCCCGTCTGCTGCCACCCTCGGACACCCGTACTCAGTGGACCTCCCTAGGCGATCAGACCGAAGCAGCGCTGCGGGTGTGCGCACTGAAAGGGGGATTGAACGAGAATGCACTGAACCAGACTTACCCGCGCATTCACGAACTGCCCTTCGAGGCTACCCGCAAGCGTATGAGCACCATCCACCTCAACGGAAGCAGCGAGATCGCCTTCGTGAAAGGTGCGCCTAAAGAAGTTCTGGCGCAGTGCAGCCACGTGTTGATCGATGGGGAAGTGCGCCCGCTGGACGAGCAGACTGTTGCCCAGATCCTGGCAGCCAACGACCATTATGCCCGGCGTGCGCTGCGTGTGCTGGCCCTTGCCCGCCGAGAGCTGCCCCCGCGCGAGGGGCCTTACACACCAGAGCGCGTCGAGCGCGACCTCACGTTTCTCGGCTTGGCAGCCATGATGGACCCACCCCGTCCAGAGGTCGCAGCTGCAATGCGCACCTTCCAGAAGGCAGATATCCGGGTGGTGATGATCACCGGTGATTACGGCCTGACAGCTGAATCGATGGCGCGACGGGTTGGCATGCTGCGCACTGAAAGACCGCGCATTCTCACGGGCGCCGATCTAGAGGCGATGACCGATGCTGAGCTGCAAGACTCGCTGGCAGGCGAGGTCATCTTTGCGCGTGTAGCTCCGGAGCACAAGCTGCGAGTCGTGGCTGCCCTCCAAAGCCGGGGAGATGTAGTAGCAGTGATCGGCGACGGCGTAAACGACGCCCCGGCTCTGCGCAGGGCGGATGTTGGAGTAGCCATGGGGCGCTCCGGCACCGATGTCGCTCGCGAGGTGGCAGACATTATCCTGACGAATGACAACTTCGCTGCCCTGGTGAGTGCGATTGAGGAAGGGCGTACCATCTTTGAGAACATCCGCAAGTTCATTACCTACATCCTTGCCAGCAACATTCCAGAGATTCTGCCGTTCGTGCTGACTGCTCTGTTCGATCTACCGCTGGCCCTGACGGTTGTACAAATTCTTGCCATCGATCTAGGCACGGATTTACTGCCTTCGCTGGCGCTCGGCGCCGAGCGGCCTGAACCGGATGTGATGGCACGAACACCCCGCTCGCGGCTGCACCACCTGGTTGACGGACGTCTGGTCACTCGCGCCTTGTGGCTGGGGGGCATTGAGACAGGTCTTTGCTACATCGGGTTCTTGGCGGTGTATCTTACGACAGGCTACGGGGCAGTGCTAGGTCTGCCAAAACCCGACTGGCTCCCTGTCTTTGATCACCTAGTGGATTCGGCGAGCCAGGTGTATGTCTTGGCCACGACAGTATTTTTCGCAGGTGTGGTAATGGCACAGGTGGGCAACGCCTTTGCCTGCCGCCGCGAGATGCCCGGCGTCCACGCGCTAGGCTGGTTCAGCAACGGGTTTTTGCTGGCAGGGATCGTCTTTGAGATTCTGCTCGCACTGGCGCTAATATACCTGCATCCTCTAGCAATCCTATTCGGGCACACGGCCCTGCCACTGGCTTCGTGGATAGGCCTAGCAGCTTACGGACCCGTGCTCTACGGGCTGGACTGGCTGCGCAAGAATCTGGCTATCCGCCAGTCGCAGGGGCACCCACTGCGTGCGAAGGGAGGGGCACAGGAATGAAAGTGGTGATCATGGGCTGTGGCCGCATCGGTGAGCAGTTAGCGTTGCTGATGCTGGGCAAGGGCCATCACGTCGTCGTTATCGATCAGGAGGCAAATGCGCTGGCGAGACTGCCCTCACATCCGGGCTGCCAGACTCTGCGCGGCGTCGGCTTTGATCGCGAAGTGTTGCTGCAGGCCGGGATCGAAGAGACAGAAGCATTCGCTGCTACCAGCCGTTCGGACAATGCCAACATCGTTGCAGCGCGAATCGCGCGAAATGTGTTCCGAGTGCCGCGCGTGGTGGCTCGTTTGCAAGACCCGCGCAAAGTTGAGATCTACCGGCGTCTGGGATTGGTCACGATCTCCCCAGCTCACTGGGGCGCACAGCGAATCAGCGAGCTGCTGACCCACACAGACTTAGCCCCTACCATGACCCTGGGGAATGGAGAGGTGAGCTTTCTCGCGATTGAGCTGCCAGCCCATCTGGTCGGTCGGTTCGTGCGCGATTTGAACGTGCCAGGCGAAGTCAACGTGGCGGCGATCACCCGTGGCGAGACCGCCATCCTGCCGACAACCGGAACGGAACTCCGCGCCGGAGATATTGTGCATCTGGCAGTGCTGGCGACTGCGATGGAACGAGTTGAGGCGCTGCTAAGTCTTTGACCGAAACACTTTGGTCAAAGTTAAGGGGCACTGTCGAAAGAGTTTTGAACCTTTTCGATAAAGCGCTCTCAGGAGGCTAGCATGTTTGTAATCGTCGTCGGCGGCGGAAAGACTGGCTCTCATCTTGCGTCCCTGCTTCTGAGCGAGGGACACCAGATTAAAGTGATCGATCCACGTCCCGATGTCCTGGCGCGGCTCTACGAGGAGATTCCGCGCGACTGCGTCGTGCCTGGCGATGGCACCGACCCTAGCTTGCTGGAGTCGCTTGGCATCAAAGAGGCTCACGTGGTCGCCGCCGTGACCGGTGAAGATGAAACCAATCTGGTGGTCACCACGCTGGCGCGCTTTGAGTTTCGAGTTCCGCGTGTCATTGCCCGTGTCAACAATCCCAAGAATGCCTGGGTCTTTACCACGGAGATGGGCGTCGATGTGGCACTGAACCAATCCGACATCCTAGCGAAGCTGATCCTAGAGGAAATGTCTCTGGGAGACATGATGACCCTCCTCAAACTGAGAAAAGGGGAGTATTCGCTGGTTGAGGAGAAAGTGCACCCCGATTCGATAGCCGCAGGGCGCGTTGTGCGAGAGATTGACTTACCGACCGAATCAACGCTTGTTGCCGTGTTTCGCAAAGGGCAGTTGATCATCCCCCATGGGGATACTGTGCTACAGCCAGCCGACGAAGTGCTGGCCGTGGCGCACCGCTCCTGTCTCAAGCAGCTCGCTGCCGTGCTCGGACGACAGTCTTGAGGGGGACAGGATCACGGGGCCCTGCTCAGCCCATAGGCCACTGTCTGCCGCTGCAGAACAGATGCGTGCGAGGTTGGGAAAATAGAAAACACAGCGGAGCCGATGCATTTGGCTCCGCTGTGTTTCTTTAGGGGTCTGTCAATCCCCAAGCGATCAGTTTGGGGATGCTGGTTAGAGATCAGGGTCGCGCTTGCCCTGTTCGATCAGGACAGCATGAGCTGCTGCCAGACGCGCAATGGGTACCCGGAACGGCGAGCAGCTCACATAGTTCAAGCCAATACGGTGACAGAACTCAATGCTCGATGGCTCGCCGCCGTGTTCACCACAGATGCCGACCTCCAGATCGGGCCGTGTTTTGCGACCTTCATTCACAGCCATTTCCATCAGACGACCTACCCCAATCCGGTCAATGGCCTGGAAGGGATTCTTGGGCAGGATGCCGCGCTCGACATAAGAAAGCAGAAACTTGCGCTCAGCATCATCGCGGCTGATGCCATAGGTCATCTGTGTGAGGTCGTTGGTGCCAAAGCTGAAGAATTGGGCCATCTCAGCGATCTCGCCCGCGGTCAGTGCAGCGCGCGGAATCTCGATCATAGTGCCAAATTTGTACTTAATCGTGATGCCCTTCTCCTGCATTACCTGCTGAGCGACTTCCTCAAGCAGCGGCTGGATGTCCTTCAGCTCATTGATATGGCTAGTAAGCGGGATCATGATCTCAGGGTGGACGTCAACGCCCTCCTTGGCCGCGTCGCAAGCCGCCTCGAAAATAGCACGAACCTGCATCTTATTCAGGGGGGGCATCATAATCCCTAGGCGGCAGCCGCGCAAGCCCAGCATCGGATTAAATTCATGCATATTGCGCACTGTCGCGAGCAGACGTTCCTTGGCAGGGTCGCTCTTGCCCTGAGCCTTGAGCGTGGCGATCTCCTCGATCAGTTCTTCCAACGAAGGTAAGAACTCGTGGAGCGGTGGGTCTAGCAAGCGGATGATGACTGGCAGACCGTCCATCGCCCGGAAGATGCCGTAGAAGTCGCTGCGCTGGAGGGGCAGAAGCTCCTCATCCAACACGCGCTGGAACTCCTCGTCGGTCTCGGCCAGGATAGCTTTCTGGAAGATCGCAGTGCGCTCGCCGAGGAACATATGCTCAGTGCGGCACAGGCCGATGCCCTGAGCGCCGTAGCTGCGAGCGCGGGCAGCCTGCTCGGGGTCGTCGGCATTGGCCCACACTTGCAGGCGGCGGATTTCGTCTGCCCAGGCCAAAATCTGCTTCAACTCCGGCTGCTCATCGAAGGAGGGGGCAACGGTAGGGATGGCGCCGAGGAACACCTCACCAGTCGCGCCGTCGAGCGAGATCACATCGCCTTCCTTCACTATCACGTCGCCCACGCTGAACTGGCGCCGATCGACATCGATGGCGATATCCTCGCAGCCCGCCACGCATGGCTTCCCAAGCTGGCGTGCCACGACTGCCGCGTGGCTGGTAGCGCCGCCATGTTGGGTCAGAATGCCCCTAGCCGCCAACATCCCGTGTACGTCGTCGGGGGTGGTCTCCGGACGGACCAGGATCACAGCCTTGCCCTGCTTCTTGCCGATCTCTTCGGCGGTGTCAGCGTCAAAGTAGACCATACCCACCGCCGCGCCTGGCGAAGCGTTGAGACCCTTAGCCAGCCGTTTGCTGGACTTCTTGGCTTTGTCGTCGAAGCGGGGATGCAAGAGCTGGTCAATATGGAATGCCTCAATCCGAGCCACTGCTTGTTCTCGCGTGATCAGGCCCTCGTTTACCATGTCGACGGCGATCTTGACCGCGGCGGCAGCGGTGCGCTTGCCGCTGCGAGTCTGGAGCATCCAGAGCCTGCCGTTCTCGACGGTAAACTCCATATCCTGCATGTCGCGATAGTGAGTCTCCAGCGTGCGAGCAATCTTGCTGAGCGCCTCAGCGGCCTCCGGCATCTCATTTGCCAGCTTGCTGACGGCAATAGGTGTGCGCGCGCCGGAAACCACGTCTTCACCCTGAGCATTGGCCAGGTACTCACCAAATAAGATTGCCTCACCGGTGGACGGATTCCGGGTAAAGGCCACGCCTGAACCCGAGTCCCAGCCAACGTTGCCAAACACCATGGCGACGATGTTGACGGCGGTGCCCAGGTCGTGCGAGATGCCGGTTGCATTGCGGTAATCGATGGCGCGTTTGCCATTCCAGGAGTGGAACACAGCAGCAATAGCCAGTTCGAGCTGCTTCCAGGGATCCTGGGGGAACTCCTGACCGGTTTCACGCTTGATCAGGTCTTTGAACCAACCGACAACTTTCTTCCAGCCCTCGGCAGAAACTTCGGGGTCGGAGGAGACTCCCTCTTCTTCCTTAATCCTGCTAATCAACTCTTCGAAATGCTCGCCCTCAACATCCAACACCACCTTGCCGAACATCTGCACTAGGCGGCGATAGGCGTCCCACGCAAACCGCTCGTCTTTGGCCTTGTCCGCCAGGGCCTCAACGGCCTCGTCGTTCAAGCCCAAGTTAAGGATGGTATCCATCATGCCGGGCATGGAGAACTTGGCTCCGGAACGCACCGAGACCAACAGCGGGTTGCTGTTGTCTCCAAAGTTGCGCCCCATCTTCTTGCCTAGCTGCCGCATGCCTTCAACGGCCTGATCCCACATCCCCTCAGGGAACTGATCCCCGTGAGCAAGATAAGCCAGACAAGCCTCGGTCGTGATGGTGAAACCCGGCGGAACGGGAAGTCCAATGCCGGTCATCTCAGCCAAGTTCGCGCCCTTGCCACCCAGCAGGTCGCGCATCGAGGCATTTCCTTCCTCGAAAGAATAAACCCACTTCTTTGTCTTCTTAGCCATTCTCTTATGCTCCTATCCGAATCCAAGTTCATAGGATGGTTGCGGTGTTGTTCATCGAAGCGTTAAACAACCAGGCAACCTGTAAAGCCACCCACCTGGATGTCCTGCGTGGTTTGGGCTACACAAGCACACGGCAAACGCCGCGATGGGCCAGACAGAGGCCCGGACCATTTTACCGCATTTGTCCAGCACGTAAAGACCCTCTGGCAAGGCGCGTCGCTTTCCAAGCTACGAAGATTGCCGCCTGGCAGCGATCTGCCTGATAACGGCCTCGGCAATATCGAAGGCCGCACGCGGCTTTCCGATCTGGCGGGCCGACCGACGATGTCTATCCAAGTCATCGCGCCCGTGGGCCAGCCAGGCATAAGCCGTGGTCAGCACTCCGATAGGCCCTGGCGCCCAGACGCCCGCGCCGCTCTCGACTACATAGCGAACGTTGCCCACTTCCTGCCCTGGCAGGGCTTCATACAGAATGAGAGGCAAACCACAGGCTAGCGATTCGGAGACGATCAGGCCACCTGCCTTGCACACGATGAAGTCAGCGGCCCGCATTAACTCCGGCATGTTCCTGACCATCCCATAGGTATAGACCTCACCCTTCCAGCGGATTGCTTCGAGCTTGGCCTGGATTTCCTCGTCACCGCCGCTGACCGCAGCAACCTGAAGCGGCAGACCAGAACGGTCAAGAAGGCGGCTGATGTCGGCGGTTTGGCGTGTGCGAGCCGATCCGACGACCAAGGCCGTCGTCTTATCTGGGTGCCAACCCAGCGCCTTGCGCAACATGGCTTGAGAGCGCGTCTCGAGTGCGAACTGCGGGTGGACTGGCAAGCCGGTCAACCGTACTCGGTCTGCGCTCAGGCCATGTTCAAGCGCCTGACGGTAGACATAACCGGTGGGCACAAAAGTCTGATCGGCTCCCTGATGAAACCAGAGGCTGTGGACGTTGATCAAGTCGGTCACCACCACATTCACCGGGATAGAGCGACCGACCTGCTGAGCTGCCCGGATGGCCGCCTGGGTAAAGGCCGGGTAAGTGGTAAGGATGGCATCGGGGTTGAGTCCTTTGACCCACTGGGTGAGGGTATCATTCAGAACCGTGGTAGTCACCCGCTGCATCAACTGAGCCACCACCGGCGCGTCAGTAGCCGAGTAGGCCAACTGGTACAAAGTAGGGTCGTCTGTTACCACACCATCGTAGCTGGCTTCAAAAAGCTTCACCAAATCAGGCAAGGCCGGGTCCTGGAGGGGGTTCATGACCGTCACTTGACACTGATCAGCAAAGGTGTGACAAAATGCAGCCTCGATGGCTTCGGCGGCCCGCCGATGCCCGAAACCTGCATCGGAGGTCAGAATAAGGATGTTGCTTGTCATTGCCACTCCCCCTGTGGATCATCCTAAGTCTTGGGCAATGGGTGCCGAGTCCTGAAGTCCAGTGGGTCGCGTGCCTCCCTGGTAGCTGTGCGGAGCAAATTCTCTCTCACCCGCGCCATTTGCCGATGAATATGATAAACTTCGTACCCGTGCCAACAATATGGGTATAACTATCTAGAGACACTCTATCTATTCTGTGAAAGAATCAAGACAAGAACTCTACCAAGATCATAGCGCATCTTGTACCAGGGAAAAGGTATGAGCAGCATCTCATTCTTGTTTCCCCAGGGATTTCGCTGGGGCACATCCACCTCCGCCTATCAGGTCGAGGGCAACCTGACCAACAACGACTGGTGGGCCGCCGAGCAGAGGGGCGGCTATGTGTACCAAAATCAGACGGCAGGCCAAGCCTGCGACTGGTGGAACCGCGCTGAAGAAGATTTCGACCGCATGGTTGAGATGGGCCAGAATGCCCACCGGCTTTCGGTCGAGTGGAGTCGCATTGAGCCGCAGCAAGGCGTTTGGGACAATGATGCGTTGGGCCGCTACCGCGAGATGCTGGTGGGCCTGCGGGCGCGCGGCATTGAGCCTATGGTGACGCTGCACCATTTCACCAACCCGCTGTGGGTGGCGGAGCAGGGAGGATGGGAGAATCCAGATATCGTCGGCTGGTTTGAGCGCTATGCCCGTAAGGTGGTGACAACTCTGGGGGACCTGACATCCATGTGGTGCACCATCAACGAGCCAACAGTGATGGTCGCTCAGGCGTACCAGCTTGGTCGTTGGCCGCCAGGCAAGAAAGACTTCAATGCCGTGCTGCGGGTGTCGATCAACATCGTCCGCGCACACGCTGCAGCTTACCGGACCATCCATGAGCTGGTGCCCGCGGCGCAGGTGGGAATCGCCAATCATATGGTGATCTGGAAGCCGTGGCGGCCCTGGTTGCCCAGCGACCGGCTGGCGACCAGTTTCCTGGAGCGCATGTTCAACCATCTTCCCCTCAGCATGGTTACGGAAGGCATCATGCGAGTGCCCGGACGGCGTTCGATCCTGTTGCCGGAAGTGGCCAACACACTGGACTGGGTGGGCGTCAACTACTATCAGCGCTACCGCATCAAGTTTAATCTGTTCGTGCGGAAGCATGGCCTGATCCAGCCCCGCTACAGGCGTGGCGTGATGAAAGGGCCAGGAGGCTGGGGAGAGATCGACCCACAAGGCATGTTTGTGACAATCCGCGAGCTATGGCGACGTTACCGCCTGCCGATCTTGGTCACCGAGAACGGCATCCCTGACCAGACTGACGAGAACCGGCCGAGCTTCATCGTGACACACCTGCGCCAGGTGTGGGAGGCTATCCGTCGCCGGATCCCAGTATTGGGATATTACTTCTGGAGCCTGGTAGACAACTTTGAGTGGACCGAAGGGTACGATCCACGCTTCAGATTCGGTCTGATCGCCGTTGACTTCGGGACTCAGCAGCGGCAGATTCGTCAGAGTGGCCGGTTATACACGGCCATCTGCAAGAGCGGTGGACTGAGACGTGAGATAGTGGAGCAGTACACTCCACATCTGGCGGGCGAGTTGTTCAGTGCGTAAGTGCTCTCACTTTGACTTTGAGCCAGGCCGGCCCAGGCCGAACACGCCTCTCAGCCCGGCCATATGTCTGATGACGCGCAGCCAACTGTCGCCTTCACTGCCTATCCCTTCACCGGAGCGCCGATAGTCGTGCTTCTCCTCGAACTCTTTGAGCTGATCGCGCAGCGCCGTCCAGATGGCAGTCTGGACGGCGATAATGAGACGGTGATTGGCAGAGTCAGAAGACTGTCTCAGCACTTGCCGGAAGTGGGGCAGGCACAACCCATCGGAAAGGCGGTAGGCTTCTTCCAAGCGCCGATCGCCAATGTGTTGGCTGAGGGTCTGGACGTAGTGGGCCTCGGATTCGACCAGCAGGGTGCAGGCTGGGCAGGGTCTGACTGATTCGAGGCGGTCAGCCAAAGTCGATGCTCCCGTCCCGGCGTCAGCGCCCAGCAAGCGACCCAATGTCGGCCAGTTGGCCGTCTGTGTCGACGACTGGCTGACAATGCTCAGCACCTCCTCGAGTACAGCGCGGTAGAGGATGGTGATACCCAATGCCCCGCCAAGAACTTCGGAGAGCCGCCAAGCGTGCTCATTGCACAGGCCACGCGCCTCCTTGAACATGGTAGGCGTGCCGGCCTGGTTGACGCGCTCATAGAGCAGGAGGTCCAGAAAACGATTGACATCGCGAGTCAACAGGTTGCAGATCGCGCAGCCGGGTTGCGAGAATGCCTCGATCAGGTCAAAAATACCAAATGGCGTCACCATGCGATGGTCCCTCACGCGGTTTGTTCTGATGTCTCGGTATAGAGCTATATCACCTCTATTGTGTGGCAAAGATAACTTGTTTGCCACACTGGACTCCTCCATGCTAAGAAAGAGGAGTATTCCATTTTAGAAGCGAGGTATACACACGGAGAGAATCAATGTGTACTAAGTGGAGCGAACGTTACGCATCTCGTACCCAGCGAATGCGCAGTTCGGCTATCCGCGAGCTACTCAAGTTGACCCAACAACCCGATGTCATCTCTTTTGCCGGTGGTCTGCCTTCGCCAGCGCTCTTCCCTGTGCAGGAGGTCATCGAGGCAACCAAGCGAGTTATCGAACAGCAAGGCAACCAGGCTCTCCAGTACAGCGTTACCGAAGGATATCCCCCTCTGCGCGAGATGATCGTGCGGCACATGGGACGATATGGGATTCAGTGCACGATCGACAACGTGCTGATCACTGCCGGCTCGCAGCAGGCGCTCGACCTGATCGGCAAGATCTTCCTAGACCCTGGCGACAAGGTGATCGTGGAAGAGCCTACCTATTTGGGAGCGCTACAGGCATGGAATGCCTACCAGGCCGAGTATGTGACTGTCTTGACCGACGACGACGGCATGCGCCCTGACGCGCTGGAGGACGCTCTCAAAACCCATGCCGTCAAGTTTATCTATGCGCTGCCCAACTTTCAGAACCCGTCGGGGGTGACGCTGTCTGGCCAGCGGCGGATCGAGATCGTGCGCATTGCCGAGAAGTACGACGTGCCGATCATCGAGGATGACCCCTACGGGCAGCTTCGCTACGAGGGAGAACACGAGACTCCCCTCATCGTGATCGACGCACAGCAAAGACCCAACGGCTGCAACAACGGCTTCATCACGGGCAACGTCATCTACCTGAGCACGTTTTCCAAGACCCTGTGCCCCGGCTTCCGGGTGGCGTGGATGGTGGGGCCTGAGGACGTGATCGCTCGCGTGGTGCAGGCCAAACAGGGGGCCGACCTGCACACCGGGACGCTCGCCCAGATGGTGGCTTACGAGACGGCACGCGGCGGTTTTCTCGATCGGCATGTGCGCGAGATCAGGAAAATGTACAAAGAGAACCGTGACCTGATGCTGGGGCTGATGGAGGAACTTTTCCCGCCAGGGGTCACCTGGACACATCCCCAAGGCGGGTTGTTCCTGTGGGTCAGGCTGCCAGAGGGAATGGACAGCGCTGCCGTGCTGGAGAAGGCCATTGCAGCCAAGGTGGCCTTTGTGCCAGGCGAGCCGTTCTACCCACACGGGGGCGGCAAGAACACGCTGCGGATGAACTTCTCCAATGCAACCCCGGAACAGATTGTGGAAGGCATGAAACGGCTGGCGGCTGTCATCAGGGCTGAGATGGAAACCGCCATGGCGTCATGACCGTAGTTTCAAACTGAATGGACTAGCTAGGTCCCCCATGAAAAATATGTGGGGACCTTTACTTTACAAAGGTTGGTTGTTGGGGATTTTGCCGCTGCGGTATAATCCCGCCGCTGGCTATCAGTTTTTATGTGCGAACCCTTGGGGAACGAACTCAGCATGGCATCTGTTATCTTCCCATTTACGGCCCTCGTGGGGCAGGAACGCATGAAGCGTGCTCTGATCTTGAACGCCGTCTACCCGCAGATCGGAGGTGTGCTGATCCGTGGTGAGCGCGGCACAGCCAAGAGCACTGCAGCCCGTGCATTAGCGGCTCTGCTGCCAGAGATCGAAGTGGTGGCGGACTGCCGCTTTAGCTGCGATCCCCAGCACCCAGAGACGTGGTGCGACGAATGCCGCGAGCGTGCTGAGCGTGGTGAAGAGCTTCCACGAGCCTGGCGGCGTATCCAACTGGTAGACCTGCCGGTGAGCGCCACTGAAGACCGTGTGGTCGGCACATTGGACATCGAGCTGGCCATCCAGCGTGGTGAACGCCACTTTGAGCCTGGAGTCCTGGCTGCAGCCAACCGGGGCATTCTCTATGTGGACGAGGTCAACCTGCTGGACGACCACGTGGTGGACCTGTTGCTCGACTCGGCAGCCATGGGCGTCAACTTCGTCGAGCGTGAGGGAATCAGCTTCACGCACCCGGCCCGCTTCATTCTGATCGGGACAATGAACCCGGAGGAAGGCGACCTACGCCCCCAACTGCTAGACCGCTTTGCGTTGTGTGTGGATGTGCGGGGCATCAAGGAGCCTGAAGCCCGTATCAAGATTCTAGAGCGGCACATCGCATTCGAGCAGGACGCGGTGGTCTTCCGTGAGGAATGGTTGCCCCGCGAGCAGAAGCTGGCCGAAGATGTGGTTCGGGCCAGAGAGATAGTGGACGAGGTGGTCTACACACGCCAGGACCTGGCGACTATCGCCAACCTGACGGCCAGCCTGCAGATCGACGGCCACCGAGCCGACTTGGTGATTCTCAAGACAGCGCGGGCCCACGCTGCATTCGAGGGGCGCACCAGGTTGACCGAGCGTGACATTTTGCTGGCTGCCGAGCTAGCGCTGCCACATCGCTTCAAGCGCGGACCCTTCCAGGAGACTCAGATGACGTTGCAGGAGCTTCAGGAGAGACTGGATCAGGCCCGCAGCGAAGCCGAGTCGGTTGAGGAAGGCAAACCGGCGCCTGACGAAACACAGGTAAAAAAAAACCGAGCAGCGCCCTAGCTGAGGACCAAGATGCTTCGGAAGAGGAGGTCCCCGACACGCCGCCCACCGAGCCTGCTCGTCAGACAGTTTTTCAGAACCAAGAGGCTCGCTGGTGGGAGGGCGGCAAAAAGGTTGAACCGGGCGCCGAGTTTAAGATCGTGCGCCGGCTCGATACGCCGCTCGACAGGCTGACGCGGCGTCGCAGCGGGCGTCGCAGCCGCAGCCGCACCGATCGTAAACGTGGGCGGTACATCCAAGCCCGGCCCGCCAACGGGGACACCACAGACATCGCCCTCGATGCCACCCTGCGGGCAGCCGCCCCTCACCAGGTGGAGCGTGATCGGGGCAGTCTGGCCTTTGCGGTGCAAGCGCAGGACCTACAGCGCAAGGTGCGCGTCAAGCGGCAGGCCAACCTGGTGTTGTTCGTAGTGGACGCCTCGTGGAGTATGGCAGTCGCCGAGCGCATGACCGCGACCAAAGGCGCGATCCTATCGCTGCTAACAGACGCTTATCAGCGCCGCGACCGTGTAGGGTTGGTGGTCTTCCAGAAGAACCAGGCCAGGGTAATCCTGCCTCCCACCAACTCGGTGCAACTAGCGCAGAAGGCATTGGCTGACATCCCGGTTGGCGGAAAGACCCCGCTTTCGGCGGGTCTGGCGCTGGCTCACCACGTCATCCAGCAGGATCGCGTCGTGCACCCCGATGTACTGCCGTTGCTGATTATCCTAACCGATGGCGCAGGCAACGTGGCCATGGGAATCATGCCACCCCAGGAAGAGGCGCACGCCATTGCCGAGCAGATCCAAGAGGACGGCATCAGAGCCGTCGTGATCAACATGGAACATGCCAGCTTTGACCAGGGATTGGCTCAACGGCTGGCCGAGCATCTGGGCGGTCCCTGCTACTCGCTGAGCGAACTGCGGGCTGACTTGCTTTACCGTGCGGTGCGCGAAGAGATGTCTACCAGCTAGCCCTGCTAAACACAACGCCCCTGGGTCTGAGCTGAATCCAGGGACGTCGTGTGGGGAGCATCTCAGATAACGCTCACTCGCCTACACCTTCCTCGGTCACAAACTCAAATACCTCCGGGTCTGTCCAGTCGTAAGGATAGGCAAGGACACTGAGGTTGAAATACCTTTCCACAATGCGGCGGAAGATGGGGGCCGCCACCGATGATCCCTGGCCGCCATTCTCTACCATCACAACAATGGCAAGCTGTGGCTCGTCGTAAGGCACAAAACCGGCGAACCAGGCATGGGGATAGGCCGTCGTCATGGGCGACTGCGCCGTGCCGGTCTTGCCCGCCGCAGAAATGCCCAGGCTGCCCAGCCGCCAGTAAGCCGTGCCGATGCCTGAATCGACGATGACACCCCGCATGGCCTCACGCACTGCGGCCAGCGTCTCAGGTCGGACCGTCACCTGGTTCAGCACTACAGGCTCTATCACCACGGCGGGGTCTTCACCGATCAACCCGATACGGTCGACGAGGTGAGGTTGGTACACAGTGCCCCCGTTGGCAATTGCAGCAACCGCAGCTGCGATCTGGAGTGGCGTCACCAGCAGGTCCCCCTGGCCGATGGCCAGGTTGACGCTGTTATCCAAGGCCCACTCTAGCCCTCGTGTCTTCCACAGCCAGTCAGGATCAGGCACCAAGCCAGGCTCCTCGGCAATCTCGATGCCCAGGTCGCTACCCATGCCGAACATGCGGGCATAGTTAGCAAGCAGGCTGGGGTCAAGTTGGCCAGTGCGCAGCCCAATATGGTAGAACCACGGATTGCACGAGGCAGTCAAGCCCTGCAAGAGCGTCAGGGGGCCATGCCCACCTTCGAGCCAATCGTAACGGATAGACTCTTGCCCCAGTTCGTCCCACACACCAGTGCAGGTATAGGACGAATCGGTCTGAAATATTCCGCTCTCCAGGGCAGCAATGGTCGAGATGACCTTAAAGACCGAGCCAGGAGGGTACTGGCCTTGGGTAGGGCGATTGAGGAATGGCTTGAGCGGATTGTTGAGCCAATCGTCGATGGCTCCGCTGAGGGGATGGTCAGGGTTGGAGAGAACATTGGGGTCGAAGGAGGGATAGCTGGCCATGGCGAGCACATCGCCAGTGTTGACATCGAGCACGACAACGGAAGCTCCTCCGGCAGTAGGAGCCCACGTCTTCTCAGCCGTGCGGTAGGCTTCCTCAATGGCATCTTGTACGATCACCTGAAGGTTACGGTCGAGGGTGGTATATAAGCTAAGTGCGGGCTGCGGGTCCTTATTGGCAATTAACCCGAACAAGTCGCCAGCGGGGGTCCAGGCGGTCAGGCGGCCACCGGCAACGCCTGCTAGGTAGCGCTCGCCCCACTGCTCCAGGCCAGCCATGCCTACGCGGCTATCGTCATCATACCCTATATAGCCGAGCACATGGGGAGCCAGCACATTGAAATAACGGCGGCCTGTCTTCTCGCTGGCGTACAGCCCAGGGAAGCTGGTGTACCGGTTGTAGTAAGTTTGGAAGGTCTCCAGGTCCACGTCGCCCAGCGCGACTCTCCAATCAGGCGGTTGCGCTGAATAATTCTGCCTGATCTCTTCGACAGGCATACGCAACATCTCGCTGAGCATCTGAAGCATCTGATCCTCGACGCCCTGGCTGATCTCGCCAGGCACGATGGACAGTGTGACGGCAGTAGCATCTGCCGAGACCAGCCACAGACCATTGCGATCGTAGATGTTGGCACGCGCAGGGGTCACAACTTCAAGCCGCAGCGTGTTGCCTCCGGCCATCTCAGGAAAGACGAGCGCTGGGGACCAGACAATCCCCCAGCGGCCATCAGCAAACACGAGCCGCATGGGCAGTTCCTTCTCAATTGGCCCGATGATCCGAGTGTGATAGACAACCCGGAACGCCGCCTGGGCCGTCGCGCCGGTTGCCGCAGGCAGCATGGAGAGCAAGGTCGCTTCCAGGCTCTCCATCTGCATCACCTGAGCTGCATCGGTGTAGGTTTGGGTGAAATCCTCCAGCGAATACTCGGTCTGGCTATTAGCCGAAAGGAAACCGTACATTGCCTCGTAGTTGCCGGCCATCCAGGCGTCAAGAAAGGACTGAGCCACACCGTCAGGCTCAGCTAGGTTCGGCATCGGTGAGCTAGGAGGGGCGGACGAGGTTGTAGGGCCGCCAGGTGACGCCCCCCCCACAGGGCCACACGCGCTAACCAGGCCCGACACGGCGATCACACCCAGGATTGTGAGGATCCGCTTCATGGTGGAATACCTGCCATTCCGATCAAACAGCGTAAAGGGCCTGATTGGAACGTCCCGGCCCGTGACTGTCCAATCAGGCGAGGCAGATTATAGCCTCTATAGAGTGGCTCGGCAAAGCATGCGCAGGGAATGAGGAGTACGCGGGGGAGTCGGGCGGTAGCGCTTCAGTGCCGGGCTTCCACAGCCAAGTCGAATTAGGGTAGAATGGTTATAAACTTACACCGATCAGATCGTGAACCATAGGACATTGGAGACAAATATATCATGCCCAAGACACTAGAGCCTGATGTGGCGACAACCCGCACCCGGGCAGAGGGCCATGCTCTGGCCCAGAGTTCACGGCCTCTGGCCGAAGTTGACGCCCAGATTTTTGAGGCGCTGACTGCCGAAATGCAGCGGCAGCGTGAAGGCATCGAACTGATCCCGTCTGAGAACTATGTCAGCCGGGCTGTGCTCACCGCAATTGGTTCGGTGTTCACCAACAAATACTCCGAAGGCTATGTGCACAAGCGCTACTATGGCGGTAATGAGAACGTCGATACTATTGAAGAGCTGGCCATCGAACGAGCCAAGCAGCTTTTCAACGCCGACCATGCCAATGTGCAGCCCTACTCAGGATCGCCTGCCAATTTGGCCGTCTATTACGCACTGCTCGCACCTGGCGATTCGGTGATGGGTCTGGCCCTGCCCGACGGTGGCCATCTGACCCACGGCTGGAAAGTGAACTTCTCTGCTCACTTCTTCACCTCTGAACAGTATCCGGTCGACCCCAAGACAGGACGCATCGACTACGATGTGGTGTGGAAGCTGGCAAAAGAGCACAGGCCCAAGCTGATCTGGGCAGGCGGCACGGCTTACCCACGTATTTTTGAGTTCGACAAGTTTGCACAGATCGCGGAGGACGTTGGGGCGCGGTTTGCAGCTGATATTGCGCACATCTCTGGGCTAGTGGCAACCGGCCTGCACCCTGATCCAGTCCCCTATGCCGACGCTGTGACGATGACTACTCACAAGCTGCTGCGCGGCCCACGCGGCGCGATGATTCTGTGCAAGAAGAAGCATGCCCGCGTGATTGACCGGGCTGTGTTCCCCGGCCTGCAAGGAGGGCCGCACGATCACGTCACAGCGGCGATTGCCGTCTGTCTGCATGAGGCCAGCACGCCGGAATACAAGGCCTACTGCCAACAAGTGGTAACCAATGCCAAAGTGATGGCCGAAGAGCTGATGCGCCGGGGCTTTGAGATCGTCAGCGGCGGAACGGACAACCACTTGCTGCTGGTCGATCTGACCAACAAGAATGTGCCAGGCAAAGTAGCTCAGGCCGCCCTGGACCGGGCCAACATCACGCTGAACGCCAATATGGTTCCTGGCGATCGGCGGTCGGCATTTGACCCATCTGGCGTACGCCTGGGGACCCCAGCCATTACGACGCGCGGCTTTGAAGAGGACGAGGTGCGTATCGTCGCCAATTGGGTGGCCGACGTGATCGAGCATGTGGAGGAAGAGGCCGTCATCGAGCGAGTGCGCAACGAAGTCATCGATCTGTGCAACCAGTTTCCATTATGGTACTGAGGCCGCGTGGAACTTGCCAAGCGACCGCAGTGTGTCATGTCAAATGTGACTCTGCGAAAACCCGAGCAGGGGTCCTCATGTTCAGGGCGAGACGAGGGCGCTGATGACGATAGTGGGCGAGAAAGGTGTCAGCCCTGGACTGAGCGAGGTGAAGACCTCGCCCAGGTCGAGGGTGTCCATCTGCACGACCTGGCGCGCTGCCTGACCCCGCCGGGCGGGCTGTCCTCTCGCTGTGCGCGTGTGCTTGCGCAACGGCCTGTTTTGCCTGAGCAGGCGGTAGACTGTACTCAGGCTCAGCCTGATACCTGCCTGACCCAGCAGATACACGATCTTCTGCCCGCAGCAGTCCCGATACTCTCGACGGATACTCAGCACGCGCTGGACGGACATAACCATGCACCTTGCGCCGCCTGCGGCCTTTCTTGGCCGCCCGATAGCGCCTGATATACCCCTCTATCCCCCGCTGCCTGATACCTTTGCTTTTGAAGAGGAGAAACACTTAACGCTAACGCTCTGTTTGGGGTATCATTGGTGCGCCGGCGTGCTCCAGCACGGGCCTGTTTATAACCCCCAGGGTCTGGCTAAAGACCCCATCGAAGGAGTCTCTACTCATGTCTATCGTGCAGGCCATCAGCGAGCGGCTGATCCAGAACGTCGAACGTGTCATCGTCGGCAAGCGCCGTGAGATCACGCTGACGCTGATTGGCCTCTTGTGTCAGGGACATATCCTAATCGAGGATGTACCAGGGGTGGGCAAAACCATGCTGGCCAAGAGCCTGGCACGCTCGATCGGGTGTAGCTTTAGCCGCATCCAGTTCACCCCCGATATGCTCCCCAGCGATGTGACAGGCGTATCGATCTTCAACCAGCGAACCAACGAGTTCGAGTTCCGCCCAGGCCCAATCATGGCCCAGATTGTGCTGGTGGATGAGATCAACCGTGCGACGCCTAAAACCCAGTCTGCCCTTCTGGAAGCTATGGAGGAACGTCAGGTCACGGTGGATGGAACCACCTACCAGCTCGCACGGCCCTTTCTGGTCCTTGCTACTCAGAATCCCATTGAGTACGAGGGCACTTTCCCACTGCCAGAGGCCCAGCTCGACCGCTTCCTGCTGCGCATCCGGCTTGGCTACCCGTCTCCTGTCGATGAGATCACCATGATGGATCTCCAACAATATACGCACCCCATCTATGAGTTGCGGCAGGTTGCCACAGTCGATGATCTGCTTCAGGCGCAGGAGGCCATTAAGTCCATCTACATCGACCGACAGGTGAAGCAATACATCATTGATGTGGTGACAGCCACCCGCAGCCATGAGGATGTCTACCTAGGGGCCAGCCCACGCGGTAGCTTGGCGCTTTACCGCGCTGCTCAGGCGCGGGCTGCGCTCGCAGGTCGTGACCATGTCCTGCCAGATGACATCAAAGATTTGGCTGCCGCCACTCTGGCTCATCGTATCATTGTCGGCCCGGCGGCCCGCATCAGGGATGTGATCTCCGAAGGCGTCGTCGCAGATGTGCTCCGCAGGGTGCCCGTTCCGGGAGCGACGCTCGGCATGGGTTAGGCCGCATGGACCGCCGCCGCAATGCGATCTACGTGATTGTCATACTGAGCTTGTTGGCTGGTCTGATCACCGGGCGCGAGATCTTCTTTAACGTGGCGTATGCCTTCACTGGATTGTTGTGCTTCTCTTTCGTGTGGGTGCATCTCGGCGTCAACTGGCTCCGTCTGCGCCGCCAGACCCGCGCCCGACGCGCTGTGGTAGGCGGCTTCCTGGAAGAGTCTTTCACGGTCCGCAACACCAGCGTGCTACCCAAGTTGTGGATTGAGGTTTACGACCGATCTGACCTGTTGGGGCATCAGGCCAGCCATGTCGTCAGCAGCCTGCCCCCCCGCGCCGAAGCCTCATGGAGTGTGCGGACGCTGTGTATCCGGCGAGGCGCCTTCCAGCTTGGCCCCCTGCGCGTGGTCACTGGAGACCCGTTCGGGCTGTTCCAGGCCGAGCGGCGCATCAACTCGACCTCTCCCCTGATCGTCTACCCGCCCACGATTGACATCCTGGATTTCCCATTATCGCCAGGAGTCCTGCCGGGTGGAGATGCCCTCCGACGCCGCTCCCATCACATCACTGCCAACGCCGCCGGAGTGCGCGACTATGCTCCTGGCGACAGCCTGAACCGCATCCACTGGCGCAGCACGGCTCGTAAGGCCCGCCTGATCGTCAAGGAGTTCGAGCTTGACCCACTGACTGACCTGTGGATCTTCATGGATGCCGAGCGTACTGTGCATGTCGGGCAGTACAGGCCCACCAATGCCGATGTAGAGGCGCTGGCGCAGCAGGGCGCCTTACCTCGCCTGATACTACCGCCTACCACTGAGGAATATGCCGTATGTGTGGCGGCATCGCTGGCCCGTTACTTCCTGCAACGCCAGCGCTCTGTGGGATTTGCCACCCATGGCCAACGCAGCGAGATCCTCCAGGTAGATCGTGGCCCGCGCCAGCTCACCAAGATTCTCGAAACCCTGGCTGTCATCGAGGCATGCGGCACGCTGGCATTTGACCAACTGCTGTCGCTTCATAGCAACCAGATGGCCCGTGGTACCACGGCGATCCTGATCACTCCGTCTACACGTTGGGGCTGGGTGGGGGCGGCTCAGGGTCTGTTGCAGCGCGGGCTGAGCGTCGTTGCCATCCTGATCGACGCTGAGAGTTTTGGAGGGCGTCCCGGTACCGAACAGGTCGCTGTGCGGTTGGCGATGTCCAACATCCCGGTCTATGTGGTGCACCGTGACGCTGACCTGCTGGCCGAGCTGACCTACCGCCGATACTGAGCTAGGTGTGAGGGGTCTTCGCCGAGATCGACTCACCGGTAGCTGGCTGAGGTGCGCCATCCCTCGCCCCTGGCAGTCGAAATGCCAGGATCAGCGCTATCAGCCCCATTCCTAGCGTCGTCCCGAACAGCATCTGATACGAGGTCTGGCTGAGCACCCACCCTGCGATGGTCGGCCCCAGCACACCGATGGCCCCCAATGCATTGAATGTCCCCAGGTAGATCGGGCGTTGGCCAGGAGGAGCGATGTCGAATACATAATTGATGTATCCCAACATAAGCAGGTTCTCTGCCAGCCCAATACAGATATAAACCCAGGCGTAGGCCCGGCTCAGGACCTCGACCAAGCTTCCTCCCACTGCCGTCAGCGTCAGCGCGAGGATCGGTGCTGTCAATGCGATCACCACCCCGATTCGAATCGCATGTTGTGCTCCCCATCGGTCAGCGACACGGCCCAACACCAGGCTGGCCACCAGCACCCCTACCGTCTGTGCCAGGATGAACACACCGATCACTTGGGTCGAGATTTTGAGTACATCTGTGGCGTATAGAATGTAAAACGGCGAGGCCATCGTGCTCAAGCTGAAACACACCCGTGCTAGCGTGATCAGCCTCAGGCGGCTGTCTTGCTGCCACAGGGCAATCAGATGGCGGGCAAAGTCCCGCCAGGCGATGATGGTCGTGGTCGCCTCACCCTCCTGAGCGGGTCGCTCGTGTAGGCGACTGATGGCCACCGCTGAAATGATAAAGCATACCCCGGCCAGCCCAAACAGCAGGGCGTAGTTGTAGGGGAAAGCTGGCCCTCGCTCGCTGAGTGCGAAGCCTACCACCGCGGCCACTCCCAGCAGCACGACAGCCTTCCCCACCTGCCACAGCGAGATGTATCCAGCCCGCTTCTCCGGTGGGAACGACCGTCCCAGGATGTCGAACCACGCCAGGGCAGCAAACCCGTCCGATCCCAGGAACAGAGCAAATGCCACAATCAGCGCTAGCAAGATTAGCCAGGGAGGTTGTGCGCGGGTCAGCGCGATCAGTCCTGCCAACAACATGACCATTGGGCGGCCCGCAAAAGCGACTGTCACCAGGAAAGGCTTCTTGCGCTCGAATCGCGAGATGATGTTCCCCGCCGCCAGTTGCGGCAGTGACCAGAACAGCAGTAGCACCGTTATCAGCGTGCCGACCACTGCCGGCGAGCTTCCCAACAGCACCGCGAAAGTGGGCAGTACCGTGTTGAGGTTGATAAACCCCAACCCAACAGCAAAGAAAATGTAGTCCATGCCGAAGGCAAGAAAATTGTGGGTCTGCTTAGGATACTGTTCTGTCACAATGGATCCCGTAATGATCGCATGGCATTGAGGCGCTGCTATCTCACCAGCGCTGCATACTGGGCGCGTAGCTGGCCAGCAGCGCGTTCCCAGGTGAACTGCCGCGCCCGTCTGTGCCCGAGGGCGATCAACTTCTGGCGCAGCTCGGTATCTGAGAGGACGTGCGTGAGTGCATCGGCCAGCCCGTCCACATCATGCGGGTCCACTAGTAGCCCTGCTTCCCCCACCACCTCCGGCAGCGAGGACGTCCGCGAGGCTACCACTGGTACGCCACATGCCATTGCCTCCAGCAGCGGCAGCCCGAATCCCTCATACAGCGAGGGGAAGGCGAACACTTCAGCCGTGCTGTACAGCGTGGGTAGGTCCTCGTCGCGCACGAACCCCAGGAGTCGCACCTGCTTCTCCATCTTCAGCGCCTCGATCCGGCGGTATAAGGGATCGTCCAGCCAGCCTTTGCCCCCCACAATGACCAGCCTCAGGTCGGGTCGATCCAATCGATGCAGCGCCTCCACCAGCCGGACGTAGTTCTTGCGCGGTTGGACGGTGCCCACGCTCAGGATGAATGAGCCTTCTCCGATCCCGTAGCGGGCGCGGACGATCTGAACGATGTCTCGGTCCTCCACAGGCGCAAACCGTGCATCGACGCCGCCATATAATACGCTGATCTTGTCGGGCGGGGTCCCATACAGGTCAATCAAATCCTGGCGTGTGGCCTGCGAGTCGGCCAGCACGTGGTCAGCCCGCGCCACCGAATGTGGCACTGCACGGTTGAGGTATGCTCGTAAGCTGGCTGTTGTCGTCTCCGGTGCGCGCACGAATGATAGATCGTGCACGGTGAGCAGCGTACGGGTGCCCTGGCGAACTGGCGGCAGCGTGAAGTCAGGCGCGTGCAACAACCTCACTGTCCCTGCCCACACCTCGATCGGGATCGGTAGACGGGCGCGGTGCCACAGCCGCGCAAACCACTTGGCGCTCAGGCGGGCCGGTTTCCAGGTGAAGTTGGGTCCAGGCGGGGCGGGCAGCTTGCTGCTGGGCATCCCAGCAGCGAACAGCCGGTAGTCTGTCCGATCGTCCAGCCGTGCCAGTGCAGCAATCAGCTCGCGCGTATAGCGGCCAATCCCCCCACCCTGGGAGAGCGCCGGGGTGTAGTCGATGGCAATGGGCGGAAGGGGCGCATGGCCAGGCATGGGGCCGCTCACATCACTTCACGTCGTTGTATGTCAGGTAGCGGTTGACAAAAAAGTTCCAGAACATCACGATCACAACTGCAATTGCCAGGGCTATGTTCTTTCCCACCCAGACTGCGCCGCCCTCGCCCAGGAAGGTCAGGTAATCCATGCCCAAGCCTGGCAGCAGGCTGCTGACGAGCCTGCTCAGTGGTCTGCTGGTCAGCTCTAGGATCGGCACGCGGATCACGATCCCCATCAAGTTGATCACAAGGAAGCTCGCGAATTGGCGCAGGATGGGCTTGGATCGCGAATCAGGGTACGTCCAATAGCGATTCCAGATGAAGTTGCTTGTAATAGCCGTCACAAGGCCGATTGCCCCGCCAATACCAACGTACGAGATCGGCTTGCCGAGCGGCAAGGTGATGTTCAGTGTCTTAGGCAGCACCATCCACATCAGGTTCGACATACCAAAGTCGATTACAAACCCAATGGCTCCCACAACGGCGAACTTCCAGAAGCGCTGGAACTCCTTGTGCCGAATCAGCGCCTGGATGCGCCCGATTGGCTGACTAGTTGAGTCCCGATTAGCGTCGGGAAGGGTGGTTAGGGTGTCAGTAGTCTCGCTCAAAGTCGGTCTGTGTCTCCTGCTGTGTCATGATTAGGACGCTCAGCACGCCCAGCAGTGCTCCCAGGTGAACGTGGATGTTGGCAACGTACAGCTTATCGACGAACTGGTGCACGCTCAAGTGTACCCAGGTACCAAGTAGCCCAATGCCCATGCAGCGCTGCCACACGTCTTCGCGCCGCGTCAGTCGCCATGTGTGCCACACAATGCTGGACCACAGCACTCCGTAGGCCAGCAAACCGATAATGCCCGTCTCTGCCAGCAAGTTGAGGTAGATGTTGTGGGCATGGCCCAGCGGGTATGGCCAGTTGATCAGCGCATAGGCCGGGTAAACTGGTTCGTAGTTGCCGATACCTACCCCCAGCCACAGGTGGTAGCGGGCCATCTCCTGCGCAGCTTGCCAGTGGGCCAGCCGCTCCAACACCGCGTAGTTGGCCGGATTGATATCTACCCCCCGCACATCGAAGGTCTGCACAAACTCGGTGAACCCCGTCAGTCGGGACGCAATCGCCGTTGGCAGGAGGTTGAGGCGCAGCGCCAACGCGCCCAGTGCCATACTGCCGATCATCAGCGCCAATCCTGCCCACGTCTTGCGTGGCCACGCCAGCAGGATCGCCAACGCTGCTGCACCAAATCCCAACCATGCCCCGCGCGACCACGACATCAGCAGTGCGGCCAGCAGCAATGTGGCCAGCGCTGCCAATCCGGCTAGGCGGTATGAGTGCACGTTGAAGACTGAGCGAATCATCTGCCGGGCCTGTGGAGGACGATGAGCTTTCCACGCTAGCTGTATGGTCCGGACCCACATCGCCAGCGCACCCAATGCCAACCCAATCGCCACAGGCAACGCCAGCCCCAGAAAACCGCCATAGGGGTTAGGTTGCTCAAAGGTGCCGTAGGCTCGATAGAAACGGTCGCCCAGGATCAGGTAGTGCTCAGGGCCTTCTCCTCGCAATCCGAATTGCCACACACCGATCAGCGCCTCCAGCGTGGCTGTGGCCAGCACCAGCCCTACGCCCACTGGCCAGCGCCGCGCCCCCGTCAGGTCAATCACCAGCCACATCACGATCAGCATCTGTGCCCACTTGACCAGTTCCTTCAGCCCGTAGCCCAGCGATAGTGCGTTCAGAAGGCTCAAGCTGGCCGCGCCGATGAATATCAGCAGCGGCACAGTTATGGGCGACGTCGGGATGCGAATCGAGCGCCGCCGGACGGCGTGCAGGAACCACGCGCCCAACGTGACAATCAGCGCAAGCTGCCCCAAGTCCAGCGGCATGGCAGGCACATAGGCATCCGTCAGCGGCTTAGTGGGGCCGAGAATCAGCGTAGCACCCAGCCCAACCAGAGGATTGATGAGCGTGAGCATCACCAGCACAACCACCGCTAGACCAGCAGCAGCCCATAGCAGCGGCAGCCGCGCCAGCGCCAGCCCCAAGACTGCTGCGCCAAGCCCTCCTGCCAGGACGGGCCAGCCGGAAGCTCGCCGAAGCAAACTTGTGATTCTTAGCCCGACGTCTGAATGCCGGGCGGACAGCACGGGCAGCACTCACTCAGCCCCTTTTTGAACCTGCACCTTAAAGTAATCTATTGTGCGTCTCAGGCCCTCGTGGATGTCCACCGTGGGTTCCCAGCCCAACTGCCGGCGGGCTTTGGCAATGTCCGGTTGGCGGGTTTGTGGGTCCCCCTGGATGCGCTTCTCTGGTTGGAAAATCGTTCCGGCAGAATTGCCGGTCAGCGTGTTGATCACATTGGCAAACTCAACAATCGTCATCTCGTGAGGGTTGCCCAGGTTGACTGGCTCGTTCTCGTCAGACATCAGCAGGCGGTAGATGCCTTCGATCAGGTCGTCTACATAGCAAAAGCTACGGGTTTGTTGGCCGTCCCCATAGATCGTGAGCGGCTCGCCGCGCAGGGCTTGCCCAATAAAGTTGGGCACCACCCGCCCGTCGTCTAGCCGCATGCGCGGCCCATAGGTGTTGAAGATGCGCACGATGCGCGTGTCCAGCCCGTGATAACGATGGTAGGCCATCGTCATTGCCTCGGCAAAACGTTTGGCCTCATCGTATACCCCCCGTGGGCCGATGGGATCGACATTGCCCCAATACGTCTCTGGCTGAGGGTGAACATGGGGATCGCCGTAAACTTCAGAAGTAGAGGCGAGCAGAAAGCGTGCCTCTTTTTCTTTGGCGAGGCCCAGCGCTTTGTGCGTGCCCAGCGCTCCCACCTTCAGCGTCTGGATCGGAAACTTGAGGTAATCAATAGGGCTGGCTGGCGAGGCAAAATGCAACACTGCATCAAGCCGACCTTCCACATAGATGTAGTTGGTCACATCATGCTTGATGAACAGGAATCGGTCATGGCCTGCCAGGTGCTCAATGTTGCGTGTGCTGCCCGTGATTAAATTATCCATGGCGATCACAGTGTGACCTTCTGCCAGAAAGCGGTCACACAGGTGTGAGCCAATGAAACCAGCCCCCCCAGTGATTAAGACGCGCATAGGGATTCCTCCATAAACAGGAGTAGCGGAGTTGGCTGTAAGTCGTGCCGTGACTGGCTCTTGGGAGCCGATCTCAAATGCTTGGCGGCTATGTGCACCGTCCGTTGTGGACAACCCCTGAGCGCGGCTATTGTAGCCACTCCTGACAGTCGGTGCTATGGCTGAACGTGATCGCCGATCTGTCGTTGCAGTTCCGCATGGAAAACGTCGAATGCGGCCTGCCCGTATAGACAGAACACTACCAGTTCCAGGTTGGTCTCAGCAGTGCGCAGGTAGTCCATGACCTCGGCCAGCATGATCCGCGCACAACGACCCATCGGATAGCCGAAGATGCCGGTCGAGATGGCCGGGAACGCGATCGACTTCAAGCCGTTCTCGTCGGCCACCATCAGGCTGGAACGGGTTGCGCTGGCCAGCTTCTCGTCTGCGTCAGGGTCGGTGCCGAACGGTCCCACGGCGTGGATCACGTGACGGGCTTTGAGGCGTCCCGCTCCGGTGATAACGGCCTTGCCAACCGGGCAGCTACCAATGGCGTCACACTCGCGCTGGATCGATGGGCCACCCTTGCGGCGGATTGCCCCGGCTACCCCTGCGCCCAGCTCAAGGAAGCTGTTCGCCGCGTTGACGATGGCATCTGTTTCCAGGTCGGTGATGTCGCCTTCAACTAGCCGCAGTGTCCGCTTGTTGATCGTCACATCCATCCGCTACCCTCTCCTCGCCAAGCTGATGCATCAGCCCCAATGTCATAAAGAAAATGAAGGCCAGGTCGATCACAAAGTGGACTTCCTCCACCATCCCGTGAGCGATCATAGCAGCCATGCTGCCCATCAGGCCCACCGTCAATGCTCGTGCTGCCGTATTGACCTCGCGCAAGCGCTTCTGGGCGGCCCACGCCAGCTGCCAGAAGGCTATCTGCATCCATACCCCGGCGGCTAGCCCTACGATTCCCAGCCGTACCCAATAGTTTAGCAGGAAGTTGTGTGGTTGGCTCAGGTCGGGTTGCTGCCAGGCCGCCGGCAGGATGTAGTGCCCCCGATACTGGTATAGAAACTGGTCCAGGCCCACCCCTGTGATAGGATGGTCGCGCAGCATACGCAGGGTGCTTTGCCACAGTTGTAGCCGGAAGAAGGTGGTGCTCGTCTCGCTGGTGAAGTCCACCAGGCCGCTGAAGCGCGGCAGCCGCGAGAGAGGGATCAGCATCAACCCTTCCGCCACGATCCCTATCCCTGCTGCGATCAGCCCGGCCCGCCCGGCCCACAGAATCGCCACCAGCGCCAGCCCGGCGGGCAGGCCCAGCAGGATTCCACCTTTGGAGAGCGTCAGTCCCAAGGCTGCTGTCATCAACACCCCTGCCACCCCGTACAGCCAGCGTCGCCGTTGCTCACCTCCGATCAGCACTATTGCCGCCGCGATTGGGATCAGGCGTACCAAGTACAGGGCAGCATTGTTGGGTGTGCCAAACACGCTTTTTAATCGGCGCATCCCGGCTTCAGCCGTGATCACGTCGATGCCGGTGGCAAACTGGTAAAAGCCTACCAGCGCTACGATCGTCCCGGCCACGATCAGCAAATCTACTATCCGCCACCGCTCGCGCTCAGTGAGGGGCCAGGTGCGCAGGACTAGGTACATCACACACGGTTCCAGCATCATCTGACGCAGGTCGGTGATGGCCACACCTGGTAAATCGGCCCAGCTCAACGAGATGAAGCCCATTGCGATGAACAGTCCTACCGCTTTGTCCAGGCCCGTCATCCGCCGCCACAGGTCAGGCAACGTCGGCCAGCCCTTCTCGCGCCGCTCTGCCGCCATATGGATCCCCCACGCAGCCAGCGTCAGCAGGCTTGTCGCTTCCACCATGCTGAAGGCGCGGTCGAAGAGCGGGCGGGGCAGCAGGACATAGGGCGTGAAGAACATCATCAGCGCCAGCCCCATGCTAGGCTTGGCATAGATCAGCAAGAACAGCACCAGCAGCGCGACCATCGTCAATAGCAGCCACGGCGAGAAGTAAAACACCCCTGCCGTCAAGGCTGTCACGATCAACGATGGCCCGTCGCCAATGCGGCGGACCACATTCGGGATTATCCCCCCCCAGGTCAGCGCTGCGCCAAGCCACACGACCAGCGCTGCCGCCATCGACAGCACAAAGTGCAGGGCGTCGCCCAAGCGTGTAGCTAGCCGATCGGTCGTGTTGTCGAGTACTTGACGCCATCGGAGGCCCCGCCCTACCCTGAGTGCAGTCGCCATGCTCCCGATCCCGATCACGGCCAGCCCTGTCGCCAGCAGGTCGTAGCCCGTGGTATCGATCTTTGACCCCACGGCAAACCCCACCAACGCCCACTGATCCCAGCCACGGTCAGCCTCGATCCGCGCCGTGTGTCGGTGGTCAGCACTGAGGTTAGTGGCGATGGGAAGCGTCTCGATGTGGGGCTTGTAGTCCGGCGAGGTCAACACCAAGTAGGCGCCACGTTCGTCCTGCGGCAGGCTGCGTGACGGCTCCCCGTCGATGGTGACAAACAGATAGGCGCGGTAGTTGTCACGCCGCACCGTGACGCCCAGCGTGTTGCCCACGAATGGCACCTCGACCACGCTGTCCCCTTGCTGTCCAAAATCGGCCCCCAGCTCTGAGAATTCCCACTCGCCGCTGTAGACAGCCAACGGAGTCGTGGGTGGGTAGATGCCCGGCCACAGCGCCGTATTGAACAGTTCTGACCGCTCGCGGATGGCCTCGGCGGTTGGCGAGAGGCTGCCATCCGATCTCCTCAGCGCGAACCCCCACAGCGGATCGTCAACGGGGGCATTGGGTTGCCAGTTGTCCAGAATTAGCGCGCCGCTCCACGGCCATTCGGTGAGCGCCCGCTGGTACGCGGCGATGGTCCAGACGGCCTGCTGGTCCGGCGTGGTCTGGCCCCATTGCGAGGGGTGTCCCTGCCAGTTTTCCGGTGGGGCAAACCACCCAAAGTGGCTGGCCCACAGTGGCTTGCTGTGGTCGCCATGGCGCTCCATCTCCCGACGCAGCAGGTAAAACCGTGAGAAGTTAAGCAAGTTGTCGCTGGCTCGACGATCATCGGGGCCGGTGTCGAAGCCATAAGGCTTGGCTGCTACGCCATCGAAAAACGGCGCAGCGCCCTGATCGTACAAGGCCCGCAGGAACAACACATCGCTCAGGTTGTCTGGCCCGGTCTCAATGGTGGGAGCCAACCCTCCAGTGAGCACCAGAGCGTGTGTGTCGGCGGTGTGGATTGCGGTGTAGGTCGCTTCCAGCAGTGCGGCATAGGCCACCGCGCTGGGCGGCTGTCCACCCCAGCCACTTGTCAAGTTGGGTTGATCCCACACCTGATATACCTCGATCCGGTCCCCATACCGCTCGGCCAACGCTCCGGCGAACGCGGCGAAGTCATCCAGGTTGGTGGGCGGGGCGTTCGGATGGGGCGCAGCCCACGGCGGCGACTGCCCAAGCACGGCCACCAGCCGCAACCCGTGGGCGCTGGTCTCCTCGACCACGGAGTCATAGACTGACCAGTCGTAGGCGCCCGGTTGTGACTCGATCGCATCCCAGTTGAAGGGCTGGCGCACCCACACGAACCCAATCTCGGCGATCAGGTCCAGGTTCTCTGTCATCTCTGCCAGATCATACTGGGCCAGATCGACATTGACGCCCAGGATTGGGGGGCGGGCCGGGAGATCGGCCTCCGGCAACCCATTCAGTGCGCCACGCAGGCGTATCTGCCGCTGCATGATCACGGCTGCCATGCCCAGCACACTGGCCAGCGCCGCCAGCGCCAGTACAATAACAATCCATCGACATTGTTGATTAGTCATGGTGCCCAGCGAGGATTGCTGCTCTGTCCATCTAGGGTGAGTTGTTGAGACAGGCCAGTGAAGACATCGACCAGAAACAGGTTGCCCTCCGGCCCCGGATCGATCAGCGCGATCTGTCGCCCATCCGGAGACCACGCATACACCTGAGCTAACAGCCCTGCTCTGTCCGCCGGAGGATAGATTGCTCTCCGGTTGCTGCCATCGCGATCCATCACCACCAGTCGATAACGACTGTAGGTGCTGCTCAGCGGATCGAGGGCCTGAAGGTAGGCCATTTGCACCGGCAAGGGGGTGCCATCTGGCGCAATCCCCGGCGAAAAGCTTGGTTCGGCCCACATCCCAGCCTGTTCGACCAGGTTGACGCTGTAGCTGCCGTCAGCGGAAAAAGTTGTCAGGCTGAAAATGGGGCTGTCCTCGGCCAGCTCGCTGCCCAGCGGAGCACCGTGCACCGTCGTGACAAACAGCCTTCCCTCCGGCGACCAGCTCACGTTGGGCCGCCAGACAAAATCGTAAGGATTCCATGGTGCGAAGGTTGCCAGCGTCTGGCGAAAGTAGGCGCGGGGCAAAAGTGATGATGGGATCCCTGGCTCGATGGGCGTGGGAGTTGGGTGAGGGGTCGGCGTGCCCTCCTCCACCTCCTCCGCGGGATTGGAGTAATCCGGCGCCAATATCCCCACGGCGTCTGGTTGCGCCCAGGCCATCGTGACACCGTCTGGCGCAAATGCGAAGGTTGTCCCGAACCAGCCGTAAATCCCGCCGCTTGAAGGTTCGAGCAGCATCTGGCGCTGCACTATGCCGCCGTTGGCGCTGATGTGCGCCCGCCACAGGTCGTTGTTGGCTTGCCAGCCAGGGAACGCCGCCCGTGGCTCAGCGGTCGAGTAGACGAGGGTGCGCTCGGTACCCGGCACCCAGGCCGCAAACAAGATGTTCTCCAGATCGAGACGGATGGGGGGGCTGTCGGGGTCTGTTGTGTCAAACACGACCCACAGGGTGTTGAACGGTTGCCCCGGCTCTGCCGTGTCTGGGACAGCAGTCGCCAGCCCACTGCCCTCAGCAGAGACCTCGGTGAGCGTGCGAGTAAACAGCAGCCGCCTGCCGTCTGACGAAAGCTCGAACACCCGGCCATCTACTGCGCCGTCGAGCGTCAGCGGGCGTCGGTTGGCGCTATTCTGGCGCATGATCCAGGCATTGCCGTTCGAGATGTAGGCCAACGTCCCGTTGACTGTGACCGTGGGAAGCTCCCCCTGGCTGCCCACCATGATCACCTCATCCTGTGGCGGTGTAATCACCACACGCTTGATCTCGTTGCGGCTGACCTCGATCCCATCCTCGAAGGTAATGCGGTACGTAACCTCGGCAATGCCATTCACACCCGCCTGCAGCAAGCGCGATTGGCCCGCTGGTAAGCTGTCATTGGGTACCGTGCGGCTCTGGAATGGAACAGTCTCCTGTTCGATGGCTGTTTGCTCCACTACCCGAACCACCGTGATCGTCATGCCGTCTACCACCCGCGTGTAAGACGGAGGGTTCACGCGGTCCAGATCGCCAAGTGTGATCCCGGACTGGCGCAGCACGTCGGCGACCGTCAGATCATTGCTGACCATCAGCGTCCTTGATGTGTCGCCAGAGACCAGCGTCACTGTGACGCCGTTCTCCGAGCCAACGATCAGCCCCTGGCACCCACCAGCAATTAGCGCCGTGATCAGCACCAGCAGCGCAAGACACAAGCGAGAAAGCCTGCCCATGTCGCCGAATGTAACATGCCGTATCGCTGACAGCAAACCGACCTTCCGTAGGCTTGAGACTCGCATGCAGGATCAACTTTGCTCAGGGTTGGCCGTCACTGTTTTCTAACCCCCTTGCACTCGCCCCTGTGGATTCGGTTAAAAAATTCGAACCCTCACCTGATCGAGCGATCAATGCCACCCCCTTGACACTCCTCCCCTTCCCTCGTACACTGCATCACAGAACGTAGGTTCTATCGTGACGTGTGGCCCGTTACGATCCAAAACCCAGCCTTCGCTTCACAGAGCGGGGACAGCTTATGGCTCGTTGCCCCACACGACCACGATCAGCTCGTGTGGCCCATGCACCCCCAATGTCAGTGTCTGTTCGATGTCGGCGGTGCGGCTCGGCCCGCTGATGAATACCAGGTTGCTTGACGACTGCACGCTCCCGGGAGCGTTGCCCAGGCTTAGCCAATAGTGGTGCATGTCAGGCCGCAGGCGTGTGGCATCCAGCAGGACGATGTGGACCGGCGGCAGGAGCGAGGCCAGCGGAGAGCGTCCCGGCCCGTTGCGTACCACCACGGTGCCGGTGTCGGAGAGCGCGGCCTCGGCCCCGGTCAACCCTGCGGGGATCATTGCCAGGTCGCGGGGGGTGCCGCTGTGCACGGCGGTCACCCCTGCCTGGGCCAGCGCTTCCGGCAATCCTTCACAGCCGATCGCGTCCCACGCCCAGGCCAGCACCTGCCTCCATCCTCGATCCTGGCACACCTGTGCAACAGCTCTGGCTGCCTCCCGGCTTGATCCGGCTCGCAGCACGCGCCCTGAAAGTCGCTCGATCTCGGCAGCAAAATGGTCAAGATCGCCTGCCATGCTGGGGAGAGTGTTCACAAAGCGGTCGGGTGTGGCCTCCGGCAGCAGTGCTGACTGTAGTCCGTTGCGGATGCTGTTGAGGATGTACTGGCGCGAGTCACCCATCGTGGCGCTCCTTTTGGCGCTGCTGGAACGTCTGGCGGGCAAACGGCGGGAAAGCTCTGTAGCGCGTCCAGGCAGCCAGCAGCCCTGGCAGGTCGCCCGTGAACCACCCACCCAGCATCCGGCTGAGCCATGCCCCAAGCCTCTGAGCGAGGCGAAAGCGGCCTGCTCCGCTGGCGGCTGCTCCGTATCCTCTTATCCCTATCTTCAGCCACAGCGGTGCATGGCCCTGTTGCACGGTCTCGCGGCGCAGGCGTAGCAGTAGCATCGGCAGGTCGATCCGCACAGGGCACACCTCACGGCAGGCCCCGCACAGTGTGCTGGCGTGGGGCAGTTCGGCAAAAGAGGATAGGCCCCCCAGAAGCGGCGAAATCACCGATCCGACCGGGCCGGAATAGACACTGCCGTAGGCGTGTCCACCGATAGTACGGTACACTGGGCAGACATTCAGGCAAGCTCCGCAGTGGATGCAGTACAGAATCTCTGCCAGGTCACCCTTAAGCGCCTGCGAACGTCCATTGTCAATCAGGACCACATGCATTTCCTTTGGCCCATGCGGCTCGCTGGGGCGACGCGGCCCGGTGATCAGTGAGGTGTACACCGTGAGTTTCTGGCCGGTGGCGCTGCGAGCCAGCAGTTGCAGCATCACTGCCAGATCTTCCAGCGTCGGCACGATCCGCTCGATACCCATCAGCGCCACATGCACGCGCGGCAATGTAGTCACCATCCGCCCGTTGCCTTCGTTGGTGACCAAGCATACGCTACCCGTCTCGGCCACTGCAAAGTTACAGCCGCTGATGCCCATATCGGCGCTCAGGTATACTTCACGTAGCTTCTGGCGTGCTATGGCATTCAGCTCGGTGATGACATCGGTGTAGGGCGCACCCAGTCGATCGGCAAAGATGCGCCCCACTTCCTGGCGGGTCAGATGCAGCACCGGGGCAACGATGTGTGAAGGGTGATCTTCGCCAAGCTGCGCGATGTATTCGCCCAGGTCAGTCTCGATCACCTCCAGCCCAGCGGCTTCGAGGGCTTGGTTCAGCCCGATCTCCTTGCTGAGCATGCTCTTCGACTTGGCGACGAGCCTGACATGGCTCTGCCGTGCGATCTGGGACACGATAGCGCAGGCTTCAGTCGCATCGCGCGCCCAATGGACCTGGCCTCCAGCGGCTTGCACGTTGGCTTCGAACTGTTCCAGGTAGGTATCGAGGTGGGCAAGGGTATGGGCACGGATGGCGCGGGCCAGGTCGCGAGTAGCCTCTGGATCGGGAAGGGTAGCCATCGCCTCCGCTCGCTTGTCGTAGAAGCGCCCAGCGGCCCGGTTGATCGCTGCCAGCCGATCCGGCTGGGCGAGTGCTTCGCGGACTCGCTGCACGAAGGGTCTGGAAGATGTCGATATAGTCATGATCGGATTCCCTCTGCAAGCAGTTGCGCAATGTGTATGGTGCGCATGGCACTCCTGCGTTTGCGCAGCCCTCCCTCGATATGCATCAGGCAACTGACATCACACCCGACCACCAGTTCAGCCCCGGTCGCCTCGAATGCCGCCAGACGGCTGGTGAGCATTGCACCGCTGATGTCGCCCATCTTGACGGCAAACACGCCGCCGAAGCCACAGCAGGTCTGTGGGTTGGCCTGTTCAAGCACACGCAGGCCCTGCACGCTGGCCAGCAGCGCTCGCGGCTGCCGGTCGATGTGCATCCCGCGCAGGGCGTGACACGAGGGATGGTAGACCACACTGCGCTCGAAGCGTGCGCCCAGGTTGGTGACGCCCAGGTGATCCACCAGGTACTGGGTGAATTCGACCACTCGCCCAGCCAGGGCCTGAGCGCGAGGACCATAGATGGGATCATCTTTGAACAGTTCGGGATAGTAGTGCACGATCATCGCAGCACACGAACCAGAGGGAACAATCACTGGCTCGTCTGTGTCACCCAGCACGTCAATGGTGTAACGTGCCATGCGATGGGCTTCATCCCAGAAGCCGCTGTTGAAGGCTGGCTGACCACAGCATGTCTGGCGGGGTGGAACATGCACCTTGACGCCTTGTGCCTCCAGAACATCCACGACGGCCTGCGCTACGTCGGGGAAAAGCGTGTCGAGGAGGCAGGTTGCGAACAGACTGACAGTATGGTGAGAAGCGCACATAGGCAATCCTCGACCAGAGGCGCGGTTCAGTGTTGAAGGGGACAGTGAACGATGCTCTGCGATGATAACACAAACCCTGAACGTATTACATGCGAAGTCTGTCACAACTTGACAGCAGTCCCCGAAGTGTGATTTTATCCTGTCAGCTTTTGACGCTTCTGGAGGATCAGATATGGCCGGGCTGGTTGCCGATGTGGTCATCTGTGGTGCTGGCATTGCGGGTGTCTCAGCCGCTTACCAATTGGCAGTGCGATACGGCGTTAGGAATGTCGTTCTGGTGGACGAACGCGCTCCGCTCACCTTGACCAGTGACAAGTCCACCGAAGCTTATCGCAACTGGTGGCCGGGGCCAGACGACAGCATGATCCGCCTCATGAACCGCAGCATTGACATCCTTGAGGAGCTTGCCCGCGAAAGTGGCAACCGCTTCCTGTTGAATCGGCGAGGATATCTTTACGCCACTGCCGATCCGGACCGTGGGGCTGAATTTAGGAGGCTGGCTGAGCAGGCATCGGCGATGGGGGCCGGCCCGCTGCGTGTCCACCCAGGCACCGCAGACGATCCGGGCTACACTCCCGCCCCTGCCGAGGGCTTCGAATCTCAACCTGCTGGCGCCGACCTGATCCTCGATCCCGCGCTGATCCAGGAACACTTCCCATACCTCTCCGAGCGAGTGGTCGCGGTACTTCACGTCCGCCGCTGTGGTTGGTTCAGTGGGCAGCAGTTGGGAATGTATCTATTGGAGCAAGCATACGAGCATGGAGTTCGGTTTGTGAATGCCCGCGTCGAGGGTGTCACAGTCTCAGGTGGACGTGTTCAGGCCGTGAAGATCAGCGAGCGCGGCGGCTCCATGACAGTCTCAACGAGACGATTTGTCAGCGCTGCCGGGCCGATGGTAAAAAGGGTCACCGCAATGGTTGGCGTGGATCTGCCTGTGTTCTCCGAGCTACACCTCAAGGTCTCGTTCCGAGACCACCGGGAAGCCATCCCCCGCAACGCGCCATTGCTAATCTGGCAGGACCCCCAGGTGCTGCCGTGGTCTGAGGAGGAACGGATCGTGCTGGCCGACTCTGATCAGACCAAGTGGCTATTGGGGCTGTTGCCGCCAGGCGTCCACGCACGCCCGGAAGGAGCTGCCAACAGCCAGAACATCCTGATCTTGTGGCCCTATCACACACCTCCTGTCAGGGAGGTGTTCCCACTGCCCGAAGATCCACTCTATCCTGAGGTTTCATTGCGCGGCATGTCGTGTATGGTCCCCGGTCTGAGCGTCTATTTCAACCGGATTCCCAAGCCCTATGTGGACGGCGGCTACTACACCAAAACGCGCGAAAACCGGCTTTTAAGCTGTCCCCTGCCTGTCGAAGGGGCTTACGTGCTAGGGGCTTTGTCGGGGTTTGGGATGATGGCCTCAGCGGCAGCCGCCGAGCTGCTGGCAGCACATCTTGTGGGCAACACGCTGCCTGACTACGCCCCCGCGTTCTGCCTGGAACGCTATCAGGATCGTTCTTACCAGGAGCTGTTAGGCAAGTGGGACTCGTCCGGGCAGTTGTAGTCTCCTGAGGGTGGACGGGGAGCATGGCCCAGAAACGCTGGTCGCCGTGCTCCCTGTGTATATCGAAGGCCGGCTTGCATCCCTACAGCATCGTCAGCACATCACGGATGATGGGCAGCGCCCAGTCAAGTGTGGCCCTATCGATGACCAGTGGCGGCGCAAAACGGATCACATCCTCGTGTGTTTCTTTGGCCAGGATACCGCGGCGCATCAATTCCTCGGTGAAACGGCGCGCCCCGCCTGCTTCGGGCTTGAGCACCACGCCAATCAATAACCCCTTGCCGCGCACATGGTCAATGTGCGGACTATTGATCTCCTCCAAATGATCGCGGAAGTACTGGCCCATCTCAGCCGCATTCTCGATCAGCCCTTCTTCCACGATCACCCGCAGGGCTGTACGTGCGACGGCAGCGGCCAGGGGGTTCCCGCCGAATGTTGAGCCATGATCCCCAGGGCGGAGAATGCCGAGAACCTCGCGTGATGATGCCACCACTGATACAGGATACACGCCGCCGCCCAGCGCCTTGCCTAGCACCATCACATCGGGTCGAACGTCTTCGTGATCGCAGGCAAAGAGCTTGCCAGTACGGCCTAGACCGGTCTGAATCTCGTCGGCGATAAACAGCAGATTGTGCCTGTCGCAGACCTCGCGAATGTGGCGCAGATAGCCCTCCGGCGGCACGACGACTCCCGCTTCACCCTGGATCGGCTCGATCAGGATGGCCGCAGTATTGGGCGTAATGGCTGCAACCAGGGCCTCAATGTCGCCGTAGGGGACCATCACAAAACCGGGGGTGTGGGGACCAAAATCGTCCTTGTACTGCGGCTCGCTCGAGAAGGAGATAATGGTCGTAGTCCGCCCGTGGAAGTTGCCCTCGGCGACGATGATCTCAGCCTGGTTACGCGGGATGCCCTTCACCGTATAGGCCCACTTACGTGCGACTTTGATGGCCGTCTCGACAGCCTCAGCCCCGCTGTTCATGGGCAGGGCCATCTCGTAGCCGATCAGGTCCAGTAGCTCTTTGTAGAACAGTGGGAGCTGGTCGTTCCGAAAGGCCCGCGAGGTCAGCGACAGACGTTGAGCTTGCTCAATCAGTGCAGCGACAATCCGGGGATGGGCATGTCCCTGGTTGACTGCTGAGTAGGCGCTCAGGCAGTCCAAGTAGCGTTTGCCCTCCACGTCATACAGCCATACTCCTTCACCGCGTGTGCAGACTACATCGAGTGGATGGTAATTATGCGCTCCCAGCGACTCCTCAAGCTCGATCAACGACCTGGAATCTGGTTTAGTCTGAGTGGTAGCCATGCGAGTCCTCTATATTTTACCGAGCAGCCACAACATCAATGCCTTCTGGGCATGCAGGCGGTTCTCGGCCTGGTCGAAGATGACCGAATCAGGGTGGTAAAGGATGGTCTCGTTGACCTCGTAGCCCTTGTGCGCAGGCAGACAGTGCATCACCAGCGTTCTGCGCCCAGAGAGCCTGAGCAGGTCCTCGTTGACCTGATAGGGTTTAAAAGTCCTCAGCCTGCGCTCTTTCTCCTCTGCAAAGGCGGGGTTGCTGAAGTGTTCCATATTGATCCAGGTGTCGGTGTAGACGACATCAGCATCCTTCATCGCCTGGGCTGGATCGGAGATTTCCTCGTAGCGGTCGTTGGCCCGCAGGATGTGTAATTGTTCCTCGTCCACAGCAGGTGGGTCAAACTCCGGTACGCACAGTGTGAAATGCGCTCCGGCATAGATGCTAGCCATTGAAAGCGAATTGCTGACGTTGTTAGCAATGCCCACATAGACAATCTTGACGCCTTCGGTGCGTCCCAATTGCTCTTTCACGGTCATCAGGTCAGTGAGCGCCTGGGCCGGATGGTAACGATCGTCACATCCGTTGATCACCGGCACCTCAGACCCTCGAGCCAGCGCCACCAGGTCACGGTTATACATCATGCGGGCCATGATCAGGTTGGCGTAACGCGAGATCACCTTGCCCTCATCGGCGATGTCAGCAATGCCCATCTGGGTGTGTTGGGTCTGAGCAAAGATGGCGTGGCCCCCCAACTGGGTCATGCCAACCTCGAACGAGAAGCGAGTCCGCGTCGAAGTCTTCTGGAAGATCATTGCCAGCGTCTTGCCCTTCAGGGCCTCGCCCCAGGCATCAGGGTTCTTCTTGATGGCAATAGCCTGGTCAATGATGTGGTTGAAAGCTTCGGCTGAGATGTCGCGGACGGCAAGGAAGTGTTGCACCATGGTCATTCGTTTCCTTTTCGTTGCTCAAGGATACGCTTGGTTATGATCGTATTATAGCCCAAGGCCAGGTGCTTCGGCGCACTGCGTTTGTGAGGAGAGAGTCGCAAGACCTTCACCCGAAACACACCATCTACGGTGCGATGATCTGGAAGATCGCTCCACCCTGCATATCGGCTATGTATAGTTCACCTTCTTCATCCTCGCCGAAGCTGCTCAGGCTGAGGCCACTTTGCAGCAGTTCGACGGTCTGCCAGGTGCCATCGGAAGCATGGGTAAGGCCCCAGATGGTGCCAGAGCAGAAATCACCGAAGAAGTAGATGCCAACCAGCGAAGGGAACATCTGCCCCCGGTAAACATAACCACCGGTGATCGAGCAGCCCAGAGAGTGATCGTACTCGGCAATGGGTTGGATCAATCCAGTTAAATCGCAGGTCCGTGATGAGAAGCAATGCAAGCCCTCGGTGATCGGCCAGCCGTAGTTCTGGCCGCCAGGGCTGGATGCAGGTTGCCAGTTGATCTCCTCGAACTGGTTTTGACCCACGTCGGCAATGTAAAGGTCGCCTGTAGCCCGGTCAAACGAGTAGCGCCACGGATTGCGTAGCCCGGTAGCCCAGATCTCAGGGAGCGCCTCTGAGTTGCCCACAAAGGGATTGTCGGGCGGGATGGCGTAAGGCAGGGCGTGAACGTCGATCCGCAGCATCTTGCCAAGCAACGCTCTGGAGTTTTGGCCGTTGCCAAATGTGTCGCCTGCCCCACCGCCATCGCCCAAGCCAATGTAGAGGTAGCCATCTGGGCCAAAGGCCAGATGACCCCCATTGTGGTTGGGCGCTGGCTGCTCGACTTCGAGCACCACGATCTCGCTGGCAGGATCGGCGTAGTTCGGATCGTCCGTCACACTGAAACGCGAGATCACCGTCTGCCCCTGACGGCCGGTGTAGTTAACATAAAAGTAGCCATTGGTGGCATAGGCAGGGTCGAAGGCCAAGCCGAGCAGCCCGCGTTCGCTGCTGCCGGAGTTTACCCGATCAGTGAGGTCGAGAAAGGGCGTGGGAAGCAGCTCACCGCCCTGGATGATGCGAATCTTCCCCCGCTTCTCGATCACAAACAGCCGTCGACTTCCATCGCCAGCGTTGGCCAGCCCCACAGGCAATGCCAGGTCACCTGCTACAGCGCGTAGCTCGATCCGGACAGCACTAAGATCGGGGACGCTGTCCGTCGATAGCGGGGGAATTGGCTGATGCGGGGTCTCCGGCAGCACTTCTGAGGTCGTGGGGGCAGACGTGATGGCGGGCCGCTCCACGCTTGCAGTCGATGTTGGCAAAGGAGCCTGCCCAGCCGAGGCTGTGATCGAGCCAGCAGACTCCGGCTGAGATGGTGCCGTGCAGGCCACAGCACTGGCAATCGACAGGGTGAGGATTACAACAGCGGTCAACGGTCGATCTTTCAAGACATCCTCCCGGCAAAGTTTGCTCTACTTATCTGTCCACATCATATCGGAAGATCACCTGGATGGCCGTGTCAGGGGCTTGATCAAGGAGTTGGTAGGCTCGAGCCGCCTCGGTTACAGGGAAGCGGTGTGTGATGAATCGCTCTGGCCTGACCAAGGGAATCATCTGCCAGGCAGTGTCGAAACGCCGCTGGGGAGACCATCGCCCTCGGAGATCGGGGGCAATCGTGCTCACCTGGCTGCTAATCAGCCGGATGCGGCTGCGGTGGAAGCTCCCCCCCAGGTTCAACGTGACAGGTTTTTGCCCATACCACGATCCGACCACCACCCGTCCGTGGTAGCCAGTGATAGCGATGGCCTGATCGAGGGCTTGCGGCATGCCTGATAGCTCGTAAGTCAGGTCGGCGCCGCGGTAGGGACGGCTTGACCTCAGCAGCGTATGCAGGCTGTCAAGCGCACCGCCCTCTTGTGGATTGAGGCTGGTGTGCGCTCCAGCTGCCAGTGAAGCCTCACGCCGCAGCTGGTAACTGTCGAGTGTCACCAGGCTTGCCAAGGGGAACCTTGCCAGCAGAGCTGTTGTCAGCAGGCCGACGATCCCCTGCCCAAATACGACTACCTGCTCGCCAATCAGCGGCTGGCCGTCGAGCACCAGGGTGAGGGCAGTCTCGATGTTGGGTAAGAAGACAGCTTGCTCTGGGCTGGTCCCGGCGGGTATGGGGATCAGCTCGTCAGGGGTGGCCGTAAAGTGGCTCTCATGAGGGTGGAAGGCGCACACTAGTCGGCCTACCCATTCAGTGGGCACGCCGACTCCACAGGCGATCACCCGTCCTACTGCTGAATATCCGTATTTGAGCGGATATGCCAACCGGCCTTGGAGAGCGCTGATGGTCTCGTCCACTGCCATGTCAGGCGGAACTTGGCCTCGGTAGAAGAGCATCTCAGTGCCGGCGCTGATCGCCGAGGCTAACGTTTGGACCAAAACTTGTCCCTCAGCAGGCTGGGGGACCGGTTCTTCGCATACGGCGACTTCACCCGGCATGGTGAAGCACACTGCCTGGCGGTTCACGCTGGCTCCTCCCAGGTGAGATCGCCCCACACCAGCAGGTCAGCGCCCGCTTGCTGACAGCCAATATTGCGTAGGCGGGGGAGTTGCTCCCAACCTGTCGCTCCCAGATCATCTACCGCGTGGTAGCCTCCGGCCAGCACAGGTGCAACTGTCACCACGACATGATCGGCTAGGCGTTGACGTAAAAAGCTGGTGATCATCTGTGCCCCACCCTCGACCATCAGAGTAGTAACCCCCATGCTGGGCAGACGATCAAGCAAGGCAGCCAAGTCAACCCGTCTCTGGTTGTCCATGGGCAGGCTCAGGATAGTGACACCTTCGGCTTTCAGTGCCGCCAGCCGGGCGCAACTGGCTCGGTTGGTGGTAGCGATAACCAGGCGCTGCGGGTCGTCCAGCAGATGGGCATCGGACGGAATGCGCAATGTACTGTCAACTACCACTACCCTGGGGTGACGCCCTTCTACTAAGCGCACAGTCAGACGGGGATCGTCGGCTAGCACCGTGCCAATACCTACGAGGACAGCATCATGAGAGGCGCGGAGGAGATGTGTCGCGACCATTGATTCAGGTCCGCTAACCGGCGAGGATTGCCCCGCCCGGAGCGTCAGGCAACCGTCCAGGCTTTGTGCATAGCTGAGCGTAACCAGCGGTCTACCCGTATGCGTGCAGTGAGCAGCGGCTCGTTCAGGCAGGTGAGGGAGCCAGTCGATCATTGGACTCCTTGCGCGAACGCCCCTGGGGAGGCTCCCATGGGAGGCTGAGTTGGTGGTTCATGCGCTCGGCTTTGGTGCGTAGGTAACCGATGTTCTCTGGGTTGGCGTCAGCCTCCAACGGCACCCGATCAATCACATCGATCCCCAAGGCTCGCAGCGATGTGATTTTGGCTGGGTTATTGGTCATTAGCCTGATCGATTTCACCCCTAGGTCTTCGAGGATGCGGGCCGCCAGGGTGTAATCGCGCTCGTCAGCCTGGTGGCCCAGCACTAGGTTGGCCTCGACAGTGTCGTAACCTTCATCCTGCAGATTGTAAGCGCGAAGTTTATCGAGCAGCCCGATCCCCCGCCCTTCCTGGCGCAGGTAGATGATGACGCCCAGGCCAGCCTGGGCGACCAGGCTCATGGCGCGATGGAGCTGCTCCCCACAGTCGCAACGCCGAGAGCCTAGCACGTCACCCGTAAAGCACTCCGAGTGGACACGCGCCAGCACAGCGTGCTGGCCTTCAACCGTCCCCATGATCAGAGCCAGATGTTCTTTGTTGTCGTGGTTGTTGGTGTAGTAGCAGAGTTGGAACTCACCCTCTGCAGTAGGAATGCGTGCGTGCTCCAGTCGGGTTACGATCAGGTCATCCATAGACCACCTCGATTATTCGTCATGTGCGGTTGATAGCCATCCCAGCCCACCCCAAGCCCAGTCCTCCCAGCAAAACATCGCGCACCCGGATAATCAGCGCGGCGCTCAGGCCAACTGCCGGGTCAAGTCCCAACGTCCCAAAGATGAAGACCTGGCTGGCCTCCAGGGTCCCAAGGCCGCCTGGTACGGGCATCAAGATGGCTAGGCGAGCCGCTGTCAGCACACTAATGAGCTGGAGGGGAGTTAAGCTAGCGCCCAGAAAATGAAGTGACAGCCAATACTCGGCGATCCACAGGCTCCAGGCTAAGAGTGAAACAATGAGTGCTCCAGCCATGCTGAAGGGCTGACGACGACACAGCTGGGTGGCCTGCGCCTCGCTCTCGGCTGCCAGCCGGTGTAGCTTGGTGTAGGCGTCTGTCCGCCTGAGCGGTTTGGGAAGGCAACCTATCAGCGACGTGATCGGGCGCCTGCCGGCCCAGATCGCCAACAGGAAGCCAAGTGGCGCTGCTGGCAAAGCCAACGCAAAGATAAGTCCCTCAAGACCAGCTTCATAGTTGAATACCTGCCCCCGCAGCGTCAGAGAGGCACCCACAGCGAGGAAGGTAAAGTTGACCACCATCTCGAGTAGCTTATCCAATGCCACCGATGCAGTGGCAGATGAGATCGGAACATCATGCCGTTGTTTGACCAAGTATGCCTGAAGTGGTTCTCCCCCGAACTGGGGGCCAGGTGTGAAGTAGCTGACACCAAACGCAGCCAGCCGGTAGCCGGCCACAGCCAGGTAGGGAAGATGGTATCCTTGCCCACGTAGGATCAGCCACCAGCGCCCTGCGAAGGCGAGTATCAGAGACAAGTTGATAGCGATCAGCATTGCGATCTGGGCCAGGCCCAGCCCGCTTGTAACTGACCACACGTCGCGCAGAGGAACAGCACGCAGCGCCAGCCACAGCAGCACAGGCGCGATCAGCCCTAGCAACAGGCCCAGGCTGACTCGGCGAGGAAGAAGCAAGTCCTTAGACACCAACCCTCCTCTGATCGCCAAAGCGCGTGGTGAGGAAGGCCTCTTCTGGCTTCCACAGAGACAGTTTTCCTGTGCCAACGTGTATAAGCAAGATGGCGCTCACGATAAGCGCAAGACTAGCGAGATCTAGGCTGCTGGTTCCGGCCATCATCAGGCCGGTCGCGATCAGGAGGATGACAGCCATCAACCTTCCGAGTATGCCGAAAGCGATGAGAAGACCTGCCACCCCCTGAACTGCGACCACCGCCAGGTGAGGAGGCTGGTCCATGTTCAGGGAATGTGTTGTCCATACTCCCACTGCCAGTGCGATGGCAGCACGCAAGGCGAGCGGAAGCCACTCACCGGTGGCAGTAGACCAGGCCGCCATGTAGGATCGATAGCGCGGCGAGTCGGCGTGGAGGGTGCCGCTTACCACCAGCCAATCTCGGATGAACCCGATCAGAAAGGGTGCCATGAATATTGCTGCTGCGACGGTGGTGGTTGGTGGTGTGAACACCGGCCAAAGTACCGCGCTGATGAACCCCATCTGAATCCCGGCCATCGGCCTTCGCAAGGCGCTGGGGGGCAGATCGTATACGCTTTGGCCGAGCCGCTTGCGGACCCCGACGCCGAACATAAAGAAGTAACGTGCTGCGCTGACCGCCAGATACCACACGGGGAGCTGTCCATACCACACCGCCAATAGCGGGGCAACCAGGATGCCGAATGCGTCGTAATCCAAATCAAGGGCGCTGCCTAACACAGTAGAGAGGCCGGTGAGCCGCGCCACAAGCCCATCGAGGTAGTCGGCCAGGATGGCGATTGTGTACAGTATCCCTGGCACCCAAGCCAGCCAGTTCTGCGGCCTGGGCGAGAGGATAAACCCGGCCAGCATGGCCAGGCACAGCCCTCGCAGCAGGCTGATCAAGTTGGCCGGACCCAGGCTGGGCAACAGTTCGGTCTCACCGGCGCGGTGGTTGTCTGCCAGGCGCCTCCACAGCGACCAGAGTTGGTAAGCAAGCAGCGCCGAGACGATCAGCGCCCACCGCCCAGCGTAGGATCGGTGCCATGCACTGCTCATCACGGTGTAACCTAGCAAGGTGGCTAGAGAATAAAGCCCAACCAACGCCATCCATTGACAACGCAGCCGAGCAATCGCGGGATTTGGTTGAGTGAATGCTGCATTCATTTGTCTGGGAAGCCTTCGCGCCGGATAATAACCTCAGTGATATTAAGGATAGCGTCATTTTGTAGTTTTCTCATCTGTTTTACCGTCTGATTTCGGGTGTGTATGGCCATGCCTATTCCCGCCGACTACAGCTTCACACGATACCTGGCTGCTAAGAAGACCGTCGATGACCGCGCCTTGAATCGCTACGTGTGGCGCTGCCTGGAGCGTGCCGTGCATGAGCGTGTGGGATCGGCCCCGCTGGATGTGCTGGAAATTGGTGCAGGGATTGGCACCATGGTCGAGCGAATGCTGGCCTGGAATCTCCTACGTGGCGATGCTACCCTCACGGCGATCGATGCCTTGCCGGACAATGTGGCTGAGGCGCGGCTGCGCTTGCCGCACTGGGCCAAAGAAAACGGGATGGCTGTAGAGGATGGCGCTGACGGCCTGATCGCAGTCTGGGACAAGACTCGGCGTATAACGATGGAATGGGAGGCTATTGACCTTTTCGACTTCGTCGACCGTGAACGCCCATCGTCTGGCAAAGCAGAACGTCATTGGGATCTGGTTGTGGCCCACGCTTTTCTTGATCTCGTGCATATCCCGAGCAGCCTGCCGCTCATCCTGTCGCTGCTCAAGAATGGCGGTCTGTTCTACTTTACGATCAACTTTGATGGCGTCACTGCCCTGGAACCGCCCTTTGATCCGGCTTTCGACGTCCAAGTCGAGGCGCTCTATCATCAAACAATGGACCAGCGCGTGATCGGGGGCAGGCAGTCGGGGGACAGCCGATCGGGACGGCGCCTTTTCCAGTATCTACGCAGCGCCGGAGCAGAGATCCTGGCAGCGGGAAGCTCGGACTGGGTGGTTTTCCCCGGCAAGGAAGGCTATACGGCAGACGAGGCCTATTTCCTGCACTTCATTGTGCATACCGTATATACTGCACTCTGGGGCCATCCTCAGCTTGACCCATCGCGTCTCGTCGCCTGGGCAGACAAGCGCCACGCCCAGATTGAGCAGGGTGAATTGGTGTACATTGCGCACCAGATCGACTTCGTTGGCCGCGCCTGACGGTAGCGGCTCAGCAAGGCTTGATAGTATACTACATTCGGCAGTCTCATAAATACTTGGCCGTTTGAGGATTCGTGCAAGCCGACAGCCATGGTCTTCGAGTGGTTAGCCTTTCGACGCATCTCCTCCCTGCAGCCGGATATTCCCCTGGCAGGTTATCTGGTCGCTTTGGCGTATGCTGTCCCAGTCATTGTTGCCCTGGTTAAGAATCCTCCTTGGGCAATCTTGGGCATCCGCCGCTGGCTATTGTTTGCAATCCTGATCGTCATCACGCCTGTTCTAGCCCGGTCGTTCGTCGTCAGTGCAGACCCTGGTGCTGCTTTGGCTGGCTTTTCGCTGGCTCCACTGAGATGGCTGCCCGTGCTGGCAGCAGCTCTGTGGCTCGGACCTGGCCCGGCAGCATTGGTTGGGTTGGTGAGTGGTCTGACAACAGCCCTCTTTGACACTGCGCGTGTCACGGAGCCGCTTGAGATCGCGTTGATGGGTGCACTGACATCCACCCTGCTCAACCAGCGTTACCGGGGCATGACGAGCCACTGGCTCCGACAGCCCTTGATAGTAGCCCTACTGGGAGCGCTGGTCGTGGCGTGGCCGTTGGGGCTGCTGGGCGTGTTCTCGGTCAACCACACCCCCGCCCTGGCAAGTCTTGAATACACCGCTACGCTTATCCTGCCCACCCTCTTTTCTCACCTGGGCAGTGCAGTGATCAGCGGGGCTATCTTGCAGAGTGTGTTGGCATCCTGGCCTGCTGTACGGCCTGTACGCGAAGAGAGCCTCCAAACCCCACCGTGGGACCGCCAACTTCTCCAACGTATACTCTACACGTTTGTTCCACTGGCTGCGCTGGCCAGCCTCATCCTGGTCGGTGTAGTGGCTGGCACTTCCTATCGAGTAGCCACCAGCCTGGTCATCGACCAGATGGCAAGAGATGCCGCGATGGCGAGTAGCCAGGTGCCTTTCTTCATCCAGGTGGGGCGCAGTCTGATCCGCGACCTTGCTCAGGACGATCAACTTCTCAGGACTGAAGGTGAGGCACGCCAGGCACGTCTGGTGCAGGGTCTGCGGGCAGTGCCTTTCTTCCAGCAACTGCTTTTCTTCGATCGCTCTCAGCGCCTGCTAGCGGCCTACCCATCGATAGACCCATCAGTTGCTACTCTCGCGCCCAGCGAGTCAAGCCGGGTCGCGCTGGCAGGGGAAGGCGGTGTGCCCACTGAGGTCGTCATCTATGACCGGAGTACGGTCTCGGTGAGCTTTGTGATTGCCGTCAGCGATCCATTAGGTGGTGCTCCTGCTGGGGTGCTGGTGGGGCGGGCTGCGCTCGACGCCAATCCGATCCTGACGCCTGTGGTCAATGTGCTGCGTGAGGGCCTTATGGGCCAGGGAGAGGGCCTGATCATAGACTCGCAGAGCCGCATCTTGCTCTATCCGGCGCAGCCGGAACTTCAGCAGCAAGTGTTCTCGCTCGACAAGATGACACCAGTTTCAAGCGCCCACGAAGGGCAGGCATTCCGTCAGCGGGAAGCTGATGGAACCCGACGGTTGGTCTATCTGCTGCCTGTGGCAGGGCGCTCAGACTGGTCAGTGGTGATCACTGTGCCTAACGAGGTAGCGTTAGCGCTCGCGCTCCAGATCGCGCTGCCTACGCTGCTGTTGCTGATCGTCATGGCCGCAGTGGCGCTGCCGCTGATCGTCGCGCTGGTGCACCGTCTGGCCAGCCCGCTGGAGAAGCTCTCGCGGGCAGCAGATCTGATCACGCAAGGTGAACTCGACTCCCCCATTGATGTAAGAGGCGAGGACGAGATCGGACGGCTGGGGCAGACCTTCGAGCAGATGCGAGTGCGGCTTAAGGGCCGCCTGAGCGAACAGGATCGTCTGCTGAATGTCACCCGCAGCGTAGCCTCTAACCTCGAGCTTTTCCGTGCCATGCCACCTATTCTGAGCAGTGCTCTGGATATGACGCAGTCTATCGGCGTGCGGGTGACCTTGAGATTGGAGGACGATAAGCTGCAAACCTTTGCCGCCGGCGAGGCAGCATCGGCCATGGCTATTCTCGATGGGCAGTTGCTCGACTTGGTGGAGCGGCAGGGAACAATTGTCGTCAGCCAGTTGTGGCGGGCCAGCGGCTCGCTCGATACTTCCAATCTGCTACCGCGCATCCGGGCGCTGGTGGCCCTGCCTCTACGTAGCGAGACGACCTTTCATGGCGTGATGTGGCTGGCCTATGACGGCGATCACGTATTTGAGGAATCTGAACTGACGTTTCTATCAACTCTATCCAGCCAAGCTGCCGTTGCCGTGGCCAATGCACGCCTGTTTGCGGCGGCTGAGGAAGGGCGACGCAAGCTTGAGGCGGTGCTGGAGAGCACGGCTGATGGGATAGTTGTAGTAGACAATCAGGGCAAAGTGGTACTGATCAACCCAGCAGCCAAGAAGTACCTTGACATACGCAAGGAGCACGTGCTTGGCAGCAAGGCGACCGAGGTGATCGACGTACCAGAGCTTGCCACGCTGATGACCAATCTCCAGGAGCCGGTCTTGGCTCTGGAGATGCCCCAGCGCGATGGCAAGACCTTTCTGGCAAACACCTCAACCATTGTCGGCCATGATGGTGTCATTGCCGGGCGTGTGGCTGTGCTGCGCGACATCACGCCCCTCAAAGAGCTGGATAACATTAAGACCGTCTTTCTACGGATGGTGTCACATGACTTGCGTTCGCCGCTGACCTACATGCGTGGCTATGCCTCCATGCTGCCGCTGGCTGGCGACCTGAACCAGCGTCAGCAAGAAGCGCTGGCCAAGATCAACGCCGGCATCGAGAGCATCTCACAGATGACTGAGAGATTGACCTATCTGAGCCGTCTTCAGTTTGGGGAAGAAGCCGAGCTGGAGCTGACGCTGGTCGATGTGACTGAGTTGATCCAGGAAGTCTCGCAGCAACAGGAGGAGCTAGCGCGGCAGAAAAATATCACCCTGATCAAAGAATATGCCGAGAACCTGCCGCTGCTGCTCTCCGATGGCATGTTGTATGGACACGCTATCATGAACCTCATTAACAATGCCATCAAGTACACTCCTGAGGGAGGACAGGTCACAGTTCGTACCTACCTGGAAGACGGCGGCCATCTGGTTGTGGCCGTTGCAGATACTGGCATTGGCATCCGCGCCGAGGATCAGGCCCGGCTGTTCGAGGCATTCTATCGTGTGCCACAACGCGAGGGCGAACCGCAACGTCCACGTGGAACCGGCCTCGGCCTGGCGCTGGTCAAAGCGATTGCGCAAGCCCACGGAGGCAAGGTCGGCGTCCACAGTGAGTTCGAAAAGGGCAGCACTTTCTATATCTCGCTGCCCGTCCGTGACCTGGGCGAGCTGTCCTCGTGATGGCCAGCGGATAGGGTACAATCACAGGCTGACGACCGTAGTTGTCAGCCTGTGTGTTTCTGGAGCACTGTTCCTGGGGGCAGAATCGAATGGCGATCCGTCTTTTGCCGCCTGATGTGGCCAACAAGATCGCTGCCGGCGAGGTGGTGGAGCGGCCCGCATCGGTGGTCAAAGAACTAGTCGAGAATGCGCTCGATGCGGGGGCTAGGACCATCGCCGTTGAGCTGGAAGGCGGTGGAAAACGCCTGATCCGTGTCTCTGACGATGGGAGCGGCATTCCCGCCGATGAGGTTGAGCTGGCTTTCCAACGCTACGCGACGAGCAAGATCAGTGCGGTTGAGGACCTCGACCACATTACTACGCTGGGGTTCAGGGGTGAGGCATTGGCCTCGGTGGCTGCTGTCAGCCGCCTGACATTGCTCACTCGCGCTGCTGGGGAGGTGGTGGGCACACGGCTGCAGCTTGAGGCTGGGGTGCTCGTGCGACGCGACGCCGTCGGAGCGCCCCAGGGCACGGTCATCACAGTTGAGAATCTGTTCTATAACGTTCCGGCCCGCCTCAAATTCCTGAAGAAGGACAGCACTGAGCAGGGACACGTCAGCGCGTTGGTCAGCCGGTATGCCATGGCTTATCCTCACGTGCGCTTTGTGCTGAGCCACAGCCAAAAGGAGGTGCTGCACACCACGGGCAGCGCCGATTTGCGCAGCGTGCTGAACGAGGTGCTCGGTGTTGAGACGGTCGAGCAGATGATCGAGATCGCGCCGCTCGACGAACCGTTGCGCTCCGACCTGCCGTCGATCCATGTCAGTGGCTACGTAGGTTTGCCTGCGCTGAACCGGTCCTCCCGCAGCCAGATCACGTTGTTTGTCAATGGCCGCTGGATCCAGGATGCCAGCCTGACCTACGCCGTGGTGCAAGCCTACCATACCCTGCTCATGGTTGGACGCTACCCCGTGGCGGTGATCATGATTGAACTCCCATCCGAAGAGGTGGACGTGAACGTCCATCCCGCCAAGGCTGAAGTGCGATTTCGTCAGCCGGAGGCGGTGTTTGGCGCTGTACAGCGAGCGGTACGGCGCACGTTGGTCGACAAAGCAGGGCCGCCTCCGGCGCACCTAGAGCCTACGTGGGGATCGCCGGACTGGATTGCACGCCGTGAGCGGCTGACCCACGTCATGGGGGAGCGGATGCGGCAGCTAGGCATCGATCTGGAGGGAGAGGAAAGTGGCCGGTACACACAGCAGATCCCTCCTGCTGCCGAAGAATCCTCCGATCTATCCCAACCTGCCCGCCGCAGGCGCGGCTTGCCTATGCTGCGGGTTGTTGGGCAGGTGGGCGCGACCTATATTGTGGCCGAAGGGCCAACTGGCCTGTATCTGATTGACCAACATGCTGCACATGAGCGTGTATTGTACGAGCGGTTTATGGCCGAGCAAGCGTCCCAGGCCATCACGTCTCAGGAGCTTTTAGAGCCGCTGGCCATCGAATTGATGCCCGATCAGATGGCGCTGATCGAGGAGAACCTGAGCAAGCTTCATGCGGTGGGCTTTGGCGTTGAGCTATTTGGGCGCTCCACCGTGCGCCTGGCGGCTATCCCGGCCTTGGTGGCGCAGGCAGACCCGATCGAGACGCTGCTCGCAGCCCTGGGTCAGATGGAGTGTGATAAAATGCCGACCGGCGCCACGGTCGAACAGGAGCTGGTCGCGCGGGTGTGCAAGCAGGCTGCCGTCAAAGCTGGTCAAGTGCTGAGTTATGCCGAGATGGAGGCGCTGATCCGCCAGCTCGAGGCTTGCCAGTCTCCCCAGACTTGTCCTCATGGCCGTCCAACCATGCTTCACCTCTCGGCAGAGGAGCTGGCGCGACAGTTTGGACGGCTGGGCGCAATCTAAACTGCGGGTGTCACGGTCCCCATGTGAAGACCCAACTGTTGCCTTGACCACTGATCACGGCGGCGCTTTCGGTGCTGCCATCAACGATTACCACCCACCACTCGTACCGCGCCGACCTGCCGATCCCGGGCTGCAAGCTGGATGGTACACGGAAGACATTGCTGCGCGTGATGGCACGATATATCTCATCGGTGTCGCGGTTTTGTATTTGAACCATGTAGTAGCCACGCGCTGGCAGCGGTTGGTTGGCTGCCCACTGGAGGGCAACTACCTGGTGGCGGGCGATAATCGCTCCATTGGCAGGGGCCAGCAGTGCGGGAGGGCTTAATGTTGGCGTGGGCGTGGCTGTTGAGTCTGGTCCACCTGTTGGAGTGAGCGTCGGGGTGAGCGTGACACGAATGCGCACCTTGAGGATCTGCCCAACGCTGATAAAGGAATTCTGGTTCAGGCCGTTGTCCTGGTACAGGTCAGGGACATAGGCGTCATAGTAGCTGGCAATTGTCGAGATTGTTTCCCCTTCCACAACCTGGTGAATCCAAAACTGCCCATCAGGTGAGATACAACGATTCTCAGGGCTACAGCCTGTGTAGTCGGGCGTCGGGCCGCTGCTGGGCTGTTGTGTGGATGTTAGAATCGGAACCTCTGGGGTTGTTCCTGTTGCAGCCTGAGAGGTCGGTGTGAAGGTCGGGCCAGGGGTCGGCGTTTGGCGTGGGATCAGGAGCACCTGGTCGACTTTCAGGTCGTTTTCATCCCGCATCCCGTTGAGAGCAATGATCTCCGGTACGACAGCCAGGTCCCGGTAGCCAAACAGTTGAATGATGTAATAAAGCGTCTCGCCCTCTTGGACAGTGTACCGATATGGCTCTAGGGTGGGTGTGAGAGAGGGGGTGAGAGTAGCTGTTGGCGGCAGCACAGGAGAGGATGTCGGTGAAGGCGATGGTGTCAAAGTGGCAGTGCTGCTCCCAGGGGTAGTCCCTGCGACCGATCCCCTGCCTCGGTTAGTCAGTGTGAGGAGCAGGCCGACGGCAGCGACGGTGAACACAATGAGGCCGCCGATCAGAACGGCAGCTTGACGGCGGCTGAACCCTCTCACTTCAAAGCGGATTGGAGAACTCATCTTCTGCCACCCATGTGAGTTGGTCTCATGGGCTTTGTGTCTCACCTGGATCGATTCACGTAAGTCTTGTGCAGAGTCGCCACATCAAATGTGAGCGCAGTATACCGTTGACTGAATATCCGTTCCATACGAACAGACGGCTACTGGCCCACGGAACCCTGTCCACCTGCCAGCCGGCCATCAAGGCCCAGGTCGGAGGCAATGCCTTGCATGGCGGTGAGCACTAACGGTACATGCTCCTCCCACAGATCGACTCCCAGGTCGGCGCAGGCTTGCTCCACGTCTTCACGAGCGACTCCGGCAGCAAAGGCTCTGTCTTTCCACTTCTTCCGGATCGAGCTGACTGACACATCACGAATATCCTTGCTGGGTCTGACTAAAGCGACTGCCGTAATAAGCCCTGTCAGCTCGTCCACGGCGTACAAACTTCGGTCTCGCAGGGTCTGGCGCGGCACCCCTGTCTGGCCATGGCTGAGAATAGTGCGTATATCCTCTTCCGCGACGCCACGCTGGCGCAAGATCGGCGCGCCTTGGGCTGGGTGCTCATCCAGATTGGGGTGGATCTCCCAGTCAAAATCGTGTAGCAGCCCAACAACTCCCCAACTCTCCTCATCCTCGCCAAACTTGCGTGCATAGGCGCGCATGGCTGCCTCAACCGCCAACATATGTGCAACGAGGTTCTCGTTTTGGGTGAACTCCCGGACGATTGCCAGAGCCTGCAAGCGGTTCATAGCCTGTCCTCTTTGACCACTTCGCCTTCGATGTGCTGCTCGCGGCCAATGCGCCGCCCCAGGACGACAGAGTTGCGAATGGTAGTCCTGTGTCCCACCACTGTGCCAGTCTCCAGGTAGACATTGGGGCCAATGGTCACCTCGTTGCTGATCACCACCCCTGGGTCGATGTACACCGGCGGAACGATCCGGACCGACGGAGGGATTTCGCTCAACAGGATCGGTTCCGCCAAGCTGGCTATCAACCGAAGGTTGGCATTGAGGAGGTCTTCAGGAGTGTCAAGCCGAATGCGATTGGCTGCCTCGACTGCGCCCACAAGCTGACCATCGTCGATCATCATCTGGATAGCCGTGGCCAGCATCCGCTCGCCACTCTCCTCGCTGACCGGAACCCGATCCAGGTAATCCAACACCGATGGCGTGAAGAGGTAGACGGGCAGCACCGTTCTGAAGTCCTGATGTGCACCAATCGGATGCTCTGAAACATACATCACGTACCCACGCGGATCGAGCACCACGCCGGCGCCTTCGACAATCTCCTGAGGAGCGTAGAGCAGGTTTAATATGACCGTATCACTTGGGTGAGCAGCGTAGTATTCGCACAGTTCTGCCACATGCGTCTTGGGAATCAGGTTGTCACACGAGGTAATGATGAAAGGCCCGTCGATCATTCCACGGGCGGCGAACAGCGCCGAAGCCGTACCACGTTTGTGTCCCTGGGGCGCAAACATCAGCGAGACGTCTTTGTGCCACTGAGTAGTCAGCCACAATACGACTGCACCTTCCTGTTCACCGACCACCACCGTAAAACGGCGCATGCCAGCGTCATAGAAGCTGTCCATAACATGCGCGATCATCGGCTTACCCAGAATAGGGAGCATAGCCTTGGGGCGTGTCCGGGTGAGAGGCTCCATACGCCTGCTGGGGCTGGCCGCCATCACAACGACGTGGTCGATCATGTCTTCTCCGGCTTCCTTACGGTGCTGCTATGGCAGCCCACGTGGGCTTGTGGAATTGTACCATGAGCCTTGTTGAACCATCAATCGAGTTGTGTGAAGCGCTCTTTGCTTTTAAGATAGGAAACCAGATCATGATCATCGGTCACCAAGCAATCACCGACCTATATCTGGAGAGGCAGTGATGTCAAAGCAGAAGGTGAAATTTGAAGGACAGTTTCTCTGGAACTCCTATGGAGACTGGATCGGCTGCCTACTCGAAGGCCACATTTGGGATCCTGGTGGCGGCTGGATCGGCTGGGTAGATGCGAATCGGGATGTCTATAAGGCAGATGGGGAGTGGATCGGCACGCTGAGTAAGGACGGGCGGATCCTCAAGAAGCGAACAGCCAAACGCCGCGACCTCAACACCAACATCCCGCGCAAGCCTGCCAAGCCAGACCTGCCGGGCCGCGCCCCCCTCCCCCCCTCTTTCGCTGAGTTGAGCTACTCCGAGATCGATGTTGTGGCAGAGGATCCTGACATCTTCAAGAAGCTCTCGGATATGCGCCCGGACATGGAGTAGACCTGGCTTACATGCCCTGGTATAGTTGGCCACACAACGCCTTGATCGGTGGGTGGAGACATGGCCAAGAAAGAGCCGCTTGAGAACGAGACGCAAAACATCCCTGCCCATTTGCTGACGGGATCTGATCAAGCACGTCCATCAATGTTGATGCGCCTGCTGGAGAGCCGCTCTGCTAAGCGTATCCTGCGAGTCCCCGCTGAGGACCTGGGCCTGGCTGAGCACCTCCCTTTCCCTTTCATGGCGCTGGTCGGGCAGGTGGAGATGCGGACAGCGTTGCTGCTGTCGGTGATCAATCCCAACGTGGGAGGCGTCCTGCTGATTGGGCCGCGTGGTACTGGCAAGACTACCGCCGCGCGGGGACTGAGCGACCTGCTGCCCTGGATTCCGCACAGCACCTGTATGTACGGCTGCATGCCGGAGGATTACCAGGCCGAGGGTCCTGATGGTGTGTGCGACGAATGCGCTGCCAGACTGGCTGCTGGAGAGAGCATCACCCAGATGGAACCGGTCAGCCTGGTTGAGCTGCCTCTGAACGCTCGTCTGGAAGATGTGATCGGCGGGATTAACGAACGCATCGCGATCCAGCAGAACCGTGTGCGGCTGGATCGGGGCATCCTCTCCCGCGCGGATCGCAACCTGCTGTACATCGACGAGGTCAACCTGCTCAGCAATGAGATCGTCGATGCGATTCTCGATGCAGCGTCACAGGGGCAGTACACCGTGCGGCGAGGTCCCATGCGGGCAACATACCGGGCGCGCTTTGTACTGATCGGGTCGATGAATCCGGAGGAGGGCAAGTTACGCCCGCAAATCCTCGACCGCTTCGGCCTGCGTGTCCTGGTGGGTGGCCTGACAGACGCCGATGAGCGGATGTTGGTCTACGAGCGCATGCGTGACTATCGCACCAGCCCGCGCGCATTTATCAAGGTGTTCGAAGGGGAGACCATCGCTGCCCGGGAGGACATCTACACAGCCCGCGAACTGTTGCCCTCGGTGGTGGTCTCGCCAGAGGCCCAGGAGCTTGGCCTGCGGCTGGTGCAGGAACTCAACGTGCACTCACACCGTGCCGAGTTCACCATGTTTGAGGCGGCTCGCGCCTACGCTGCTGCCGACCTGCGCGACAAGGTCACCGTGAGCGACCTGTACGCAGTCGCGCCGATGGCCTTGCGGATGCGGCGCAGCGGTTTTATGGACGAGTTCTTTGCCCATCAACAGATCGAGGACCGAGCTATTGTGGAGCTTTTCGAAAAGCTGCGCAGGGAGGTCGAAGGTGAGGGTTAAGCTCTCGCGCAGCGACCTGGGCAGCCTGGCAGCTCTGTCTGTGGCCTGGTTTGGAATATGGGGGGCATGGATCTCCCATCGCACAGTCAGCCTGACGCAGAATGCCATCTATCTGGCCGATTGGTCTGAGGTGCTCACTGATGTGCGCTATGGCCCATTGGCCGGTGTCCCCAATATCCTGCGGCTGGCCATCGTCCTAGCTGTGGTCGCTCTGATGATAGGGCTTGGAGCAGCGCGGAACCCCTGGCTGCGCTGGAGTTTACGGGTCGTCGCCTCGCTGCCGGGTCTCGTTCTGCTGCCGCCCTATCCCTACGTGTTGCAGTTGTGGCGGTCAGATGTACACGGTGTGCGATTCCTGATTGCCACAGCATTGTGGGTGGGCGCGGCAGCCTGCTTGCTGACTGACAGACTCCCAGTTCAAGCATGTCGTGCGTTGGTGATCAGCTTTGGCCTGGCTGCCGCCTGTGTGGGTGGATGGGCTTTTCTGCTACTGCACCGTCCTTTTGAGGCGCACTACGCCGCGACGATTCTGCCGGGCCGAGGGGCGCTTGCATTTGGGATCGGCTTGATGGTGGCCGCCATGATTGAGCTGTTCGCCTTCATCCGGCATGCCCGGCAGAAATCGACGCTCATGGTGTAGTCTATCCTGGCTCCCACACCGCAGTTGCGATCAAAAACAAACAGGTCAGCAACCTGACCCGTTTGTGGTACGCACCCTTTAGATTGGAGCCGAGACGCTATTTCTGCACCGCCCGCGTCTCGATGTAGTTGATGACCTCGCCTACCGTCGTGAGTTTCTGGGCCTCTTCGTCAGAAATCTCGCCGCCAAACTCCTGCTCAAACTCCATGATCAATTCGACTAGGTCCAGCGAGTCAGCTTCCAGGTCCTCGCGGAAGCGGGCTTCACGTGTGACACGCCCAGGGTCAACTCCCAGCAGCTCGACAATGATGTCGCGGACCCGTTCCTCCGTGCTCGCCATGTTCAACCTCCCTTGTATTTTGTCTCAGCAAGGCTTTGAGTAGTTTATCATGAGTGCAGACTTCGTCAAAAAGCGGTGGCATATTCACCCCGCGTTCGGTACCATAGACAGAGACAGCCAGGACTAAACATTCCGTTTGAAAGAATTTTGAAGGGACTCCCTCAATGAAACCTCAGATTTGACCGAAAGCACTTTCGGTCGGATGCTTAAAGCAAGTCGGACGCTACTCAACCATAAGGAACACCGCCCCATGACGAAAGTTACGAGCCGGGGCAGCATGCAACCTGCCAGCACCAGCCAGCGCAAAACCGATCACATCCGCATCAACCAGGAGGAAAATGTCCAATTCCCCCGGTTGACAACTGGCCTGGAACGCTATCGATTCTTGCATCGTGCGCTTCCCGAGCTGAATCTGGAAGACATCGATACCTCGCTGAGTCTGTTCAAGCGCGCTCTCTCAGCTCCACTGCTGATCTCTTCGATGACTGGCGGCACAGAACAGGCCAGTGAGATCAACTTGCGCCTGGCCGCAGCGGCTCAGGAGCACGGCATTGCTATGGGGCTGGGATCGCAGCGGGCGGCGATCGAAGATCCGACTCTGGCCCATACCTACCAGGTGCGAACCATTGCTCCCGACATTCTGCTGCTTGCCAACCTGGGTGCTGTACAGCTCAATTATGGCTATGGCATTGAGCAGTGCCAGCGTGCTGTTGATATGGTGGAGGCCGACGCGCTGATCCTGCACCTGAACGTGCTGCAAGAAGCTGTACAGCCAGAAGGGGACACGCGTTGGGCTGGCTTGTTAGACAAGATCGCACAGGTGTGCCGTGTCCTGCCTGTGCCCGTGATTGCCAAAGAAGTAGGGTGGGGAATCTCCGAGCAAACAGCTCGCCAGCTCGCTGATGCAGGTGTGTCCGCCATTGACGTGGCAGGCGCGGGCGGCACCTCGTGGAGCGAGGTTGAGTACCATCGGGCTCCAACCGAATTTCATGCCAGGGTCGCACGCTCGTTTGCTGACTGGGGGATTCCCACTGCCGAGTCGATCCAGATGGCGCGCCGAGGCGCGCCCGAAATCCCAGTTCTGGCCAGTGGTGGGTTGCGCGATGGCATCGATGTAGCCAAGTGCATTGCCCTGGGGGCAGTGCTTGGCGGTATGGCAGGGCCATTTCTGCGTGCTGCCATCGAGTCGCCTGAGGCGCTGGATGAAATGGTGCGTGTGGTGAAAGCTCAACTACGCATTACGATGCTGTGCGCAGGCGCTGGCAATCTTGACACTCTACGTACTGTCCCCCTCATCCAATCTGCTTGAGTGAACGGAATGCGCTGATGACGATCCTTGCCGACTATTTTGACCGCTACCTGCCTCTCGTCGAGGCCGACCTGGAGGCCGTGCTTTATCCCGCGAGGGAGTCGCCAGAGACCTTCTACCGTATGATGCACTACCATATGGGGTGGGTAGATCAAGAAGGCCGGCGGGTCGAGGGGGATCGCGGCAAGCGTATCCGCCCAATGATCACCCTGTTGGTGTGCGAAGCGGTGTGCGGCACATGCGAGCCGGCTCGCCCGGCAGCCGCAGCCGTTGAGTTGATCCATAACTTCTCACTGTTGCACGACGACATCGAGGATCGCAGCCCTACCCGCCGTAATCGGCCCACGGTATGGACTCTGTGGGGCGAAGCCAATGCCATCAATGTGGGCGATGCCCTTTTGGCCCTGGCTTTTTTGGCAATCCCCCACCTGTCACAGCCTGGAACTTCCCAGGCCCTGAGCTCCCAGATGCTGCAAGTGGTGGGGGAAGTCTGCGTGAAGTTGACGCATGGTCAGTACCTTGACATGGCATTCGAGAGCCGGGAGCAAGTCACCACTGAGGAATACCTGAACATGATCGGTGGGAAGACGGCAGCGTTGCTGTCGGGAGCAGCACACTTGGGCGCGCTAGCCGCCGGAGCCAATGAAAGCGTGCAAACACACTATGCGGCCTTCGGTGAGAACCTTGGCATGGCGTTCCAGGTGCTGGACGATGTGTTAGACATCTGGGGGGATCCAGCAGTGACGGGTAAAGAGGCAGCCATCGACATCCGCCAGCGCAAAAAGTCGCTCCCGATTTTGTATGGGCTGGCACGCAGCGCGGAACTTCGCGCTCTCTACGCCCAGCCTGGCCCTCTCAATGAGGCTGCGGTCAGCCGCGCAGTGGAACTGCTTGACAGAGCAGGTGCTCGCCAGTACGCCAGAGACCTGGCGCTGCTCTACTCTGAGCGAACGACAATGCACCTAGAGGCTGCTGAGCCAAACAACGTTGCCGGAAAAGCGCTGTTTGAGCTGGTCGAGCAGCTCTTGAACCGCGATCGCTAACCTTCGTCGGGCATGAGCCGCCAAAACACCTGGTTGCTGAGCAGATACCCCCGTTCTGTCAGGCGAACCACATTGTCCTTGATCTCAATTAGCCCAAGTTGTACCGATGAGTCGAGTGCCGGGCCAAAGACTTCGTCCAGTGTGCAGCCAAAGCGCTGGGCGAAGTGATCCTTGTGAACTCCCTCCCGGACTAGCCGCAAGCCAAGGATGAGCGTCTCACTCATCTCCATGCGCCTGTCGATGACCTCGAAGCCGCCCACAGCAGGAGAAAGTGGAAAGGGGTGCATTTCGCCTGTGTGGATCCGAGTGATGTAATCACGCACTGGGTCGACGTTCCAGTAGCGAAGGTGAGCGGCTGCCCCATGCGCGCCCGCGCCGAAACCCAGAAATGGTCTGTTCAGCCAATACTGGCGATTATGCCTGGACTCGTAGCCAGGGCGCGCCCAGTTAGAAATCTCATACTGAACAAGACCAGCCTGGGCCAGCTGCTCACGCGCCTTGTCGTACAGGTCGGCGGCGAGGTCCGGATCGGGTTGGGGGATAGCCCCACGCTCGACGCGGCGAGCCAGCGAGGTGCCAGGCTCCAATGTCAGGCTGTACAGTGACACATGATCCGGTCTCCAATCCAGCACAGCATTGAGCGTCTGTCGCCAGCGCCTGCGTGTCTGAAGAGGGGCGCCGTAGATCAGATCGACACTTATGTTGTCGAAACCGGCGACCCGACCCAGGCAGAATGCCTCCTCTGCTTCCTCGAAGGTGTGCCTACGTCCGAACAGTCTGAGTTCATCTGCGTGTGAGCTTTGCACTCCTAGGCTCAGCCGGTTGACCCCTGCTGCGCGAAAGGCAGCCAGTTTGCTTGCTTCGGCTGTCCCCGGATTTGCCTCAAGGGTAATCTCGGCATCTGGCAGCAATCCAAGATGTTCGCGGCATGTAGCGATGAGGGACTCAATCTGTGCCGGAGTCAACAGAGAGGGAGTACCTCCTCCGAAGTACAGTGTGTGCGATTCGATCCCGCCACTGGCGCGTGCGATCAGCTCTGTCTCGCGCTGGAGGGCCGCCAGATAAGGTTCAAAAAGCTCTCTCAAGCCAGCGTAGGTGTTGAACGCGCAGTAGCTACACCGTGTCTGGCAGAAGGGAATATGCATGTACAGGCTGAATGGAACAGTGTGCACAGTCATCTGTCGTGCTCATTGAAGTCAAGGCATAGTACCCTACAGGCCAGTGTGTTAAAATATGTCTTCGGAGTGAGGTGGTTATGCAAAAGGGGGTGCATGTCTAAATGGCGGTGACTTTGATCTTCGATGGCGGTGTCAGAGGGGTACATGGATCCGCTTTCGGTAGCTTCGTGCTCATCAAAGACAACCGGCGCACGCTGACACACCTCGAGTTTGGCGGCGGGATAACCGCTCATGAGGCGCAGTACGATACACTGATCACAGCGCTTGAAGTGCTGGCTCGCCAGGAGGTCCCCAGCGAGATTGTACTTGAGATCGAATGCCCCAGCCAGCTTGTGATCAACCAGGTCAGGGGTATCTGGAGGGCCAACACTCGCGGCCTGGGCGACCGGCGTGACCGTGTGCTCGACCAACTCCGGCAGTTCAAGTCTTTCAGTCTGACCCGTATCTCGCGGGGAGAGGCGGTGCGAATGTTGTCGCGCTAGCCTGGTGGTGAGGCCATGCCAGAGCCAGAGCTGACGCCCTGGCTTTGGCGTTATTCTAGACGGCTCAATTGTGGAACCAGAATGCGTGCCCCCAGGCTGACAATCATCATGGCTGCGGCGCTGATCCCCAGCGCCAGCGGCGCACCCAAAGCCTCGGCAATCGCTCCGGCAATCAAGCTGCCCAACGGGAACGCTCCGAAAATTACCAGCGTGTAAACGGCCATTACACGCCCTCGCAGCTCGTCGGGAATGTGGGACTGGATCAGCATGTTGGAGAGGGAGAGCTGCGGGGTATGGTTGATTCCCACCAGGATCAGGATGAATAGCGAGAGAGGATAGGAACGCGATAGCGCCAACGCAATCAGCATCAGCGGCATGGCCAAGTTGATCAGATTCAAGACGCGCCCGCGTCTGGGTTGGGTACTCAGGTAGGCGACCAGCAGCGTGCCGGCTACCGATCCCAGCCCGCTGGCCGTGTTGAGCGTGCCGAAGGCCAGCTCCCCTTTGCCCAGCACCTCGCGGGTGATGACCGGCAACAACACGCGGTAGTTGGCGCCAAACAGAGTCACAGCTAACACGATCACGATCAGTGCAACAACCGTCTTGGTCCGCCAGATGAAGCCTAGCCCTTCGGCCAGGTCGGCCAGGGGAGATTGTCGGGCCATCTTGGGCAAGGATTTGTTCAGGCGTAGCATCACCAGCGCGGCCAGGATTGCTATGAAGGACAGCCCATTAATCAAAAAGGCCCAGGCTGTCCCGATCGTGGCAACGATCATGCCTCCCAGTGCTGGCCCCAGCACCTGGGCGGTGCTCATCAGCGTTGAGTTGAGCGCAATCGCGTTCGACAGGTCCTTCTTGCCGACCATTTCGATGACAAACGCCTGCCGGGCAGGGGCGTCGAATGCATTGGCAAGCCCACGCACCGCTGAGAGGACGAACACGTGCCAGACTTCAATCTGTCCACTGAAAGTCAGGGCTGCCAGCGCGAAAGCCTGCACCATCTGTACCAGTTGTGTGATCAACAACACTGTACGGCGCGGCATCCGATCGATCACCACGCCTGCCCAGGGGCCGAAGGCCCATACCGGAATGGCCATGACGAACGACACCTGGCCTAATATCAGCGGTGAGTTCGTCATCTCGTAAACCAACCACTGCTGGGCGACGGTCTGCGCCCAGGTGCCAGTTACCGAGATCAGCAGGCCGATGAAGTACAGGCGGAAGTTGTAGTGGCTCAGGGCGCTAAAGACCCTGAGCTGGCGTGGCCTGACGCGGGTGGCGTCAGGCTGCAGAACGTCAGGAGATTCGGGTTTAGGAGGAGATGTGGTCAGCAATCTCACGTGTTATATTAGACACTGGTCAAATAGATGGCTCTCGTATATTCCCATTGTAGCGCCGATGGCCTGTGCTGCCAAATGAGCTACGGCGTGGCGTTTGAGGTTCGCTCTGCATTGCTTTGGATGTTATTCTCAATCTCAAATAGAGGCAGATCGGCTGGTTTGGCTATTTCAACTTGAGAAAGGGCGCATCATGAAGATCGGAGTCACGTTCCCACAGACGGAGTTCGGCGCTGATCCGGTCGCCATTCGTGACTATGCCCAGACAGCAGAAGAGTTGGGCTTTACACATGTGTTAGCTTATGACCACGTTCTGGGCGCCAACCCTCATCGCCCTGGTGGCTGGCAGGGCCCCTATACCTATGAGCATCCCTTCCACGAGCCGTTTGTCCTGTTCAGCTTTATGGCGGCAGTCACACGCACTCTGGGGTTCATCACCGGGGTGATCATTCTGCCTCAGCGTCAGACTGCGTTGGTTGCCAAGCAGGCTGCCACGCTTGATGTATTGAGCGGCGGTCGGCTGCGGCTGGGGATCGGCCTCGGCTGGAATCAAGTCGAGTACACTGCGCTCAACATGGACTTCCATACACGCGGGAGGCGCATCGAGGAGCAGATTATGGTGCTGCGCCGCCTCTGGACCGAACCGCTGGTTACTTTCTCAGGAAGGTGGCATGCGATCCCCGATGCGGGGATCAACCCTCTGCCCGTACAGCGTCCCATCCCGATCTGGCTGGGGGGGCATGCCGATCCAGTTCTGCGTCGGGTCGCTCGCCTGGGTGACGGCTGGATGCCCAACTATCGCACTGCCGATGAAGCTCGCCCTGCACTTGAGACGCTGGATCGTTATCTGGTCGAAGCAGGACGCCCTCGCCAGACCCTCGGCCTCGAACCACGCCTGAGTTATGGGTCGGGAGATGCCGACAAGTGGGGAACCATTCTGCAGGGGTGGGAGGCTGCGGGGGCGACTCACGTGGCGCTGAACACCATGGGAAGCGGCTTCACCCAACCTGCCGAACACATCGCAGCGCTGCGGGCTTTTGCAGAGGCCATGGGATTGAAACCTGGAGCATCCTAGCCGCCGGGGGTAGCTGCGGTCAAGGACCAGGTAGGCCGCACGTCGAAGTCAAGCGAGTCGCGCTGCCCAGCCATGTAGCGGAAGTGTCCGGCAGCTGCCACCATTGCGGCGTTGTCGGTGCACAACACAAGCGGTGGCACGCGCACGGGCAAGGCCGCCCGCGCAATCATGGCCTCACGCAGTGCACGGTTTGCAGAGACCCCGCCTGCAATGAAGATCTCCCTGGCACCAAACTCCTGAGCCGCACGGACTGTCTTGCCTACTAGCACATCGACCAGCGCCGCCTGAAAGCTGGCTGCCAAGTCAGAAATGGGCAGAGTTGCTGGGATGGGCTGGTCGAGAGTGTAGGAGGAATCCAGTGCCTGGAGGGTACGTAGGACGGCTGTCTTGAGACCGGAGAAACTGAAATCGTAGTTCTGCTCCCCCTGGTTCCCCCGTAGCCACACGCGGGGGAAATCGAAAGCTGCTGGATTGCCGGCCTGAGAGGCTTTCTGGATCGCCGGCCCACCAGGGTACGGCAGTCCCAGCAACCGCCCTACCTTATCGAAGGCCTCGCCTGCGGCGTCGTCTAGCGTGCTGCCCAACCGTTCGTACTGGCCGTGGCCAGCCATTAAGACAAGCTCGGTATGCCCCCCGGAGACGATCAGCACCACCACTGGGAACTCAATCGGCATGGCTTTGCCTGACGGCTCGGCCAGATGCTGACCCGGCGCGAAGTGGTACTCCGGCCCAGCCAGCCACAGCGAGTAGATGTGGCCCTCTAGATGGTTGATGCCTACCATCGGCAAGTTGCGGCCCAGCGCCAAGCCCTTAGCCATATTGACACCCACCACCAGCGATCCAGCCAGCCCTGGCCCGCGGGTTACAGCGATAGCATCAATCTCGCGAAGCGTGACATTGGCTTTGCTGAGCGCCTGCTCGACAACAGGGTAGATGCGCTCCACATGAGCGCGGGAGGCAATCTCTGGGTAGATACCCCCATATTGGGCATGGATGTCTACCTGCGACGAGATCACGTTGGACCGGATCTGCTGCCCATCGATCACCACCGCCGCTGAGGTCTCGTCGCAGGATGTCTCGATGCCGAGAATTGTTGTCATGATTGGGCAACCGGGATCACCAAATCCTTCGGAAAAGGCGTGAGCGAGTGGAAATGGCCTCCCTCATCGATATACATGGTGTCCTCGACTCGCACCCCAAAACCGCGCTCTGGGTAGTACAGTCCTGGCTCGATGGTGAATACCTGCCCTGGCTGGAATGTCTCGGTCGAGATCGTGCTGAGACGGGGCCGCGCATGGATCTGCAAGCCCAGACCGTGGCCCAGGCTGTGAACATATCCTTCCTCAGTGCCGGGATGCGAACGCGGCGTCGGATGGCCATGCTCCTCGAAAACGTCACACGCTAGGTCCTGATAGCGTGCACACAACTCGCCCACTTTGAGTGTGCTCATCACTGTATTGAAGACCTGCATCACTTGACTGTGAGCCTGATGGACCTCCGGCGGGGCGTAGCCCAGGCAGAAGGTGCGTGTCATATCATGGTAGTAACCATTGTCCATTCCCCGCGCGAACAGGTCAAAGATGATGCTGGCGCCCAGACGCAGGATGTCGCCGTTCTCTCCGCGCGAATGGGGAACCCCTGCATCGCGACCAAGGGCAAAGATCGTCTCGCCGCCGTCCTCCAGCTCGTGGTGTACTAACCGGCTCCGCAGGAAGCGCTTGACATCGCCTACTGTCAGCGGCTGACCATCTTCTCCGACCAGATGCTGGTCTTGCACAGCGTGGCTTTTGATGAATTCCATAACCTCGGCCATCACGGCATTGGTGCGCACTGCCACTGACCGGATCGCCTCGAGTTCGGCGGCATCTTTAGTAGTGTAGGCTTCGTCAAAGAGAGTCGTTTCTGTCTCGCCGGTGATGGCGATGTCTGGCAGCAGTGTGCTCAACCGAGTGAGCATCATGTAGGCCTGCCCGGGGTCCTCAAGCCCATAAAAGCTGACTGTTCCTCTGATGCTGAGCTGCTCGAAGATGGCAGCGACCATGAGCACCTGTGCATCGAAGAAACTGCCGGTCTCTTTCAGTAGGTGGGGATAGCCAAAGTCGGTGGTGGTGAGCACTTTCAGGCCGCTCTTAGCTGCCTCGTCACGCTCCATAGGGCCGCAGATCAATACAGGCGGTTCACCGTGCTTTTTGACTACGATCCCATAAGTGACGGCAGCCGCCTGGGTGAGATAACGCAAGGCATGGTTCTCCCTGGCTTGGCCCATGACGACAATCGCGTTGAAGCGGCGCTCCTGCATCAGTCGGTCGAGGTCGGACTTCACGATGGTTGCTCCTTAGTGTTCACTCAACCAATGTCTTTAGTGCGTAAAGCAGTTCACTCTCGTCCCGCTCTAGCACTGTGCGCGGATCGACGATCAGCCGGCCCTCCTCGCGGCGCACAATCACGGGAGGCTCGTGCTCTCGCAGGCGTCTGGCGGCCTCATCCGGCGACTCAACTCGGATGGTGACGACTCTCGATGGCAACGTCTGTCCCGGCAGGCTCCCTCCGCCGACCACACTCTGGCCGTCGATAACCTCGCACGATAGCCCAGCCTGGCGCAATACGGCAACCCAGGTCTCTGCACGTGTAGCTAACGCCTCTAAGGGTGTACTGATCATATGCCATACCGGAACTTCATCCAGCGCCTCATCCTTCAGGTAATGGGTCAATGTGGCAGCCAACCCAGCCAGGCGTAACTTGTCAGCGCGGACAGCTCGCGCCAGCGGGTGCTGCTTGAGCTGCTCGATCACCTCGGCTCTGCCGACTAGGATTCCGGCCTGCGGTCCACCCAGCAGCTTGTCGCCGCTGAACATAACCACGTCAGCTCCTGCCTGGAGGCTGGCTTGCACCGTTGGCTCTGGAGCGAGGCCGTAAATTGAAGTGTCGTACAGCGCACCGCTGCCCAGATCGTCGGCTAGAAGCAGGTGGTGTTGGTGCGCCACTATCGCCAGCTCTTCGAGCGTTGGCTCGGTGGTAAAGCCAACCATGGCGAAGTTCGAGCGGTGAACGCGAAGGATCAGCGCCGTGTTGGGATCGATGGCGTTCTGATAGTCCTGGAGGTGGGTGCGGTTCGTCGTCCCTACCTCGACCAGACACGCGCCGCTCTGGGCCATCACGTCCGGCATGCGGAACCCGCCGCCGATCTCGACCAACTGGCCACGCGATACGATCACCCCCCTGCCTTGCGGGTGATGGCGGTCAGGGCCAGCCAGTGCGGCCAGCGCCAGCAGCACAGCTGCCGCATTGTTGTTAACCACCAAAGCTGCCTGTGCACCCGTGACGCGCCGCAACAGTAACTCGGCGTGCTGGCTGCGTGAGCCGCGTGTGCCGCCGTCCAGATCGTATTCGAGCGTGCTGTATCCACCCCCGACCGCGCGGATGGATTCCAGCGCTGCCTCAGAGAGCGGAGCACGCCCCAGGTTGGTGTGCACGATCACGCCAGTCGCATTGATCACGCGGCGTAGTGTTGGCAGCAGCCACGTCTCGATCGTTGCGCCTGCCTGGTTGAGCAGGGACTCATCGTCGGTGGGCGCCTCCTCACCACCACGCAGACGCTCCCGCACATCGTCAAGGGTAGTCCGCAGCGCCTCAAGCACCAGTGGACGACCAAACCTGGCAATCAGCACGGTGGCCGCTGAGGTGCTGAGCAGACGGTCGACGCTTGGCAGGTTGCGCAGCAAATGGGTGCTCATGGGTATCTTACTCAGGCCGCCACTGGGTGCGTTCACGCAAGCGCAACAGGGCCTCAATTGCCACAAGCGCCAGCGCTATGACAACAGCCATGGGGATAGACAGCAGGCGTGGGATGCGCAGCCAGACACAGGCTGTGACAAACAGTCCCACCCATGTAGCCTGCCGCACCAATATGCCGGGCGTAATAAACAGCCCTCTCTGGCGTGAGAATCGCTGGTGCAACAGCCTGACGAACGGCAGTGCTGTCCCTGTCAGCGCAATTTGGAGCAGCGCGTAAAATGCCCAGCGGTTGGGAACAGTGGGCAGAGTATTGGTTACCAGCCATGCCAGCCCTGACCAACTGCCAACAGCTAGGATCACCCCAGCAACTGCCGTGCTGATCTGCGCCGATTCAACGTGCTCGCGGTGGGCGCTGTGCTCTTCTGTTCTCATTGCGGGTGCCATGCCTCGGATTATACAGAATGTCCAGTGTCGTGACATCCTCCTGCGCCTCGTCTATAATCTGCCTGGTTATGGACTGTTGAGAACGGTTTGTGGTTCCTATGGCACTGATCACTGGACACAATCTCGCCAAGTCATATGGTGCGGATGACATCTTCACTGGCGTGACGGTCAGCATCCCGCACGGCGCGCGGATTGCACTGGTTGGGCCGAACGGCTCCGGCAAGACGACGTTACTGCGTCTGCTGGCCAAGCTCGACGAGCCATCCGAAGGCGCTGTCTCCCACTCACGTGGCCTGCACATTGGCTTTTTGCCGCAGGAAGCGGAGTTGGCGCTCAGCAGCAGGCGGTCGCTATGGGAGGAGATGCTGGTAGCCTTTGCCGATCTGCTGGCTCAGGAGGCTAGGCTCAACGATCTGGCGGAAAATCTGGCTCGTGACTCGAACAATACTGACCTGCTTACCATCTATGGCGAAGCACAACAGCGGTTTGAACAAGCAGGTGGCTACGAGTATATCGCCCGCATCAAGCAAGTGTTAGGCGGCCTGGGCTTTGACGAGACGGATTTCGAACGTCCAGTGGGCCAGTTATCTGGCGGCCAGAAGACCCGGGCGTTGTTGGCCCGCCTGCTGCTCGAAAACCCCGACCTGCTGATCCTTGACGAGCCGACCAACCACCTGGATATCAGGGCCATCGAGTGGCTTGAGGGCTGGCTGAAAGGCTTCCCAGGCGCGCTGCTGATCGTTTCGCACGACCGCTACTTTATGGACAGCGTCGTCAACCACATCTGGGAACTGGTCCACGGACGTGTTGAGGAGTACCGGGGGAACTACAGCGCCTACCTGCATCAACGTGAGGAGCGTTGGGAATATCATCAGAAGCTCTATGAGCAGGAGAAAGAGCGGCTGGAACAGGAGATTGTCCTGGTCAAGCGCATGATGGCAGGGCGCGGCACGACTCAGGCTATGGGTCGGCTGCGACGGCTGACACGGCAGCTGACTGCTATCGAGGAAGTCGGGTTGGTGAGGGCGGTTCAATCTACCAGCTGGATGCAACTCGATCTTGGCAATGTGCGCCCATTCAGCGTCGCTGAGGCTGAACAGCGCATCCACAACCTGCCCAGGCCGCCTCGCCCTCCCAAGCCGCTCAGGCTAGACCTCCGAGCACGCCACCGATCGGGCGATAAGGTCCTGATGACACGCGGCCTAGTGATCGGCTACCACGACGACGGAGTGCCTCTGTTCGCTGTGCCAGATATCATCCTGTACCGTGGTGAGTGTGCAGCGCTGATCGGTCCGAATGGCACAGGCAAGACGACCTTCATCAAGACTATTCTAGGCCTCTTGGAGCCGCTCCAGGGTGAAGTGCGTCTTGGGGCCAGTGTGGAAGTGGGTTACTTTGCTCAGGCCCACGAGGGACTGAACCTAGAACATTCAGCCCTGGAAGAGATCTTGGCCCTCAAACCTATGCCTGTCAGTGAAGCCCGCCACTATCTGGCGAGCTTTTTGTTCTCTGGCGATGAAGTATATAAGCCACTTGCTACACTAAGCGGCGGCGAGCGTGGGCGCGTGGCGTTGGCCAAGCTGGCGTTGAGTGGCGCCAACCTGTTGCTGCTTGACGAGCCGACCAACCACCTGGACATTCCATCCCAGGAAATCCTAGAAGCAGTGTTGGCCAGTTTCGAGGGTACGATCCTGCTTGTTTCGCACGATCGGTACCTGATCCGCAACCTGGCAACGCAGGTCTGGGCGCTGCATGTGCCTCGCAAGGCAGGCGAGGGGCAGACTGAACTGGTCGTTCACGAAGGTCCTTACGATGAGTATGTGGCCAGCCAAGCAGCCCAGACCTCTCATCAGCCTGAGAAGAAGCCATCCAAGACAATCTCGTCCCCGCGCAAACCCGCGCAGGTGGAGTATGCTGCCGCTCTCAGCCCTTACGAACGCCAGAAGCGGCTGGCAGTCGTCGAGGACTCGATCCACAGGCTGGAGATCGAGCTGGTGAACCTGAGCGGGGCGCTTGAGGCGGCCAGTTCGGCAGGTGATGTAGTCGAGGTTACCCGGTTAGGTGGACAGTACACACGCATTGAGGCCGAGCTTGATGCGCTGATGGGCGAGTGGGAATCGCTGCTGACCGATGCCTGATCCAGAGGAAAAGACACAGATGATATAGTTAGCCAACGCTATCCCCCCAGAGTTTATCGTTCCCCCTGCCGATCTGTGGAATTGGGTTGAAATTGTGGGACTGAGATGCTTAACTCATGATCTGCGATGTCAACCAAAGTGAGGGGGATATTTCGATGGACAAAATCGGCTTCTTTAAGCGGTCGTCAGCGGCTGCGTGGATTCTGGTGGGGATGCTGGTCGTTGCTCTGTCGGCCTGCGGAGTCCAGGCGGCGTCGGCTCCATCTGGTGAGGTCGCTCCTGCTCCTTCCGGAGATCAGGTTGAGACAGTACAGGCCACCCCTACGCCAGCCTTGCCTTCTGAGGACAATGCCCCATTCGAAGCCAGCCTTATCACCTACGTGATCGATCCTGCCGAATCGCGTGCATCTTACGAGGTGGGCGAGACGTTCTTTAACCAGAACAATCGCTTCGCGATAGCCATCGGTGTCACCCAGGTCATTGACGGGACTGTGACGGTGGACCTGGCCACCCCACAGAATAGCACTGTCAGCACCATCACGATCGACATCAGCCAGCTTCGATCCGATGAACCTCGGCGCGACCAGCGCATCCAGCAGGAATGGCTCGAGTCGGCTCGCTACCCCATGGCCATCTTCGTACCGACCCAGATCGTCGGCCTGCCCGAGGCCTATTCACCGGGTGAGGAGATTGCTTTTCAGGTTACAGGCGATTTCACCGTGCGTGAGGTTACCCGCCCTACCACTTTCGACGTGACGGCTAGCATCGAGGGCGACACGCTCCGTGGCACAGCAACAGCTCAAATCCTCATGACCGACTTTGGCTTCGACCCACCGACCATCGCGGGCATCCTGGGCGTCGAGAACGAGGTAAAACTTACCTTCGAGTTTGTGGCGCACGCCCAGTAAGCACGCTATGATTGCCATTAAGCTGCGAGAGCTGAGTATGGACGATGAGCACCCAACCCTCTAGCCCGGCCCGTCGGATAGTTGTCTGGGTTATTGTCCTGGGCATATTGATCGGCGTTGCCTATCAGTGGGGTGACGACATCTATCGCTTTGTCACTGGCCAGGATATCATGGACGACCTGATGGCCGACCTTGCTGCCCGCCCTCGGCCCACACCGACACCCGTGATAGGGGTGGAGGCAGCGCCGCCGCAGAGCGATGCCCAGACGGCCACTAACCAGCCGGTCATCTCAGAAACTGAGATCGGTCCCGACGGGTTCCCGGTCCGGGCACGGCAGCATGTCCTCAAGTACACCGTCCAAGCGGGCGACAACTTGTTCGGGATCGCCGAGCGCTTCGCGATCCATCCCAACACAATCTTCTGGGCTAACACCGAGACGTTGCAGGACAATGTTCACCTGATTCAGATCGGCACCCAACTGTACATCCTGCCGGTGAATGGCGTCTATCATCTCTCTGATGGCACTCAGACCATCGCTGAAATTGCTGCCATGTATGGTGTAGCGCCGGGGGATATCCTGACCTCGGAGTACAACAGGCTATCTGAGTTCGATGGCAGCTACCTGCCGCCTGCTGGGCTGCGCATCGTTGTGCCCGGTGGCCGTCGCGAATACATCTCGTGGCGTGCGCCGATCCGCACCGGCACCCAGAGCGGTTCTGCCAACCCGGAGGGATCGCTGCATCCCGGCTCCTGTCGCCAGATTTACAGCGGCGTCGGTGGAGGGGGCAACTATATGAATCCCCTGGGCGGTATGCCATACCGTCTGACCCAGGGCTTCCAACCCTGGCATCCGGGCGCTGATCTGGCCGCCGAGCCAGACACGCCAATCTATGCTGCAGAGACCGGGGTGGTCGTCTTTGCAGGGTGGCACCGCGACGGCTATGGGGAGCTGGTGATCATCGATCATGGGGATGGATGGACAACTTACTACGGCCACATGAGTCAGCGTTTTGTCGACTGTGGCACTCAGGTCTCCAAAGGGCAACTGATCGGTGCTATGGGCATGTCCGGCAATGCAACCGGCATCCACCTGCACTTCGAGATTCGGCAGAATGACGTGCCACAGAATCCCTCGCGCTTCATCCAATTCCAGGACGCTCGCTCAGCGCAGGGATGATCTGGGCAGCAAAGGCGAGACAGCCGCCTTTCAGCAAGGCGGCTGTCTGTGCCCATGATCTGGATGCGGCTGATCGCATTATTTGACGCGGATAAGCTCGTACACTTTGGTGTACTGTGTGCGCCCCTTGACTTGGATCGGCTCTAGCTCTACCACTTCGACCATGTTCCTGACGAGTTGGTAAGTGTCATCGCTGAGCAGCACCTGGTTGGGCTTCGCGACCTCCTGCAGGCGCTTGGCCAAGTTAACACTGTCACCCATGGCAGTGTAATCCAGCCGCTCCGGGCTGCCCACGTTGCCCACAACTGCTTCACCGGTATGGATGCCGATGCCGAACTTGAGCCGTTCTTCTGGCGCTACTGTCTCGTGGTAGGCGCGAATATCGGCCACCATCAGTGCAGCGGTGCGCACCGCACGCAACGCATGGTCTTGTTGCGGGCGCAGCGGCGTGTTGTAGAGCGCCATGACGGCGTCGCCCATGAACTTGTCGATGACGCCCTGTTGCTGGTGAATTGCATCAGATGCGATGGTCATGTAGGTGTTGATGATCTCGACCAACTTCTCCGGGTCCAGTTGCTCACTGAAGGTGGAGAACCCCCGAATGTCGGCGAACAGGATCGAGATCACCTGGCGTGTGCCGCCCAACTTCAGCTCTTCGGCGCTGCGGATGCCGTCCACGACTTCGGTGGGCAAGTAGCGGCGCACCCCTGCGATCTGGGCTTCGCGGCGCTTGGCCTCCGTCAGGTCATCCACCACAATGGCCACGCCCTGAGTGCGCTCGTGGGCGTCTTTGAGCGGGCTGAAGTTCATGCTGAGGTTGATCCGGCCTCGGTGCTCGACTTCGGTCTCGAACTCAATCCCTGTGATGGGTTGCTCGGTTTGCTTGACTTGCTGGACCATGCGGTCGAAGCGCGTGTCAAGTGGCGGCAGCACATCGTTCAGGCTGACGTTGCCGAGATCGCCCATCTCACGATCCAGGATCTGTTGAGCGCGGCGGTTCATCAGCGTGATGCGGTTCATCTCATCGGTCGTGATCACGCCCGAAGCGATAGACGCGAAGATGTTGTCCTGTAGGTTCTTCATCTCGCTGATGGCTTCCAGCGTGGCCGTAACACGCGCAAACAGGCGTGCGTTCTCGATGGCAACAGCAGCCTGGTTGGCGAAGGCCAGCAGCAAATCGCGCGTATCCTCGGTGAATAGCCCGGCGTGGATCTTGTTGTCCGTGTAGATCGCGCCTGTGACCTCACCCTTCAGCATCAGCGGCACGCACAGGATCGAGCGCAGGCTATAGCTGACAATGCTTTCAGCGTGCTGGAAGCGTGTGTCCTCCTGCGCATTGGTTGTCAGGATCGGCTCGCCGCTTTCGGCCACACGCCGTACCACGCTGCGGCTGATCTCGAACTCCGAGCTGTCGAGCGTCTGGCGGTCGACGTTGCGTGCAATGCGGAACTCCAACTCACCGGTCTCCTCGTTGCGCAGCATCAGATAGCCGCGCTCCGCACCGGTGAGCTGAATGATCGTGTCCATGACCTCATTGAGCACCTGGGTCAGATCCAGCGAGGAGTTAATCAGCGCAGCAATGCCAGCGAGGGCGCGGAACTGGTCTAGCTGATGTTCCAACACACCCAGCCGATTGCCGACAATCTCCAGCCGCTTGGCGACATCGCCAAGCGTGGTGGTCGTGCCAGGAGGCAGGCGGAATCCCTGTTCCTGTAGAGCCTCGCGCTGCTGTTTGAGCACATTTCGCAGGTCAACTGCAAGTTGGCGAATATAATCGACTTCTGCTTTCAGACTGGAACTCTGCGCTTCCATCGGTTGAGACATAGCCTACGCTCCACCCAATCCCACGCTCGGGGCACACAACAGGTTTTGTCCGGGTGTATCGGACGTGGACGAGTTTATTATACGTCACTCGGCACGCGCGGCAAACCGCCGTGGTAGCTCGGGTGCATGGCAATTTGTGGCAGGGCAGCAGCTTCAAGCACTTTGCTGCAAATGGTCTGCCAGATAGTTTGAAGAGAATCACGGGCTGGTTGGTGGCGCGCGCCACCAACCAGCTCACCCATCGCGAGCATGTTTTGTGCAAGCTGGCAGGCAATCCCACGGTCAGTGGCTGTTTCTCTACCGCCCTGGTTCCAGAAACACCGGCCTGGCTCCCGTGATTGTGATCTCAGAGGTGCTCAACTCAAAACCAGCTGATTCCGTTGCAAACATCTCTAGATCACCTCTGGCCAGGATGGCCACCGGCTCATTGCCTGAAAGCAGGTGTACCTCGCCGTTGCCATACTCATGCTCGATAACATTGATCTCGATCCGCACGGTCTTACCGCCGTCCAGACTCAGGTCAAGCATGCCATCCCGGTTGGTGGTAATTTGTGCCACAACCTGATCGATCTCGATGTTGAAGCTCTTTCCTGCCCATGGCCTGCCGCCGTTCTCATACAGGAACACACCGAGGCGAACCGGTGTCTGAGCTAGCGGAGTCAGATAAATCTGGGTACGGTAGGTGATATCTTCCCAACCGCCTGCTCGCCAAAAGGGAATGTACAGGAATCCTTGATCAGCCATGATAAGCTCCTTTGTCTCCTGAGTATGTTATGATCCGATGCCCGCGGCTTCCTGCAAGACCTCCAGAGTAGCACGGGCAGCTGCTTCCCAGGTAAAGCTTCTGACGCGCTCTAACCCGCGTGTGATTAACTGCTGGCGCAGGGCGTTATCTGTCAGCAAGCGGCGAATTGCCTCGGCCAGCGCCACCGTATCGGTTGGGGCGACGGTCAGCGCAGCGTTTCCAACCAGCTCGGGCAACGATGATGTGTTGGCGCACACAACCGGGACTCCACATGCCATGGCCTCCAGGGCAGGAAAGCCGAAGCCTTCATACAGTGACGGAAAGGCATAGAGCTGTGCCCCACTGTATAACGCCGGCAGGTCCTCGTCAGAGATGTAGCCCGGTAGGATAACTCGATCGGAGAGGTCGAGTTGTACAATGCGCCTTAGCAGTTGCTGGTGTCCCCATCCTGGTCGGCCTGCCAGAACCAATGACAATCCTTCCGCCGTGTTCTTGATCTGATCGAATGCCTCAACCAAGCGCACCAGGTTCTTGCGCAGCTGCAGTCTACCGACGTGAAGCACGTAAGGCCCTGGTATACCTAGCCGTGCACGCAGCGCTTCGATGGCTGCTGCATCTGTCACTGGACATAACGATTCATCGATCCCTGAATAAACAACCCGGATTCTGTCCTGCGGCACGCCATTGAGGGCAACCAGGTCGTGTGCCGTAGCCCTGGAGACAGCAATCACCCGCCGGGCCACCCGTGCACTATGGCGTGTCGACCAGCCCAGGTAGAGCCGTTCGAGGGGTGGGTGCCTGTCTGGGTAGTGCAAGTAACCAAGATCGTGGACCGTGACGACTGCTGGGACTCCGCTGACATGCGGCCAGGGGATGACATGTGACGGGACAAACAGCACGTCTGGCGGATTGCGACGTACGGCAGGCCCTAGGCCGGTATGAGTCCATAGGCGAGGGCGTGTAATGACCTGTATCTCGACATTCTCAGCGAGCGGGATCAAGCTGTCAGGGGGCTGATCACGAAAGTACAGACGGAACCGGTGTGTACTCCCCAATGCTATCAGCCCTCGGATAATATGCAAACTATACCCTTCCGTGCCAGTGCGTTGTGCTACGGTCGCGCGGCTGGCGTCGATGCCAATCAACATGGGCTTCCCTCTCTGGCTCGATCCAGCCTATTCGGTGTCGCCGTGCTTCGATTGCGACCGGAGTTGCAGAAGGACTGCCATCACGATCAGGATGAGCAGCAGTGGCGAAAGCCGCACCACCTGGGTGAAAAATGCCCCTCGGATGATACCCAGGGTAATGGGGAGCGCGAAGAGCGCAAACCCTCCAAACAAGTATATCGGGATCAACAGAGGCTGCTCCTGCATATTCCCAGTCAGATAGACCAGGAGAAAGGACACACCGACGATTAGCGGGAACACAGGCCAATAACCGGCCATATCTGGCCAGGCCAGACCGCCGATCTCGAGGGTGAAGGCGCACAGGAAGATGCCGGACATCAGCACCATCGTGCCCAGCAGCAAGAGGCCATTCCCTTGACGGCCTCGGACGGCGTTTTGAGTGAGCATGGCCAGTCCCAAGATCGCCAGTACCGCAGGCCAGATGCGGCTGAAGCTGATCAACGGCGCACCGAGGTTGGTCGCCGCCACCCAACCGCCTACCACCACCATCCCTAAGCCGGTGATGGCGATACCGGGTTGTCTCAGTTTCATGGTGGAACTATCCCCCTGTCGGCTTACAAGCGCTGGGGATAATTGTAAAGCCCGGCAGGCAGAACGCAAGGCTAGGTTGCGGGCACACTTGACTGAGGGTCAATGTTTGCCTGGCTGTCGGGCTGCGGGTATGATGTTAGACGGCTCTGGATGTCTGTAGTTCCCCTATAGGGGTCGGCAGCTTTTCCTACGAGCTGACATTCATGGAGCACTTTTAAGGAAGGTCGGGATGCGGCGTGTATGGATTGCAGTGATTGTGATGCTGTTCATGTTGGCCAGTGCGACGACGGTGTTGGCCCAACAGCGCACCCATATAGTCCAGCCTGGCGAGACGCTGTACCGCATTGCGCTGCGTTATAACGTGACCGTTGAGCAGCTGGCTGCCGTGAATGGCATTACCAACCCCTCTCGTATTTACGTCGGCCAGGTGCTGATTATCCCTGGGGGGACTGGCGCTGACAGCGTGACCGGCACGACAACCTACACGGTCGTGCGTGGAGACACTCTCTACAGCATTGCCCGGCGGTTTGACACCACAGTGGATCGGCTAGTGGCCTTGAACGGGTTGACGAATCCCAGTATGCTTGTTGTCGGGCAGGTGTTGATTGTGCCTCTGCAGACGACGGCCCAGCCGACAACTGCGCCGACCGTCACGCCGACGCTCACGACTCAACCGGCAACTCCGGTTTCAACTACACCCCCAGGTACAGCTCTAACGCCCATTGTACCGTCTGCGACTGCGACGCCAACTCGGATCCCGGCAACTGCCACGCTGACTGTCACTCCAACTCCCTCACCGCAGGGTCCACTGACTTACACCGTTCAACCTGGCGACACGCTGTACCGTATTGCGCTGCGTTTTGGCACCTCAGTCCAGCAGATTGCGCTGTTGAACAATCTGGCCAACTGGGATTTGATCTACCCTGGACAGGTTCTTATCCTTCGGCCTGGTGCCACGCCGACAGCTGTGCCGGCAACGTCCACTGCCACCCGCCAACCCACTGCAACGGTCACAGTCCCCCCGACCGCCACCCTCACTGCGACGCCTGTCAAGACGGCGACCCCTACCCCTGCCACTCCCACGGCAACTCGTGATCCGAATGCGATTCTCACACCCACACCGATTGTGCCTCTGACACCGATTCCGGCCAATGCGCCGAATTTGCTCACCAATCCCGGGTTTGAAGGCCAGACACGCCGTGTGTTGTTCGATGGCGTGAACGTTTTTGAGGGGTGGGAACCCTATTACTGTGACGAGCCATACACGGACTCCAAGTGCCCTGCACTGCGCCTGGGATTTGGCAACCCTGAGGGTCTGACGATGGGACGGCCCGAGTATGCCTCAACTACTGTGACCAGCCGGGTGCATGGCGGTGCGACGGCGCAACAATGGACCTGCCGTTACAGTGCGTGCCGCGCAGGGGTCTTTCAGACGATTGACACGGTGCCAGGGGCCTTGTGCGAGGCAGGCGCCTACGTCCAGTCGCTGAGCACTAATGGCACCGGTCTCACGTCTGACGTGGCAACGCGCGATGACCGTGACAACGTGACCTGGCTCCTCCGTGTTGACTTGTCGGGAGGAACGTTCGCCTTTGCCGAGAACGATGACGACCTCCTGATCAGCCGGGGATTTGGCTATGCTGATGGCGTTTACGACCAATATGTGAAGATCAGCTATACGTTCGCAGCGACGGGCAGCCGGACGACGATCTACTTTGAGAATCTGCGTCTGTGGCCATTTGCTAAGAATGTCAGCTACCTCGATGATGCCTACGTGCGCTGCTCGGCATCTCCAGGAGGGAACTGAACCGCCTGCAAGAAATGACCATTGAGCGGCTCGTGAGAGCCGCTCAATCGACGTCAATCACCGTTCAGCCACGTATGGCGCTAATCAGCCCCGATAGCCCAAGCAGAATCAAGATGGCGGGCCACCACTGTTTCAGTTCCATCCGGCTCATGATGTCAATGGAGAATACAGCGCTCGCGCCCAGGATCACCAGCACGATCCCCACCACAGTCCAAAACATGCTAGGCCGCCTCAGACTGGGCGATACAGTGCGGATCAGGGTGTTGATCAGGAGCAACCCTCCAGCCCCTAGCATAATCCAGTCCCAACTGTCAGCGCTGCCATAACGGGGCAATATGCCGATGCTGCTGGCCAGAAAGATTGTCCCAGCCAGGATCAGCAGGGCGGCCCAGAAAAGGCGACTCGTCGGGTCGTATCGCATGGGATGTTCATGTGCCCTGATAGGCTCCTCAGCAAGCCGTTTTGTGGGGGGCAACTCCTCGTTGCGCATCTCGTCCATTTCACCGGCTCCTTGCCAGCGATTCAAGCTCGTAATCACAATGGTCAATACTAGATACGCGGTGTGTGGCCAGAAGGTTTCAGCAGCGCCCTGCCAACTTTTGCAGCTCTGCTGAACACAGACTTTACGCCCGTCGGCAGGATCGGCGCTACAATGGGAACATCCTACATCTCAGGAGCCTTCTCTTGTCCCAGCAAACAGCGCCGATACGGGTAGCGATGATTTCTAAGGCATGCCTGAAAGGGGCTTACCAACGCAAACTGGAGGAGATCGCTGCCTTCCCTGATATCGACTTGACCGTCATTGTGCCGCCCTTTTGGAAGGAAGCAAACGGCCCATACCGACTGGAGCGTGCTTACACACAAGGGTACAATCTGATCGTCGAGCCGATGTGGCTGAACGGGAGCTTCCACCTTCATGCCTATCCTGGCCTGGGCCGACGGATGGCAGAGATCAAGCCTCACATCGTTCACATCGATGAGGAGCCATATAACCTGGCGACGTTCTTGGCTTTGCAGGCCGGACGGCGGGTGGGGGCGCGAAGCCTGTTTTTCTCCTGGCAGAACATCTATCGGCGTTATCCACCGCCTTTTGCCCAGATGGAGCGTTGTGTGCTTCGCCATGTGGATTACGGGGTGGTTGGCAATAGTGAGGCATTCGACGTATGGCGCAGAAAGGGTTATGACGGGCCGCTGAAAGTGATCCCACAGTTTGGCGTTGACCCTGACCTCTTTGCCCCACCCGCCCAGGCCCCTGAACGAGACCTGTTCATCATTGGGTACGCTGGACGGCTGGTGCCGGAGAAGGGTGTCGACCTGCTGATCCGTGCAGTGGCGCAGCTGCCAGGCCGTTGGGTGCTCAAGCTGCTAGGTGATGGGCCGCAGCAAGCCGAACTTAGGGAGCTGGCTGGAGTGTATAACATCTCTGGCAGTGTGAGCTACGAGGCCCCGATCCCGTCAACTGCTATGCCGGATTTTTATCGCGGAATTGATGTGCTGGTGTTGCCCTCGCGGACACGCGCCAATTGGAAGGAACAGTTTGGGCGGGTGCTGATCGAGGCTATGGCGTGCGGCGTGCCGGTCGTCGGATCGCAATGCGGCGCGATCCCAGAGGTCATTGGGGAGGCGGGGCTGCTCTTTCCAGAGGACGACGCAGCAGCGCTGGCTGCCCACTTGCGGGCGCTGATGCAGAATCTTGACATGCGCCGAGCGCTCGCTGTGGCGGGCCGCAAACGGGTCTTGAATCACTTCACTCAGGCACACATCGCTGCCCAGACAGTAGCGGTATACAGGACACTCATGGGCCAGAGTGGAGCATGACGTTATAGAAACTTTGGGGAAGGTTCTTACGGTTATTTTATAGAAACGAGCCACACTATATGCAAGAATATGAGCACGGACTACAGTTGTACTGGTAGATAGTTTTTGCCGGCCAAAACCTCCTATATACTTGAGGTGGACGGAGATAGATCAGAAACTCGGTTTTGCCGGCAGGGCACTCAGGAGTTGAGAGAGGGAATCGGAAGATGAACCGTATGGATCGTTTCACGGAGCGCGCGCAGGACGCTACCTCGCGTGCTCTGGAGATTTTGCAGCGCTATGGACACACGCAGATCGATACCGAGCACCTGATGCTTGCCTTACTTGAGCAGCCGGGAGGCGCGGTAGGCCAGATTCTGGAGAAGATCGGAGTTGACATCGAGCAGCTTAAGCGTCGGCTAGATGAAGACCTGCGCAATTCGCCCCGCTCGGCAGCAATCTATGGCGGCGGGGCCGGACAGGTATTCATCACGCCGCGCGTCAACCGGGTGATTGAGGGCGCGCAGGAAGAGGCCACACGCCTGAACGACGAGTATATCTCCACCGAGCACATCTTCCTGGCGATCCTGAACAACCGCAGCACGCCATCGGCGCGCTTCCTGCGTGAGGCAGGAGTGACACGCGAGCGAGTGCTGGAGACGATCCGCGAGATTCGCGGTGGTCAGCGTGTCACTGACCCGCAAGCCGAAAGTCGCTACCGGACGCTAGAGCGGTACAGCCGTGAGCTAACCCGCCTGGCTGCCGAGGGCAAGCTCGACCCCGTGATCGGACGCGATGACGAGATCCTGCGCGTGATACAGATTCTCAGCCGCCGCACCAAAAACAACCCGGTGCTGATCGGTGAAGCGGGGGTCGGCAAGACGGCGATTGTCGAGGGACTCGCTCAGAAAATCGTCGCTGGCGATGTGCCCGAAATTCTGCTCGGCAAGAAAGTCGTCAGCCTTGACCTGAGCGGAATGCTGGCGGGCAGCCGCTTTCGGGGCGAATTCGAGGAACGTCTGAAGGCGACCATCGAAGAAATTCAGCGCTCCGAAGGCGAGATTATTCTGTTCATCGACGAACTGCATCAGGTGGTTGGGGCGGGCGCGG